>NZ_JAAKGC010000257.1 GCF_017591665.1 Aetokthonos hydrillicola CCALA 1050 | reverse complement strand
ACAACACCAGCACAAATAGGAGCATTTTTGATTGCCCATCGGATCAAGCGTCCTACACCAGAAGAGTTAGCGGTGATGTTGGATGCGTACGATAAACTAGGCGCAAAACTACACACCCTTGCGAGTGAGCAACAATTTATAGTTTTAGGGATTCCTTATGATGGCAGATCTCGGACTGCCCCTTCAAGCCCCTTAACGGCTTTGTTGCTAGCAACATGTGGGCAACCGGTGGTGATGCACGGTAGCGATCGCATGCCCACAAAATACGGTTTGCCTTTAGTAGACGTTTGGAATTCTTTAGGTGTCGATTGGACTAAATTACCATTGGAAAAAACCCAACAAGTTTTTGAGGAAACAGGAATTGGCTTTGTTTATACGCCAAGGCATTTTCCTTTAAACCAAACTATTTGGGAATATCGTGACCAATTGGGCAAGCGTCCGCCTCTTGCAACAATGGAACTTATCTGGTGTCCTTATGCAGGTAATGCTCACATAATTACTGGGTTTGTACATCCTCCCACAGAAATTATGTTTCAAGAAGCTTTGGCGATGCGCAGGGTTGTTGAGTTAACAACGGTTAAAGGTTTGGAAGGAAGTTGTGATTTACCACGCGATCGCACTGCCATTATTGGTTTAGGAGGAGTTGTAACTCCCGTTGAACGATTACATCTCGTTCCGCGTGAATATGGCTTTAGGACACAAAATGTACCCCTTGGAACGAATGAAGAACTGCTTGCTGATATGCAGAGTGTGTTGCAAGGCAAACCAATAGAACTTATGCAAACAGCATTATGGAATGGCGGGTTTTACTTGTGGCGTTGTGGGATTTGTTCAGACGTACAAACAGGTATAGCAAAAACTGAAGAATTATTTACTAGTGGCGCAGTAGCTAAAAAACTGCAAGAACTTACCGAATCTGTAAATTCTCTCCCCGACAAACTGTTTCAAACTGTTTGAGATCAATAGCGGTGCGTTACGGCGCAAAACTTGGTGAGTTGGTTAATAACGATACTTAATTTATGAAGTTTGAGTGGGATGAAAATAAAGCACAAAAGAACTTAACAAAACATGGAGTTGCCTTTGATGAGGCAAAATCTGTATTCAACGACCCCTTATTTATTACCTTCGCTGATCCAGAGCATTCAATTGGAGAAAGGCGTTTTATAATATTGGGTGAATCAGCACAGGGACGATTGTTAGTTGTCGCCTATACTGAGCGAAATTCAGTAACTCGCTTGATTAGTGCAAGAGTTGCAACTCGCAGAGAACGGAGAGTTTATGAGTCAGAGATCTAATTCCGAACACGAAGATGAACTGCGTGATGAATATGATTTTACCAAAATGCAAATTTTGGCGAGAGGTCCAGGGCGCAAGCAGGCAAATATTTTAACTGTCGCATTAGAACCGGATGTGGCAGAAATGTTTCCCGATTCGGCAGCGGTAAATGAGGCTTTGCGTTTTCTGATCCGTATTACCAAAAATTCCACAGCCCAAACATAATAATTTTTTTTAAGTCTCTTATCTCCTCTGCTCCTTACTCTCTACTTCACCGATAATATTAATCCTTCAAGGGCTAACAATGCTTTGGGGTAGACAAATTTAACCTCAGTTTGAACTTGATCTAAAAAATCATCATGGTCATCTGGGTGATGATGAGTGAGTACAAGCTGCTTAGCGCCTACAGTCTTCGCTAATTCTACAGCAGTTAACCAGTAAATATCAGATTCGAGGTAGTTACGTCCAGCAGGAAGAGTATAAGTAGCATTAGCAATCAACAAATCCACACCTTGGGTTAGTCGGGTAATGTGTTCTCGTTCAGCTTTTTTAATACATTCATGAATATCTGTAATATAAGCAACACTATATTCCTCCCACGCAACTCGGTACCCGATAGATCTTTGAGTCCAATTGATTAATGCTGTTGTCACATTAACATCATCCAACTTCACGGTTCTATTTGGAGTGAGATTGTGAAATTGTAGCTCAGACTGCATAACTTGTAAGGGGTAGGGAAAGTGCGGTTGGAGCATTTGATCGTACAAGCATTGTTTGATAGAAGCACCATTTGAAGCCGCTGTCCCGTAAATATGGAAGCAATTTTCTGGAAGAAATGCAGGATCAAAAAAGGGAAATCCTTGAATACGATTTGATTGGGAGTTGGTAAAAAATAAATGAGCTTTTAGTGGTTGTTGGTGTTCTAACAAATTTTTTCCGAGGATGCTTCAGCACGCGTTAAATTCTCCCCCGTGTGGTTTCCACTACCTATCTTCTTTAATAACTCCCTAAATATATTGCTCATTTCCCATTACCCCCTGTCCATTGCCCCATACCCTATGCCCTATGCCCCATGCCCAATTTCAAGACTGCTGCAAAGAATCTAATTGTGGAGGAATATTTTCCTGCACTAGTTCCCAAAAATGTTGGATCGGAGGAATTTGGAGCCTGTCTTGAGTAGTGATCATAACAACTTGCCGAGTCAAACTACAACCATCCGGTAGAGCGATATTGCTGTCGCTAGCTAAGGGGCGAACTGCAAGAGAGGGGTCATTACGTGCTTCTACTAACGCTGAACGAGGTAGCAAAGCTACAAATCCTCCCTGGCGCACCACGCCTCGGAAAGCATCGAGAGTGTTTACTTCTAACGCGGCTTGTAGTGTGGCGTCTAATCGTTCAAAACTATCTTGTACTAGCCGTTGCATTCCATAACCATCCTTAAAAACCACTTGGGGATAATGAATGAGTTCTGACCAAGGAACATGTTCATATTCCGCTAATGGGTGATCTGCGGCGGTTAGAACTTCTATTGGTTCATCGTATAGCACTGCTACCACCATTTCTCTGGTAGCAGTTAAAAGCTGGTTATTCATCACAATTGCTAAATCCACTAGTCCATCTTTCAGGGCTTTTTATGCGCGATCGCTACCCCACGCAGTCACCCCCAATTGCACATCTGGGTAATTGCGGCAAAATTTTTTTAATAATGGCGGGGGGGAATAAGGGGGCCGCGGATAAATAGCTGCAAAGCACAGATCTTGTTGTTTTTCTGCGGGGAAAACTGTGG
>NZ_JAAKGC010000053.1 GCF_017591665.1 Aetokthonos hydrillicola CCALA 1050 | reverse complement strand
TGTAATCATTGCTGCAAAGTCAGCACGATCCACAGGTTGATCTGGTTGAAAAGTGCCATTTGGAAAACCAGTAATGACGTTTCTCTCAGCTAGAGCTTGAATGAATGGACGAGCCCAGTAATCGGCTCCAACGTCAGAAAAACGAGTGGCTCCGTATGGATATTGAGAACTTGGAGTTCTCATAATTGGAGGAGTAGTTTGAGCTAAAGCTGGATCTGAGATAACTATGGAAGTTGCGCTAGCTGTAATTCCAAGAGTTAATAAGACAGCGCTATTGAAAGACGAACGAAAAAAACTAAGCATTGAAAATGCCCTCCCTGGTTCAATTTGCTAAATCTGTGTTTAGCAGCATCTTTGACTAATAAAAATCAACAACTCAATTATTTATAGTTATTAAGATAAATCTGGAGAGTGGAGAACTGGTGGATAAAATTAGATATTTGTCACACATTTTAAGTAAATAAACGCTACTTTCAATTAGGAATTATATCGAATCATATTTGAATTAAATCGTTCTTTTGATAGAGAATAGAGGCTACGATGAGGAGTGTTACAAAAAGAATCGTCAATTATTATAAATTTTAGATGTAAAAGAAACTATCCAGGCATTGTAACCGAAGCTACAATCGATATCGTAAAATCTATATATTATTTTTTCACAAGCACTTAGGCTGACACCTAACGTAAAGTGTATTCTCCCTTCTTCTTCATCTACAGATAGAAATCACTATCCCAGTTCTGATTTCATAAACTCTTTTTATAAGCATTTAATTGTCAGTAAGTATGGCATACAAAGCTACAACATTAGCTAATGTGGAGAGACTACAACTATTTAGAAGTGATAGCAAAAAACAAGTCTTTTTTGTAAACTTTAGCTTAAAGCTTTTGCAACTTGTTCAGCTAGTTTAAGAGGATTGAATGGTTTACTAATTACGCCCTTAATATCTAGTGTTTTGACAAAATTTTGATTTGCGGCTCGCCCCCTAGCTGTTAGTATAATTACAGGAATATCTTTTGTTGCAGGATTAGCTTTTAGCTTTTCAAAAGTCGCTGCTCCGTCCATATCAGGCATCATCATGTCCAAGAGGATAGCATCAGGCTGATTAGCTTCAGCCATAGCCAAACCTTCACTGCCCGAATTGGCGGTAAACACGTGCCAATCTCCCATCGTTTCCAAACAAATTTGAGTTAATTTACGGATATCATCTTCGTCATCAATCACCAAAATTTGCTTAGCACTCACCGTTATTTTGTTCCTCCCGCCTTTAAAGTTAATTAAAGCAATTACTTGCTGAACGCTTACCATAATAAACTGAAGTGATGATTGGGCTTTAGCCCATTACCCTATAGTTAATATTCTTAAGTAAGTCAACGAGAATAAACAATTCTTCGTTAAGACGACCTATAGGGTATACCGTAAGGATGATTTACATTTTTTAACATAGTTAACTTTTTTTCTGTCTACTTTCTTATGCTTTTGCTAAGGTTAAGACTAAAAAGTGGAAAAGTCGGGAAGAAATCAAGGTACAAGTTTTTCACGATAAGATAAAAAATGCCGAAATTTAAACGTTCTGAGCTAAAAGATTACAGTATTGCTGTACTAACAGTTTTAATAGCACTACTACTGACACATTTACTGTGGTGGCAATGGAACCAACTACCTTTTTACCCTCTCTTCTTGGCTGCTGTCATGATTAGTTCTTGGTATGGCGGTGCTGGACCAGGACTGCTTGCCACTGCTTTGGCGACTCTAGCGTGTGACTACTTTCTTCTATCTCCATCATATTCCCTGGCTGCTACTTGGTTTAACATAGCTGAGTTGGTTCAGTTCATACTGGTAGCAGTATTGATTATCTCACTAAATGCCATACTGCGTTCTACACAACAGCAAGCTAAAATGAACGCGTTGGAAGCAAAGCGTAATTATGAGCGTTTACGTCAGAGCCAGGAAAGTCTGCGTCAAAGTGAAGAGCGTTACCGCAATTTAGTGGAAGGAGTAACAGACTATGCCATATTTATGCTCGATAATAACGGTACTATTATCAGTTGGAATGATGGTGCTAAAAGTATTTTAGGCTATCAAGAGTTTGAGATTATTGGTCGGTCTTTCTCCCAAATTTTTACCTTAGAAGCGGTTGAGCTCGGCGCACCTCGGCAAGTACTGAGAGAAGCAGAAGCTAAAGGCTTTTTTAGGGGTAATCATTGGCACGTCCGTAAGGACGGTACACTATTCTGGTCACATTGCGTCGTTACACCTTTACGAGACGAGGTGGGCAATTTACGAGGGTTTTCAAAGATTTTGCAAGATCTTACCGAGCGCAAACAGGCTGAGGAAGAACGAGAAAGATTACTAGTACGTGAGCGGGCTGCTCGTGCTGTTAGCGAAGCGGCACAAAGTGCGGCTGAAGCAGCCAACCGCTCGAAAGATGAGTTTTTAGCAATAGTTTCCCATGAATTACGCACCCCCTTAACTGCAATCCTAGGATGGGCTGGAATACTCCGCGCTGGAAAATTAGACAAGGATAAAGCGGAGATCGCCTTAGAGACTATTGAGCGTAACGCTAATTTGCAGATGCAGCTGATCGAAAATTTGCTTGATATTTCGCGTATTATTAGGAATGATTTCTCGCTGAACCTTGAGTTAGTCGAACCAGTAGAAGTCATTACAGCAGCAATTGAAGTTGTCCAGCCTGCGGCGGATGCTAAGGGTATTGAGATTAACTGCGTGTTAGATTCAACAGCAGATCTAGTCCTGGGAGATTCCAACGGCTTGCAACAGGTCGTGTGGAATCTACTATCAAACGCAGTCAAGTTTACACCGGAAGGAGGGTGCATTGAAGTCAAGCTTGAGCGTGTTGACTCACAAGTTCAAATTATAGTTAGCGATACAGGCAAAGGCATCAGCGCTGACTTTTTGCCAACTATCTTTGATCGGTTCACTCAGGCTGATAGTACGAGTACAAGGTTGCATAAAGGGCTAGGATTAGGCTTAGCGATCGCTCGTCATTTGGTGGAGCTGCACGGCGGTACTATCCAAGCAGAAAGTTTGGGCATTGGGTATGGGTCAACGTTTACAGTAAAACTACCTATCCATAAACAGACTGAGGAATCAACTGAAGAATCCTTATTTCCTAATACCGCTTGCTACCAGAAAGGGAGCCTTCCTATAGGTGTCCACAAGCCAGAAAATTTTTCCAATGCTTCCCTACTACCTACTTCCCTCACTGGCTTACAGGTGCTAATCGTAGATGATGAAGCTGATACTCGTGAATTTATTAGCACCACGCTGATGGAACATGGTGCCAATGTAACATCTGCTGATTCAGTAGATGCAGCAATTGATTCAATTGCTCAATCCCAACCAGATGTACTAATCAGCGATCTTGGGATGCCTGATAAGGATGGCTACGCCTTGATTCGAAGAGTTAAACAACTTGAGTCAAAAACAGGAACAAGGATTCCAACTATTGCACTAACCGCTTACGCTAGACGAGAAGATTATCAGCAGGCTCTATTAGCAGGATTCCAATTACACATGGCTAAGCCAGTTAAGCCCGATCAATTGATTGCGTCTGTCGCAAGCCTTGCTCAACAGCCTGAATAGCTTTTTGCTTGATTTGCCTAGCCTAGCACCCTACCTCTTAAGGAACACATTTTAGAACCTTTATCCTGCAAGGCTTTCAGAAAAACGATAAAAATGTGTTCCTTTCATATTTTGCTAGTGGCGATCCGCCCTTGAGGCGGCAGCGCTTCGCTATCGCCGCTAGTGGAAGGCTCAGATCTTGCACCACCACGTTATTGCGAAAATCGAAGCCCAAAAAGCTTATTCTTTCGTGGTGTGGGCGCTGCCGACCAGCCCTTATTGAGAAGGTGTAAGATCTGAGCTACCCCACATAGCACTATCTTACTGCTCAGCTTATCTATCAAAATATGGAAATTTTATTTTAAATAATGAGACCCTTAGCTAGCGGTGTAATTTTAGCTGGTAAATAGAAAATATGACTAACTATATATATAACTTGCTATTTAATCATTTAAATTTTTTAACTTGAGATGTAACGCTGAACACAACCTTATTAATTAGTAAACACCATCCAGTTAAAAAATACTATCTTTTCACAGCCAAATTAAGGAAAACGCGAAAATGAAAATTCTATTAGTGGAGGATGATAAATCGATTGCTCATGCTGTGGCACTAGTTTTGACTAAACAACATTATCTCGTTGATATTGCTGCTGACGGTCAAGATGGCTGGGAGCTTACTCAAGCCTGCGACTATGACTTGATTGTGCTAGATGTGATGTTGCCAAAGCTGGATGGTATTAGTCTCTGTGTGCAATTACGGCGAGAGGGCTACCAAAAACCCATACTCCTATTAACTGCTCGTGATAGCGGAACTGATAAAGTTATGGGTTTAAATGCAGGAGCAGATGATTATGTCGTTAAACCTTTTGACTTTGCAGAGCTGACAGCACGAATTCGAGCTTTACTAAGGCGCACAAACTCTCCCTTAGCTTTAGTGCTAGAGTTGGGAAAGCTGCGTCTTGATCCAAATACTTGTGAGGTGACTTATGGAAATCAAATCCTCCATGTGACTCCAACAGAGTATAGTGTTCTGGAGCTTTTCTTGCGCAATCAACAGCGTGTATTTAGTCGGAGTGCGATCATAGATCACCTTTGGTCTTTAGATGACCCACCGGCAGAAGATACAATTAAATCTTATATTAAAAGTTTACGACAGAAACTCAAAGCAGCAGGCGCACCCAAAGATTTAATTGAGACGGTTTATGGTCTAGGGTATCGGCTTAAGTATCAACCTGAAGAGGAAAAGTGCCAGATACAACCAATTGAACCAGAGTTAAGTCACGCGCAACAGAAAACTTTGTTGGCAGTAGCAGATTTACTGGAAGATTTTCGCAAGAGGGTTCGCGATCGCCTTTCTGTGCTAGATCAAGCAGCTATTGCCCTTAAAGAGGGTAAGCTTAGCGATCAACTACGGTTAGCAGCAGAGCAAGAAGCACATAAGTTAGCTGGTTCGTTGGGAAGCTTTGGATTTGCTGCTGGCTCACAATTGGCTCAAGAGATAGAGGATATACTTCAAGCAACAACGTCCCTTAACCAAACCGAATCTCTACCCTTATGTAAACTTGTGATGGCGTTGCACCATGAGATAGAACAGAGTTCGACTAAACCGATCTATGTCAAGCAAGTATCTAGCGATTGGTTTCCCAAAGTATTGATAGTTAGCAATGACACTCAACTCATTGAGCAATTAGTCCTAGAAGCCTCTACGCGGAAAATCTTAATAGAAACTGCCCCAAATATAGCTACCGCTAAAAGTGAGATTTCGTCTCAAAATCCTGATATAGTCTTACTTGACTTTTGTTTTGCTGAAGGCGAAGAGGACTGCTTAAGTTTGCTCACAGATCTGTCCCATCAGATACCGCCAGTGCCGGTTATGGTTTTTACTAACCAAAATAGTTTGACTGCGCGCTTAGAAGTTGCGCGAAAGGGGGGGTGTGCTTTTTTGCTTAAGTCAGCGCCTCCAGAGAAGGTAGTAGACTCAGTGATGCAAGTATGGCAGCGCTTTCATGCTACTGATGCCAGAGTCATGATAGTAGACGACGATCCACAAGTGCTGAACTTTATACAGAACTTACTGGAGCCTCAGGGAATCAAGCTAGCAACTCTCGAAGACCCACGACAATTTTGGGATACTTTAACAGAATTTTGCCCAAACTTACTGATTTTAGACCTAAAAATGCCTCAAATAAATGGAATTGAACTATGCCAGGTAGTTCGCAACGATCCACTTTGGAGCAAACTATCAGTGTTATTTCTCACTGCCTACGCCCACGAGGATACTCTTGATAAAATATTCGCCGCTGGTGCTGATGACTGCGTGAGTAAGCCTATCGAAGGACATAAACTGCTCACCCGCATCTTGAGCTGCCTACAGCGATCTCGACTACCTCGATAATGAGCCTCGCTTATCTAAAGTTAAAAATTTAACTAAAGTGAGTGTTCACCTATAGCAGAGAATTATTCCTCGTCTTCCCGACAGATTGTCCACTCTTTGAACTTACCTTCTATGGCTTCTAACTCATCAACGAAAACCATTTTTGCTGCTATTGGCTCTAACTTGGCGATCGCCATTACTAAATTTATTGCCGCAGTTATGACTGGCAGTTCAGCTATGCTATCTGAGGGGATTCATTCACTGGTTGATACTATCAACGAACTGTTACTTCTGTTAGGGGTTCATATGAGCAAAAGACCTGCGGACGATAGCCATCCGTTTGGATATGGTCAAGAACTCTACTTCTGGACTTTGATTGTTGCTATTTTCATTTTTGCGATTGGTGGAGGAATGTCAATTTATGAGGGCATTTCTCATTTGCGTCACCCCAGCCCTTTAGAAGACCCTATGTGGAACTATATCGTACTAGGCTTAGGGATAGTATTTGAAGGTTTTTCTTGGAGCGTTGCCTTTAAGGAAATTCTTCCGAGCAAGGGTGAGCAAACCCTATGGCAGACTGTTCGCGCCAGTAAAGATCCAACTATCTTTACAGTATTGTTTGAAGATTCTGCTGCTCTTTTAGGATTACTAGTCGCCTTAATAGGAATTTTCTTAGCACAATTGTTTCAAAATCCCTACATAGACGGTATTTCATCTATCATCATTGGTCTCATTCTTGCTGTAGTTGCTGTATTGCTTGCGTATGAAAGTAAAGGTCTACTAGTAGGTGAAAGTGCTAATAGCCGTATCGTTGCTAGTATTCGAGCAATTGTAAAAAGTGATCCGGCAGTGCAAGAAGTGTTACGATTGCTAACAATGCAACTCGGCGCAAACGAAGTGTTACTAAACTTAGAAATTCAATTTCACAAGCACCTATCTTCTGAGGATTTAGCACTAGCTGTGGAGCGCTTAGAAGATAAAATTAAAGGACAGCATCCTGATGTAAAAAATATCTTCATTGAAGCAAAATCTTTAGCTACCAGTTGCAAATATTCTTAATTTTCTCAAATGTCAAAATGGCTAAGCTTTAATGATGTAAGATTACGCTCCAAGTATTTTTTCCTACAACACCATCGTCTCTCAAACTTTTATAGCTATATTGATACGCTTTCACAGCCTTAGCAGTACTGGGAGCATATATACCATCAACAGGACCTGTATAAAGCCCTAACCGTTTTAAAAATGTCTGAATATCTCGTACAGCTGAACCAGTGCTACCCATCTTTAGAACTGGTGCTGTAGTTACTGAATATTTGCTTCTGTTAGGGAGCGCTTCAGTAACTGTGCGATCATAAGCAGAGAGCAAAGCTTTCCAAGTTTGTGGTCCAATGCGACCATCAGGAGTTAAATTTCTTGACTTTTGGAAGGAGACGATAGCTAAATAAGTTTTCTGACCGTAGAAACCGTCAACTGTTCCGTGGTAAAGTCCTCTTTGTTTTAAGAACGCTTGCACATCCTGCATAGCTAATGAAACAACTCCAGGAACTAAAACCGGTGCAGTAGTAGGCGAGTACTCTTGATACGTCAGCCTACCATCTACGACTACGGGATTAAACAAAGTTCTAGCAGGTGCAGCCATAGAAGAGGGTAGTGTAGTCAGAAGCGACGCACAGATCAAGCCAAGGGAGAGTAAAGTGGAACGAATAATCTGAGGTTTCATATACAGTATCTATTGCAGCCGCTGACTTAGGTCAAAGTTTGGTGGTAGGAGAACTTTATCGACTGCATGGATAACGCCGTTACTTGCTTGGATGTTTGGTAGGATGACTCTCGCATTGTTTACATCAATTTGATCGTTAGCTGAGCCAACTTGAACATTGATGGGCTGACCCTCCATTGTTGTGATCTGCCCATCTGAGAGCTTAGTAGCAGTTAATTTTTCTGGAACAACATGGTATTTTAAGATCTTAATGAGTGTTTGTCTGTTAGCTGGCTGCTGCAACCGTCGTAGAGTATCTTGAGGCAAGGCTGCAAAAGCCTGATTAGTCGGAGCAAAAACTGTATAGGAACCTGATTCTCTGAGAGTATCTGCTAGTCCTGCTGTCTTTAATAGAGAAGTCAAAGTTGTAAAGGAACGACTAGACGCAGCGCGAGAAAAAATGTCATCAGATGCATTAGAGAAGCTAGCCGAAGCGGTCTGGTTAACCTTATTAGTGCCACCTGCTACATATTTGCGCCCTACTATAAATTGAGTCGCTGCAACATTGCTAGCGAGTGGTTGCACCCGTCCTTGGGTAACCAAAGCTTGATATAAAAGTGCGGCTGCTTCGACACGAGTTACAGGCATCCATGGATTAAATCGTTTCACGTTCGGATAGTTAACCACAAGATTATCATTTGTTGCTGCTGCCACAGCGTTAACAGCATAGTCCGGGATTAATGAAGCGTCTTTGTAGTGGGTGCTAAGATTATTTGATGTATTACCGTTGGAGCTTAAACTCAGACCATTTACTAAAGCGATAATCGCGTCGACCTTAGAAATCGTCTGATTTGGTAAAAACAGGTTTCCGGGGTATCCTGACATAAATCCGGTTTCATATGCTTCGCGAATTGCAGAAGACGCCCAATAGTTGGGACGAACATCTTTAAATTCAGCAGGACTTGACTGCCGAACTGATTTTTTGTTAAAAGCTTTTTGAATCATCGCAGCAAATTCAGCACGACTAACAGGTTGATTCGGCCTAAAAGTACCATCATTAAAGCCAGTAATGATGTTTCTTTTAGCTAAAGCTTGAATAAATGGACGCCCCCAGTAAGTAGAACCGATATCAGAAAAGGTACTTTTTGAAGTTACATTTGAAGTTGAAGTTGGAGATGGATTCGTCACCTGGGCTGAAGCGATCGCAGAAACTGTTATGGAGCTAACTACTGCCGTCAGTCCAAAAACTAGTAATTTGGAGTTTAGTGTTGTCAGAGAAAATAAGTTACGCATAAAAATGCTCTCCTGAAAAAGAGTAAGGTAATTTTTTAACATGATTTTCACAGTGAGTAACTAATATCTTGAATATAAGACTGCGGTGTAAGAAGTTGATTCTACAAATGAACTTCTATTTTTAGTAAAAAAATAAACCGAGAAACGCAGTCCAATCAAAAAGTGAATCAAGAAACTTTAAGAAAGGAAAGTTAATCACTGATGTGGTTATAGTTTTAAGCTAACCTTATATGGTGGAAAAGTTGGGGAGAAATTCAGGTAATTTATGAGAGCTAATTGAAGTTATCGATTGTTATATGGGGGTAAGTTTGGTTCCACTTTTGCTTTGATAATGACACTCTTAACACCTCTAATCTGCTTTGCCAGAGGTTCAATCTGACCGAGTTGTTTTTGTGTTTGAACTATCCCTGCTACAGTAACCACTCCATTTTTGGCGTTAACTGCTAGCTGAGAGGATGGTATGTTGACCTCCAACTTACTGCGGACTTCACTTTCTAAGTTGCGATCTGATCTTTCCCCTCCCTGCCTAAACATATCGTATCGTTGCTCGCGTGCGCGAATATCAGAGTTAGCTTGATTTCTCCGAATTTCACTAGTCGCATCGCTTTTATTATTCAAAACTATGTCTAAATTAGGAGCTTGTCCATTAGTATCGGTGGAGTTAGGAGCATCAGCACTTGTTTTTGCAACATTACTGCAAGCAGCAACGCCAAAAGTTAGAATACTACTCAGTATCATTGGAATTAACTTGTTCATCTTTTCTTTCCTATTGTTTAAAATCTGCTAATCTACAGTGCTTATTACTGTGCTTCAACTGCTTATATTAAGATTTTTCCAGCAATAGCTTGCTAGCAGTTGCTAAATTACACACAGTCCAAAACCGAAAAATCCTAATTCATGTCAATTAGTATTAAATAATTCTAGATTTCTCGCTTTAGCTATACTATAGCAGGGATAGGAATTCCATCTCATCCACCGATAGAAACAAGGGATGAAGATGCTAAATGTTAGTTATCTTTTTATTTTCGTCAATAGATAGAGCAACAATATCTCTAAAGTCGCAATTTTAGAGATACTTTTAATTTTTACACGAGTTTTCCACTATTGATGGTTAACTTCAAGTTATGACCAATTCTTAATTCCTACAATTGAACAGGAATTACGGATTTTGCTTAATGTCGATACTAAAAATCAGAGCCAGTTGTTAATAAATATAACTGAACATTTTTTTACAGCAGGTTTACGAGGTTTTTTATGCAAAAGCACAATCAATTTAGGAACAAAAATACAGCATTATTAGGAACCATTTTTGGGAGCTTACTAATCGGTGTGCCAATAATTCCGCAAGTAACGCTAGCACAGCAACCAATTCTTAAAGTTAATCCTTGTCCTAGTATTTTCTACGAGGAGCCACATAACCACCAGGTTTTGGTTCCAAACGGGTGTCCACCTAATGCTGCTACTTTACGAATGAGAGTTCCTCTTCGTCAGCCATTCAGTGTAGTTGTTCCTACTGGTAGGCGCTCTAGTGTTATACAACCACCTTTACCAGAAAACAGACAAAATGCTGTTGCCTCCGTCACACCAATGGCAGGTGAGGTAAATGTAAGATTGAAAAATGACACTAATGCCCGAGTCTCCTATCAAGCAATTGGGTACACTGCACCCCGAATTCTTACAGGTGGACAAACAATTGTCTTGAGAAATTTACCAACGCCTGTCACTATTACCATGGTGCGTAAGGATGGGGGATTCATAAAAGTTACACCCATGTATGCTAATAACCCAGGGACATTGGCTGTTTCGTTAAATGAAAAAACTGCCCCCGATAACAATCAGGGCGTTTTAAGAATTCAAAGGGACGGTCAAGTCTTTTTAAATTAAGTTTGTAACTTGTAATCTGTATCGTGATAAAGATTACTCCTTGTGAGTTCTTGGGGATTGGAGAAGATATGACATCTGCATTTTCTATGTCAATTCCTCTCCCCAATTTTTTCTAACCAAAGCGACCGCTCACATATTCTTTGGTTTCTTCTACTTGTGGAGATTCAAAAATATTTTGAGTCCTGTCATACTCTACTAAGTAACCGAAGCGTTTTCCCTTAGATGACTCTTCAGCATTAAAGAAAGCAGTGAAATCAGACACACGTACTGCTTGCTGCATGTTATGAGTCACGATAATAATTGTGTACTCCTGCTTGAGGTCGTGAATTAGTTCCTCGATTCGCTGAGTAGAAACAGGATCGAGGGATGAACACGGTTCATCCATTAAGACAACTTCGGGCTTGAGTGCGATCGCGCGAGCAATACATAAACGTTGCTGTTGACCACCAGAGAGGGATATACCATTTGTCTTCAGTTTATCTTTGACCTCATCCCATAAAGCTGATTGCCGCAGAGATTGCTCTACTAATTCATCCAAATTAACCTTTTTACCAGTCACTCTAGCCCCGTAAGCAATATTTTCATAAATTGATTTGGGAAAAGGATTTGGCTTTTGAAAGACCATACCAATCTGACGTCTTACCGATACCGGAGCAATTTTTTGTGAGTAAAGATTTTTATTACGGTAAATTACTTTACCCTCTACTCTACAGCCATCGATGAGATCATTGAGACGATTAAAGCATCGAAGTAACGTACTTTTGCCACAACCAGAAGGTCCAATAAAAGCAGTTACACGATTTTTTGGAATTTCCATAGAAACATCCCGAAGTGCCAAAGTATCGCCGTAGTAAACACTTAAATTTTCTGTCCGTAAAACTGACTGAGTTTGAGTAGTATTTTTTGGTTTATTACTCTGGATATCGTTGGTTTGATTTTGAGCAGGCATAATTAATTCTTTGTAGGTTTGAATTTAACATCTTGACGGGAATGGAAATTATAAGATTTTGGATGACAATCTATTTAATAAACACTCCTACGTGCTATCAAACGAGCAATAATATTAGCAATCAAAATCAAAAGTACTAAGATGAGAGAAGCAGCCCAGGCAAGTTCTCGCTGATTTGCGTACGGAAGACTAGCAAAGTTGTAGATTAAGACTGATAGAGTCGGAATTGGCTGCGATAAACCTCCTGGCCAGAACTGGGTGAACAAAGATGTAAAAATTAAAGGTGCGGTTTCACCAGCAGCGCGAGCGATCGCTAGCATCACTCCTGTAATTGCTGCTCCGGTCGCAGCTGGTAGTACTACCTGTAACACAGTTTGAAAGTTGGAAGCACCTACACCGACTGACGCCCAACGGACTTCTTGGGGTACTAACTGTAAGGCTTCATCAGTCGCTCGCACTACTATGGGTAACATCAGAATAGCAAGGGCAAACCCTCCTGCCCTTGCCGAAAAGTGATTCATTGCTAAAACAATAACACTATACGCAAAGAGTCCCACAATGATCGAGGGTACGCCGCTTAGCACATTTGTGGCAAAGCGAACCCATTGGGCTATCTTGGCAGACGCTGTTCTCAGTCATGCTGAGTGTAAGAGTACACGGTCAAAAAATCAATTTCTACTATGAACACTAAAGCCTAAATACTACGCGTTTATAAGTAATCGTCCGAACTTAATACAAATTCTCTTTTTTTTAGTTAAAAATAGGTTTATAAGTGAAGTAAAAGAGAAAATCGAGCCAATAAGCTTCAGTCGAATCAACAACTGAGTCTGACTATAGTGTCATACTAAACTTGAATAGTGGAAAACTCGGGTAAAAATGAAGTGGTAAGCGCTCTCTAGGCAGCTATACCCGAAAAACTTAGCGGGACAATACTTGAACAGGAATATTGAAACACTCACCTATACCGTTAGAGATAGCAACACTATTTCTCGAGAGGTAGTTCTGAATAGGTGTTTGATTTTTACACGACTTCTCCACTATTAAAGTTTAACTTTATTTATAACAATAGAAAAACACGAAAAATACAAGATAATGCAAAATTTTTCGTATAAAAATGTAGTCATCTAATTCCTTGCTACCTAAATACTCAGGGATTTAAACAGTGACGGTTGTGAAGATTCATTCTCCCAAAAAATCGCAAGGTTTGTTTAAATTTATAAGGGGCGATCGCTCTTTGCGCACTGCTCTGTATGCGGTCACCCCTGAACAGCTTTGATCAATACAATTCAGGTAATATTTTTTATGTCACAGCAGCAATTCGGTCTAATTGGTTTAGCTGTCATGGGTGAGAATTTAGCGCTGAATGTTGAGCATCAAGGATTCTCGGTGGCAGTCTACAATCGTACAACAGAAAAGACAGACAAATTTATGTCTGAGCGAGCAAAAGACAAAAAAATTCAAGCCACCTATTCCCCAAAGGAGTTAGTTAATTCCCTGGAACGACCTCGCAAAATTCTGATGATGGTGAGAGCTGGCAAAGCAGTGGATGCTGTAATCAGCCAGCTTAAGCCTTTACTGGAACCAGGTGACATCCTTATTGATGGCGGTAACTCCTTTTATGAAGATACTGCCCGCCGTAGTCAAGAATTAAAATCTGCTAATCTGGAATTTATTGGTATGGGAGTTAGTGGCGGCGAAGAGGGCGCACTGAAAGGACCTAGCTTGATGCCAGGAGGTAGTGAGTTTGCCTATGAGACTTTAGAACCAATTTTGACCAAGATTGCGGCCCAAGTAGAGGATGGTCCTTGTGTAACTTATCTTGGTTCTGGTGGTGCGGGTCACTACGTCAAAATGGTGCATAATGGTATTGAGTATGGAAACATGCAACTAATTGCAGAGGCTTATGACGTACTCAACCACGGCTTAGGACTCGATAACGAGCAGTTGCATAGCTGTTTTTCAGCATGGAATGCCACTGAAGAACTGAATTCATACTTGATGGAAATTACCGCCAATATTTTTCAGTACATCGATCCAGAAAGTAACACGCCCCTAGTAGATAATATTCTTGATGTGGCAGAACAAAAGGGAACAGGGCGTTGGACGGTAATGGGTGCGCTAGAGTTGGGAGTACCAGTTCCAACGATCTCGGCGGCTGTCAACGCTCGCACAATGTCCGCCTTTAAAAAGGAGCGCTCAATAGTAGCTCAAGCCCTCTGCAGTACAATCAAAAAGTATCAGGTAGATATTCAGTCCTTTATTGATAAGCTGCGAGATGCATTGTACTGCGCTCAAATCTGCTCTTATGCTGAGGGGATGGAGTTATTGCGGGCAGCCTCGCAAGTCCATGACTATAAACTAAACTTGAGTGAAGTAGCCAGAATTTGGAAGGGCGGTTGTATCATTCGGGCTAAATGTTTAGATGATATTCAAGATGCCTTTAGACAAAAGCCCGATTTACAGAACTTGCTTTTAGCGAGGAATTTTAAAGAAGCGATTTTGAATAAATTGCCTGTTTGGCGTGAAGTTATAGCAACAGCAGTAGCGCTAGATATTCCAATTCCAGCATTCAGTGCTTCTCTCGCATACTTTAACACTTATCGTCGCGATCGCCTACCCCAAAATCTAATCCAAGCCCAGCGCGACTACTTTGGTTCCCATACTTACGAGCGCATCGATAAACCAGGTGTTTTTCACACCGAATGGAATTTAGTTGAAGAACAATCTCTGCAAACAGGGACGACAGATTAGGAGTTTAGCGTTAGAACTCGCGGTAACTACCTCTATAAAAGAATTCAGCAATTCTGGAGTCAGAATACACCACCCATAAAGGGATGGTGAGTCCAGTCCTGAACGCGAGTGCGTCTCCCCTTGGGAGAAGGAGGGTTTCCCGACCTAGGGAACTGGCGCTAGCGAAGCGTTAGCGAGGAACGAGCGTCACCCGTAAAGCCCTGCGGGCATGGCTGCGCGTCGCGCGAAGCGTCTCCGACAGGAGAAGGGTGTTTTAAGAAAAGTTTCAACCCCTATTTCATCCACAAGGGATGAGGTTTTTACCAGCATTTATTCTTGTGACTCCTGAATTCTGACGAATGTGTTCTTTTTGATAAATTAATACTATCAAAAAGACAGTTGAAAAAATTTGAATTTGGAGGCCAATTATGACTAGAGTGGCAATTAATGGATTAGGTAGAATTGGCAGAGCAGTTTTTAAGCTTATACTCGATGAGCAAGAATTAGAATTAATTGCTGTTAATGATTTGGTTCCAGTTGATAATCTTGCTTACTTGGTCAAGTACGACAGTGTTTACGGTAAATATGAAAAAAAGGTAGAAAGTGACCAAAATAGCTTAATCGTAGACGGTAAGGAATATAAAGTTTTTAGTGAAAAAGACCCGGAACAACTTCCTTGGGATAGCTTAGGAATTGATATAGTTTTTGAATGTACCGGGATTTTCACAAAGAAGGAAGGTTTAGAGAAGCATCTTAACGCAGGTGCAAAATATGCAATTCTCTCAGCACCTTCTAAAAGTGAGGATGTTACTACTGTAGTGTATGGCGTTAACCAAATACCTAATTCTGCACCAATCTTCTCTTGTGCCAGTTGTACAACCAATTGCATTACACCTATAGTAGAAATTATGGGCAGAAGAATCGGTGTGAAAAAAGCAATTATGTCAACGGTTCATGCCTATACTTCTTCTCAACAAATTGTCGATGCACCAAGCAAGAAGTTCCGTCGTGGAAGAGCAGGTGCTGCCAATTTAGTACCGACTTCTACTGGGGCTGCGATTGCAACCACTAAAGTACTGCCTGAATTTGAAAATAAATTCGACGGTGTAGCAGTGCGTGCACCAATCCCAGTTGGTTCAATTGCTGATGTAATTTTTGTAACTCAAAGACAAACAACTGTCGAGGAAATCAATAGCATCTTTAAAAAGGAAGCACAAAGCGATCGCTACAAAAATATCTTAGAAGTTTCTGAAGAAGAAATTGTCTCATCTGATATCGTTGGCGATTCTCATGCTTCAATTGTTGATTTGACAATGACACAAGTCGTCGACGGCGACTTAGTGAAGGTCATGAGCTGGTATGACAATGAATGGGGTTATGCCAATCAGATGGTACGGACAGCAGTAAGCTTGACCAAAAACTTGAAGCAATAAAAATGGCAAAACTAATTTTAGTTCGTCACGGTCAAAGTACTTGGAATGCAGCTAACCGATTTACTGGTTGGGTGGATGTACCGCTTAATCATGTTGGTCGCCAAGAGGCGATGGAAGCAGCCAAGAAAATCAGTTCCTATCAGATTGATTTGTGCTTTACGAGCTTGTTAGTTCGTGCGCTGGAGACAACAGCTATCTGTCTAACTGAGTGTGATGGGGCTTGTAGTGGGAAAAGCCCCGTTTTTAAACATGATACCGATGACCCAAGCTGGCACGGTTGGGATCACTACTCTGGTGGCAAGAGTAAAGAAGTACCAATTTTCATGAGCCCAGATCTTGACGAGCGCTACTATGGCGAATTGCAGGGCTTTAATAAAGCTGAGATGGCACAGAAGGTAGGTAAAGACATTGTACACCAGTGGCGACGCTCATTTTCTGTTCGACCACCAAAAGGAGAGAGCTTGGAAGATACTGCTGCTAGAACAATTCCATTTTTCCAAAATCGTATATTACCCTACCTTAAGCAAGGGGATAATGTTCTAGTTTCTGCTCACGGAAATTCCCTGCGGTCAATCATTATGTATCTTGATCACCTTAGCCAAGAGGAAGTTCCAAACCTAGAACTGGCAACTGGCATCCCCATCGTTTATGATATTGACGAGGGTGGGAAATTCACTAAAAAAACTGTTTTGAAATAAAAATTTCACTCTTCCATGCGTAAAACCAAAATCGTCTGCACGCTTGGTCCGGCTTGTTCAGATCGTGACACTATTAAAGCGATGGTAAAAGCGGGTATGGATGTGGCAAGGTTGAACTTCTCCCATGAAGATAGTGAAGCTCATTTAAAAAGAATTCACCTAATTCGCGAGATCTCGTCGGAACTAAATCGCCCAATCGCCATTTTACAAGATTTACAAGGTCCTAAAATTCGTGTAGGAGAGATGGTAGATGATGTTGTCTTACAAACCGGTGATCAAATTGTGATCACTATGGAAGATGTTGTGGGTACAGCTACACGATTTAGTTCTACCTATAAAGGTTTAGCAAGGGATGTAAAAGAGGGAGACCCGCTCTTCATTAATGACGGCTTAATCGAGATTCAGGTAAATCACATTGATAATAACGAAATACACGGAACTGTAATTCACGGTGGCTCGTTGAAAAGTCATAAAGGTATTAATCTCAGCCAATCTTCTGTATCTACCCCAACCTTAACAGAAAAAGATATCCAAGACTTAAAGTGGGGACTAGCTAAAGGAGTAGATTATGTTGCCCTTTCGTTTGTTGAGGAAGCGAGCGATATCAAACGGTTAACAGATATGATTGCAAATCGAGAAACAAACGTTCATGTCATTGCTAAAGTTGAGCGTCATGAAGCATTAGACAATCTCGAAGGTATTGTGATTGCCTCTGATATTATTATGGTCGCACGGGGAGATTTGGGGGTAGAAATTCCCTTAGAACAAGTTCCTGGAATTCAAAAGCACTTGATTCAAATTTGTCACAAACACCTTAAACTGGTCATCACTGCAACTCAGATGTTAGAGTCCATGATTCATAATCCTAGACCTACGCGTGCTGAAGTTTCCGACATTGCCAACGCTATCTTAGACGGTACAGACGCCCTTATGCTTTCAGGAGAAACAGCAATAGGTCGTTATCCAGTAAAAGCAGTTGAGACTATGGCTCGCATTGCTGATACAGTGGAAGCAAGTTTACCATCACTCCTCAATTACATTGATGGTGGCGCGGATGAGTATCATGTTGCCAGTGCTGTAGGTTATGCAGCGTGCCAGCTAGCACAGCATCTTAAAGCACGAGTAATTATCTGCTTCACTCAAAACGGCTTTACTGCCCAGGTTCTCTCTAAATATCGCCAACCTATCCCGATTATTGCCGTAACACCTAAAGAATCTGTGCAACGGCGGCTAGCTCTTTACTGGGGTGTTCAATCCTTGTTACTCCAGGAGGTTGCTAGCACAGACGAAATGATCGCAATAGTAGAGCAAGTTGCTGTTGCTCACAAACTTGTCAGCGCGGGAGACATAATTGTAATCGCAGCTGGGTTACCCCTAGCCCTTAAAGGGATTACCAATTTAATAAAAGTACACCAAGTTGGTCAATGCTCGAATTAAAAATACTCCTTGCATAATGATTGTCATCACCCCAGTTTCTGCAGCAGCTGTTTTGGGAGTCACCGTTGTAATGTGCATCATGTCAGCTATCTTTGCTATTCAAAAGGTCACTCGCGTCGATCCAGCGATCGTGTTCAAGGCTTAGCTAACTACTCAACAGCCAGGTTAAAAGAGATAAGCTATTCAAGCCAGCGAAAAGCGCGGTGCAACTCAGCAGTACCGTTATTTTCATACCAACGACCGTGGGCTAGGATAATCTTCTGAGGATTCCATTCGAGCATTCGCTTTAAGCAATTACGGGACTGCTCCTTTTGCCCCCAAAACGTCATTCGCAAATCCAATGGAGCTTTTCCATCAGGGTCAGCACTACCAGCTAGCTTAAGTACCCAACCAAACCACGTACTAACTTTGTTAAGTTCAAAGTTTTCGATCAGGTCGGCAATGATGAGGGTAGCACTCTTGCGATGGAAAAATACAACTTCATCCATGAATCGACTGCCACGAAAAATTAATTGGTCTAGATCTGCAGCCCACTGAGGTGGTGGTTGATCTTCCAAGTCGGCATCAAAACTTACTTCAACTTTCTGCTGTGCTGCGCGATCGCGCACACCTGGTGAGGCCCACGCGATTGCTTCTGGATAAGCTTTAGCCCAAGTGCCAATATGGACGTAGTGAATTTTATTGGGCGAAATGAGGTGACACACTGAACCAAGAGAGTCGATTTCAGCTTTGAGTTCCAAGGTTAATTCTATTGGTGAGTGACACCATAGCTCACCGTTACTCAATCGCACAACAGTCATGCGCGTTGGGAAAGAAATAGAAGTCCCATACATTTTCATCTGCACGATTGGACCGTCAACGATCCAAATATCTTCACTAACCTGTTTCACGGTGTTGATTGGTTCATACAGTTTAATCGCGTCATGGTTCATAGCAACTTAAAATGATAAACTACTTATGAGTGTAGCGATCCTCATTGTCTTTTTTGTACCCAACCTCCTCACAACTCGGAGATTGACAAATGCTCATGTAATATCGTGTTGGATGTTACCAATTTAATTCTTGTTTTGCTCCCGTGAGCGTTTGTTTCAACAGCCTGCGCTGAAGCGCTAACCTTCTGGGGTATACAGTCTCTTCATGTGTTGTGTAAGTGTAATATTACTAGTTACTCTAAAACTCTTATGGAAGAATCCTTAAAAATCACTGTTTTAATAAGTGAAACGGTTGTAGTTGGCATTGTGGCTCAAGTTTTAGCAGGTTATCTTCAAATTCCTAGCATTGTCTTGCTACTTCTGTTTGGGATTCTTTTAGGACAAGACGGTTTTGGTTTGTTAGACCCATCTGCGTTAGGGGTTGGTTTAGAAGTTATCATTTCACTGTCAGTAGCGTTGATTTTATTCGAAGGTGGTTTAAATCTACAGTTAGGAGAGTTAGGAAAAGTTTCAACTAGTCTTCGCAATCTTGTGACTTTGGGAGTGCTAATTACGTTAGTAGGTGCTGCAATATCCGCACACTGGTTCAGTGAATTTCCCTGGTCAATAGCTTTCCTTTATGCCTCTTTAGTAGTTGTAACTGGTCCAACAGTTATTAATCCACTTATCAAACAGATTGGTATAGACCATCAAATTTCTACCCTTTTAGAAGGGGAGGGCGTTTTTATTGATCCAATCGGTGCAATTCTCTCTGTGATAGTGCTTCATTTCGTCCTAAATAGGGATGTAGAAATACTCATTTTAATTGAGGGTCTGCTGTTACGTTTGGGTATAGGTGGAGTGATTGGAATAGGTGGAGGTTGGCTGCTGTGCCAATATCTCGTGCACGATAAATTCCTCTCTCAAGAGTTGAAAAATTTAGTTGTTTTCGCTAGTATCTGGGGCTTGTTTAGTTTGGCACAAGTACTGTGTAGTGAGTCTGGTCTAGTGGTTGTTGTGGCTATGGGCGTAGTTTTACAAGCTGCTAACTTGCCTTGTGAGTCTTTACTAAGCCGGTTTAATGAACAATTAAGCATATTATCTAATTCGGTTTTATTCGTTCTATTAGCAGCAGACCTATCAGTTGCAAGTGTTTTTGTCTTGGGTTGGGGTGGTGTTGTGACGGTTCTAGTACTGATGCTGATTGTACGTCCTATTAACGTTTTTATATCCACCTGGAATCAAGGTTTGACCTGGCAACAGCAGTTATTTTTGTGTTGGGTTGCTCCCCGGGGAATTGTGGCTGCTTCTTTGGCTTCTTTGTTTGCGGTTTCGCTCGCAAAGCAGGGTATAAATGGTGGTGATTCGATTAAAGCTTTAGTATTTTTGACGATTATTATGACGGTTCTTTTCCAGGGGCTGACAGCTCGTTGGGTTGCTATTTTGCTCAATTTACGTTTAACAAATCAAAATACTCCCCAGTGTTTGCAACCAATCAGTGATGATACGATTGGTATAAAAGGTTTAAATTTCCATCCGATTGATACTGATTCCTAAATTTTGAATTCTTCTTCAATTCTGAGGCTCTTACTTTTGACTGTGCAGATCGCACCCTCTCCTATTCGTCTACATCCCAAATTGGGACAAAGGTTGTCCCATATGTACCGGGTTCATCCCAACCCCTGAGCTTGACCCGTTCCGATTGACCAACCGACGCAACCATCATCAGGATATTCACCGTAACAATCATACTAAGTTTAAAATTATACCAAAAATCTTGATCTAAAATAAACAAATATCTCAGCCAAATTAATGATTGTATTACAAACAATGTTGGAGTATATGAAAACAGTCTTTAAAAGTTGACTGGTAATTTCTCCACAATTTTTCCACTATTTAAGATTAACATCGGAGGTTGAAGAAGGCAGAAGTACGAAGGCAGTCCCAATGAAAAAATTTTCACCGCCATGCATGTAAGTATTTTATTCCCCCTGCTCCCTGCTCTCTGCTCCCTACTTACAAGTCAGAGGGCAGAAGGTTCCTTTCAGATGGGGTCGAATCCCCATCTGAAAGGAAGCAACTTAAAGAAATTGGGGTATTAAACCCTTGTTCCCTTCTCTTCGAGACGCTTCGCGAACGGTCACGGGCACAGACCAGGAGTCAGAATTCCCTTCTGCCTTCTGCCTTCTGCCTCCTGCCCTCTGCCTTTCTTGATAATATTTCCTACCAAGTTTACTTATAGGTGTAAATGTTAGATATTTTAAGCTCCTTTTCACGTCCACCAACCAAACAAGAATTTGCTGCCACTTTTCGTCTAGTCAGTCGAATTAGTTTTTGGGTACAGTTAGCGCTGGGTAGTATTTCTGGTATCGCTGTGTTAATGGCTTACTTCAGCCGTAACATTACTACCCAAACCAGTAATGCTGGTATAGGATTTGGCATATTTTTAGCTATTGTTAGTATTTTATTGCTATGCTTTCGAGTGTATTGGGCTTTTCGTTACAGGAAATTGGCTAAACTTTTACAAACACCAAACGCTCAAAACTATCCTAACAAAGAAGATGTAGTTCAAAATTTACGTATTGGATTAATCGTAAGTTTGGTAGGGCTATTAATAGCTTTTCTTGCTTCTGAAGAAACGGTGGTAATCATATTAGGAAAAGCATTAGCACAACCTCAAGGTGTTGCAATTTACCAACCGGAGAACGTGATTCGTTCGCTAGATATTTTTGTAATGTTAGCAAACGTGAATATGATTGGTGCTCACTTTTTTGGGGGAGTTACTTCTCTTGGTCTCCTGTATTGGGTTGAGGATTAAGAGGTTGCAATATTTTGTCCGCGAGCATGGAGCAATGGTCTACTACTGTTTCTAACATACAAGCCTCTAACTAGCGGTAGTAGCCACCAGTAAATAGTAAAAAGTTGGACGATAAAGATACTTAATTCACCAGCGTATTCAATAATACGCAATTCATAATCCTTCCAAGATGAGTTACGCTCAATATCACCCCTTAATTTCTTGGACGACGGGATTATGTTCAACCACATTCGGGAGCGTTTTAAATATTACAGCGCCAGAAGAGTTACTCCACAAAATCTACAACAGTTGCGAACTGATCTGTTGGTAGAATCAACTTTAGATGTAAACTACCTGGTGTTGATTCTTGGCTCCTGCGCGATCGCGACTTTGGGGTTGCTTTCCAATAGTGCTGCTGTAATTATTGGAGCGATGATCATTGCTCCTCTGATGTTACCAATCCGGGGGCTAGCATTTGGAGCTTTAGACGGTGACGTTATCCTCGTCCGTTTCAGTATAACTGCAATCAGTGTTGGAACAGTATTAGCAATTATTTTAGCTGCTGTTCTAGGTCGCTTGGTAGGACTTGCAGAGTTTGGTAACGAAGTTCTTGTTCGCTCTAAACCTAATTTGTTGGACTTAGGAATTGCGCTCGCTGCTGGAGGAATTGGTGGCTTCGCCTTAGTTAAACCTAAAGTTGCTAATAGTCTTGCGGGGGTGGCGATCGCTGTTGCGCTGATGCCACCAGTTTGTGTCATTGGCTTGGGTTTATCCCGTGCAGATTGGTCACTCAGTCTTGGTGCTACCCTCCTCTACCTTACCAACTTGCTCGGGATCACCTTCTCTTGCATGCTAGTATTCTTAATAACAGGCTGGGTTCCTCTGGCACGTGCTCGTAGAGCGCTTGTTTGGACTCTAGCCTTTACATCTGTACTTTTAATTCCTTTGGCTGTTAGTTTTGTGCGATTGGTTAGACAAAGCCAACTCGAAGCTGCTCTGAAGTCAGCGTTGCTCAACAAAACCGTTACCTTTCAGCGCGTTACTCTACTTAAAAGCGATACTAATTGGTTGACTGACCCACCTGAAGTGCACTTAAGTGTTCGCTCTCATAAAGCTGTGACCCCTAAACAGGTGAGACTTTTAGAAGAATTTGTCAGTAAGGTAATGCGTAAAAAGTTTATTCTGATTTTTGAAGTCAGTCAAGTCGAACAAGTTACAGGAGAAGATTTGGATAAATCATCAGGCAGAACGCATCGTAATTAGTCTTAACAAAAATATGAAAATCATTACTTGTTTGAAGTACATTTTATCCTTAACTCAATTTTATATTAAATGTCTATTGCTCGATTTTGAAATTTTTTAACGTTGATTGAAAAAATAATCAGGGTTGGTGAGCGGGACTTTTAAGTGCGATCGCTCCTGAAGTTACCGCAGCATGTTCCGTTCTTTTTTTGCTTTACGCGGTTACCCAACAGACAATTCTCGTCTAAATTTTATCTTGGGGCAGAGTTTTTTATGACGAAAGTAATATATTTAAAGTAAAACCCTTGTGGGAAATTCTGTGTCAGGCTTTTGAATTTGATTAGACGGTATGATATGTAAGCAGGTGAATATATAATCGGGAATTTTTCATCTTTTTTTCACAGAAACCGTGTAGTAAGTTTGTAGTTTATTATTACTGAGTTGAGTAAACTTAACAACAACTCAACGCAAACTTAAGAACAACTCAACACAAATTTTTGTAAAGGGAGATACTGTTGAAGAGTGTCCGACTAGGCGGAACAATGAAGCAATCGACTAAAATCTATGCTCGAGAGCTTTTAGGTAATTAATTTTTGAGGTAATTATCATGCAAGACTTACAACAAAAATGCTCCCACCTATCCACAAGTATCGATCATCTAATTGCAAAATTACAACAAGCCAAAATAGATGTGCAAGAAGGTAATCATTGTGTTTATTTGCATTCCCATTCAATAGAGAATGCAGCTAAAGACATCACAACTCAAATTTGGCAGGTTGCACATCTAATGCGCATTCAAAAAACATGATAAACTGCCACAGTGGTGGTTTTAATTGGCGTTACTTCTCAACCTATTTATCTACTTAAAACGAGCACTCCTGTTGTGCTTTTAGGCGCTACTTTAATAATAAGTCTCAATAAAAGCCTAAAAACAGCACGTTTTGCCCTTCAACACGTAGAAGTGGAACTTATCAACCTTTTAACGGGGTCGAGGACTAATACTGAGAAAAAAGGGGAACCTTAATACAAACCCTTTAAATGTTGGGTCTTATACATCTAATCAAAGAAGGTTCCCCTTTTTTCTTGCGTCAACGTGCGGGGGAAGATTGCTCGTTTTAAGAAGGTTTTTTCCATGACAAGTTTGTCAAAAAGCGAGTTGCTGGAAAACAGAAAACACCTCCTGGTTTAGAAAAATTACTTTCCAGTACGAAGGTCAGTAGCACTGATGCCTTCCAACGCCAAACCATACCCTATACCTTCAGATACTAGACGTTTGAGTCGTTGGGTTAAGACAACACGAGTGTAACGCAAGGTGAGAGTGGGTTGTTTTGCCAATTGTCTTGCCAACTCCCACGCTCGCTCCATCAGGCGATTGGACGGTAAAACTTCGTTGACAACACCCAATTGGTATGCCTGTTGAGCATTGAGAGTTTCTTGGGTCAGCAGGAAGTAGCGACCACGAGACGGACCTAAAATCAAGGGCCATAGGACGTGTACACCATCACCAGGAACAATTCCTGCATTCAAGTGGGGCATATCTTGAAACGTGGTATTTTCGGAAGCTAGAATAATGTCGGAGGTGAGAATATATTCGGTGTGCAATAGAGCTGGTCCGTTGACAGCACTAATGACTGGAACTTCTATGTCAAGCAGGTTTTGCAAGACTTTCTTTCCTTCCCAAAAGGTATTATCCCAGACACGGGGATTAGTGACATCACCTAAACTGTTGAAATCAATTTTTGCCATCCATTCATCACCTGTACCTGTGAGGATGACGACACGATTGTCGCGATCGCGGCTAATATCATAGAAAGCATCGGGAAACTCACGGTGAGTTTTACCTGTGAATATCAGCGCTCCGCCATTTGTATGCATTCGTACTTCTAAAATACCATTTTCATCACGTTTGAAGTGTAAATTTTCGTACTTAGTGAAATAGTTAGGTTCAGTAGTCATGATTTTTCTCCACAGGTGTACTAAAATATCTGTATCTTCCGCAAGGTACTATAATTTGTAACTAAGTTAAGATACACCCTTAGGCAATTTACTTAACCAAAGTTAAGGAAAGGCAGCTCCAAGACTACTACCGCCATCAACAAACAATGTTTGCCCGATAATATAAGATGCATCTTCTGAAGCAAAGAACACGATCGCTGGCTATTAATGTTTCCATCGGGACATCCTGCTTGCATATGGGTGAAAATATTGTTGATTTGGTCTGCTCCCGTCATAACTATCTCCTGATAGCCGGTAAAAACTTCATGTTTGGCCTTGAGCTTGCCTGCTGTCCACACTTTTAATTATGATTTGTCTCAATTTAATTGAGAAGCAGGGAAAATAGAATATGATTTATTCGTATTTGGAATAAATTAAAGAAAACCTAAATTTCCTAAATTAGGAAATGGTATAAGATAATGGATCGGCTCAACTGGATTCAAAGTTTTGTTCGGGTGGTGGAAACGGGTAGTTTTTCGGCAGTAGCGCGTGAATATAACACCACCCAACCCACCATCAGTAAGCAGATTGCTGCTCTAGAAGATTATCTCGACGTGCAACTGTTGACTCGTTCAACTCGTAAGCTACAGTTGACACTAGAGGGCGAGCGTTTTTTTGAGCATTGTCAGGGTTTACTGGATGCAGTAGAAGAAGCGAAAGCAAGTGTTGGTCAAAGACAAAACCCAGTTGGAACATTACGAGTTAACTGTCCAGTTGCCTTTGGGCAGCATCAAATCATGCCTTATCTTAAAGGATTTCTCGCTCGCTACCCCAACCTGAAGTTAGATCTGATGATGAGCGATAACTTTGTTGATCTAGTAGAAGAGGGAGTTGATCTGGCGATGCGGATTGGACAAGTAAACGACCCGGCACTAATCGTTCATCCCATTGGCCTCACTCACCGAATCACAATTGCTTCTGTGGATTATTTTCACAATCGTCAAGAACCAAAAATACCGGAAGAATTAATCGATCACAACTGTATTGTCTATACTCGCCTCGTAACAGGTTATGAATGGCATTTTCAACTTCCGACGGGTGAAACAACCAAAGTTACGGTCAAAGGCAATTTGCAAGTCGATAACTCTACCGCCATTCGAGAAGCTGTGTTGTCAGGTATAGGTATCGCAGTTTGCCCAGTTTGGTTGTTTGGTGAGCTAATTCAATCTGATCGCTTAAAAATTATCCTCAAAGATTATCAACCTACCCCATTACCCATTCATGTTGTTTATCGTCGTGGGCGGTTTATCTCTGCAAAAGTACGTTGTTTTATTGAATATTTTACAAATGAATTCAGGCTGAATCCGTGGCTATCAGGCTATGGAATGAAATCGTCAATCTGACACTAATTCCACGAGAGTCAAAAACAGATTGATGTCAAGAACGCTGTTTACAGGATTTAACTAATTGGCCAGATAAGCAGCAAAATGTAGAGATTTAAAGGAACGTATTCATTACTATCGAACTCCCAGCTATCTGTAGCAGATGCCATAAGTGTTCACGACGACTTTCCATCTGCAGCAAATCACAATTTCAATGCTCCATAGCTAGAATAGGATTCTGATAATAAGCTTTTAGCCTCGTCCAAAAGGGGTAGTTGAACACTACCTCTTTTGGTGTACATTAAATAATTATTGTCCAATTCTAAAGAATTAATGTCACGTTCCTTTGGGTAAAGAAAGTTGGCTTAAACCTTTACTGAAAAAGGGTTTGAACTTAGCCTGAATGAAAAACTTTTTTTCATACTTTTAAATTAAATAATGTCATTTTTTCATAAGTAGGGTAGAGTGTGCAAGTAATGGAGTTCTGTTGTTCATAAATACGCGCTCGCACCTTAATCTTAGAATAAACCATCACAGCCAAATAAAATTTATCCATAAGAAGTGCAATTGCCCTTAGTCTGTACTACCTATATCAAAATTATCCAGTCTGATTTCTCTCAAAATATCTGATGGTTTCCAACCACCATAACTTGTGCTTGCAAAGCTGCTTAAAGTAGGTCGAATGGGGTCTAATGACTCTGGTTGTTGTAATTCCTCTGTCCAACTGATTTCTTCAGTTTGGGTTATTTCTGGTTGGGGTTCATCTTCAAGTGGCTTTGGTTGTACTTTCGGGGTAGGTTTTGAAATACTGATGATACTTTCCTTCACGAGTGGTATTTCTCCTATGGCTTTTGGGCAAAGCTCTTATCATACACTGTTTGTGATTGGGGTGTCATATTCTGTTGGAGATCGCCCCAGTCCAAAAGTGAAAAGTTTTGTTGCCAATCAACTGGCTTTCTTCCGAATAAATTTGTTTCAAGCATTGATAAAATGCCTGGGCATAAGTGTTACATCCTAATGAGACTAAGCATTTTAAAATCCGAGTGATACGAAGGTAGTTATGATTACTAGAGTTTATCCACTGTTTCATACGATTTGGATAATCTTCAGATTTTGTCACAATATAAATACCATCTTCATTAACACTGCCTTGTAGTCCGTAAAATCTTAGCAAGACAGTTAAGGATTGCAGCAAGTTTTTTTGAAGGCGAGTGTCAGTGTAAAACTTTTGAATGACTTCATTGTTAAGGGTAGGTGCATTAAGGTTAAATGAGCTTTTCTCAATGATTGGAAATAACCATTGAATGTAGTTGTGAGTGTATTCTAATTTGTCGAAATTCCATGCCCATATCTCATGAATCATCCGGTTTTCGGTATCCGGCTGTTCTTCCAGATAAAAAGGCACAATCATGCTAGTTAACTGTTTTTCATCTTTCATAAGAGATCAAATTCGCAGAAGTTATAAACCTTGTGCCAGCACTTCAGACTCACACTTAGCGCCGCTCATCAGAGACTAGCTCAACCAGTTCCGTTAAAGTGCAGCAGCCATATTTTTCAGCACTCAGCTTATCAATTGCGTCAATTAACTGACCTAATACCTCTCCACCAATTTCTGGCAATACATCCTGAGTTTTGAGTCGGGAAATACTGGTTGGGTGGACGTTGAGTTTATCCGCTAGTGCTTTGTTTGTAATCTTTCGTTTAGCCATTACTTCTCTTAGCTTCCAACGAACTCTACTGACTTTTGGTAGGCTTAGCACTGCATTCATCGCTATTTCTTATTATGTCTCATTAACTTTAATAGCACCTCATACCACTAGCATAGCGTTAGGTAAGTCAGCAATACCCTCACAAGTGCTATTCTCTGATATTTAAGCACTTAGCGCTAAATGTATAGCGCTGTATGCTATGATAAAGAGAATAAAGAAAGGCAATAGCGAAGCGTACCGCCTGCGTGCGGATCGCACTTTTAGCAAGCACAAATTGCCTTCTCTTACAAAGACTTCAACTAAAGCTTCTATCTATCCAGACTAAGTGCCTTTGTTCTGAACTATGACAAAACGCAAAACACCAAAACTCTTACCCTCAGCCAATACCCAAGCAGAAGATCCACAAGCTGTAAGAGTTGAAGTTGTTGAAATAGAAGAGCTCACACAGGAGGAGTTGGGGTTACGGCTTCACCTAGAACGGAAGGTGGAAAGGTCATTTTATGAGTGTGGCCAAGCTTTAATGGAATTACGGAATAAACGTTTATACCGCAGTAGCCATAAGACTTTTCAAGAGTATTGCCGTGATAGGTTTGGTTTTACCCATCGTAGTGTCAATTACCTAATTGCCGGTTCAATGGTAGTAGATAATCTGTTGAAGGGAACAAATGATTCCGAAATTCACCTCGGAGACGGGAACAATTTGTTCCCAAATTTTGCCGACTAGTGAATCCCAAGTTAGACCTCTGACCAATTTAGAACCCCCAGAACAACGTTCAGTATGGCAGCAAGCAGTAATTGAGGCTGGTAATAGAGTACCCAGTGGACGCCTTGTCAAGGAGACACTGGAACGCTTGAAAGAGAAGCGTTTATTCAAAGCTAGCGATTTTTGTCAGCTAGGAGATGTGTTTACTTTAAGTAAGTTAGAGGCACAAGAACGAAAATATAACGGATGCTGGGCGATCGCAGTTACCCTAAATGACTTTACAGTAGAAGTGGCTGTCCATGACAATACACTGCTCGTGAAACCTGAGAACCTGAACAAAATCGACTCACCAGAAGCCCATGATCAACTACCACAAATTAAGGAGAGGATTTGGCGACTACGTAATCATGGTACGTTGGATCGTGGTGCATATACAGTGTTGGATTCTCTAGGACGGCAAAGCTACCTGACTCCTGTGGAATTTGGGTTGCTGCAATGGCTGGAAGAGTATTATGGCGTTGATGGGGAATCTTGATGCTTTCAAGCGTGGCGCGAGTTTTACAGTGTCCTATAAGTGGGGATAGCAATGCAGCTATATCGCTCACTTTTACTCTACATTCCAGTAACAAGTCACTGCGATCCCTCTCGCCCTTGAGTAGCAATGGAACTCTAATGTACGCCCTTGCCCCTATTTTTCCGAAACCTACGTAGGGCTTGCTGATGAATGTGTCTTCAAGCACAAGAATGATAGTTAGCGATTTTCCGTTGTTTTACTGTAGGATTGACCATAATTAAATACAATTTGCTCTTAATCTACGGGTTATCTGAATGGCTAGCAAAGAAATTTTTGGAGCCGTGGTGATCACTGGCGCATCAAGTGGAATAGGTGAAGCCTGTGCTATTTACTTAGACAAATTGGGTTATCACGTATTTGCTGGTGTACGTAATGATGGTGATGGTGAAAAGCTAAAGGGCAAAACCTCAGCTAGACTAACACCACTTCTGTTAGATGTCACAGATGAAGCGTCTATTATGGCATCTTTCAATATTGTGAGGGAAGCCTTAAACACTATTGGTCTCTTCGGTCTAGTGAATAACGCTGGTATAGTTGTTGCAAGTCCCCTGGAATTTCTTCCTCTTGCTGAATTCAGAAAACAACTTGAAGTCAACTTAACTGGACAGCTAGCTGTTACGCAAGCATTTCTACCACTTTTGAGAAAGGCTAAAGGTCGTATTGTCAACATTACTTCCGATAATGGCAAAGTTGCTGTACCTTTTTTAGGTCCCTATTGTGCCTCAAAATTTGCATTGGAAGCGCTTAGTGATGCGCTGCGTATGGAGCTGCAACCTTGGGATATTAAGGTTTCTATGATCGAACCTGGATGTGTAACAACGCCGATTTGGGAAAAATCTTTAGATTTAGCTGACAAAATTTGGAACAACTTGCCCATCTTATCGCACCAATTATACTCAGATGCTGTAAACGCTACCCGTAATACAGCCTCTAAGCTCAGTAAAAATGGTTTTCCTGCTGAATTAGTTGCTAAAGCTGTTGCTCATGCACTCACTGCGAAAAAACCAAAAACTCGTTATGTGGTGGGATTAGATGCTTTAATGAATATCTGGCTTGCCAAACTTCTACCGACTCAATTACTTGATCAAGTCATTATTCAGTACATGGGTTTGAGTAAAAAATAGGGTGGTGTTCTAGCAGTCAGCCAGATCGCCGTTCCCCTGGAATCTGCTGCTTATGAGCTAGGAAAACCTGTTGATTGAACATCTATATTGATCTATATTGGTAGTTCTAACTGCCCTGGCGAAGTGTTTGACCGTCCCCTTGCATGTATTTTAATGTGACATGGACTACAAAGAGGTATAAGGTTCTCTCTGCGGTTATCTTCTGGCGTGAAGTTGGAATGATGAACTGATAGCGTGAGCATTGTCCACTCAGCGCGCGTCATCTGTTTTGGTTTCTCTCCTGGGCGCAGGCATTGTTGTCCACAGTGCTGGCATTTCCATCCAGCAGACTCCTTCACTTGCCGTGCTATGTCTTGCCAATTATCCGCGTAACGCTCTCTATAAATGGGCATTTTTCTTGCTTTAAATTCATGATTTCAAGCACTTCTTCAAGACTTTACCAATTTATTAAAAATGTTGCAACCACGAACGAAAAAGCTAAAAACTCTCTCCTTGTGGGAAAGTAGTTCTACATTGTCTCGCTCAACTCCAAAAAAGAAAAATCCCCCTTATTTAGGGGGTATTTCTAAGGTGTGATTAGGTTCAAATGTGTGAGGAAAATATCTATGTACCTGAAAACTTAGGAGCTATTTATATATTGACCATATTCTGCAACACTAGATCTATCATTCGCTCGTTCTAATATCTCCATTCATAGTGCGCTTTAACCCAGACACGGCGGTGATTTCTGTATTCCCAACGTCCAGGAACTAATACACGATGTTTAGCCCGTGCAATGAATTCTGGTCTAGATGCAATTGGGCGAATACTCTTATTTACAAAACCTTGTGACGCATCAGCTTTTGTTCCAAAGGTAGTCATCATTAAAGGAATAGCAATCATTACACCTGCAATTATCTTTTTCATACAATTTAATTTTCCTTTTCTTGATTGTTTAACTCTGTGGTTGATACTCACTATCTTAAAATTCCAGTTTCTTAGTTAGTAGCGAAAAAGCTACTCACTCCTGTATGACTGTAGTGGAGAGATTAGTGTGACGTTAGTCATGGTTAACATTCTTGACTTTGAAAACTTACACGAGGCTTTCAGTATATGTCTAATTAATATAGTATGGTTGTGCGGGACAATAAAAAAGCCCAGTGCATAAAAGCAACTAGGCTAAAACTTAATCAACCAATTACAAACCGTTGAACCAGTTCAAGATAATAACCAACTATGCAGAAGCTTGCTCTAAGTTAACTTTGACAACTTTGTTCTTTTCTTGAGTAGTCTTAGGCAGTGTCAAATTTAAAATGCCATCTTTGTATTCTGCTGTAACGTTGGTATTTTCAATACGAGCAGATAGGGGAATTACACGTTGGAATTTGCCATAGCTGAATTCAGTCACGGTACGACCATTTTCTTCAGTCTTATTTTCGGACTTCCGCTCACCACTGATAGCAACAGCGTTTTCTGTGACTTGCACATCCAGGTCTTTAGCTTCCATACCTGGAACTTCTAGTTTCAAATGGATAGCATCTGCTGTTTCATGAAGTTCAGCCGGAGGAACACGTGTAAAAGCTCTTTCTCTCACTGTTTCTGGGGTTAAAGCTGAATCAAACAAACGGTTGATTTGACGGTGAAGAGTGTTGAAGTCTTGCCAGGAATTGTAACGAATTAACATAACCTATCCTTGATATGTCTTGTTTAATTCAGAATTTAATCAGAAAGAATTCAGTACTCAGAATTCAGAATGAAGTCTAAGATTTTGTAGCACTTACAGGGTAGAGTAGATATGAATCTTTGCCTGTCCTAACTTCAGGAATTCTGTTTTCTGACTCCTGACTCCTTCTTTAATTGCTTGGTTTAATCTCATATTAGTCATTGATAAAAAGGCTGTAAATTCGGTTTTTAGCACAAGTTAAATGATGATTACCGAATTGTGTTGTTAGGTGTGGAAGCTTGCAATATTTTGGTACGGGAAACCCTACAAATTGTCATTTAAAAATATAAGACCATACTGAGAGAAACAGCATGGTCTGTGGTTAGGTATAGCGATTTTTAAGTTAATTTGTTTATCTGTATAGAGCTACAACACCGAATTCCACCATTCCGGATTTAGAGAAAACATTTTTGTGCTCGTTTGATCTAACCTTCCGCATAAGAAACATAAAGGATTGAGTCTTGATACCAAATATACTTATGATAAAATCCTTCTTTAGAAGTCCAAACAGGTGTGCCTGCTGAAGGAGGCTTCATAAAAGTATTAGGACTGTTCCCACTATTTAAGTATAATATTTTACTTTTAATAGAATTATTGTCTCTCACCAAGTTTTTGATCACAGCTAGGTAGTAACTCTCTTGTACTTTGAGCGCGATTTCTACATGTTTATCAGGAGCATCGTTAATAATTTTATACTTTAAATCTGAGTAGCTACTAAGTAACGGTGCGCCAATCCACTTCTCAATTACTGCAATGGGAGCGGGCTGACCATCTGTATAAATGTAGTTTTCTTCAAACTTGAGACATCCATTGAGGAAGACCGAGATAATGAGTAAACTAGATAGCAAACTCTTCTTCATAATATAAGGGGTGTCTCCAAGTAAAATCATTCAAATAAGGATAATTGAACCAGTTGAGCTTCTTTCACACTATCAAGATTGGACAACGAAATACCAACAATCGAATACTACTTCAATAAAAAGTCGGCGTTGCATCGCTGTCTAGCTAGGAATTAGATGAAAAAAATATGTCCTTACAACTCAAAATAGACTATCCAGAAACTTTACCAGATGCCTTACAACAGACGCGAGAACAGTTTGAGCAAGAAGCAAAAATGGCAATGGCGGTTAAGCTGTTTGAAATGAAACGCATTTCTTCTGGCGTAGCAGCACAATTAGCAGGTATAGATCGAGTTTCTTTTTTACTCAATTTACATCGTTATGGAGTTTCAATGATTGATTTAACACAAGAGGAACTTTTATCTGATTTCGAAAATGCCTAATACCGATAAAATAGTTATTAACACAGCCCCAGTTATTTCCCTAATAGCTGCTTTAGGAGATTTAAATATTCTCGAATCTTTGTATCATCAAGTTTTAGTCCAAGACAGAAGTTTGTCAGGAAATACTTACATATTTGTGCTAGTAGGTTTGGCGCACCTGAATTTGAAGCAGCTTCTTGGCTACAAAAATGGCCAACTCCTGTAAATATTTCTCCTTTTTTGCTTAACTCCCTTGATTCCGGTGAAGCAGCGGTTATTCAACTCGCCATCAATGAAAACATCCAAACGGTCTGTATTGATGAAGCAACTGGTAGACGAGTAGCGAGATTAAGTGGTCTTTCAGTAACAGGTACTATTGGCATTTTATTACGTGCTAAAAGGGAAGGGTACTCAATATCTATACAACAATCAATTCAACGGATGCTTGCTCGCAATATCCGTCTAAGCAAAACAGTCATTAATTTTGCATGATTTGCAAGCTGGTGAGAGTTAGAATTGGATACAGCGTAAAGAGTACCCGGTGGTCATTCTGTCCCTATATATGCAGCACTAACTGATTAAGACTGATCTGAAGCAAAAGTCACACTGCTGATAACAAATCTACTTCAACAACTAGAGTGTCTGTCTCAAATTTTATAGGTCTAAATATAATATTAGGTTCTTTAATAATTTTGAACTCAAATTTCTCATAATTGATATCAGTTATTTCATCTTCATATTGATAAGCAGATTCTGCTTCTACATATATATTAAAGTTGTAAATCCCATTGTTTAAGGCAGAGTTAATTTCATTTGTTACAAAACCAAGCTGACCACTGGCATACTTTTGCGATAATCGCTTACATATATCATAAGGTTTTATTTGCAATTGAAACAATTCAAAAGCATTTGACAAATCATTAAAAAAAATAAGATTTTCACAGTCATTACAGTATTGTTCCCAACCCTTATCTTTTGAAATTACTAAAACCTTTGTCGTGTTTTTTTTAGCCCATACCTCCAAAGACATTAGAGCTATAGCATCAGGAAATTCATTCTTCTTTTCTCCTGTCTCTGCAAATGGTGGTTTAGCTTGAAAGTATTTTTCTAACAGTTGACTAACCGCTATATGGTTTTGGGCATCAACTATTTCTAGAGACGTTATTTCGATAAATTTCTCTAAGCGTTCAGCAGCAATTAATGTTGGTTTTTTATCCTGAAAAATAGAAAATTTTATACTATCGATAGTATTATCTTCAAGTAGCCAATAATTTTTAGCATTTCTTAAAGCTTTGTCAATTTCCGCATGTGTATTTTCCGCTTTTTTCTCTAAGTGAACCAACAGTTCATTCTTAACAATTTCAGAAAGAATGACTTTTGTCTGTCCCTCGCTAAATTGTTCTAGTTGCTTGATTACTGTACGTTCGCTTATTTAAGAAGGGTGAGAGGAATTAATGGCTGACTGGGTAAGAAAAAACCCGAAAAAAACCTGGTAAAAATCAGATTGTGCTGACACAGTGTAATACATGGTCAAAGCTGAAGCAGAATAACGGTGTAATACATGGTAAAAAAATTGTGTATACTAGCTAGTTAGTGCGGTAATAAAATAATTCAGGGCTTTAAGTGCTGCTTTGTAGCCTGGAGCTTGCTTACCTAACTTTAATTGTAGTAAAACTTGGTCACGTATAGTTTCAAGTCTTGCCACTGTGGGTGGTGTGTTGGCAAGTTGAACAACTGTAGTTTTGGCTTGATTTATCGACTCTTTTTTCCATGTAATACTTGGGCTAGCATTGCCCCTAATCATCTGTTCCAAGTAATCAGCTCTACTCATACCAAAGCATTCAGCAGCAATACCCAAAGCCTTCCAGGTTTCATCAGTTACTCTTAAAGAGCGTACTTGACGATAATCATCGTCTTTAAGCGCGAACTTCCCTTGAATGTCCCGCTTTAACATTACTCTGCTATCCTATCCGTGTATTACACCGTAATTTTAACCTTTAAATCCTATCTTTCAGATGTAATATGAGGAATTACACCAAGGGCGTATTTATGAGCAATAGCCTCTAACTTCTTCCATATATTACACGGAAAGATTGAAAACCCCTCTCTCCATGTAATACACCGCTAAGCTCACCAACTCAATGCCCACGTATTACACGGTATCACCAATATGAGATCCACAATCAGGTTAAAACCTTACACACTCAGGCATTAATTCCTCTCTCCCTTCTTAAATGAGCGAACGTACAGCATAAAGGGATAGTGTTTTAAGAAAAGTTTTAACCCCTATCTTACTGAACGAGTCAATGCACGGTTTTTACCAGTATTTATTCTTCTGACTCCTGAATTCTTATAAAACAACTATCGAACCGCATCTGCTTGAACCAATGGACGTTATAATATAAGTGATGCTAGAAATTTCCAACACAGTTCAAATCCCAGAGCGCGAGATCGAAATTACTGCGGTTCGCTCCAGTGGTGCTGGAGGTCAAAACGTCAATAAGGTTTCTACTGCCATTCACCTACGCTTTGACATTAAGGCTTCATCACTACCCGATTTCTATAAAGAACAACTGTTAAAGCTAAACGACCGACGCATCACCCAAGATGGAGTAATTATCATCAAGTCCCAAGAACACCGCACTCAAGAGCAAAACAAATCTGAGGCGTTGTCTCGACTTCAAGAACTTATAAAAAGCGTCACCGTACTGAAGATAAAACGTAAGCCAACTAAACCATCTCGTAGTTCTCAAAGAAAACGTCTTGACAGCAAAAACAAGCGAGGACAGATTAAGTCTATCAGAAGGCAGGTTACGGATGAATAGCGATCGCGTATCAAAGTATGCTGTCGGTTCGCGGACTAATTGAAAAATTTTTAACAAAGTTACAAGGGTTCTGGCTCCTGATGTCGCAGACTAAATGAAAATTTGTCGTGGAGTATGTGAAAAACTCCGACCACTATCGCGGACTAATTGAAATTTTCTACCAATTTGGGGGTAAAAGGCGCTCCATCCATACTGGATTTGACTTTGGTGCAATACTCCTGTAAAAGGCGATCGCCGTTTTATACGAAAAAATCAGGGTTAAAAAATCAGGGTTCCACAAACATAATTTCTGTACGTTCGCGAATATTTTCAATTAGTCTACGACAATTTTCACTTTGTCCGCGAACCGACATATGCTCCCCTCACAGCTAGGTGTATGCTAAAGTAATTATCGAAAATTAGTTTTTTCGATAATTGAAATGCTGCCACAAACAGACAATACGTTTGATATACCAGATGACTGTCGGTTCGCGGACTAATTGAAAATTGTCGCGGACTAAGTGAAAATTTGTTGCAGACTAAGTGAAAAAGATGCATCTGTAAAATATAATACTTTAAATTAATCATCACCCAATCTTCTCTTGAGGTAAGACCTAAATTGGCAGTCGGAGTAAGAGGCATTACAAACGCTGGATACAAAAAAGTAATTGGTAAATTCCCCAGTTTAAAAATGAACACTACTATCTGGTGGGAATCTCAAATTGAGCGGGATTACATTTACCTACTAGAAATTGACCCAAGCGTCATTACCTACAAGGGTCAGCCCTTCTGTGTGAGCTATAACGACGGAGGTACTCAGAGAACCTATACTCCAGATTTCTGGGTGCAAAGACTTGACCGACAACAGGTTGTAGAGGTGAAACCCCTTTCAAAAGTTAACTCTGAAGAAAATCTCATCAAATTTAGGCACATCACTGTAGAGTGTCAAAAACTTGGCATGGAGTTTGTAGTTGTTACCGATACCATGACTCGGATTCAACCCAAACTCGACAATATTAAGCTGCTTTATAAGTACGCTCGTTGTCCGCTTGAGCTACAACTTTTACTTGAGTGCCAACGTTATTTTGTCTGCACTGAACCAAAGCCGCTAAAACAAGTTTGTCTTGAGATGGAGCCAAAAGGGATCTCGAAAAATCACTTGTTTAAGCTTCTGTATTTTGGCTTTCTATCAACAGACTTGATGCAACCAATTAATGCAAATAGTCTAATTAAACTTAACGATAAACAAGTGAATGTTGCCGAATTAATTTTAAAGTAAATGAAAAGAATTCAACTTAGAAATGGACTACATTTTTGGCTACATGGACGTGAATACGTCATCAAACAGCGTTTGGCTGGAGGGAACTTTCAAATATGTGATGTTGTTACTGAAGTACTATCAAAAATCAAGGAAACATCTCTAATTCAGTTGATTTTTCAAGGCGAACTGGAACTTGAGTTGACTCAATCAACAGGTGATAAATCCAGAAAAACCGATTATCGACTGGCAGATTTTACCCAAATTCCAGAAGAACTTCGTCTAGATGCAAAAAGAAAGTACTCATATATTAGCTGTGTTTTAGAACTAGATTTACAAGTACGAACCAAAGCTACTCTGCAACCAGTTATTGAAAAAGTATCATCGTCCATTAATGACCCCAATCCACCAACATGGCTAACCCTTTATCGTTGGCTAAAAACGTATTTGAATGCAGGGCAGGATATTCGCGCATTAGTTCCAAGGCATTTTAGCAAGGGAGACTACCGTCCTAAACTTCACAAAGAAGTCATTTATATTATTGACCGGGTAATTCAGTCCATTTACCTAGACACATCTCAACCAGATGTAGCGGATGTTTATGATGAAATTTTACGCCAAATCACACATGAAAATCAGACTCGTGCAATGCTCGCTGAAAAACCCTTAAAAATTCCTCATCGCTCAACTATTTATAGAATCATTTCGCGTTTGCCGCCATTAACAGTAGCAACTGGTCGCTATGGCAAAAGAATTGCCGAGCAAATGTACAACCCAGTACTTTCTGGTCCGCGTCCTACTCGTCCCTTAGAGAGAGTAGAGATTGACCACACCAAGCTCAATTTGTTTGTGGTGGACACAGAAAATCGCCTGCCCATTGGCAGACCTTGGTTAACAAGCGCCGTTGACAAATATTCTGGAGTTACTCTAGGTTATTACCTCAGTTTTGACCCTCCCAGTTATTTATCAGTAATGCAATGTCTGCTACATGCTATTAGTCCTAAAAATTATCTCCACGCCCAATTCAAAAGTGTAGAAAACACCTGGGACACTTATGGACTTCCGGAAGTAATTGTAGTGGACAATGGCAAGGAATTTTACAGCACTCACTTTGAAGATGCCTGCCTTCAACTAGGAATCATCATTCAATATTGCCCCCCCAAAATGCCTTGGTATAAAAGTACTATTGAAAGATACTTTGGGGCTTTAAATAGTCAACTGCTAAGTGACCAGCCGGGTAAAAGTTTTTCCAACTTCATGAAGCAGTATGATTATGATCCGCTTAAGAATGCCGTAATTTCTTTTGAAGCTCTACAAGAAATTATACATATTTTCATTGTTGATATTCATAATCAAAGCTCTCATCCTGAATTGAAGGCTCCTCGCTCAAAAGTTTGGTCACTTGCTATTGAGGAATTTCCTCCAGCGTTGCCGCCGTCTAATCAAGAACTATTCGTTTTAATTGGCAGTATAACCACCCGAAAAATTACCAGAAGAGGTGTGGAGTTATTTGGGATTATCTATAACAGTTCTGAGCTAGCTAGTCTCCATTCAATGAGTAAAGAAGCCTCAAAAACAACGGTTAAGTATGACCCTACTGATTTATCCCAAATCTATGTCTTTGACCAAATAACCCGTCAATTTAAAGAAGTACCTGCCCTAAACCAAGAGTACACTCTTAGATTGAGTCTCTGGCAACATCAAGTTATCAAACAACTGGCACGCATTGAATCAGAACAAGTTGATATTGTGGCGTTAGCTTTAGCCAAAGAGAAGATTCAACGAATTGTTGAGCGGGAATGGAGTTTATCTAAAAACAATAAAACTCGCACATCCTTGGCAAGGTGGAAAGGGACTCTAAGAAATAATTTCCTCACAGAAAACCTTGAATCTTCTCAGCAAGTAATTCGTAATGATACAGACAAAGTTGATACATTTAGTAGTACTAAGAGCGTGATGACAGGTATATCCGACCTTGGCAGTGCATTCAACGACTACCCGGCAAACCAAGTAGTTGATAGCAATGCTTTTAGTACAGAAATTAAGTCGGTTGATAACAGTTCAACCCAGGTTGATGGATTGAAGTCCGCTTCAACTTCAATCCAAAAGAAGCGACAACGTAGAACAAGTAAAAAATTGACTACCTCAGTTGAAGAAAAAGTTTCTGATTCCCTTGCTGAGACTGCTGAATGGAAACCAGACCTAGCAGGGTGGGATGTAAGTATCGGTTTACCTTTAGGAGAATAAGTATAATGTCAACATCTCAACAATACGAAGAAGATTTGGCATTTCAAGAGCGGTTATGCTTAACCAACAACATTTATGTTGCCTATCCTCGATTCAAAGAAATCTTATCAGCCATCGAAAATTGTCATCACTTATCTGACCTTAAAGATGAACCGGAATGTTTGTTTTTAAAGGGAGAAACTGGAGCAGGTAAAACTACTATTCTCAATAGTTATGCTCAAAGGTACCCAAGACGCGAAACATCGTCCGGTACCATTGTTCAGGTTCTTTCTGTGACAGTTCCTTCCCCCGCAACAGTAAAAAGTATGGTCAGTAAACTGCTGTGGCAACTGGGAGATCCTGCCTATGAAAAAGGAACCATAAGCAATCAGACCATCAGACTAATTGGATTAATGAGAGACTGTGAAGTATCCCTCGTTTTTTTAGACGAATTTCAACATTTTATTGACCGCGACTCCGCCAAAGTTCTCAAAACGGTATCGGACTGGTTGAAGGATTTAATTCTGGATACTAAGATACCAATGGTTTTAATTGGATTACCAGAAGCCGAAGCGGTTTTTCATGTTAATTGTCAACTCAGTCGTAGGTTTGCTAATAGATATAGTCTTAGTCCTTTTTCTTGGAAGACTGATTCTGGCAAAGAATTTCGGACTTTTCTACACGCAGTATCCTCACAACTTCCTCTCGTGTCTTCTGTTGATTTAGCTTCTGAGGAAATGGCTCTCCGTTTCTACTATGCTTCTGATGGTATCGTTGCTTATGTGATGAAGCTAATTCGTTATGGAACATATCTGGCACTTAAACTTCGTCAAGAAAAACTTGATAGTAATGTATTAGCTATTGCTTTTGATAAGTATGTCTTAGCCGATAAACCTCACAAGAAAAACCCTTTTCTAACCGATGATGTTCTTCTATTGATAGAAGATTCTTTTGTACTTGACAAATCATCGACCAAAGAAGGAGCTACTTCTGGTCGAATTAAACCCAAGAAGAAAGCGCTTTCTTCTTCTGATGTTTTACACAAATAGTCATTTATGAGAGAATGTACGCTTCAAGAAGACTTATACGCCGTCCTCGTCCTTATCCAGACGAGAGCTTAGCAGGTTATATAGTCCGACTTACTGAGAGTAATTACTACTCATTATCCTGTTGGATTTTTCAGATGTCTGGTTTGAAAAAAAGAGGGGTATACGCCAATGTCTTCAGAAGTGAAACTGATGATTTGTCTCAACTTAGCTTCAGATCTGATGTAGAAGAAAGTATTCTTTGGTCGATGGCATTTCCTTCTCTAAACCCTTGGAGTAGCATATATGAGGATAGAGTTAGGGTCTTTGGAAGTATTCTTCCTACTTATACTTTGACCAAATCTCGTGTCAGACTTTGTCCAGTTTGTTTACAATCCAAAGCTTATTATCGACGAATTTGGGATTTATCTTTTGTCACTAGTTGTCCATTTCATCACTGTTTACTGATAGATAAATGCCCGATATGTCATCAAGAAATTAAATGGTTTCAAACTTCATTAGTTAAATGTAAATGTGGACAAGACTGGCGTGACTGTCAACCGCAATTTGTTTTGAGTGATCAGACAGCTTTATCGTTGCATATATATAAGCTTTGCCATATTCCTGGTTCCGAGTCTGAAACAAATGATATTTTATCTCTTGATAATCCAGTCCTTAAATTAAATTTAGAATCTTTGGTTAACCTTTTATTCTCTCTAAGAAGATTTAATGATATTCATTACATTAGAGAAAAATTTAAGGCAAGGTTTAAACCTGAAACTTATTCACTCAGATCTGATAAGTTTTATTTTGATACAGCTTTTTCTATATTATTAAACTGGCAGAGTGAATTTTATAATCTCATGTCGGGCTATGAAAAGTATTTAGAAAATCCTTATATGTTTATTTCAAGGAGGCAAAATAAATATGAATGTTTACTGTTTTTGTTTCAGTCACTGCTACACTGTTTTTCCAAACAAGAATATAGCTTTATCAATAAAGTCATAGAAGATTATTTTTGGGATTTCTTGTCGAAAATGTCTATTAAACAAATACAAGTATCTCTCCGCCAACAATTCCAGTCTCATTCATTACGTATACCCCAAAAACAATGGAAGACTATGAACCAGCAATTAGTGCCAATAGTGAGGTTAGAAGAACTAACCCTGGCTAAGCTTTTTGCTATTAGTGAATTGGATATATATGATGACACAATTTTCTTTACAATATATTTTAACCCATTTGAGTATTTATAATGTTATATATGTTGGAAATTTTCATTTAGTCCGCGACAGATGCTAGAAATTTTCACTTACTCCGCGACAAATTTTCACTTAGTCCGCGACAGCATGAGCCAAAACCCTGATTATTCCGTTGAAAAAATTTCACTTTATGCGCGAACCGACAGATATACCAGATGACCGTAATATAATGTCAGAATGGCTAGCTAGTAAGCGCAATAAGGGGACACGCCAGGAGTATAGTAAGGAATTAAGAAAGTTCTTCCTGTACGTGTGCGATCGCCAATTAACACCGACTTTAGTGATGCAATTTTTGCAAATGGAGAGGTTTAGTGCTGCGACCCTGGTATTGCGTTACAAAGCTGAATTAATCGACAAGGAGTTAAAAGAAGCGAGCGTAAATCGTTCCATTGCAGCAATCAAATCACTCGTGAATTATGCTTACGGAGTGGGACAATGTAGTTGGACTTTAGCTGATATCAAAAGTGAAAAAGTTGAAGCTTACCGAGATACAACAGGTATTGAAAAAGAAGCATTCAAGAAAATGTTGGCTGTACCAGATAGGGAGACATTAAAAGGTAAGCGGGATTATGCTCTATTGAGATTATTGTGGGCAAATGCACTTCGACGGGAGGAAGTCTCGCAGTGTAATATTGAAGATTTCGATCAAGATGCCCAGACTTTAAATATCTTGGGTAAAGGAAGAGGATCTCAAAAGGAAAATATTGATTTACAGCCCAAAACTTGTCAAGCACTCCAAGATTGGTTATTGGCAAGGAAAGAACCTGACGTTAAAGAGCCCTTGTTTATTTCGCTACGTCCTCACTACGGTCATCGGTTAACAGGAGATGGCATTCGTAAAATTGTAGTTGGGATTTCACAAGCTGCTGGCATTTCTAAAACTGTCAGTCCTCACAAAATTAGACACTCATCGGTAACTGCTGCACTAGATGTAACCGGGGGAGATGTAAGAAGCGTGCAAAAGCTTTCGCGTCATGCGGATCTTAACACCCTAATGATTTACGACGACAACCGTGCTAAGGCACAGGGAAAAATTACAGCCTTGCTCGAAGACTTGGTTTGAGGACTGGTGGTCATATTGGAAGTGTTAATAGCATCTTCATATGTACGTACAGGGATAAAATTGAGGCTCCACAGTTAGTCTTCCTCGGGAGCGATCGCACAATAAGGAAAATGTTGGAGCAGCAGGGGGATTTCTCAAAGATTTATTACGTATACTAAATTTTTATATACGTTATATCCTCCGCCTACACTCGCACTCTGCCGGGGTTTCTAGTGCGCAAATGTTAAGGAATATTTCATTAATAGCATCCGGTTTCTACTTTTTAGAGGAGTGCAAGAAAAATAACGTATTTCTTGCACTGAATAATTTTCAGGTGTAGTTTCGGGGGAGCGCCTTTGATTTTGTAATACTCCAAACCCTTATTACATAAGGATTTGACATCTATTTTTTAGTTTTTATGTATTACCCTACAGGTATGAAATTTGCTGACTAGAACGGCACTTCTGATTAGTAAAATAGTCAAAAGGCACTCATCATCAGCGTTTATGCAAACGTGGACAGTCGAATCACTTATTTTAAGTACACCAACGCCCTTGACTCTACATCCGGCGGCGGTTTACCTGTCTGCGTTAGGGTCAGGTTCAAGACCGACGATGGAACAAGCGCTAAATTCCATAGCGTCTTTGTTGACTGATAATGAGTGTGATGCTATGACCTTGAATTGGGCTTCCCTGCGTTATCAACATACAGCAGCGATCCGTACTGCTTTGATGCAAAGGTTTGCCCCGGCAACTGCTAATAAAATGTTGTGTGCATTAAGGCGAGTTTTACGAGAAGCGCTGAGACTGGATTTAATGAGTGCCAATGATTACGCAAAAGCAGTGGATTTTCCGAGTGTACAGGTAAAAAAGAATCTCCGAGGCAGGGCGCTAAAAAGTGATGAAATTGCGGCACTGATGCAGGTGTGTGTAGAAGACTCTGCACCCCAGGGGGCGAGAGATGCAGCACTGATAGCAATTTTACGTGGTGCTGGGCTCAGGCGGGCAGAGACAGTTAATTTGAATTTGAGAGATTTTAGTGCAACCACTGGGCAGCTAGAGATACATTATGGGAAGGGGGGAAAAGACAGAACGGTGTATTTACCAACTTCTGGGATCTTGGTGGTGGAAGATTGGCTCTTAGTGAGGGGTAGGAAACCAGGACCACTATTGTGTCCTATACGCAAGGGGAAAAAAGTGGAACTGGAGCGGCTAAGTCCGCAGGCGGTGCTTTGGATTGTGAAAAAACGGGCGCAAGAGGCTGGTGTGGAATTGTTTTCTCCTCATGATTTCCGCCGTACATTCTGCTCAGATCTGTTGGATTGTGGTACAGATATTGTCACCGTGCAGAAGTTAGCAGGGCATGCCTCGCCTATAACGACCAGTAAGTATGATCGGCGTGGGGAGGAAACCAAGCGTAGGGCTGTGGAGAATTTGGGTATTCCCTATACTCCTAAAAAAACGAAATGAGACTCCCACCCGTAGAACGGGCGTGCTCGCACTAAGCAGTTTGGATAGCTTCAGGTTCAAAAATATCTAATGCCTTGACTGCTTGTTTTTTCGCTGATTCACCACGTCTGTCGTAGAGGCTGACGCTTTGTGCATTGGCATGACCAGCCAATTTCTGCACGGTCACTATATCTACTCCAGCATCTAGCAGTTCTGAAATAAATGTCCTGCGAAGATCATGCGCGGAGAATGATGGTATTCCTGCTTCAGTACCACGCTTGTGTAAAATGAACAAGACTGCTTGGGGTGAAAGTTTCTGCAACACCACTTTTCCTGCTTTATTAACTTTGCAGAGCAATGGACCAGGAACATTAGTTCTAGCTTCAATCCAGTTGTTGACTATTGAGATTGCTGAAGGGGGTATATAGACTGTCCGGTCTACTCTACCTTTGGCTGCAATAATTTTTAATTCTCCGTCTGCAAGGGGATGGAAGTCCACCAAATTAAGGTTTACCACTTCAGCCCGCCGCAGTCCTGCGCAGCGTAAGATAGCGATTAATGCGGCGTCTCTATACCCACCGTTTGTGCGATCGCTTACACAAACTTTCATGAGTGAGTTGATTTCATCCTGAGTCAAGGCTCGTCCACGCAGTTCTTTGGTTGCTTTAATACTGTTAATGTTAATAGCACGAGTATAATCAGTGGGTGAAATCAATTCTAGTAACAGCGCTTCTTTGAGTACTCTCCTCAAAGCACATAGCATCTTATTAACTGTTGCTGGTTCGTAGTTTTGAATGAGAGCAGCACGAAGAGCAGCTGTATGTTTGTAACGAAGGGCTGCCCAGTTGAAGGTTAGATAATCGGCTTTTCCGTCTGTTAAGGTATGAGCAATCAAATTTAGTGCCTGCTTCATGGTTGCAACAGACCCAGGTGCAAGCCCGGACAAATAGACCAAGGCGGGATGTTCTGTTAATGCTGGTGGCTGTTGCAAAACCAGCGATGTGACAGTTTGGTTTGACATCGCTAACCGGAAGTTGCTGCTAGAAACTTATTTCATGACAATAAAGCTTTGGAATGGGATGCACAACCGTACTATGCAAGATTTGTACATTACAAATATAAGTACAGTAATCGTGCCACTCTACCACTTAAATTGCCATTCTAGTGGCAGCCACAAAAAATAGTTGGTTGCGTAGTATTTTTTAGCAATAATGGGTGAGGTAGATGCGCTAGAGCTTTGATTCCAGTTCGTTCAAATGTTCAATCTGTGCAGGATGGTAGTTAAAAGCCTGCCGTCTTGTGGGAGTTGAAAGTTGGCGCTACCCAAGAATAGCGCTAGCTAGCAAAAGCATACATAATGTACTATAAGCAATAGTGACAAGGTAGAAGGTTTCTGTGTTCCCACCCAACCTAGAATCCATTATTAATGCTATTACTGGCTTTGCCAGCCCTATTATTAAAGATAAACTTGAGCGTAGTGAAATCGTCATTCAATTATTAAAGCAATTTAACCTTGCTCCTGAGCATCCACCTGCTGATTTTAGTGCAATTTATGCTTATGCGCTGGTAGAATACGGCGTTGGTAAACCCAAGCCAATACTAGAACTTTTTAGGCAGGAACCGATAAGACAGGCTTTTCGTAAAGCATTCGACCACAACAACCCTTCAATCCTTTTGTCTGAAGTTGATACCTTCATTGAAGGTTATGTCTTGGGTGATGAAATTAAAGCTTTGGGCATTAATGTAAGACGTGAAATTGCTGCATTCTACATTGTTTTTTCGGAAGTGGCTAAACGCAGCCGCACGCCTGCGGAAGTTTTGACTAATCAGGCGATCTCGTCTTTACATAAAAAACTTGCGACCATCACTGAGCAATTAGATAGACTGCCAACCCTGGAAGGGGTGCGTACGGAAATGGCAAGGTTGGCTGCTCAAAGTTACCCAGCACTTTCAGAAAATTCAAACCAATGTAGAGCGATGTCTAACGACAAGCCGCTTCGCGTCTACGCTCTTAGCCAACAGATGCGCGGTTGGTTTGAAACTTTGGGTTATCGCTTTGAGAAATATGAAGTTTGGTCAGAAAATTATTTTGAGTGGATTATTAATATTCCGGTAAGACGTAATCGTTATGACCGTATTCTTATACGTGGAATTGAGGGTGAGGCAGGACTGGGTGATGTCATGGCTTTACGCTCCTCATCAGAAAAACAAAGGACTGATGAGGGGTGGTTAGTAACAGTCAGGCGAATTTCTAGGGCAGCGCGTGATGAGGTAGAAAAAGAAGAAAACCGTCACCTTGCTTGCTATACTTTTGACGAATTGATAGACCAAGACGCAGATTTTAGCCATTATCTCAACTGGCTGGAGGCAGAAATTAAGCGTCGGCAAATTGATACTAAATATGTACCATTAGCTTGCACTAAAGAAGAATTTGATCCTGTTACCAAAAATAAGATAGGTGTTAGTTGTTACGATGAACGTGATGGCTGGATTGATGGTTACATTGATCTTTGGCTTGATGACCCAGCTAAAGAGCATATTTCTGTCTTGGGTGAGTTCGGTACAGGGAAAACTTGGTTTGCTTTGCACTATGCGTGGATAACGTTGCAACGTTACTTAGAAGCAAAAAGAAGGGGTGTGGAACGTCCGCGTCTACCTTTAGTTATTCCACTGGGCGATTATGCTAAAGCAGTGAGTGTAGAGTCACTGTTTTCTGAGTTTTTCTTCCGTAAGTACGAAATTCCTTTACAGGGGTATTCGGTATTTGAGCAACTAAACCGCATGGGTAAGCTGCTGCTGATTTTTGATGGTTTTGATGAAATGGCAGCTAGAGTTGACCGCCAACAGATGATTAATAACTTTTGGGAATTAGCGAAGGTAGTACTTCCCGGCGCTAAAGTGATCCTGACTTGTCGTACTGAACATTTTCCAGAAGCAAAAGAAGGTAGAGCACTGCTTAATGCAGAATTGCTTGCTTCAACTGCTAATTTAACTGGAGAAACACCTCAGTTTGAAGTGTTAGAGCTAGAGAAATTCAACGATGACCAGATTCAGCAGGTGTTATCATTTCAAGCTCAACCTACGACAGTAGGGAAACTCATGAGCAATCCTCAACTGCTGGATTTAGCGCGTCGTCCGGTGATGACCGAGTTAATTCTAGAAGCGCTGCCAGATATTGAGATAGGGAAACCAGTAGATATGTCGCGGGTTTATCTTTATGCGGTACGGCGGAAGATGGAGCGCGATATTAAAGCGGAACGTACATTCACTTCTTTGGCAGACAAGCTTTACTTTTTGTGTGAGTTGTCTTGGCAGATGCTCTCCACCAATCAAATGAGTCTAAATTATCGGTTGTTTCCTGAACATATCCGTCGGCTTTTTGGTTCTATGGTGCAAGAGGAGAAGGATTTAGACCACTGGCATCACGATATGATGGGGCAAACGATGCTCATCCGCAATGCTGATGGTGATTATACTCCAGCACATAGGTCATTATTAGAGTTTTTTGTAGCATATAAGTTTGCCGCAGAACTGGGGGTATTGGCTAAGGATTGTACTGAGTTGGCACAAGTGCAATCTCATTTAAAGATAGGTGCTACACCACAGAATTATACTTGGTCATCTTATTTTAAACGGCAAATGAATGAGGAAGATGGCATCTTGCCTATTCCGCCTCTTAAAGAATTTGTAACTGAATCTTTAGTAGAACTTCGTCAATGTTTTGGTCAAGCACCGCTGACTAAAGCAGTTAGAGATTTACTCGTGCCAATGCTAGCTACTAGCTCACCTCTTTTTAGAATTTTAGATACAACACGGGGTAAAACTGAAGCTGAAGTTGGCTATGTAGGAGGTAATGCAGCAACTCTCATAGTAAAAGTTGATAGCAGAGCGCTGGAAGGAAGAGATATTTCTGATGCAGTGATTTGCAAAGCTAATTTTTCCAATGCTAGTTTACGTTATGTAAACAGTATTAAAGCTAATCTAACAGGCTGTATTTTTACTGAAGTTATCAGCCAAATTTTTTCTGTAGCTTTCCACCCAAATGGGCAGTTTTTAATATCTGGTGATGCGAATGGGGAAATTTGTCTATGGCAAGTTACAGCAAAAAAGCTATTATGGAGGCGCAAAGAACATAAGGGCGTAATACGTTCATTAAGTTTTAGTCCTAATGGTCAAATCATTGCTAGCGCTAGTAATGACAGTACTATCAAAATTTGGGATGTCAATACCGGTGAATGTGTAGCAACATTACATGGACATAATAGTGCTGTACGCTCAATTACCTTTAGTCGTGATGGTCAAATTCTTGCCAGTGGTAGTGAAGATTGTACAGTGAAGTTTTGGAAAATTAGTACAAGAGAGTGCTTTGAAACTCTATCTAATAAAACTGGGTATGTGCGCTCAGTTGCGTTTAGTTTTTCCGGCAAGACTCTTGCTTACACTAGTCAAGATTATACTTTACAACTTTGGGATGTAGAGACTAGACAGAATCTTAAAACTTTGCGAGGACATACAAACTGGGTTAAAGCTATCGCTTTTTGTCCTGATGGAGAAACTATTGCTAGTGCTAGTCAAGATTACTCTATCAAAATCTGGAATATTTACACAGGACAATGTTTAAAAAGCTTGGAAGCACATAATGCTCAAATTAACTCACTTGGTTATAGTTCTAACGGTTCACTTCTTGCTAGTAGTAGCTCTGACCACACTATAAAAATTTGGGATTCAAAAACAGGACAGTGTTTGAAAACTTTGATAGGGCACAATAATTGGGTGCAATCTGTAGCCTTCCAGCCTAAAAGCGGAATCCTTGCCAGCGGTAGCCAAGACCACACAGTGAGACTATGGGATGTAAAAAAAGAAGTTTGCATAACTCTCTTTCAAGGATACTCAGATTGGTTGAAGTCAATTATATTTAGTCCAGATGGACAAACTCTTGCAAGTGCTGGTCAAGATGGTATTGTAAGAATCTGGGATGTACAGACAGGAAGCTGTCTTAAAGAGTTGTATGGTCATAGCAGCTGGATACACTCATTAGCTTTTAATCCTGGAGGTAATATTCTTGCAAGTAGTGGCGACGATTACCAAATAATATTTTGGAATCCCTATTCGGGAGTAAAAACGGATACTCTTTTACAGGGGCATAGTAGTTGGATACGTTCAATCAGTTTCAGCCTAGACGGAAAAATATTTGCTAGTGGGAGTGATGACACTACAATATCACTTTGGGACGTACACAAGTGTTCTCGTATTAGGCACCTGAAGGGGCATACTAAACAGGTAAGATTTATTGTTTTCAGTACAGATAGTCAGATTCTCATCAGTTGTTGCCATAATGAAACTATAAAACTATGGAATGTAAAAACAGGTGAATGTTTAAAAACTCTTCAGATGGATACTCATTTAGCAAGAGCAGTTTTTGCTTTTAATGCAGAAAGAACAGTTTTTGCTAGTGGTAGTGATGATTATCAAGTTAGACTTTGGGATCTCCATACCAGCCAGTGCTTATGTAATTTGAAGGGACATACTGGCCAAGTAAAGACGATTGCTTTTAGTCCTGATGGTAAATATCTTGTTAGCGGTAGTGATGACTTAACTATTAGACTTTGGGATCTTCATAACAATAAATGTTTGCGTATTCTTCATGGACATTCTAGAACTATATCGTCTCTCTCCTTTTCTCCCAGTTGCCATCAACTTGCAAGTTGTGGAGAAGATGGATTAATTAAACTGTGGAATGTCCTAACAGGAGATTGTTTAAAAACCATGAGAAATGAAAGACCGTATGAGGGTATGAATATTGCAGGTGTTACGGGTTTAACAGAAGCTGAGAAAGCCTCGCTTAAAGCTCTAGGAGCGGTGGAGGGTAAGTAAATTTTTAAACTTGAAAGGGATAATAGTAGGTGTAATAAGCTACCTCCCTATTGAAAGCGAGCGCATGCCAATAAGGTAAGGTGACTGGGTGTGTGATCTGCGCTTCACTCTTGACTCGCAATGCTTAAAAAGGAATAAAGGTAATTGCCTTGAATAACGCATCTTTTTTTCATACTTCTGTGGCATTACATAGGGGTAGATAAGTCCCCAGCAAGTAAGCACAGAGGAACCTGCTTGAAGCTATATCTACCTGATGTCGGATCTAAATCGAATACCCAAATTAGATCAAATCTATTCCCTGACCATTCCTGTGGAACTGTTGTAGCATTGTCTACTATTTGATTTGCAATATTTGGGATCTCGTGGTGTTCCCAGCAGATAAGTACCACTCCATCACAAGCGAGGGCATTTGCCACCATTACGTTTTCTTGACCCTTCAAATAGTCAGTGTTGATAGAAAGCTTTGATTATGGCACTTAAATCGATTTGCCGTGATTCGATGGGAATTGAAGCTATCAAGACAGATTTAAAGCAGATTATTATCCAAAATATCAACGGAATCTGCTATGGCGATCGCCCTCGCTTTATCTATTAAGCTACTACAAGACCACTTTACCCAAATGCCGTTAGAGCGTGTTGACCATTGAGGGAATGCAGCAAGTGAGAAGAGGGTTATCGTGTAACTTCAGTTGTGAGGATTGATTCTTTTTGTAGTTTCTTGTTCTTAACACTTTCCAAGACAATTTGAGACATTTCAGTAGCAAAGATAGTCAGTACAATTGCATCATCAATTTCCCCCACTACAGGAATAGTGTTAATGGGACCAAGCAACCACATAAAAGTACCACCAATTATCCACCCACGATATTTGGGGTTACGCAGGGCATTGCGATACAAGCCATAAACAAGTTTTATAGGCTTAAACATAATCTACTTTTTTAAGCGACATTTTGATCTTCACTGATTTTGCTGCCGGTTTAGTACACATCGATTGGCGGATAACCAGCCTTTATTGTACGGTATTGCGAAGAAGGAGCAGTTTTAGCCATTAACCACCTATCAATAATTAGGCACTTCCCTGGAAAGAAAATACCAGCCACAAATATCTACATTGAAAAAAGGAGGTAGTGTTCAACTACCCCTTTTGGACAAGGCTAAAAGTAATTCATCAGAATTCTATTCTACTGTTAAGCAGCAAAAGTTTCACTATCGCTAAGGTAATTCTGAACACACGTAACTTGGTATTGGTACTAAGCCACCAACTTTGTACGCTAAGCAGCTAATAACTCAGGATGCTTATTCATCTCTTCTCTTAGCCATACAATGTTTTCCCACTCATAGCTTTTGACTTCATGTTCTTTCACTTTCAGCAAGTTGGTTATTGAGTTAATCACTTCACTTCTTTTCCAACCATGAGTTGCATGGAAAGTAATTAATTCCTCAAGGTTTAAGTTTTCATAACGCACAGGGAGAAAGAAGTTAGTGTAGTCTACTCTTTCTTCAAGAACTGTTTCTTCATTTGGTGGTAATACTTTATGATTAACAAAAGAAACTTTCCAAATTTCCAATAAATTCATACCGTAGAGTTCATTAAGCACAGTAAATTCTGCTTCATTCTCCTGCGTTTTTTGGACTACTTCAACTCCCGTAATAAAGTAAGGTGTCTTTACCTTCCGGACTACTAACGTTCCTGGTTCATGCTGCACATAGAACTTTGTTTCATGATACTTGTTAACTATTTCTTGCGGATCTTGTGGTCTATCCACACCAAAAGGTGTTATTAAATCCGCTCTAAACTTCTGACCATCTTCGTAAAACTTTAGGCAATAATCGTATGTCATAGTTTTGTATCCTTTGCTTCATCTGGATTAGTTGTTAAAGTGCATTCAATTCGAACTGGATTACCAGGTGGTTGATATATTGGTGATACCGTGTAATACGTGGGCATTGAGTTGGTGAGCTTAGCGGTGTATTACATGGAGAGAGGGGTTTTCAATCTTTCCGTGTAATATATGGAAGAAGTTAGAGGCTATTGCTCATAAAT
>NZ_JAAKGC010000256.1 GCF_017591665.1 Aetokthonos hydrillicola CCALA 1050 | reverse complement strand
TTTACTTGTTTAGTTTCAGGGTTAATTAAAATATTAGTTGGCTTAATATCCTTATGAATAATCCCATGCTGCATGAGATAATGTAATGTATTAGCAAGCGCGATCGCTACTTGTAAAAATTCATCTATAACCCCAACACAATTATTGTTGGTGAAATAATCCTTGAGAGACACTCCTCCAAAGTCTTCCATCACTAACGTATAGCCATTTTGGTATGGTTCCAGACTATAAGTTTGGATGATTCCAGGATAGTCGAGATTTTTGGTAATAGTGTATTGATTGCGAAACTGTACTAGTTCATTAAAAGTGGGATAAGTATTTTTCAGCAGTTTAATAACTACAGGTAATGAGTCAGCCTGCCGAACGCCACGATACACTATGGTTCTGTGGCCGTTGTAGATCTGTTCTTTCAGGTGATATCCTGGAATATCTACTAAACTCATTGTACTAGTATCTCTTAAAACTTTCTGGTTTTATTGTTCCCAATTTTTTATTTAGTGAATTAAAGAATTGGTAAAGAGATGAGAAATTCTGTTCCCTGACCAAGGGTAGAATTAACACTTAGGCTTCCGTTGTGTTTACCCGTGATGATTTGCTGCGCGATCGCCAAACCCAAACCAGTTCCTTTTCCGACAGGTTTAGTCGTAAATAAATAGTCAAAGATTTTTTGCTTAACTTGCTCATTCATACCCACTCCATTATCAGCAATTTTGATTTCAACTTGATTATTGCTGACGGTGGTGGTGATGGTAATTTGGTTGGGATTGGCTTTAATCTCCTCAAAGCTGCATCCAGCATTTGATTCATCTAAAGCATCAATAGCATTAGCGAGGATATTCATAAAGACTTGATTTAATTGCCCAGGAAAACATTCTATTTCCGGTAAAATACCATAGTTTGTATTGACTTGTATTGCTGGGCGGTGATCATTAGCTTTAAGACGATGTTTGAGAATGAGAATTGTGCTATCAATACCAGAGTGGATATTAAACGGGACTTTGTAATCTTTGTCGTCACGGGAGAAAGTACGAAGACTCGTGCTGATGTTAGTGAGGCGATCGCACGCGATCTTCATAGAATCAATCATCTTAGGCAAATCCTCTAAGCTATAATCCAAGTCAATTTCTTTTGCATGGTCAATAATTTCATCACTGGGATTTGCCAAACAGCTTTGATAGAGTTCTAAGTGTTCAAAAATATCTGCAATTATAGGTTTAGCTTGTTCGAGAGTAGCAGCAATAAAACCCAAAGGATTATTCATTTCATGAGCAACACCTGCAACTAAATTACCTAAAGCAGACATTTTCTCACTTTGAACAATTTGTAATTGGGCTTGTTGCAAATCTTGTAATGCTTGTTTTGCTTGCTGATAGAGCCGAGCATTTTCGAGTGAGATTGCTGCTTGGGAAGAAAGTAGGTTGATAACTTGTAGACGTTGGGGAGTAAAAACACCACTTATTAGTTGATTTTCTAAGTAAAGAATTCCTACCAAATGCCCTTGGTTAATAATAGGTATACACAAGACACTTTGGGGTTGATGTTGCAGCATATATTCCCCAATCACACCAGGAATGTCTGTTTGACAATTGTCAATAATGACAGTTTCTTGAGTATTCTTAACGTAATTGATAAGTTTTCCGGTAATCTCTTGACAATTGTCTATTAGTTGTGAAACAAAAATCGTCTCAATAGAAGTTTGGGAGTTGGACTGTTGATTAATCAGCGTAATAGCCTTCACCTGCCAGGTATCTTCCTGTGGAAGAATGAGAACAGATTTTTTAGCACCAGAGTTTTCTAAGATAATGCGCGAGAGGTTAGCAATGAGTTGATCTAATTCCAGAGAACTAGAAATCGCTTGCGCAGCTTTGAGCACGCTTGTAAAATCTAGCTCGTCGGATATATTGGTAGTATAAGAACTAATCGTAGGATGGGAAGAGGGAGTCAAATAACTAATAGCATCTTCAGAATTGAAGTTGAGTAGTTGCTGTTGCAGAATTGGGTGCAGTAGTTGGGGATAGCGTTTTTCTAAGTCTTTAACTTTGGCGAGTGCACCCCAACGAGCGTAGCAGTAATAAGCGTCTTCTATGTATGCTTTGGCAACTTTTGGTTTGCCCCAATCCAGGTAAAATCTAGCTGCTAACTCATTTGCTAAGCCCTCTTCTTGAAAATAACCGTTCTCGTTGGCAAGAGCAATGGCTTGGTCATAAAATTCCATTGCGGCTGAGCTTTGTCGTAAAACTCGATTTTTTTCTGCCTCTACCAGATGGAATTTATGTAGATAATTCATGGGGGCATAATTTGCCCACTGCTCCATGATATTCTGATTTTGTGCGACTTGCTGTAAAATCCTCTGTTGTTCTTCTATTAAGGAAGTAGGAAATAAAGCCAGTTGCACCAGTGAATCATAAAAATTCAGCAACGCAATAGTCGAAGTTGCATGTCCTGAACCAGAATACTGTTTTGTTTTGACAACATATTCGTCTGCCAAATCGAGTTCCCCGAACAGATAACAAAGCATCAATTTATTGAAAAATAAATTCCATAACCCAGCAAGATCATTAGTTTGTTCGTGTACTACCAGCATTATTCTTTCATCATAGGCTGTGCCAACCAATTCCCAAGGAGTAGTTTCAGAGCTTCTCAAATTCAAAACTACTTGGTAGTAAATATTATTGTAATTAAGAGCGCTTCTTTGGTTAATTTTTTCTAGTGCTGCCTTATAAATCGCTAATTCATTAGCTACTTTGGCTAATTCTTCACCAGTAAAATAAGCGCTCATACCATAAATATGAGCAGCACAACCAGCAATAGCTAAATCGCCAGTATCTAGCCCTGTAGTATAAGCTTGTAGTAGTGGTTTCAACATTGCTGTAAGAGGTTCCTTCCAATGAAGGATAAAAGTATGAACTAGAAAAAGGACTCCTGCTTGGTATTCTTGAGCTTGAAACTTGGACAGTAGTTGCAAGGCTAATTGACCAAATTCATAACCTGTGGAGATACTATTTACCTGAGCACAAAGTATGAGTCCATAAACTGAGTAAGTAGCGGCTGACGCGGGAGTATTTCCGTACTGTACGCAAAGACTCACTTGCTTGAGT
>NZ_JAAKGC010000255.1 GCF_017591665.1 Aetokthonos hydrillicola CCALA 1050 | reverse complement strand
GGACATTAGCAACTCAAGGAATCTTGATTTTAATTACACCAGTGACTGCTCTTACAGTTTTTGGAATCACGATTGTGATGTGTGTTGGCTCGGCAGTATTCGCGATTCAAAAGGTCACTCGTGTTGATCCTGCCATTGTTTTTAAGGCGTAGCTTAAGGGAGCAGACTATCTATGGTAACTCTTATCTTTTTTAATGCTTTCAGTTCTAGAGGTGTAGACGAACTATACCAAAAGCGACATGGGCTCAACTATTTAGATGAGTAGAATATATATATGTTTAGACGAATATGAAGTTTAATTTAATTTTACTATAGCTTTACTATTTTTTTTAAGATTAACACCTTACTTAATAAGAAACTTAACAAATGAGTCCTATTAAAATTAACCCTGCTGTGTCAACAAAAAGCCAAAAGCCAATTACCTCTAAGTCAAATTCAACAAATACTGCCACAAAAGCCATTCTTGTTAAAGGCGTAGAAATGGTATTTCAATCTGGGCGACAGTCTTATCAAGTTCTTAAAGGAGTGGACTGGGAAATCCAAAACGGGACTATTCAACTGCTAATGGGACCATCAGGATCAGGTAAAACCACTCTACTATCGATTTTGGCTGGACTACTGACGCCGACAGAGGGAAGTGTCTACTTGCTTGGAGAAGAGATCACTCGGATGTCTCGTCCTAAATTGGCACAGTTTCGACTACAAAATATAGGTTTTATTTTTCAGGGATTCAATTTGTTCCCGGCGCTAACAGCATCAGAAAATATTGAAGTTGTATTGAACATTAAAGGAATTCGTGGTCGAGCAGCAAGAAATCAAGCGCAAGTGCTGCTTGAACAAGTTGGATTAGGAGATAAAGCTCATCAAAAGCCAAGTGATTTATCTGGGGGACAAAAACAGAGGATTGCGATCGCCCGCGCTTTAGCAGGTAATCCTCCATTAATTATGGCAGACGAACCAACGGCGGCTTTAGACTCCGTCAGCGGGCACACAGTCACTGATTTATTGCGCAAGCTGGCAAAAGAACAAGGCTGTACGGTTTTGATTGTAACCCACGATCCTCGTGTTTTAGACGTCGCTGACAGAGTTGCCTACATGGAAGATGGAATTCTTAAGCAAGGCTAACCCCCGCCCTTTGGGGAAGTCAAAAGTCAAAATTCAAAAGTCAAAAGTCAAAAGTGTTATAAATCAAGCCTTTTAGCTGTTTGAAATGGTTGGTTTATTTACGCGCCCGCTGTACTAATACCTTTAGGGAAATTAGTGGGCTACGCGCTTTTTGCGTCAAGTTTTGTAGCAGTCGTAGTCTCTTGTTTAACCTCAGCTTCTTTAGCAGCTGCTGAGAGATGGACAATATGCACTGAACAAGGGGCATGGTGGAGGACGTAATTACTTACACTGCCAAGAAATAGTTCTTTTAAACCAGAGTGTCCACGACGCCCCATTATAATAAGATCGGCGTTCCAATTACTAGCTAAATCACAGATAATTCGACCAGGACTACCAAAGTTTTGTGTGAATTCAGTCTCGATCCCCTGTTCATTTGCTTTGGCACAGAAGGATTGCAGCATCTCAATACCTTCATTCTTAAACGTGTTCCATTGTTTTTGGTAAAACTCGAAGGTTTGATCCCCTATCCCGGGATAGTAGTTAAAATTAGAAAAAACAGTCACATATGGACTACCTTCTTCTTCCGAAGATAAAACGTGTAGTAGCAGTAAGGTAGCGCCAGTGATCTTTGCCAAAGCAAGCCCTTGTTTAAAAATTTGTTCGCCCATTTCAGAGCGATCTAATGCAACTAAAATTCTTTTAAACATATAAACCTCGGCTTTTTATCAAAAAAAGGGAACAAGGAGAAGGGAATAGGGAACAGGGAACAGAAGAGAAGGGAGAGAAAAACTCATAGGTTAATTTTTTGTAAATACCTCATTTCTCTCACTCCCCTATCTTCCCACAGTTGCTTATTGCCTATTACCTATTGCCTATCGCCTGTTCCCTGTTGATATTTATACATTATTTATACATCAACAATTTGAGGAACTTGTGAGGAAAGCAAATATAGCAGCCCTCGCCACAAAAAATTACACCAGAAGGCAAATATCAATCTTTCTGGATGTTGGGGCAAATTCTATCTTCTGGCTTAGTTGTTAAACTATGCCATCCTGAAAGTAATTCCCTCAATTCACCCTGTAAAGTTAATAAATGCTCAATTTGCTGATCGATCTCTGATATTTTATCTTCTAGCTTCTGCTGAATTTTATGACAAGCAGGTTTACCTTTATCATAAACTTGCAGAATTTCCCCAATCTCTTGCAGACTTAAACCTAAGCTCTGACAGCGCTTAATAAAGGAAAGACGAGTTAGTACATCTGATGAAAATTGTCGGAATCCCCCCTCTGTTCGCCCTGATGAATTGAGTAAACCTAAGCTTTCATAATAGCGAATTGTCCTAATAGGAACTCCGCTTAATTCTTTCACCTGACCAATTAAAAGCGGTTTTTGCTCTTGACTTAACACGAAACATTTCTCAGATCAATAGAGTTTTTTTATTTTATCTAATTCTTTACATTCTGAGAATGGGGAATTACGGCTTTGTTGTTAGATTTCGGGGCAGCAATGTCGCGTGAGATGTTACTTTGGGTCTTTGCTCGCAAAAGAACTCAGAAAAAGAAGTGGCTTTGCCACTTCTTCAAAATTCCCAGGTAGAACCTAAAGATAAGTATAACGAGTATTGTGACTATAAACCGTATAATCTTACACTTATTAACTTAAGCCAAATTGCAGACGTTTTCGTTATAACTTTGACATATATTTACACATTAATATACTTCACCTGGAACAATTATGCCTAAAATTTTTTGTATGATTTTGATTTGATGAGTACGGATTACACGAGTGCGTTTTGCGTCAAAGCTTAAGCCTATTAACAATAGTAACCGTTAATGGTCTTGTGTTGTGTAGCCTCAGCTTATACTCGCGATCGCCACCCCACAACAAAATTTTAGGCAATCTCGTCCTCCTGGTAGAAGCTAGGTATGTGGTAAGAGACCAAATTATGAGATAAATATGAAAGAATTTAGCTCGTGATCGCAATGCCCCTGAATACAGAAACACAAC
>NZ_JAAKGC010000052.1 GCF_017591665.1 Aetokthonos hydrillicola CCALA 1050 | reverse complement strand
TATTTAAGAGCGCTGCGCGTCTCGAAATACATCTTTATTTGCAAGTGGGCTTTAAACCCACAAAGTCACGTTTTTTTTCTTTCCCTGTTCCCTGTTAAGAGTTCCCCGTTCCCTTTTTTTTGTAACTCTAGTTGATTCGACGGTGAAAAGCAGTCCAGATAGATGCGGTTTGGTTTCGCTCTCAATATCCTCAGGCATATTAGCTTTTTGTCGGTGTTTCAGAAAGCACCTTATCTTCAGTATTGCGGTATCGACGCAGTTTATCATGCCCTACCAGCAGTACTTCTACCCCCGCAAGCTGAAGATGGTGAATCCACAACTTCGAGTAGTTTAGCCCTGTTGGTTCTAAAACTGCCACAGTCGGTTTTAGAGCGAGCAAATCACTCATACCAAGTACTTTGTGTTCATCACTATCTGCGCCCACATTTGTGTTTTTTTTCTTATTAGGATTCGCTTGGTAGGTATGAACTACATACGTTGGAGTTAAGAAGCGTTTTTTGCATGGTTGTTCGGTCAACAGGCACCCAACCACTGACATCTTTGCGATGTCTAACCCTAGCACTCTTAGTTGATTGTTTCTACTCATTAGTCTAGTTAGAAGTGCAATCTAATACTGATTTCCCCCAGCTAGCCGTCGAATCTCCCATTCGGAGGCAGATCGCACAAAAGATTGGTAGTCCGTCTAAGTTTCTGGTAAGTCGCCCCTGGCGCGATGTTGAAGAAACCGGCTACCCTTACTAACTCGGAACTCATTGACATGTGGTTACACGGCAAGAGCAAGAACACGGTTGATGGGTATCGCCGCTATGCAGAACGCTTCAGTCGTCATATCGAGTACAAGCCTTTAAGCAATGAAACACTATTGCAAATAGCGCTTGATCGGATTGCTCGTGTAGTCCCGGAAAGATTTTTCTAGTATACTGGCGATGTAAATAACCATTTACAAAATCTACTATTGAGCAAAAACATTCTCATAGGTTAGAAGCCTGGAGCTATACTAACTAAGCCAGCCTGCGCAAGCTATATACTAGCCGACGCAGGTGGGCTTAGTTTGTGTAGCAACACCTGAATAGGGTGTTGGGTGAATAATTATTGAGAAATCAGGCAATGCAGCGTCTCAAACTTGCTCCAAATTGGTTACGTTTTGTAATTATCATCGTGTTGGTGGTGGGGATATTTTTTCGCTTTTATAATCTTGACGGTAAAGTTTACTGGCATGATGAAACATATACATCATTACGAATATCTGGGTACAGTGCTGCTGAAGTAAAACAACAACTATTAAATGGTCAAATTCTTAGTAAGGAAAGTTTTGCAAAATTTCAGCGTCCTAATGCTGAAAAAGGCTTAGGTGATACAATTAGATCTTTAGCAGTAGAAGATCCGCAACATCCTCCACTCTATTATGTGATAGCTCGAGTTTGGACGCAAATCTTTGGCAATTCGGTAATAGCAATCAGAACTTTATCGGCATTAATAAGCTTGCTAGTTTTTCCTTGCACTTATTGGCTATGCCGTGAATTATTTAATGTGCCCTTATCATTACCCGTAGTTGCGATCGCGCTTATTTCAATCTCTCCGATTCAGCTCCTTTATGCTCAGGAAGCACGAGAATATATTTTGTGGGTAGTCACTATATTGCTATCTAGCGCCTCACTACTTCGAGCAATGCGCTTAGACTTCAAACATCAGCTAGAATCAGAACGTATCCTAGCTTGGGGAATTTATGCATTAACTTTAGCTCTGAGTTTGTACACATTTTTGTTAAGTGGATTTGTTGCGGCCGCGCACGGAATTTACGTGCTTACTATGAAAAAATCCCAGTGGACTAAAACAGTCGAAGCTTATTGGTTAGCATCACTAGCTGCGTTTGTAAGCTTTACTCCTTGGATTGTTGTGGTGCTGGCTAACTTTTCTCACTTTAATGCTGCAACCGCTTGGACGTCAATGCAGTTACCTTTACTGACTGTCATTCAATCTTGGCTGTTGCAGATAAGCCGTATTTTTTTTGACTTAAATTTTGGCTTTGAAAATCCTTTTAGCTATATAATTACAACTATTTTTTTAATTCTCGTAGGATACTCAATTTATTTTCTTTGTCGGACGACACATCCAAAAATTTGGTTATTTATTATAACATTAATTGCAATACCAGCGCTGCCTCTTATGCTACCAGATTTGATTTTTGGAGGAGCGAGATCGCTTTCTGATCGATATTTAATGCCTTCTTATTTGGGAATTGAACTTGCTGTTGCTTACCTACTAACAACTCAACTATACAACGGCAATTTATCTCGCCGCCAAATTTGGCAAACGATTATGGCATTAATAATTATTGGTGGTGTCGTTTCGGGTTTTGTCAGTTCTCAAGCAGAAACTTGGTGGAGTAAGGTTATTAGCTACGGAAATCCACAAGTAGCTAAAATCATTAACCACAGTTCTCAACCACTGTTAATCAGTGATACTTTTGGGATTAATTATGGAAATGTTTTTTCACTCAGTTATCTTTTAGAGCCAAAAGTGAAATATCAGTTTATTAAAGACAGCAATATTAGTAAAATTCCTCAATTTAGTAATATGTTTTTACTAAATCCTGCAGAAAAATTGCGAAAAGGAATAGAAAAAAAATCCAAATTAAAAGCAAAAGTTGTCTATAAAGACATACATTACTCCCTATTTAAATTAGTAAAGCCCTAAAAGTGTGTCTCTTATAAACTAGACAGGTGGTGAAAATTTCGTTAAAACACTATCCCTTGATGGTAGGTATATTCTGACTCCTGACTCCTGTATTCTGACTCCTTTTTTATTAATATTTAGAGACTGATATCGCCCTCACATCGAATTTTCTATCAAACAAAAACCTTGGTCTTATCAAGGTTTTCAACAGTAAAAAAAGTGAACTTAACTCACCTGGAACTTTCTTATTTTTCCACTGCCCAGGGCGGCAAAATAACATTTCTACTAAGCAACGATGTTGACTCAAACTCACTGATTCAAATCTAACTTTCACTGTAGGAAAATCATTATTAAAACCAGTGGAAACAACCTCAGCAGAAAGCTGTAGATTTTCCTCCGCAATTTCTAGCTCTACTGTTTGATCGACAAATAAATTAGCAAAGGGTTTTTGAGTCAGTGCTATCTCTGCACCCACTTCAGAAATTTTGGTAGTTACTCCCCATAAACTGTGCTCGCCAAGACTTAAGCGTACCACACGTCGTAAATCAAACCATTCATATACATCGTTTTTAGGAGCGTCTAGCAAAGCCAATATAGCAATACCAATTAATATCAAATTATAAACACTCCATATCCAACCTAAACTTACACCTACACCCTTAACGATAAACATTTCTAAACTTTGCCATAGACTAACAACCGTGGCGATAAACAAAATAATTAAGGGTAAGGCTATTTTCCAGTTAAAGGTATAGCGATGATTTACTCTTCCTTTCGGTGTGACTTTGAAGCCTGTGTCGAAAGGACTGAGCATAACTTGAATGGTATTTATTGATAAAGGAATACACAGTATTATAGAGTAGATATCAGACAGAAAAGCCGAAGCTGATTGCTTGTTCAACCAAGCAAAGGTTATAAGATTTATCAAATAGTAAGGTAAGAAAAAATATAATAATTCTGCTGTTGTATAACGGAGAGGATTCAAACTTAAAAACGAATAAACGAAGGGAATAAGAAGAAAGTAAAGGCGAGATATGCTGGTGAACCAGTAGAATATTCCTACTGAATGAGCTAACCTTTGGACTAAACTAAGTCCGGGAATTGTCAGAGGATTTGATTTTATAAAAAATCCTTGGAGCGTACCTCTTCCCCAGCGTGCGTTTTGAGTTATGTATATAGAGCTGTTTTCTGCTGCTAACCCAGCACTTAATTTTTCATCTAAATAAATCAAGCTGTAACCTTCAGCAGATAAACGAATTCCAGTAAAATAATCCTCACTTAAAGAATCTGTAACAAAGCCTCCGCGAGCCACTAATGGAGTGCGTCGAACAACAAAAGATGTACCAGAACAAAGCACACTACCTGCTGCATCCCGCATTGGTTGAATTTGCCTATAAAATACTTCTTCAGAAGAAGTGAGAATATTTTCTATACCCAGATTACGGCCAATAGGATCACCATTGTAAAAGCTTTGGGGTGTTTGTAGCAGAGCAACTTTCTCATTCTGAAAAAAACCAACAGTGCGAATGAGAAAGTTTGTAGTTGGCACAAAATCAGCGTCAAAAACAGCAATTAACTCCCCATTTGTTTTAGTGAGTGCATGATTTAAATTACCTGCCTTAGCATAACGACTATCCGATCTTGTCAAATATTCGCATCCTAGTTCCAAAGCTAATTCTTTCATCTCTGGACGTTTCATATCATCCAAAAGATAAATTTTCTTATTAGCATACTCTAAAGCTTGACAACCTATAATTGTTCGCCGAAGAATAAAAGCAGGTTCATTGTAAGTGGGGATGAGAATGTCGACAGATGGAGTATAGATACCACGAATAACATCTACAGATTTTTGATCAGCTTCTCCTCTGCGATCCTTAGTATTGAGCATTAACAATAGCTCGATAATGGTTCTAAGTATCATGAACATCTCTAGGAAAAATAAACCTAGGCTAAATACCCCATTGAGCGGATCTGTAAGATTTAAAGTCGAGAGCGATCGCCATAGAATATACCTTACACTTAAAATGATCAAAATTCCTATTACCATCCACCGTGACCATGCACGGGGTTCAGGAGAAATTTTCATCACTGCAAACACAGTTAAAAATAATACTAAAGTAGGTGCTAGTAAATATTTGCTCCTCACCATTGGTACTTCTATCCAGATCGGCGGGTTTTCTTGTAAAGCTTGTATTTGAGCAAAAATTCTAGTAATTGTGCCTTCACCAGCAAACCACGCCGTTACAACAATTGCACACAACAATACAATTCCTAATAGAACCAGAGTTGCTGTACGGAATTGGAAACTTTGCTTCCACGATAGAAGATGCTTAAAATTTTTTCTTTTCATGCGCTAGATTCCGCAAAGTATAATTAGCGGTGATGTAGATTGTTAAAATTTACTTTATTACAGAACGTACCATTTGGTTGTACCAAAGTTTCTAACCTGTAACACACACATCGTGGTTTCACTTATTAATAAAGTATTGAATTTTGCTTCGTGTACTCTCTTGACTCATTTATAAACTCTAGCTGGTAATAAAAAGAACATTTTTGTACCTGCTAATACAGAATTCGACAACAGAGGTAGCGTTGCTTTTTAGCTCACAAACGGTGCTTCTAATCTAGTTTTACTATTAATGTTTGCACTGTTGCTCTTGTTCTCGATCAATTGCTGCTTCTGCTGGGTGACCCCCGAAGCGAAAACCTGGACAAAACTGCCTAAACGAAAGCGGTGCGGGCATCGTATGCTCGTATTAGAGTTATACAGAGCAACCTGTAATCTTAAAACAACCCGGCCGCAAGTGCTTACGTGCCATATTATGGGCATTAATGCTTTCAACTAGTGGTATAGTCCTTTGCTGGATGCATCTTTGGGCGTATTTGTTGCTCCAGAAATACAAGAAAACAAAAATACTAGGAACATGATCTGGAATGATGAGTCTTGGGTTTGTAGTTAGAGACGTGGAGATAAATCCAGTACACCTTATCAAAAACCTAGAACCCATAGCTGCATAAGCAAATAAAACTCAGGTCTATATAGTTATAGACACCAGCTAAAAGTTAACAAACAAAACAATAATGAGGTAAAAATTATGACAAGCTTTACTCAAATCCCGGTACACAATGATCTACTACACCCAGTCCGCCAGTGGTTAGATTCAAAAGAAATTCATAACGCTAAACTAGCTCATTTCTTATGCAAACTCATTCCTGCTCAATGTCCTTTTGAACGAGATATCAAACTCTTTGGGCGCAAGTTATTCCACATTCCACCAATGTGTAAGTTAAATCCTTTGTATGAGCAAGTCGTCACTCTGCGTTTCAAAGCGTTATGTTATCTTGCAGATGAATGTGGTGAAGATGTAACTGCCTACTGCTAGGATTAGGATAGAGTAACTCTTACAAAATTTATTTGGCTCAACACTTTTCGACGATGCAAATGATTTGCAATTCCTGTTTCGTAATTCCTAATTATTAGCCTATGCATGAGCAGCAGGGCTTGAAATAATAAAAATATTTATTTTATTCCATCCATAAATTAACGGAATTGAACTTTTAATTACGGATTACGAATTAGTAATTCTCCGATTATATTGTCAAATCCTTGTTCTAGGGAAGCTCTTTTCCTGTCTCCTTTGGTTACTGAGGCAATTTACGCGATTATTAGGATATTGAAAAAAGAATGCTACAGATACTTGTCTAGGGGTGTACGGTTGTACGCCCCTACTGATTTGTACATCACAAAGATGGATTGAGATAGTAGCTCATCTGGTGCAACTCCATACTTTTAGTGGGTAGGGTTCAATTCCAACGACAAAAGGATGTTTCAGCCCTTCTTTAATTAATTCAGTCTAACGACTTAAGCATCCAACCTCTCTCGTGAAAAATCATCTTTTGATTTTTCATTATAAATACTGAAGATTAACCATTTTTTTTATATTTAAAATTGCTTAGTGAATATAAGTCACACTGGCAACTATTGGGTATCGGTTAACCGATACCTTAGTTGGTCATGGTACTTTTATTTTTTACTTTGATCTGAACTCGGAGAGCTAGATTTTATTAGGCTTTAAGTTTTGTCCTGAGAAATCTTGTCCATAAAAGCTAGTACCGCAAGGCGGAATTCAAAATTCAAAATTCTGTTAGGAATACAGCGTAGGCTTTTCAGAGATTTTGAATGGTATGCTTATTTACGCCGCGCTGTACTAGTTAAGCGCCACTCACAACCTATTCAATAAAGAACTAAGTTTCTTTAAGCCTCTATGACCAACTCAGAAGAATTATTTATGCTTGATGCTCAAAAATCTATCAACTACTTGTTAACAAGACTAGATTTTATCAATTTAGATAAAATAGGGACGTATTTTGAGCATCTTCCCGTTGATCCTTATTTGAAAGAAAATTATCGATTTAGGCGATTATCTCACTTCAAAATCAGTTCCAATGGCTTAATTAAGTTGCCACATAGCCGCTTGTTTCAAAGTAAAGAATATAATCCGCTCTTAGGAAATGTTGTCAGAGAATATCCAGAAATAGATGATGCTCTGGTAGAGTTAGAAGATTTTCAAAAAATTATCTGGGAGTTTTTTGAGTTTTGTAAACTGTATTCCACCTCTGACCAAATTGGTGTTCATCAGATTAGAACGACTAGCTCCAGCCAAACGATTGGTAACCCAGCTCCCGAAGGGATTCATAGAGATGGAGTGGACTTGATAGGGATATTTTGTGTGAGCCGAGAATGCATTGAAGGTGGAGAAACCCATCTGTACAAATTAAAAAATGAACCACCAGTTTTTAATCAAATTCTCAACAAGAGTGATTTGCTAGTCTTCGACGATCGCCAATTTTTCCACTATACTTCTCCAATCAAAGTCGCAGCTTCTACAAGTGGCAACCGGGATGTATTTGTTTTGACATGTCCAGGATTAATTGCCGCCGCTTGAAAACTCAGAGGGTGTGGGGTGTGGGGTGTAGGGTGTGGGGATAACTTGAGAAAACTTATGGGAGACTCCAAAATTCAATCTTACCGAGATTTAAAGCTTATGATGTCTATTCCTCTTGATTGGGTACGTGAGCAGTTTCCCGCACTGACACAACAAATAAATGGTCAATCTGTAATCTTCTTTGATGGACCTGGTGGGACTCAAGTGCCAATATCTGTGGTAAACGCGATGAGCGACTATTTGCTCAAATCAAATGCCAATGCTCACGGGGCTTTTGCTACAAGTATACGTACAGACGCCCTAGTCACGGCTGCACGATCAGCGATCGCTGATTTTCTAGGATGCGATGGTGATGAGGTTGTCTTTGGTGCCAACATGACCACTCTTACTTTTGCATTGAGTAGAGCCATTGGGCGTGAACTGCAACCAGGCGATGAAATTGTGGTAACACAACTCGACCACGATAGTAATGTTTCACCGTGGTGTGCTTTAGAGGAAAAAGGTGTAACTGTGAGTGTGGTCAGGATCAAGCCAGATGACTGCACTTTAGATATGAATCACTTGGCACAATTAATTAATCATCGGACGCGGCTGGTTGCAATTGGTTATGCATCAAACGCTGTTGGCACAATCAATGACATCTCAACTGTGGTGCGCCTCGCCCATGAGTTTGGCGCTCTGGTTTTTGTAGATGCGGTTCACTATACACCTCACGCTTCGATTGATGTGCGTGCGCTTGATTGTGATTTTCTGAGCTGTTCTGCTTATAAATTTTTCGGCCCCCATGTTGGTATACTCTATGGAAAGCGTGAACATCTCGAACGTTTTCATCCTTATAAATTGCGCCCAGCCCCGAATGAGGTGCCGTCGCGCTGGGAAACTGGAACTCAAAATTATGAGGGACTTGCAGGGTTATTAGCCACGATTGACTATCTAGCTGCACTTGGTCATCGTCTTTCTCCCTCTGTTAACAACCGACGAGAGGCACTTATAACCGCAATGGATGCCTGCCAGCAATACGAAACTGAACTATCCAAATATTTAGTTGCTCGATTATTGCAGATTCCAGGTTTAACCCTCTATGGAATTAGTGATCCCGCTCACTTTGCTTGGCGAACTCCAACGGTTGCAATCCGACTGGCGCAGCAAACACCTTACACCACAGCTAAGAAGTTGGGCGATCGCGGGATCTTCGTCTGGCACGGTAATTTTTATGCTCTTGGTCTTACTCAGAGGTTGGGTGTTGAAGATAGTGGCGGCTTAGTGCGGATTGGGCTTGTGCATTACAACACACTCGAAGAGATTGATCGTCTTTTGAAAGTGTTAAACGAGGATAGGGTATAGGGTGTGGGGTGTAGGGTATAGGGAAAATATAAAGCTACCCACAAAGGGTGGGGTTTCAACCGAACCGTATAGAGATGGATCTTTCGCTCACTTTATTGCGACGCTTCAAACCTTACTTCTTTCTCACCCTACACCCCACACCTACATTTTTGTTATGGCCATCACCTTAGAAATGTGTCGGCTATAATAAAGAATATGAGTATTCTTAAAAAACGTAACGCTTTACGTCAATCCATGGCGGTTTTCCGCTACAGTGGGCGGGCTATTAGCTTGGTTTGGACTACTAATAGATCACTCACAATTTTGTTCGCAGCTTTCACTCTAATAGCTGGTCTTTTACCAGCAGTCATAGCTTATATCGGCAAGTTAATTGTTGATACTGTGGTGAATGCTTATCAAATTAATTCACATAATAGCGCTTTTGTCAATAGTTATCGTCCGTTACTTTATGTAGGATTAGAAGCGATCGCGGTCTGCATCTTAGCAGGTAGTCAAAGAGGACTCAGCGTTTGCCAATCCCTCTTACGGATGCTACTTGCTCAACGGGTAAACGTTCTCATCTTAGAAAAAGCCCTAACTTTGGATCTAACTCAGTTTGAGGATTCAGAGTTTTACGATAAATTGAGCAATGCACGAAGAGAAGCCTCAATTCGCCCTTTGTCACTAGTAACTCGCACCTTCGGTTTAGTACAAAGTGCCTTATCTCTTGTAACCTATGGCGTTTTGCTTGTGAAATTCTCAGCTTGGGCAGTGATGATACTAATAATAGCAGCCATGCCTGCATTCTTTGCCGAAACCAAATTTGCAGGTCAAGCCTTTCGTCTTTTTAGCTGGCGTGCACCAGAAACCCGCCATCAGCATTACCTCGAAACACTGCTTGCAAGAGAAGACTTCGCTAAAGAAGTGAAACTCTACCAGTTAGGGAACATGCTTCTGAGACGTTATCACAACCTGTTCGATACACTTTATCACGAAGATCGTGAATTGACGTTAAGACGGGGTTTCTGGGGATATATCCTAAGTTTGCTCAGCACTGCCACCTTCTACATAGCATATGCCTGGATCGTAGTTGAAACTGTTGCAGGTCAAATTTCTTTGGGAGACATGACAATGTATCTCACGGTATTCCGTCAGGGACAGTCAACGTTTTCCGGTGCTTTGACTTCTATTGGAGGGATGTACGAAGACAATTTGTATCTTTCCACCCTCTATGAGTTTTTAGAAGAAGAAGTTCCCCAACCAAAAGGGAAAGCAACCAAAGGCTTACGTCCCGGAGACGGTATTCGGTTTGAGAATATATCATTTACTTATCCTGGTAGTTCACAACCAGCATTGAAAAATATTTCTCTACACCTTAAACCAGGAGAGAAACTAGCAATTGTTGGTGAAAACGGCTCTGGTAAAACGACTTTAATCAAATTACTAACGCGACTTTATATCCCAGACTCCGGTCGAATCTTACTAGATGGGTTGGATTTGCAACAATGGGATATCGATGTATTGCGGCGACGTATAGGTGTGATTTTCCAGAACTTTGTTCGATACCAGTTCACTGTAGGAGAGAATATTGGTGTAGGGGATGTGGAGCGTATGGAAGACACAACTCAATGGGAAATTGCAGCAGAAAAAGGAATGGCACTACCTTTTATTGAAAATTTACCAACAGGTTTCTACACACAGCTTGGTAAATGGTTTAAGGGAGGGCAAGAACTTTCTGGTGGTCAATGGCAAAAAATTGCTCTTGCTCGTGCTTTTATGCGAGGTAGTGCTGATATTCTAGTATTAGATGAACCAACATCAGCCATGGATCCTCAAGCTGAGTTTGACATTTTCAATCACTTTCACACGCTTACCAAAAATCAGATGGTACTCCTTATTTCCCATCGCTTCTCTACAGTACGGATGGCTGATAAAATTGTAGTTATTGAAGCTGGAGAACTTCTAGAACAAGGAACCCACGAGGAATTGTTGCAGGCTAAAGGACGCTATGCGACACTGTTTTCATTGCAAGCTGCTGGCTATAAATAATAGAATTCAGAATTCAGGAGTCAGGAGTCAGAATACACTGCCCATAAAGGGATGGTGTTTTAAGAAAAGTTTTAACTCTTATATCATCCACAAGGGATGAGGTTTTTACCAGCATTTATTCTTCTGACTCCTGAATTCTGACTCCTGACTTCTTTTTGATAAATAATAGTTGTTAGTCGTTTTTTCTAACACTCAACACCCAACCCCTAATTCCCTATGCAATTTATAATTGATTCACCAATTCCTGTAAAAATTCAAAAGATGAAGGAACGGGTGCGGTGGCTACATCCGAGTTTTGTCCAAAGAGGAATTGACCAAACCTCTATGGTTTTGGACGATGGAAAATCGGATAATCCAGAATTTTCTTTTATGGTCATAGGTGATACTGGTACAAAGCCACTTTACGAACGTCACCCTCAAAGACAAATCGCAGAATTGATGCTTCCTCACCTTAATAAGTGCAGTTTTGTGTTACACACAGGTGATGTGATTTATGTCGTGGGTTCCCGAGAATATTACCAAACAAACTTTATGGAACCTTACCGTGAGTTTTTGGAGGGAGGCGAAAACTTCAAACGTATTCCCTATAACCGAATGCTGTTTAAAGTGCCAATTCTCCCGGTGCTTGGGAATCATGATTATTATGATGTACCACTGATGTCACGCTTGTTTGCTGGAAGTACATCGCTCCTGCGTCGTCTGCTTCGCTATAAAAATTCTGAGATTGGATGGCATGGATCATATCAAGGTGACGCCTACGCACAAGCATTTTTAGATTACTTAAAGGCGATCGCACCCGGTGAACAGTTAGAACGACACTTAGATCGCCATTATACTGCTAAAACTGACACAGGACGCTGTTTGCGTTACAAACCTGGGCAGTTCACCCGCTTACCCAACCGCTATTATACTTTCCGTTACGGTGGTATTGATTTTTTTGCTCTTGATTCTAATACCTTTAATGAACCATCACCTCTCCCTACAAACAAAGAGGGTGAAACAAAGCGCCGCGAACTACAAAAGCGTCAGCATGAGATAGAACAAGAAGAACTGCAAATTTTGTCACTTTGGAATCAACTAAACCCAAATACTCCAGAAGAAGCAGAAAAACTCGATGTTCTCAAAGCCAGATTAAACCAAATTGATGAAATCAAAATAGACATAGAAAAACAACTCGAACCTCATAATGTCCCTACTACCGACTTTGAACAACTGAACTGGCTACGAGACAGACTGATTGAATCGTGGAATACGAAAGAAGTTCGCGGGCGTATCATTTATTTCCACCATCCCCCCTATGTCACCGAAGCAACTAAGTGGTATCAAGCACAAACTTTAGCAGTTCGTCATAATCTGCGTTTGGTTTTTGATCAGGTTGCTAATACTCTTGGTTCCTTGACGGAAGGACGATCTATTGTTGATTTAATTTTGAATGGACACGCTCACTGTTTTGAATATCTTCGCACAACTAATACAGGACACGCTGACTCTAACATTAACTGCATTATTAGTGGTGGTAGTGGTCATCTTCCTCGACGACAACGGGATCAGGGATCAGAGTTAATGGAAACTTTTAAAGATGCTGCTGGTGATGACAAGCGAAAAGTTGCTGTTTCAGAACTTTTTATCGGTCGTACTGGTTACGATATACAGCAGCGATTTCCTTACTCCTTTGTACGAATTGATGTTCAAGACACTTGCCCACCTAAGTTTATCGTTAGACCGTTTGTTAGTGAGCGTTTCCAGGGAGATTGGTACAATCGTCCTGAAAAGCCCTTTGAGATTTAAGTTTTGAGAGCGACTTGCTAAGTCGTTGTGTACAAGAAATGAACACAAATCAAAAATATAAATACATTTTTATAACCTTTGTAGTGGCTATTCTAGGAATGCTGTCCTACTTACTGGTTAATCCTGGTAGTACAGTAGGAGTAGCTTCTTCATCTACCAGTGTTTACGAGCAACGACCTGTCCATAGTCGAGATGGTATCGGAAAGGTTTACATGGGTAGGGAAATAGCTCAAGTTATGGGACACTTAGCAGCTGGTTGGCTAGAACGACCAACTAGAGAAGCTGAAGAACAGCCAACTAAATTGATAAAAGCCCTCAACCTTAAACCTAATGACGTCGTAGCTGATATTGGTGCTGGTACAGGCTTTTTTGGCTTTCGCATTGCACCCCTATTAACGTCAGGAAAAGTTCTGGCTGTTGATATTCAGCCAGAAATGTTAAATATAATTGACTCTATTAAAAAAGAGAAACACATCACCAATGTTGAATCTGTTTTGGGAAGTGAATCGAACCCTAACTTACCACCTGAGAGTGTTGATTTGGCATTGATGGTGGATGCTTATCATGAGTTTTCTTACCCTAAAGAGATGATTCAAGGAATTACGCGTTCGGCGCTTCGCCGCAGCGCTTCGCTATCGCTCAAACCAGGTGGTAGAGTTGTGCTAGTTGAGTACCGAGGTGAGAATCCTTTTATCATGATTAAACCTCTACACAAGATGACTCAGAAACAAGCACGCAAAGAAATGCAAGCTGCTGGTTTGGTTTGGCGCGAAACTAACAACGTGCTACCGCAGCAACATATCATGATTTTCCAAAAGCCAGTTTAGGAAAGAATTCAGGAGTCAGCATGTGCATTGCGGCTGGCGATGGATACACGAATCTAATACCAATTCTCTAAAATAGAGAAACAAAGATCACCCCTAGGGGCGTAGCCTCTGGCTTCTCGCAGAGTACGGCGATGGTCAGACACTCGCCTCCCAACTACTACAGCACACCAAAGTCAACCTAAGACACACGCTGCTAAAATCAAACCTAAACCCGTAGAAATTGTGCCTGCCACAGGTTGGGTGTTTAATGATAAAGGAGAAGTCACCCTCATCTCTTCTGTATCCAACACTACCTCTAGTACTCCAACGAGTTGTCTTGCAAGGTGAACATTTCTCTCGATTACTGTCGACAATCATGCGATAGCGAAGCGCTGCCGCCTAAGGCAGATCGCTTTTCGCAACAATCCGCACTCTGACAATCCCAATTGCCAGAGTACAAAGTCCGATTAGCTACTGCATAAAGAGTAATGCCTACGCACTACGAAGATCACTTGTTACAAATATAGGACTTACGCATTGACAGAAACTATCAGATATGCGATTGGACGTAATAACTTCTCTACTCAGAATTTGGCGACAAAATGAGGGTATTCCCGCCCATTGTAAGGGCGAATGCCATTCGCCCCTACAGGTTTGAAACAACCATTATTCTTTAATGCACATAATATCCAATTTGTATAGTGCGTAAGTCCTAAAATAGTTAACAATTCTCACTAACAAAATGTGATGTTTAAGACTCAGGCAATACCAAGCTAGCACTTTGAGTTGCACTATCCCACACTATCCAGTTAAATTTATTATCTAAATTATCTGTTGTGGTCGAAACTTTAAAATACAACTTTTCCGCACCCCTAGTTTCAATCGCAAAGTCAGCCTTGTCAGCATAGACTACCTTAAAACCTCTGTCTCTGAGACAATACATAGCCCATGCTTTTAGCGACTGCTTATTTGGATCGTGTGGGATCGGTGGTTTCTTGATTGTTTGTTCGATCAATTGAAATGTTTGTAGCATTTTTACGCAACTTCTGGATCACAACGAATCTCAATCATAAATCCATCAGGATCATAAAAATACACTCCTCTCCCAGTAGGACGTGTGACGGGACCATGTGCAATTATTATTTGATTTTGTCGTAACACTTCGAGGGCGGATTCAAATAGCTGCGGATCTATATCAAAAGCTAGATGATAAGCTCTGGTAAAAGTGCGTTCTGGGTTTGGATCAGGTGGTGATAAGTTGGGTTCCCAAAACAAATCTAGTATAGTACCATCGGGTGTAACAAAGTTAGCTACTTTTCCCTCTGCTACTAAGTCTATAAGAGTTGCGGGAACCTCCTGATCTTTTAATTCGTGCAAGCCTAGTATCTTTCCATAGAAGTGTCGCGAAGCTTCCATGTCACGAACATTTAAGGCTATGTGATGCACTCGGCGTAAATCACCCGAAGCAAGAACTCTATTGAGAGATTGGGGGGTAGATTGCATGGCAAAACGATATTGAGTAACTATTTTTCCCAAGCTTTAGCATATTAGAGCACCTGGAGAATCAACAGGTGTATTCTCTCTTAAGAAAAATTAACAAGTTACTCTTTCGTTTGCATCTCAAAAGTCTGAGCTTGTGCTTCAAGTTCACTTAGTAAATTTTCTAACCAATCTAGAAAACTCACTCCTTTACGTAAAACACAACCCTCTTCAATATCAAACTCAAAAACTTCTCCTACGTCAAAGAAGATCCGTTCCGCTAATTCTTCAGCATCATCCTCTCGATCTAAATTCAAACACATAAACTTCTTACCCTCTAAATCTTCAGCAAAATCAATCCATTTGGGATTCCAGTATTGCTCATCATCTACAAATAGATTGTCGTAAACTATTTTTTCTGACATTGTGTCTGTCAGAATTCCTAGATCTGGTAGAGGTTGAATAATCCAGCGCCCAAGACGCCAAGCCCAGTCATGACTAAACTTTTGATAAAATAGTTTTAGTTCGTCAGGAAGCTTGACTCCTAGTAACTGTTCAACCTCAAAAATCTCCTCGTCAGATGCGACTCTGGGAGGTGTGACACATTTAGTTTGTTCGTGACGCACAAGTTGTGCATCGATTCTTTGCCATAGTGTTTGCATATTTACACTCATAGCCTGGTTACTGCAAATATACCTGTTAGCTCTAAGATTTAATTGTTACATTTTTTAAAGAAGTATACGCTTCTTAGCTGAATAAAAAATTGACCAAGACAGGGAGCAGGGAACAGAGAGCTCTTAGCAGGGAAAGAAAAAGGTACAAGCCCCTAAATTTATCAACAATTGTGAAATCCTTTGCTAAACTAGCTTAACACTGTGTGTTTGCACTATTTATGTAATTTACACACCAATGTTAAATATTCCTGAACTACTCGCAACTGAACTAAACCTCAAACCTTATCAGGTACAAAACGCGCTGGAACTACTGGCAGAGGGATCAACTGTTCCCTTTATTGCGCGTTACCGCAAAGAGCGCACTGGTGAAATGAATGAAGTCCAATTGCGCGATCTAGCAGATAGGTATACTTATCTCACAGAATTGGAAGCAAGAAAATCGGTGATCTTGAACGCGATCGCAGAACTTGGAAAACTCACCCCAGAACTACAAGCCAAAATTGAATCCTGCTTACAAAAAACTGAACTAGAAGATCTATATCTCCCCTTCCGTCCGAAACGACGCACTCGCGCCACAATAGCCAGAGAAAAAGGACTCGAACCCTTAGCCGAGTGGATCAAGTCGCTAAACACCAAGAATGCTCCACCAGCGTCACTAGAAGCGGAAGCTGCAAAGTATATTTCTGAAGAAAAAGCCGTCAAAACAGCAGAAGATGCGCTCAAAGGTGCTGCTGATATCCTGGCTGAAGAAGTCGCGGAAAAAGCTGAACTACGTGCTTACCTACGCGACTACCTTTTAGAGGAAGGGGTGTTTGTTTCTCATATTAAAGAGAATGACCATCCCGAAGGAACAACTAAGTTCGAGATGTATCGAAATTACCAAATGCGGGTAAAAAATATTGCACCCCATAATATGCTCGCACTAAGTAGGGGTGAAGCTGAAGGGGTTTTACAGTTTCAAATTGCTTTTGATGAAGATTTTGTACTCTCTTACCTAGAATCTCAGGAAATAAAGACAAAAGTCCGAGCCATTCGTGATTTTTATCAAGCGATGATCAAAGATGCATTTAACCGCTTGATGAAAGCTTCCTTGATGACTGAAGTTATTTCCGAGAAAAAGACATATGCAGATATTGAATCGATCAAAACCTTTGAAGCTAATTTACGGGAGTTGTTGCTGTCTGCTCCAGCAGGAATGAAGCCAACACTAGCGATAGATCCTGGTTTTCGGACTGGGTGTAAAGTTGTGGTACTTGATCAAACAGGAAAGTTTTTAGAATACCAGGCGATATTTCCTCACCAAGCTGCTGAACAACGGCTAAAAGCTGCACAAACTCTTAAAAGTTTGATTGAAAAGTACAATATTGATTTAATTGCTATTGGTAACGGAACAGCTTCTCGGGAGACAGACGAGTTTGTCTCACAGGTTTTGCAAAATGTGGAACGTAAGCCAATTAAAGTGATGGTCAATGAGTCAGGTGCTTCCATATACTCTGCCAGCAAAGTCGCGCTTGAGGAGTTCCCTGATCTAGATGTTACTGTTCGCGGTGCTATTAGTATTGGTCGTCGTTTACAAGATCCCCTCGCTGAACTGGTGAAAATTGATCCCAAATCTATTGGGGTGGGACAATACCAACACGACGTGGATCAGAAGTTGTTGAAGAAGAAGTTAGAGGAAACTGTAGAAAGCTGTGTTAACTTCGTTGGTGTAGACTTAAACACAGCCTCAAAAGAACTTTTGGTGTCTGTTTCTGGAATTACGCCAACAGTCGCCAACAACATTGTCGGTTATCGTAATAAGCAAGGCGTGTTTAAAAATCGTCGAGAACTGCTAAAAGTTCCAAAGTTGGGACCAAAGGCTTTTGAACAAGCGGCGGGCTTTTTGCGTATTCGTGGTGGTAATAACCCACTCGATAACACAGCTGTACATCCAGAGAGTTACCCTGTAGTGGAAGCGATCGCCTCAGATCTCAACATACCATTAACTCAAATCACCCAGATTGCGGAAAAGCTGAATAAAGTTAACCTCAAGAAATACATCACTGACACTGTAGGCGAACCGACCTTGCGTGATATTCTCAGTGAACTAGAAAAACCAGGTAGAGATCCACGGGCTGAATTTAAGTATGCCACCTTTAAAGACGATATTAAAGAAATTTCTGATCTTAAAATTGGCATGGAATTAGAAGGTATTGTGACTAATGTCGCTAACTTCGGCGCTTTCATTGATATTGGGGTGCATCAGGATGGTTTAATACATATCTCTCAACTTGCTGATAGATACGTGGATGATCCAAAGAAAATTGTTAAAGTCGGACAAGTTGTGAAAGTGCGGGTGCTGGAAATTAACGAGAAGTTGAAGCGGATTAGTTTGTCGATGAAATCAATTAGGCAATAAAGACAGGAAATGGCAGTTTATCAAGTTAGATTAATTAATCAGGCTATTGGGTTGGATCGCACTATTGAAGTTCCAGACGATCAGTATATTCTAGACATCGCTGAAGATGAGGGGATCAGACTTCCATCAGGGTGCAAACAAGGTGAGTGTTCTGCCTGTGTTGCTAAAATTCTGAGTGGAGAAGTTGATCAAAGTGAGCAAAAGTTTTTGCGTAAAAGTGAAACCGAAGCTGGCTACATTGTAACTTGTGTCGCTTACCCTTTATCTGATTGCACTTTAGAAACTCATCAAGAACAAGTTTTGTATCAATCGTCTCTTTACTATAAAAACAACCAAATGGCATAAGAGAAATATGCCTTGCTAGAGAGGTTGAAAGCACAGCACATCTTTGAACATGGGAATAGAGCTTTAAAAGTATCTATACTCTGTTTTTGGGGGAAAAAACATGACGGGAACATTTTTAACTGCGATCGCCACAGCATTAAGCCTGTTGATTGTTGATTTGGTCGTTCCAGGCGTTAATATTGCTAACTTTCCAGCTGCTGTCATTGCTGCTTTGGCGATCGGCTTAATCAACGGTTCAGTGAAACCAGTCCTATCTGCTCTATCTTTACCACTTAATATAGTCAGCCTAGGAGCATTTTCGCTTGTAGTTAACGGTATCTGTTTCGCATTAGCAGCATTTCTGGTTCCAGGGTTCAGCGTTCATGGAATAATCGCTTTTCTTCTAGGTCCAGTAGTATTATCGTTTGCTGGTACTTTCATCAATAACTACTTTGCTGAGAAAAATCTGGCTCTAACAGGTAGTGATAGCGTAAAAACCAATACTGATCTGCCTTCTAGTTCCAAAACTCAATTGCCTTCTAATTAGAACACAGCATATTGATGCACAGACACCGAGAATTCCTTCTGTACAGGAGTCACACACCAAGATAATTCCTCAGATGGAGTTCTAGACTCGGCTTTATTCAAGACAATGAAATTGAAAATAGTTAAAAAAAAGTAGCAGAAATACCATGAAATTACTTCGTTTTCTTCTCGGTCTTATTCTACCTCCTTTAGGTGTTTTCCTAACAGTTGGAGTAGGTCCCACTTTGTTGATTAATATCTTACTGACTTTCTTGGGCTGGCTTCCCGGTAGTATTCATGCAATTTGGGTTATTGCTAAGTACGAAGAAAGAATGGATCAGGGTGAAATATACTAAGCCTTAAGAAGTAGATGAGATAACCGAATAGGGGTTTGGTAAAGAAGGATGTAGGGGCGAACGGCGTTCGCCCCTACAGTATTCGCTGGTCTATTTTAGAGAATTTGTATTAGATCATTTATTAACGTGTTCCTTATCCTTTAAGCCATCAGCAGCAGCTTGGAGTAAATCCCGCAATATCTGTTTTAGCTGACGCTCTTTCTTAGCTAAAGAAGTACCAGCTTCACCAAGCTTCTCATCTAGTTGCGAGCTTTTTTGTTGCACTTGCGTCACCACAGCTTCAGCTTGTGGGCGTGCTTGATTAGCCCAATTCTTGGCATCTTCTAAATACTCTTTAACTTCAACAGAGCGTCCACCATAACGAGCAGCTAAGTTAGCTTTAACGATAGCTAGCTGTGCTTGTAATTGAGCATAGCGTTTTTTCAACAATCCTACCTCCTCACTGTTTTGAACAGAATTAATTGCTGAATCAATAATAGTTTTAGTATTAGCTGGTGTGTCTTTACTTGTTTGTTGAAGTTCTGTTAGGATACCGTCAACTTCTTGTTGAATTTGTGATTCTTGCTCATCTAAATTAGCCTGTAAAAGCTTTACTTCGTTTTGAGTTTTAACAATAGCTTCGTGTCTTTTAGTATTAACGGCTTCTAATGCTCCTTCAATTGAAGCTGTCACTTCTTCTTTTACTTCACTACCTTTTTCTTGTAAGTTTTCTATCACGGTAGAAACAGCGTCTTTTACAAGAGTACGTAGTTCAGTAGAGCCTTCTTTGAACTCAGATACTACTTGAGAAATTGCCGATTTTACAATTTCTCTGACTCGCTCTGATCTTAACTGTCCAGTTTGTTTGGCTTGTTGGAGGTCTGCTTTAATTTGCTCTTTAATATTATTAGTCATTCTCAGTACTCACTCGAATTTTACATTAGTTTTTTTGGTAGAAGTCATCTAAGATTCAGGAGATCGTAAACAGAGTAGTGAGAGTATTACTAATGATTTCGGTTCTTAGAAAGTCTTGTACTTCGTTTACTTATTACCTGACTCTCTACTCCCTCCTCTATACTGACTTAATATCTCCATAAGTGGTACTTCCTTTAGATAGAAAACTAGATAGCTAAACGAAAGGCACCAGCGAACATTGCAGAGCCAGAGCGTGAGTCTAGTAGAAGCTTTCCTCATTTAACTTGACATTCCATTCTTGGTATTTTTTTTGACTCTAATTGATAAATATTAAATAATTTTACTTAAAAAGAATTGTTTTTAATGATGAGCTTTTAGAAAAAAGGATAATAGAGGTAAATCATTGCTGTTATATAGGATTCCCATTTGATTTTTGAAATTTAAGTAGGGTGTGTTAGGACGAAGTCCGTAACGCACCACTCCAAGGTTTCGGTACTCTTTAATTTTTGAAGAAGAATTCTCGAGCCAGAATTCAAAATCAATTTTGAGTGATAAACCTCATAAAGGAATTTGAATAATAAATTCTGTACCCTCACCAAAAACAGAGTGACACGTCAATTTACCACCGTGGGTTTCTTCGACAATTTTACGTGATATTGCCAAACCTAAACCTGTACCTTTACCAACATGTTTGGTAGTAAATAAATGGTCAAAAATCTTTTGTTTAACTGTTTCATCTATTCCAATACCATTATCAGCAATAATAATTTGTACACAGTTATCTACCAGGATAGTAGTAATTTTAATCAAATTTGATTTTAGCTGAATTTCCTCAAAAGTGAGTCCATTGTTTGATTCCTCTAACGCATCAATAGCATTCCCTAAAATATTCATAAACACTTGATTTAATTGGCCAGGAAAGCATTCTATTTCAGGTAAATTAGCGTAGTTAGTGACAACTTCGATAGCAGCACGTTTTGCATTAGCCTTTAGACGATGTTTGAGAATGAGAAGAGTGCTATCAATACCAGAGTGGATATCAAAAGGAACTTTATAGTCTTGGTCAGACCGAGAGAAAGTACGTAAACTATTGCTGATATTTGTTAATCTCTCACATGCCGTTGTCATCGAACCAAGCATTTTTGGAAAATCTTCTAAGCTATAGTCTAAATCAATTTCTTCGGCATGGCTTTGGATTTTTTTACTCTGATTAGGAAAAGTTTCTTGATATATTTGTAAGTGTTCAGCAATATCAGAGAAGATAGGTTTAGCTTGTTTGAGACTGGCAGATATAAACCCTAGAGGATTATTCATTTCATGAGCTACCCCTGCAACCAAATTACCTAAAGCTGACATTTTTTCACTTTGGACAATTTGTAATTGAGCCTGTTGTAAGTCATGCAATGCTTGTTGAGCTTTTTGATAAAGTCGAGCGTTTTCCAAAGATATGGCAGATTGGGAAGCAAGTAGATTGATAACTTCCAGACGTTCAGTGGTAAATACTTCAGAAGTAGTTTGATTTTCTAGATATAGAATAGCTACTAAATTTCCTTGATTAATTATGGGTGTACATAAGACACTCTGGGGTTGATATGTGAGCATATATTCGCCAATTAACCCTGGAATGTCTGTTTGACAATTATCTATGACTATAGGTTGTTGAATATTTTTGACATAATTGATAATTGTTGTGGGAATATCTTCAAAAGTATCTAGTGATTTTGGTTTAAGCAGGGTTTGTATTTGATTTTGGGAATTAATCGAAGTAACTGCTCGAACTTGCCAAATGTCGTCTTGAGGGAGAATCAATAGAGATTTTTTCGCACCAGAGTTTTCGAGGGTAATTTGAGTCAAGTTAGTAATGAGTTGGTCTAATTCGATACTACTAGAAATAGTTTGAGCCGCTTTGAGTACGCTGATAAAATCTAGGGCATCAGAAATATGAGTGCTACTAAGACTAGATATTTGAGCAGATGAAGAGATTATTTTTTCCTGGGGATGGAGGTTAATCTGTTTTTGATCGAAGATAGGTTTAAGCAGGTGAGGATAGAGCTTTTCTAGGTCATCTATTTTAGCTTTTGCTCCCCATTTAGCATAACAATAATAAGCTTGTTGCATATACAACTCGGCAAATTTTTCTCTACCCAAATTGAGATAGAATTTGGCAGCCAGTTCATTGGCTAAAGCTTCTTCTTGGATATACTTGTTGGCTTTGGCTCCTGCGATCGCACGATCATACCAGTCCGCAGCTTCGTAATTCTTACCTAAGATCCGATGTTTTTCAGCCTCTACTAAATCAACTTTATGTTGCTGATTCATGGGTGCATGGTGTGCAAACTGAACCAGAATGGTTTGATAGGTTTTTACAATAGCAAGAATTTCAGCTTGCTCCTTTTCTGGCTCGTTCAGGATGCGTGTTAGGTGTGTCAGAGCTGCATAAAAATAAAAAATAGGAACAAAAATCGACCCTGATACTGCTTTGAGAGACAACTGTGCTTCAGCAACGTAGTTAATCGCATCTGCATAATTACCAAAAATGTAGGCAAGGATCAGCTTGTAGATATAGACTTCAACGATCGCTGTTTGATCGTTATCGTGTCGGTGCTTAGGAAGCATCACTGTTTCACTGTAGGTATTGCCAGTTAAGTAATGTGGTTGGCTAACTGGCTCAATCAAGTTTTCTGCTGTTTGTTTTCCTAAATTCACATAGGCTTGAGCAGCATATTGTTTTATCTGCGCTAAAGCAACACTATAATTAGCCATGTCTTTGACAAAACTATCTAGTTCTTCACCACTAAAAAATTTTGAATTACTGTGGGTAGCCAAAGAAAATCCAGCATGCATAAAATCGCCAGTGTCGATCCCAGTATCATAAGCAACTTTTAGCGTCTGTATGGAGTCCCTCAATGGTTCTCTATGGGGCTGAATAAAATTGCCAAAAAGAAACATCACGATAGGCTTAATCTTTTGGCTATTAAATTTTTCAAGTAAATTTAAAGCCACTTTTCCAAAAGCATAGCCTGTGACTGCGTCTGCGAAAAAGGCAGACATTACCAGTCCGTGAAGGGCATACCCAATTGTTGATGAGATCGTGTTACCAAATTGGAGAGATAGACTCACCATCTTTGAACTAAGCCAGGGCAATAAACTTGGCATTCCTTGGATAACGGGTGCAAATAAGATTCCCATAATGTGCATTGCAGACTGAGTTTCGGCATCATTTGTGAGTGGCAGATTGATCAATGTTTCAACTTCGATGTTTTCGAGTTGGTTTGCGAGAGTTTGCACTGCTTTGCCTATCTCGGCTTTGTCAGATTCTTTTGGTAGTTCAATCCCCAACTGCAATAATGCTGTTCTCCCAACGTCAATCGCTTCCAACACATAACTTTGTAAAGTTTTTGCTGCGATTTGAATTTCGTAGATTTTCACCTTATCGAGAACTGTTTTTGCTTGCTGCAATACCAATGTTGCTTGCTGTTCCATACCCTCAAAGTCACCATTCAAATAACTGACTTCGGCAGATGTGAGATACAGATTCAAAGCCAATTCATATTGATGGCTCCAAGAATTTGCTTGTAATAGATCAATACCTATTTGCAAATAAACCCTTGCTGCTGGGTAAGCTGTAGAATTTCTTGCTTTAACTCCAGCTCTCAAGTTTAGTTCAGCTAATGCTTGGCGTTCCCTTGGTTGAACAATTAACTCTTGTGCTAGATTCAAATGCTCAACAATGTCAAACAATTTTTCCTCTTGCTCAATCTCAGATAAATTTTGTAAAAGTAATTGTCCAATTTTAAGGTGGGTTGGTGTTTTTTGATCGTCAGGAATCAGGAAATAAGCTGCTTGCTGTACCCTATCATGCAAAAATTGATACTTAGCTATTCTTTTACTGGTATCTTTAGGTGACAGTATAAATCTCTCATTATCCTCTCCCTGATAAAACTTATAAACATCACTGATTGGTAAAATCAATCCTTCTTGTAAAGCTTTCCATAAAGATTTTGCCGTTTCTAATTCGGATTTTTCTAAAACAATTGCTAAAGTTGCAATATCAAATTGATTGCCAATACAAGCAGCTATTTGTAATACCTGTTGAGTTAATCGCGGCAGTTTTCCTAATTGCAATGCCATAAAATTAACAACGTCATCTGTAACCGCTTGTGTTTTTATTTGTGCAATATCGCATTGCCAATAGCCTAATTCAAAATTAAATTGAATGATATTTTCTTGCTGCAACGCTTTAAGAAACTGTGTAGCAAAAAATGGATTTCCTTGTGTTTTTTGAAAAACTAATCTAGAAAGGGGAAGTGCTAGACTTTCTTTACATTTAAGTGTGTCAGCAACTAGTTGATTGAGTTGTTCTTGATTGAGTGGTGCTAAAGTAATTGTATTAATCGTGCAGTGTGTTCTTTGTATGTCATTCAAATTCAACATTAATGGGTGTCCTGGGTTGACTTCATTGTCACGGTATGCACCAATTAATAAAAGATAACCTGTATCAACCATTAATAGCTGCATCAATTTTAGTGATGCTAAATCTGCCCATTGCAAATCATCTAAAAATATTACTAGGGGATGTTCTAGACTGGTGAAGAGTTGGGTAAATTTTTGAAATAATAAGTTAAATCGATTTTGTGCTGCTGTTCCTGATAATTCTACTGCTGGTGGTTGAGCACCGATGATATTTTCTAATTCTGGTACGACATCAATAATTACCTGTCCGTTTTCTCCAAGAATCTCTAATATTTTGTTTTTCCATTGCTGAATCTGTGAATCGTTTTCTGTTAATAATTGTCCCATTAAATTCCGGAAGGCTTGCACAAATCCGTTGAAAGGAATATTTCGTTGAAATTGGTCAAATTTTCCTTTAATAAAATAACCCCGCTGTTTCACAATTGGTTTATGAACTTCGTTGACGACAGCAGTTTTCCCAATTCCAGAAAAACCAGCTACCAACATCATTTCTGTTGTACCTTTGCTAACTCGGTCAAATGCTTGCAGCAGGGTTGATACTTCCGCTTCTCTTCCATATAATTTATCAGGAATGATAAAGCGATCACATAAATCCCTTTTGGCAATATCAAAGCTCTCAATTCTACCTGTTTCCTTGAGTTGAGCTAGACAATTCTCTAAATCAAATTTCAATCTTAATGCACTTTGATAACGATCTTCTGCATTTTTTGCCATCAATTTCATTACAATCTCACAGAGAACTTGGGGGATATCTTTTTTCCTGTTGCTCAATTTATCGGGAATTTTCGCAATATGAGAATGTACCAATTCCATTGCTTCATTCGCTTCAAAAGGCAATTCTCCTGCCAGTAACTCATAAAAAGTCACACCAAGTGAATAAAAGTCAGTTCGGTAGTCAATCAAGCGATTCATTCTACCAGTTTGTTCTGGAGAAATGTAAGCCAGTGTTCCTTCTAACACTTTTGGATTGACTAACGCTTGTGTTTCTCTTGGCAATAAAGATGCGATACTAAAGTCGATTAATTTAACTTGTTTGGTTTGGGCATTAATTAAAATGTTGCTGGGTTTTATATCTTTATGAATGATCCGCTCTCGATAGAGTACATTTAAGGCATCGCACAGTGCGATCGCTATTTTCAAACATTCCTCTAGAGATTTTTGGGTATTCCTCTCTCCCCATTGCTTCAGAGAAATACCGCCAAAATCTTCCATCACCAGCACATAACCATTTTCGTAAGCTTCCAGGCTATAGGTTTGGACAATTAGAGGTGAATTAAGGTTTTTTGTGATAGTGTACTGGTTACGAAATGACAAAAGTTCGCTGAAAGTCGGATAAGGATTTTTCAGCAATTTAATTACTACAGGTAATGAGTCAATTAGTCGAGATCCTCGATAAACTAGAGTTCTAGAGCCGTTGTAAATTTCTTCGCTTATCTTGTAGCCAAGAATACTTGCCATAGTGCTAAACCTTAAATCATATATTTAGTATTCCCATACGGGTGTCTGCTAAAATACGTGCCAAATTAGAAGCTTTGTTAAGAATTGTTACAATTTAGGCGTTAGTACTAAACAAATCGAACATCACGTGTGCTAACGCCCGTCGCCTGAAATACGAAGGAGACTTTTCTCAATCCGAACACTTTTCATGGTACGGTAACATGCTCAACAGGCAAGAGGCGATATTGAAATGTATATCAAGTTAAAACGTCTATTCACGATTCTTTTGCTAACATTGATTGTATTAACTTTTAACCCGATATCTACCGCATCAGCCGCAGATACGGCAAATGGGGCGAAAATCTTTAGCGCTCAATGTACTGGTTGTCATATCAATGGTAGTAATATCATCAGGCGTGGTAAGAATTTGAAGCTACAAGCGTTAAAAAAGTATGGTATGGATTCAGTAGAGGCAATTTCCTTGATAGTGGCAAATGGTAAAAATAATATGTCAGCTTATAAAGATCGCCTCACTGAACAAGAAATACTAGAAGTCTCGACTTATGTTCTAAAGCAAGCTGAAAATCGCTGGCGTAAATAGAACAAAAAAACAACAACTGACTAATACCAATTTAATATGAAGATGTACATAGCTTGACCCCCCTGTAGTCCCCCCTTGGTAAGGGGGGACGGCTTAGCCGGGGGGTTAATATATGCAGCGTCACAAAGAAATGGTATAACCCAGAATCCAAAATGAACCTACCAGCATCAAGTCGTTTACAATTTACACCTGATTTAAACATTTGCCGTGTTCTAAACGGAATGTGGCAAGTTTCTGGCGGACACGGACGTATTGATCCAAAAGCTGCCATTGAAAGTATGTTTAAGTATATAGATGCAGGTTTTACTACATGGGACTTAGCAGACCATTATGGCCCAGCAGAAGACTTGATCGGTGAGTTTCGCCGTCAAGTTGTTGCAACTCGTGGTGAAGAGGCTTTATCTGATATTCAAGCCTTTACAAAATGGGTTCCTCGCCCTGGTAAAATGACGAAGAAAATCGTTGAAGAAAATATTGATATATCTTTGAGACGAATGGATGTTGCATCGTTAGATTTGATGCAATTTCATTGGTGGGAGTATCAAGATAAAAACTACCTGGATGCCCTCAAGTATATGGCGGAGCTGCAAGCTGAGGGAAAAATCAAGCATTTAGCTTTAACTAACTTTGATACTGAACACTTACAAATTATCACAGAAGCAGGTATTAGAATCGTTTCTAATCAAGTGCAATTTTCTATTGTTGACCGTCGTCCTGAAGTAAAGATGATTGAATTTTGTCAACAGCACAATATTAAACTTTTCACTTATGGGACACTTTGTGGTGGTTTCTTGTCAGAAAAGTATATAGGGAAACCAGATCCACGAGGATTTGACCTTACAACCACCAGTTTAAGAAAATATAAGAATATGATTGAGGCTTGGGGTGGTTGGCGTCTATTTCAAGAATTACTTTCTACTCTGAAAAAAATAGCAGATAAACACAGTGTTAGTCTTGCAAATGTAGTTGTGCGTTATATTTTGGACAAACCATCAGTTGGAGGTGTTATTGTTGGTGCAAGGCTTGGTTTATCTGAGCATGTAGAAGACAATGCCAGAGTATTTGACTTCACGCTAGATGCTGACGATTTAAATCAGATAGATGCTGTGTCTCAAAAGTCAGGCGATTTATATGAGTTAATTGGCGATTGTGGCGACGAGTATCGGCGATAAAATCAGGAAAATATAAAATTATTATTGTAGTGCGGGCATCTTGCCCGCGTTCCATATACAAATTAAATACACAGCAACTGACAAATAAATGTAAACGCATCAGGGTATAATATGTCACCTAATCTTATTCAAGATCAAAGTCTATCCCCAGCTGATATCCCAGATTGGGAACCACCTGAGCCACCAACAGATTTAATATTTGATGATGGAGAACCCTTGGAAAGTAACCGCCACCGCATTGCAATGAATGTTTTAATCCAGTCTCTGGAACAAGCTTGGTCAGACCGCAATGATTACTTCACAGGCGGTAATATGTTTATTTATTACAGTAGTGCCCAAGTACGAAATCGCGATTTTAAGGGACCAGATTTTTTTGTGGTTCTCAATGTTGAAGGAGAGCGTTCTCGCCAAGGTTGGGTTGTATGGGATGAGAATGGACGCTATCCTGATGTGATTATTGAGTTAATGTCTCCTTCAACGAAAAATGTTGATCTACGTGAGAAAAAAAATCTCTATGAAGGAGTTTTTAGAACTCGGGATTATTTTGTTTTTGACCCGTTTGACCCTAATTCTTTACAAGGATGGCGCTTAGATAGCGATCTCCGCTATCAGCCTTTAGTTGCTAATGAACAAGGTTGGTTATGGTGCGAAACTTTGGGGTTTTGGTTGGGAACTTGGGAAGGAACGATTATCCGAGAAACTGCATCCTGGTTACGATTTTATGACCGCGAGAGAAATTTAGTTTTGTTACCAGACGAAGCTGAACGCGATCGCGCAGAAGCCGAACGCCAACGCGCAGATGCTGAACGCGATCGCGCAGAAGCCGAACGCCAACGCGCAGATGCTGAACGTGATCGCGCAGATGCTGAACGTCAACGTGCTGAACGTTTAGCTGCACGTTTAAAGGAATTGGGAGAAAATATAGAAGAATTATAACGCTGAAAACTCTTATCTTCTAATTTGCGTCAAGTACATAACTAGTTCTGCTCCTTCTACTTCAATGTGCTGTTTCAAAAGTTCAACAGCAGCTTTACTATCTCCTTCACGACAAGCATTTAGGAGTTGATAGTGTTCTTTTTGTGAGCGTTCTAAGTCATTCATCTGCGCAATAAGCAGGCGTATATACCTATCAATGTTAGTGTGTAGGTTTTTGATCATTGTTAGTAATCGAGGACGGTTGGCGATCGCATAAAGCGCTGCATGAAATTCCCAGTTCAGTTGTACTAAACGCGGTGCATCAGTTGTGTGGTGAGTCGCTTCCAAAATCTCAGATGCTTTTTGTAGCGTTGATTCCGTTACATTAGGTATTGCCAATCGAAGAATTGTCGTTTCTAAAGCGCTACGTATCTCGTAGATTTCTTGTACTTCTGCGCTTGTTAAAACTGATACTATTGCTCCTTTGTTCAGGTGCAACGTTACCAATCCTTCTGCTTCTAGCTGTCGTAAAGCTTCACGCACAGGAATGCGACTGACTCCAAACTGAGTGGCAATTTCATCCTGTCTCAAAGATTGTCCTTCTTGAAAAATTCCCCGTAGGATCGCTTCCCGCAAAGCTTCTGCGATCAGATCAGGGGCGCTGCGTTGTTTTTGCAGTACATTTGCTGCTAAATCATTTAAATTCATACTTTATATTGTATACAATATTTGAATATTGTATACAATAGTCAAAGTGCTGATCCTAAAAATATTCAATCCTACGGGAGGAAGTTATGAGCATTCAACCCCAAACAGACCGAGTCATTATCTTTGACACCACACTACGAGACGGGGAACAATCACCAGGCGCAACACTCAATGTAGAAGAAAAGCTGGCGATCGCTCATCAACTTGCTCTCTTAGGAGTCGATGTAATTGAAGCAGGGTTTGCAGCAGCCAGCCCTGGCGATTTCGCCGCAGTGAAAACCATTGCTCAAGAAGTCGGAGTGTCAGGTGGACCAATTATTTGCAGTTTAGCAAGAGCAACGCGACAGGATATTCAAGCGGCGGCTCAAGCAGTACAATATGCTGCACATCCCAGAATCCATACAATGATCTCAACTTCTGATATTCACCTAAAGTACCAGTTGAGAAAGTCAAGGGAAGAAGTACTCGCGATCGCTAAGGAAATGGTAGCTTATGCTAAATCTTTTGTGGATGATGTAGAGTTTTCGCCAATGGACGCCAGCAGAACCGATCCAGAGTTTTTGTATCAAGTGCTGGAAGTGGCGATCGCATCTGGTGCAACTACCATTAACATTCCCGATACCGTTGGCTACTGCACACCTAAAGAAATGGCAATGCTCATTCAGGGTATTCGAGAACATGTTTCCAACTTCGACAACGTAATTCTTTCAGTTCATACCCAAAACGATTTGGGTTTAGCAACAGCCAACGCTTTGGCAGCACTTGAGAATGGTGTGCGTCAGGTGGAATGTACAATTAATGGAATTGGTGAACGAGCCGGTAATGCTGCACTAGAAGAAATTGTAATGGCGTTGCAAGTTCGTAAACCCTATTTCAACCCCTACTTCAATCGCCCAGTTGATTCAGAGGCACCCTTAACCAACATCAAAACCCAAGAGATTTACAAAACCTCTTGCTTAGTTTCTCAATTAACAGGAATGCAGGTTCAGGCTAATAAAGCAATTGTAGGAGCAAACGCTTTCGCCCATGAATCTGGAATTCACCAAGATGGGATTCTTAAGCATCGCCAAACCTATGAAATTATGGAAGCTGCTTCTATAGGTTTGCCAGAAAATCGTATTGTTTTGGGTAAACACTCAGGGCGCAATGCTTTCCGCACTAGACTTCAGGAATTAGGTTTTCAACTGAGTGAGGCTGATTTGAATAAAGCCTTCAGCCGGTTTAAGGAAGTTGCAGACAAGAAAAAAGAGATGTCTGACTGGGATTTAGAGGCTATAGTTCGAGACGAAACCCAGATACAAGTAGAAAACGCTTTTCAAATTGAACATATCCAAGTGATTTGCGGTGATAGCACTTATCCTAGTGCAACCATTACAGTTGTGACTCCAGAGCGACAAATTTTGACTGTTGCATCTGTAGGAACAGGCCCAGTAGATGCAGTTTATCAAGCAATCAACCAACTTGTAAAGATTCCCAATCAACTCATTGAGTTTTCTGTTCAATCTGTGACGGGCGGAATTGATGCTCTAGGAACTGTGACAGTTCGGGCACAACATCAAGAGCGTATTTTTTCTGGCCAAGCTTCTGATACAGACATCGTTGTTGCAGCAGCCTATGCTTATATGAATGCTCTCAATCGTCTTTATCGTTACTTGCAGCAGTCTGAGCCAACGGTATCAGCTGATTTTGCGACGACGGTTCATTAGTGATAGTGAAGCTTTGCTCTCGAAGGGCGATCGCAACTATTCTCTGATGTGTAGCTAATTTGTAAAAGACGAAAACGTTAAATTATCGTAGTGTGGGCATCTTGCCCACATAAGTATTGAGCGTACTACACAGGATCCATAACTTGAGTGCAAGAAATATTACTATTTCTTGTACTCATTACATCTGTGGGTTCGCGGTTTCAGGCTCAATCCAGTAACATCTAAGCCACACCATAATCTGTATACTGCCGTTTATAAGTAGGTTGCAAACCTAAAACAATATCCTCTCGTGGTACACCCATTGCTACCAACTCCTCCGCCGGATTTTGGTCAGTTAAATTTTGCTGTAGCCAGATTTTCCCGTTCTTAATATCAAAATGAATGATACAGCGATAAACACGCTTTAACCCTTCCCACCCTACATTCATCCACTGATAATGGTCGCGCTTTTCATCAAAAAATGGAATTATTAAAGCGTCGGGTAGTGCAAATCTATTCTTCATCAACCCTTCAGGCATTATTTTTGGAAAAAATGCCAGTTTAAATGTCGGCGGTTCGTTTGTAGCAACCACTGCTAATGCTATTCAGTTTGGTAATCTTGGGACTTTCAGTGCAAGTGTTCCAAATAATCCTGCTTTGCTCACAGTTAATCCTTCAGCACTGCTATTTAACCAAATTGCTACTCAACCGATTCAAAACAACTCAACTGCATCAGCAGGAGTAGATCCTGCTGGGTTTGATGTCTCTGGTTTGCGTGTTGGGGATGGGAAAAGCTTACTACTGGTTGGTGGCAATGTCAGTATGGATGGTGGACAACTCAATGCTTATGGTGGTCGAGTCGAGATAGGAGGATTAGCAACATCCGGTACTGTGGGGCTTAATATCAATGGTAATAATTTGAGTTTGGGCTTTCCTGCTTCTAGTCAAAGAGCAGATATATCTTTGACTAATGGCGCTGCTGTATATGTGGAAGCTGGTGGTGGTGGCAGTACCATAACAGGACGCGGTGGCTTGGCTCCTAGCCCTTACGAACCGCTAACTTCTGACGCTATTTGGTCAGACATTCGCTTACCACTAACCACAGCACCGCAAAATCAACCTAAGACACGCGCTGCAAGAATTAAACCTAAGCCAATAGAAATTGTCCCTGCTACCGGTTGGGTGTTCAATGGCAAAGGTGAAGTCACACTCATTTCTTCTGTGTCTAATGCTGCTTCTAACAGTACTCCAAATAGTTGTCCTGCAAGGTGAAAAATTTACTCTACCTTCAAGCGATCGCGAAGTGACGGCTTGCGCATCACCTCCGGCACTGTGCAAAGTGCGATCGCACCCAAGAGAGCATAATTCCCCTTAATATAATTTTTTCTAAACTTTCTTGAGATTTTGATTTAAACAACCAATAGTGCAATTGTAAATTCTGTCAATAAACCCTGATATTTTTAATTTGACTCTACGAATTGACAATACTTTTGGGCTGCGGTATTGTAATAATCACTGGCGGCGTATGACAATTTAAATTCAAATAGTTAAAAGCCTTGCAGTTGCGTTGTTCAATTGCTAAAGATTGAAAACTAAAAGCGCTGGCTTAACAAAAACATTTATTGATAATTTTAATACGGTTGATATTTTTACAGGTATGTGATTACAGCTTCGCTTGTGTTTGGAGTTTCGGTAAATTGCTGAAGGTAGTTTTTCACCTTCGTTTTTTTGGAAAATGGCTTGAAGGGCTGGTGATTGTGCTTGAGTGCGCTATAGACACGAAGTGGCTTCCCGGAGGGTAGCGCAACTACGAACCAATTTTAAATTTGGGAATGTTCTCCGCACCGTTGAATCATTTCTGCAACTAAACCTGTCCAACCAGTTTGATGATTAGCACCTAAACCGGCACCGTTGTCTCCATGAAAATATTCGTGGAAAAGAATCAAATCGCGCCAATGAGGGTTCGTTTGAAACACCTCTAAATCGCCAAATACTGGTCTTTTTCCAGAGGAATTTACGAGAAAAAGCTGACTTAGCCTGGTAGACAATTCAACTCCTACTTCTAACAAGGTCATCTCCTTACCGGAACCAGTGGGACATTCCACTTTGAAATTGTCACCCATGTAGTGATGGAACCTTTGAAGTGACTCAATAATCAAGTAGTTCATCGGAAACCAAACCGGACCACGCCAGTTAGAGTTACCACCAAACAAGCCTGTTGTGGATTCAGCAGGCTCATAATCCACCCGGTATTCCTGATCGTTTGCTGTCAGTACATAGGGATGCAAAGCATGATATTTAGAAACAGAACGGATACCATAGGGACTCAAAAACTCTGCTTCATCTAACATCTTATGCAGCAGGCGACGCAACTTGTCTTCATTGGCGATCGCTAACAGTTTGCGATTCCCCACCCCAGATGAATGCATACAAGCTATTCCAGCCGTTAAGTCTGGGCGGTTTTCAATAAACCATTCCGTCCGCCGCTTAAAGTCTGGCAATTTGTCTAAGATTTCTGGTTCCAGTGTTCCCACCGCAAACAGTGGAACCAAACCCACCAATGAGCGTACCTTCATTGGACAATGGTGACCATCGGGGAAACGCAGAGCATCGTAGTAAAAGCCATCAGTTTCATCCCATAGAGAAATCTCGTTTCTGCCAACCCCCTCCATTGCAGCAGTGATGCGAAGAAAATGCTCAAAGAATTTGCTTGCAATGTCCTCATAAGTAGGATCAAATGTAGCCAGTTCCAAGGCAATTGTCAGCATGTTGATGCAGTACATAGCCATCCAACTGGTTCCGTCTGCTTGTTCTAGCTGACCACCTGTAGGCAATTGTGCGCTACGATCAAACACACCGATATTATCTAAACCCAAAAACCCGCCCTGAAAGACATTCTTACCGTCAATATCCTTGCGGTTTACCCACCAAGTGAAATTGAGCAGCAATTTTTGAAATACACGCTCAAGAAATTGGTGATCTGTACGTCCGTGGATCTTTTGCTCTATATTGTAAACGCGCCAAGCTGCCCAAGCGTGAACTGGAGGGTTAACATCGCTCAACGCCCATTCATAAGCAGGAAGTTGACCATTGGGATGCATATACCATTCTCGCGTGAACCGGGTTAATTGTCGTTTAGCGAAGTCTGGATCAATTATGGCTAGCGGTATTACATGAAATGCCAAATCCCAAGCAGCAAACCAAGGGTATTCCCATTTATCAGGCATTGAGATAACATCATCGTTGTATATGTGTAGCCAGTTAGAATTTCTACCATTTTGGCGTGATTCTGGCGGTGGTGGACTTGCTGGATCGCCTTTTAGCCATTCTTCCACCACGTAGTAGTAAAATTGTTTGCTCCACAAAAGTCCTGCATACGCTTGTCGCTGCACATTACGCTGATCTTGGGATATGGGAAAGGGGCAAATACGCTGATAAAATTCATCTGCTTCTTTGATGCGATCGCTCACCGTCTGGTCAAAATCAGATCCAAATGGTTCTGCTAAATCTGGAGTATCACAAAGTCGCAATTGGACAGTCTTAGTTTCGCCTGGAGCAATTGTCAATACATAATGGGCAGCAAACTTTGTTCCAATTTCATTAGGATTGACCGCATCCTTTTTCCCATCAACTATATAGTCGTTAATCCCATCTTTGACGTAGGGAGAAGAATTTTTAACTCCAAATAATCTTTCAAAATTCGTCTCATTTTCTGTAAACAGCAGTTCCCTAGCATTATTACAGTACAGCCATCTTGTTCCTATACTTGCCTCAGTTGCTTCAACGACACTCAAATGTGGATCGGATTTCAAAACTTTGATTAAAGGCTTTTCTTGATTAAGAAACCAAGACCAAGTATTGCGGAACCATAACGTTGGTAATAAATGCAGCGTTTTCTCTTCTTGTCCCCGGTTGACGACACTAACTTGAATTAAGATATCTTCTGGTGTTTTTTTTGCATATTCAACAAACACATCAAAGTAGGCATCTTCTGCAAATACACCCGTATCAAGCAATTCAAATTCAAAATCTTGACGGCTTCTTTTACGATTTTCTTCTACCAATTGGGTGTAGGGAAAAGCAGCTTGCGGGTATTTGTAGAGAGTCTTCATGTATGAGTGTGTTGGGGTGTTGTCGAGGTAGAAATAATATTCTTTGACATCTTCCCCATGGTTACCTTCGTTACCCGTTAAGCCAAAAATCCTTTCTTTAAGAATCGAATCTTGACCATTCCAAAATGCAAGAGCAAAACATAATCTTTGATGGTTATCACAAATACCAGCAATACCATCTTCCCCCCAACGGTAAGCACGGGAACGAGCATGTTCGTGGGGGAAAAACTCCCAAGCGCTACCATCAGGGCTATAATCTTCGCGGACAGTTCCCCATTGACGTTCGCTTAGATAAGAACCCCAGCGTTTCCAATAAGCGGTACGTTCGGAATCTGCTTTTAATCTTGCTTCTTCAGCGGTCATGGTTTATTACCCTGAAACTGCCCATTATCTAGGCTACCTTACCTTTAAACTTGATACATATGTCTTTTGGTGGGTTATGAGAGATGACAGTGTATCAAAAACGCGATTACTTAAGCAGCAAAAATCTGTTCTGCTGTTAGCTGTAACTCATTGAATGTAGGGGAGATAATGCGCTCCCTCCCACGAAACTGAGAGGGCTTTTGGTACTGATTTCCACTAGCTGATAACAGGTAAATCGATATCGTCGGTTGCTTTGGATTGCCAATATAGTCTCTACCCCCCAAGCCCAAGTAATCGATAACCCAGTACTCTGGAATACCTATTGCGCTGTAGTCTTCGACTTTTCTTGCGTAGTCATTTTGCCAGTTCGTGCTGACGACTTCCACAACAAGTTTAACAGAAGATCCCAACGTGATTATAGGCTGGTCTTGCCACAACGGCTCATTGCTGAGCGCAGCTTTATCTAGCACCACTACATCAGGACGGAAAGCTGTTTTAGTTCCTAGAGGTTTAATTAAACAACGGGTAGGTGTAAACCAACGCATACCCATCCGGTCTATCTCGATATTAACTTTTCGCAATATAAAAGCAGCTACCTCTTCGTGCTGTCCAGTCGGTTCCGTATCAACCAGTTCACCGTCAATCAATTCGTAGCGATCGTTATCCCCATAGAGACGGATGAAATCATCAAAAGTCAAGAGTTTTGAAGCAGCTTGGGTCATAGCGATCGCGCCTTTAAGTTTACCCTTTTAACGACGACTTTAGCATAAACAATAAAACTTTAGGCGTTGCATAAATGCTACCGCGACGATTAAATCAGCCAGGGATTATAAATCCCTGTCTAAGAGCTAAATTCCTCTAGAAGAGGAATGGAAAGCAATACTGCTCGGTTAAGCCGAAAACTGTAAATTAATGTAGGTTGGGTTGAGGAACGAAACCCAACATTTTCAAGGGTTCGTTGGGTAACGCTTATGCGCTCTACCCACGCTACGATTTTCCAAAACCCGTGCAGTATTGGAATGGAAAGGAATTTTTTATAGTTCAATCTTCGATACTTTTATGGCGTTAATTCAGTATTTATATTTAAAGGTGCAAGATCTAAGCTAAGCAGGGCGAGAACTCGATATTTTTCACTTTCAACTATATTTGTTGGCAAGCCGAAATCAATTGTGAAATATTTTGGTAACCACAGCTATGAGACAATTCTTTATCTTTCAACATCGACAAAATTTGTGTCAGTTGATTTTCTAATTTCTGCTGACTACGAAAATTCGCGGCTAGCATTCTTTGAAGGGGTGTAACAATCCGCCTCGTTTGTTCTTGGTTCAGTTCTTCATCTTTTGGATATTGAGTAATGAAGCGATGAGTCAAGAACAGTTCATAACCATTAATATTTTTAGTCTCAAATATTTGGTTTATCTGTACATAATTCTCTTTCACAAACCTGTTGAGACTATATTTTAAAATGACTGGCTCTAGTATGTAGATTACTGGTATTTCTTGGGTATTTTTAGAGATTAAAGAATGCTTTCCAATTAAACTATTTACATTTTCAAATAATTGTTGATAAGTAAAAATTTCCTTACTATCTTGTACTAATTGATCCCATAAAGCTGTATTGCGTCTAATAGCCACCCAATAGATTAGATTTATTTCTGCTTGTGACAGTGTTTCAAATTGCTGATCTAAAAAAACGGTGGTTAATTCGTCAAGAACAATAGAAAATTCATTATTATTTACAAATAGTGATATATCACCATTAAAGACATTATGAATACTTTGTATAATTCTCTTAAGAATCCACGGATTATTATAACGTTCACTAAATCTTTCTATTTCAATATCTGTTCCAAACAAACCTTCTGAACTTAAAAATTCTTTTACTTCTTGTTGAGTGAGAGGTAATATTCTTTTTGAATAAACAAATTGTCCTTGTAAAATTTCAATGTTATCAGGTTTTCTTCTACTAAGTAGTAATAGGGAGCTTCTATGAGGTTCTTTCGCAACTCTTTCCACAAACACATTATAGCTTTTATAAGCTCCGCTATTATTATCAATAATTTCTTCCCAGCTATCCAGCACTATTAAACATCTTTGTTGATGTAAATATTGCATTATTTGGTCAATAAAGCCTTCTTCTTGTTCACCTTTAGATAAAAGTTGCAACAATCTAATCAATATTTGTTGAAAAGGAGGTGCTGATTCTAGAGAAAGCCAGATTAAGCGATTATATCTGCTAGCAACTCTATCTACTAAATGGCGAGCTAAGGTGCTTTTTCCAATTCCTCCCATTCCATAAATTAAGACTAACCGGGAGTTTTGTTGGATAAGAAATCTCTCAAGTTCAGCTAACTCTTGGGTACGACCATAAAAATTAACAGGAAAAGGTGCTTCGCTGAGATCAATATTAGCATCTGTTTCATTTTCTGCTAGATCTTCCCAGTTTAGGTTCAACACTTCGCAAAAAGTTTTAAAAGTAGAAGCAGTAATAGGTTTTCCTTCTTGGAAGCGTCTTAAAGTGGATAATGATACAGCATAATGCTCTTCTAGAACATTATCGTAGTTTTTTTCTGGTTCTAGAATATTACTTGCTTCTTTGCGAACTATTCGGTTTATATCTGTCGTTTTATGTTTCTGAATTAACTTCTTCTTAGCTTCTTTGATAAGTTGTTTTCCGCGTTGAGAAGATTTTAGAGAATTGCGAGGCATAAATATATTTCAAGTCATGCTAAAAAGTTTTCGTTGACGGCCTATTGGTATACTTACGGATTATTGTATTGTGATTGTGGCACAAGATCAAAATAATATTCATCGCTGTTAGAATCACTTTTCTTAACTTCTACTAAGATACCAACACTATTGACTATTTTACGATCATGATATTCATTAAAACTTACATCAACAACAGCACCTATAGCAGAAAATCTAGAATCATTTAATTTATCATATATTTCTCTACGAGTTAGATCCTTTCGATTATTATTTCCGCTCAAAGCTTTCACAAATACCTGTGTTGCATCATAAGAAGTGATACTTCTCCATGTCATGTTTCTTAACCAGCCAATTTCTGTAGCTCTTTCCTTAAACGCATCTTTAGCTTGGTTAACATGGAAAGATACAGCAATAATCATCCCTTCAGCTTCTCTAATGTTCAAGGTATCCTTACTATATAAAACGTCTCCTGCTAGAATTTTTTCAAAACTTCTACTATTGGATTTAATAATGTTTTTTACTTCCTTGAAAGTGGCACGGCTAGGAAATAATATCAATACTTTTGCTTGTCTTTTGATTGCCGATTTTATACAATCATTAGCCTCTATATCTATGATTAAATTACAATTGTTAATATGGTCGCCTAGCTTAAAATCTAGTTTGTCATTCATTTCATGTTTAAACCACGTAGCCAGCGATTTGCTGTAATAAGGGCTACCAGGATCATAAAGAATCACCCCGTCTTTCTGGTGGAGCGTTTGCGACATATATTTAGCTAAATCACCAGCAGCAGTTTTGTCACTAGAAGCTGTGCGGAAAACATATAGATTTTTTAAGTTTTTGCTGCTAATATCATTACCACTATAAAGTTCTCTCTCACCAGTACTTGTCGGTGAAATCAGTACAAGTTTTTCATCTCCAAGAGCTTCTGCTCCATAAGTTTTACCTGCTATCTGAGTATTTTCACTTGTATAATGACCTATTACTCCTAGTATTTTGCTCTTTTCAAAAGAAGAAATATCTCCTGGAATATTACCTTGAGAGATATACGTAGCTACTCCTTGACTTCCACTTGTATTATTATCAATATTTTCTTTAGCTATAAGAATTTGAAATTGTGGTCTTTGTTCATCGAGAGCTTGGGCTACACCACGCAGTATTTCTAGTGCAATATCATTGTAGTCAATTGGGATAACAACTGCAATTGTTGGTAGACTAAGGTTTGCTGGAGTTTGAGCAATTTGGGAATTATGTTCGTAAATTAATGTTTCTGGATCAACTTCACACTTAGTTTGGTTAGAGGAGAATTGTTTCCTGGCTTGTTTGAAAAGTTCTGTAGATATTTTAAAATTGCCTTCTTTAAAGGCCCTCATGCCTTTTTCTTTATAAGCGTAAGCCTTATTACATTCTGGAGTACTAAGATTTGTAGGGGATATTAAAGCTTGTTCTCCCCTGCTAAAATCTTCTGCAAGAGGTGGCGTTGGATCCGGGGGTAAGACATTTTTTAGATAATAAAAAGTAACGGCAATAACTATCCCTAACACAAACGGAATTACAAATCTTATTATCGAACGCCAGGATCTAGGAAGTGTACTTATCCAATCAATAAATCTTCTAAACCAAGATTGGGGAAGTATAATAGTTGACTTAGCTCTATCTGGATTAATTGGGGGAGAGAGATGTCCATTGGGTTCATTTTCAGTTGTTGCAGCTGGATCTGGATTAGTTGTGCTAGAGAGAGCATTAAGAACCTCTGTAGCAGACTGAGGACGAATTTGTTGCTCGGATTTAAGCATACTGTCTAAAACTAACGCAAATCGGTGATCACGCACTTTTACATGATCTCTCCAACATGAATTGAATAGCAGTCCCCGAACGTTTCTAATTCCTGTTAATAAGCATAGACAAGTGGTCGCTGTGGCGTATAAATCGGATGCAGGTGATACAGCTTTTTTATCCCATTGCTCAGGTGGTGCAAAACGTGGATCTAGCACGATAGATGTTGTCTCAGGCTCAAAGCCTTGCACTACCTGTTTAACTGCACCGAAATCTATCAGGTGTAGCTTACCGTCTCTGCTACAGCGCATAATATTTTCAGGCTTAATGTCTCTATGGATATAGTGCTCGTTATGAGTACCTTCGTCATGATGGATATATGTGAGTATGTTCAAAATTTCCTTAAGGATATTTATAACTTCATCCTCTGAAAATTTTTTATCCGGCTTGTTACTAAGTTCTTCGGCTAAATTGCAACCTTCAATATAATCTTGAACTAAGTAAAAAAAATTCTGTGGCAAGCCATTTTTATCTGTCAATTCCAACGAAAAAAAAGCAAAAAGTCTAGGAATTTGCGGATGTCTCAGTGTGAACAAAGTTTTTGCTTCTCTCACAAACAAGTTTTGTCTACGTTCTAGCTCTTGTGGAGTAAAAATTTGTCCAGAAGTATGTGTGAGGCGCAACTGTTTAATTACAAAATTTGGCTCGAGAAAATCTAGATCTTTTGCTAGAAAAGTTCTACCAAATCCTCCTTCTCCTAATAAATTTATGGCTACAAAATGCCCTTGTAAAATTAATGGCATTTGACAATCATTACAACATATTTTTGTTTCATTTCTTGCATTTATCTCTTTATCTGAAATTTCATTCTCTGGTTTCGAGCACTTTGGATGAGTGCAGTAGACTTTCATTAATTTACCTCCCGAATTGGTTTGATTACACACTCGATAACAAGAACTTGTAACAGACTTTTGGAAGAAGTTGGATATGTAATTTTTAATTTTCTATATATTAATGCTCCTTAATGCAGGCTATTAAGTATCTTGATTTCATGATTATGGTATTAATAATTACAATTAAGTTGCACCTACCTCCTAAGGATTATTACTTAAGTAGTAATTTTATTACATTTATGCACTTACAAATAATAAAATGCCCAGTCGTCTAATTTATTAGACAACTGATCCCTGATCTGCGTGGATGTCCCATTCCAAAAGGCTGGGACATAGACATTTTACTTTTGGAGATCCCTTAAAGTTTTCACGCAGGGTTATTTGATATCGAAGGTAGTCCTAAGTACTCCTACAAAAATGTTACCGTTCTGACTATCATGATTTGGTGCTGTTAACCAAATCAAACCTGGAGTTATGCTAATTTTGTCGTTAATTTGATACCGATAGAACCCTTCGATGTGAAATCCTGTATCTGGGTCACGACGACGTAAGTTTGGGATAGACACTGAAGTACCAGTCAACCTAGGCTCCATCCCGATGATAACCCCTCCCAAACTACACTTTTCACGCTCTTTAAGCTTTTTACGATTTTCACACTGTTTGTCTACCTTAGGTAAGGCTAGAGTGACAGCCCAACTCCAGATATCAGCATTACCTTTAACACCTCCACTCAGCACCCGTGCATCGGTATAGCTCACCCACCCACCAAGTTGAAAGCCTTTATTAATTTTTACATTTGATTCAATACCAAAGGAATTAGAGGATACTTGTTTGCCTAACAGGTTGGAGTATATACTGCCAGTGTTGTGTCCTAAACCATTGTCGTTATAAGCATTGACGTAGGTGAAAGCAATCTTGGTGTCTTTATTAATCTCTCTCTCGCATTTGTTTTGTGGCTCTTTCTCATTTTGATTTTCCTCATCTTTACACTTTCTCGTGGGATAGTATATAATCTGCCCTAGTACACCATATTTACCATTAAACAATCCACTAGCAGGGTTGTTAGCGTTCTTGTCGCCTGCTAGATAAACCATCTGTATTTTGATATCCTCATGCTTGCATGGATTATAAGTCACACCAGCACCAGTATCTCCACCTAGACGGAAGATAGGACTATATCGACCAAAGCGCGAAATGGCAGCATCCCCATCATCTTTTAGAGGATTAATAACCTCCCAATCATCGAAGGAAGTATTAAAGCCTGTACCAAGCATAACATTCAGTTCTTTTCTTTTTCCTACAGGAAATTTATAGTCCAGCTTACTGAGGAAAGCTGCATTAGTTGCATCAGTCCCAGAGTAGAAACTTAAGCGAGTCTCTCTTCCCGGTCCTATCGGATTTATAACATTACTCGCCTGAATTCGTGCACGAAGTTCTTCGTTGTCACGATCTCCAGTAAAGCTAGTTTTAACGTTTAGGCGCACCCGATCAGCAACTGCGAGGTTGCTATCTTCCCCACGTCCACTATGGGTGGAACCTACACCAGCAAGAATCAACTGAGCATCAAGTTTTACTCCGCTCTTAGGCTGTTTCTTTGGGCTTTGATCTTCGCAATAATTTAACTTTATGGGTGTTGAAGACTTTATGGGTGTTGAAAACTGATCTGCCTTTAGCTGTGCAGTATGTAGTTCTATTGCATCAACTCTAGCACGTAAGCTAGCAATCTCTGGTTGGAACTCCCCTTGCAGCTTTTGCAAAGTTGCCAAATCTTCTTTAGTAGCTAAGTTTGCTGTACCAGTAGTAATCAGTTGGTTAACTTTCTCTAAGCAGGTGTTTAATGCAGCCGCAAACTCAAAGCGAGTCATACTACGATTCCCTTTAAAATTGCGATCAGGATACCCAGCAATACAGCCATATCGTTCAACTAAAGACTGTAAAGCACCAAATGCCCAGTCACTAGGTTGCACATCAGAAAGCTGAGAAACTGAAGTAACTGGTAGAGAATCTTGTTCAGTGTATTGACTAATTTCCTTAAGGGAATCAGTGCTTTTGTCAATGCTCAAAACTCCTGGTGAGTCTTGCGCTCTTACTTTTGAAATTGGAATGAGCGACAGACTCCAAATTAAGACAAAATAAACTACGCTGAAACGCTCTCTGATAAAACTCAACATAATCTTCCTTCTAACACCAACTATTTTTGTAGAGACCTTAAATTCGTGCTGGAGTGCGGAATGCGGGTAGGTAGTATAAAAATTTACTTTTTTTCTGAAAAAAATTAATTATTGTAGGATCTGTTAGATGGAATGTTGTAACCCACTAAACCCTGATAACTTATTGCCTAATCTCTGCACCAACATCAGGGCAATATTGGGGGAGAACAGCAGTTTTACGCCGAAGAAAATCTACTTCCCAAACTGCTTTGAAAATTCACACCTCAATAAAGCCTCCCCTACCTATTTTTCCAAAAATCGAATAGTAATCCTCTCTATACTTTTACTTTGAGACACTGCTCATAAAGTATCAGAAGGATGCTTCATTTTGTCACCTAAATTTCAGCAGGATATTCATTTCTTAAATTCAAAATATTCAACATGTTCAGTTTGTGCGCTTAACTAGCTTTAACCCTGCTGTTTTGCCATAGCATGTTTTTAACCGCTTTTTTGCAGATTTTGTGAGAAATTCCAGTAGGGCATCAACTTACTTTCAAAATTAAGTTAAGCTCTCTACAAGAAGTTATTTTGAGCCGACAAATGAGCACTGAAAAAATATCGGAACTCATAAGAATGGCAAATGCTTTAGTTCTCTCCAAAGCAGGTATATCTTTGACTGATGTACAAAACTCTATCCTGGAGCAAGTTTTGACAGATAAGAAGCTCAAAAATATTCACGTTACTGGATACTCGAATAGCACAGTCCAGCGAATATTTTGCCCAAAACTTTGGGAGTTATTAACGCAGGCTACAGGACAGAAGGTGCGTATCAATACAGTAAAGTTAGTGTTAGAAAAGCTATTACAAGAGCCGAGCTATAGTAGAAGTAACGAAGGTGAAATTATTACGCAGCCTGAATTCCCTTCAGTTTCTCCTCCTATACTTCCCCAACGTGTACGTCACAACTTACCTGCTCCTAGTTGTACTACATTTGTTGGTCGAGAAGAAGAAATTGCTCGACTTTTGGAGTTACTTTCACCGTCGCATTCTGCACACTTGGTTAGCGTCGATGGTATAGGTGGTGTGGGTAAAACAACCCTTGTGCTGGAAGCAGCTTATCGTTGTCTACACGCGAGTTACAACAACGAAGCTTTTTTAGGTCTACCCACCTTTGATACCATTATTTTTACCTCAGCCAAACAGTCTTATCTTACACCCTTTGGTTTATTACCAAGTTTAGCTCCACGTCGGACTTTACATGATATTTTCCGTCAAATTGTGCGGGTACTAACTGAGTTAGATATTACAGGGTTGAGTTTTGAAGACCAATTAGATTTAATTCAAGATGCTCTCTCCTGTCGGCGCACGTTGCTAATTGTCGATAATTTGGAGACGGTGGAAAATCAGCAGGATGTTTTAGCATTTTTGTATGAGCTGCCAGCAAGTGCTAAAGCAATCATCACCACCCGAGAACAAATTTTATTTGTACCTGTGCGCTTGACTTCAATGCCAGAATCAGATGGTCTTTGTTTAATTAAGCACGAAGCTGAAGAAAAAGGTGTATCCCTCAGCCACAAAGATAGTCAAGCACTTTACAAAGTCACTGGAGGTATTCCAGTAGCTATCAACTACACGGTTGGTCAGCTAGCTAACGGGTACCCCATTCAGGAAGTATTGGGAGGGGTATCTCAATCTACAGGAGATGTTGCCCGTTTTTGTTTTGAAACTTCTGTGAATCCACTTGTAGGTAAATCAGCCCATAAATTACTCATGGCTCTGGCGCTATTTCCAACGCCAGCTCTACAGGATGCTCTCGTACAAGTTGCTGTACCAGAAGTTCAACTCAATACAACAAATACAGACTTAGCTCGATTGCGACAGCTTTCCTTAGTCACACAAGAAAATAATCGCTACACTATGCTACCACTAACCCGCGAGTATGCCCTAGCGGAACTGAAAGCTCATCCAGATTTTGAAAGAGAGGCAAGGGAAAGGTGGATTGGTTGGTACTTAAGCTTTTCTCAGACATATGCTGGACAAGATGCTAAAGAATGGCAAGGACAGTTTGATGGTTTAGAGGAGGAGTGGCAAAATTTACAAGCTGTGATTGAGTGGTGTATGCTTGAGAGTCGATATGCCGAAATGTTGAAATTCTGGCACAATCTTGAGGCATATACTCACATCATGGGTAGGCAAGAAAGTCGCTTGAGATACTGGGATGAACGCCTTACCTGGACAGCATGGTTAATTCAAGCAGCAGAACAACGTGGAGACTGGTCAGTCACTGCAAACGTTATGGTTGACCGTGCTTGGACTCTCACCTCAATGGGAAAGCAGAAGCAGCTAGAAGAAGCAAACGAACTATTTATCAAGGCTTGGGAGCTGTGTCACCATCAACAACCTTTATTTGTGTTGAGTTTGGCAATAAAAATAGCAGTTTTACACATTCAACAGCACAAATTTGATCAGGCGCAAGTTTGGCTGAATCAAGCAAGAGAACTACTAGAGCAAACTCAATTCGACGAACAGCTGCGATCGCGTAAGTTGTTACAAATTCGATATTATCAGGGTGAAATTTGCTTTAAATATGAAAGATATGAAGAAGCAAAAATTCTTTTTCAAGAAACTCTCGAACTTGCACGAGCCATAGACTGGATACGAGCCATCTTCTGTACACAGAATTGGTTAGCTGACATTGCTATCAAACAAGCTAGACTAGATGAAGCCGAACGACTTTTAACTGAAGGACTCCGGGTAGCCGAAGCTAACGAAGACAAAAGCCGTCTTGGGTTTTGTCAACGCTCATTATCCTCTCTAGCGAAAGCACGAGGCAATTTAGTTGATGCTCACTCTTGGGGAACTAAAGCATTAGAGAATTTTGAACAACTAGGGATGTTACCAGAAGTTGAGGAAACACAACATTTGCTGGAAACGCTAGATATAGACATAAGACCCAATTAACACAACAATATATGTGCTGGTTTGTCATCTGCGATCGCATCAATTCTATAGCTAGTTCATAGGACAGTCCTATACAAGACTGTTTTGTAGTGATTAGCACACCACTTTCAAGTTACTGAATGAGCTACAGTTCCAAAGAATTTCACAAGAAGCAGCGGCAGAAATACCCATGGTGCCTTGTCCATAATTTAGCTCAAATAGCTCCTGAGTTTGAGAAAATGCCAATTGCCATTCTAAACGCTCAGCATCTCCTCCACTTCCGAATCCTGGAAGATGTTTAAGACAAACACTAAAGAGGTTTTGGCAGTCTCTTTCAAACTCATGAATATTAGCGATGTGTGCGTGTAAAACTGAATCAATTTCTTGATTAGGAACCATTCTTACGTACGGGTATTTTCGTATCAAAAATAGGAATCGTTCATACTTTTGAAATGCTAATAAAACTTGTGTTGAACTTAAATTCTGATCTTCATTAGATTCTAAGAGCCTCGCAAATATTTCTTTCCATTGAATAAGTTTAAGTTTTTCAAAGAAAGTTTGCTCTATATAGCATTGCCAATTAGGTAACGACCCCTTTTGAATTAAATTCAACTTGATCTCCTTCTCCTTGTTAAATGGATATCTCTCTGTTGAACCACAATCAAAGGTTTAGCATTAAGCCAGATATCAGGGCAAGGCTCAGTTTTTTTCAAACAGGATTCACAAAAAAGTTCAGTTAACGCTCACAAAAAAGATCAGTTAAACAGCTACTTTCCTGTCATGGTTAATACCTGAATTATGCTAAAGCGACTCTAAGGTATAGTCGCGCATCTGTGTAGTTCATTACTGTGTGCAGCAGCAAAGTTTTGATGATGCTCGTATAGTTCTACTCTAAAACGCCTTTATTGATTAAATTGATATGCTATTGGAGCATCTTTTGAGATTGATTAGGGCAATGAGTAAAACCTCCCGATAAATCAATATGGTTCAGTTAAAGCCTAAAGCCTAAAATTGCGTAGGTTGGGTTGAGGAACGAAACCCAACATTTTTAGGATTTTGTTGGGTAACACGAGCGTTCACCCCAACCTACCACTAACCTTAACTGAACCGTATTGCCCGATAAATAGGATTTGCGATTGTTAATCCTCCTTGGGGATCCATTTTGGATAAACCCAAGTCGATAACAAATTGAATGTCATCGTTAGGTACATCCCCTAATTTCAAACCTGCTAACATTGGTTCAATAATCGCCTTAATCCTTGGTTCTCGCAAAAACTCTCACTTCGGACAGCTAAATTTTTGAAAAAACCCAATCTCCCCTGCAAATGCCAAAATCGACTTGCCTACCAGAACCTCTTTCACCAGGACTTGAGTTGACTGCTCTTGCTCCCATGCAGGATGTAACGGATCTGCAATTTATGAACGTGATCGCTGAGTATGGCAGTCCGGATTACTTCTTTACTGAATATTTTCGCGTCCATGCTAGTTCTGGTCTAGATAAAAACATTTTGCGCTCTATTACAGAAAATACCACCGGTCGCCCCATCTTTGCTCAGATTATTGGCGAGAGCATTCCTGATTTAGTCCGCATCGCCCAAGAGCTAAGCTTCTACCCAATAGCAGGTATCGACCTTAATATGGGATGTCCAGCTCCAAGAATTTATCGGAAAAATGTTGGTGGTGGGCTGTTACGCGATCCTGAGAAGATAAACCGAATTCTTGGCGAATTGCGATCTTCTATTGATGGTGTATTAAGCGTCAAAATGCGAATTGGCTTTGAAAATACTGATTTGTTTGATCGTATTCTCGATTATATTAATTTGTATGATATCAGTTTGCTAAGCTTGCACGGTCGTACCGTTAAGCAGGGTTATCATGGCGCTGTAGATTACGATACAATTGCACACGCTGTACAACGGGTGAATTGCCCAGTTTTAGCAAACGGTAACGTGACATCAGCTTATAGTGCTGCTAAAGTCCTTTCCAGTACAGGAGCAGCCGGAGTCATGATCGGTCGCTCTGCAATCCGAAACCCTTGGATTTTTCAGCAAATCCGTCAACATCTGAGTGGTGAAAGAATTTGTGTCGTGACTTTGGGACTTGTTCGCGACTACATTGAAAAACTGCGTCGAACGACCAGTGGGGGGACAGTACCGGAGCGTGCACGGGTTAACCAGATGAAGATGTATCTCAACTTTATTGGTTTGAGTGTAGAGAGAACCGGTACTTTCTTAAGCCAGATGCGGCAATCTAAGACTGAAACTGAACTATTTGGGGTGTGCGATCGCTATTTATTAGCCGATCCAGACCGAGAATTCTCAATTGAACCGTATCCAGGACTTGTTGCTCGTCCCAGTTGCGAGAAGGAAAAAAGCGATTAAGTTAGTCTTACCTTTTGTTTTGGGATTGTAAAATCAGAGGTTTGTGATAGTTAGATGTATAACGTGGTAAAATTTCTACTCCCGGCTGAGTTAACCTCAGTGTTAAAGAAAGTCGTACTTTACCACTCTGATTACGTATAGAACGATGTACAAGGTTATCAGTAAATAAGACAAATTCTCCAGGACGTAATACTACAGGAATTGCTTTTTTAACAACTTCATCAGGGATATCAAAAAACTGATTACCACTAAAAGGATCAGTCAGTTTTATCGGAAAATTTTTCAAGTAACTATTAGGTATATACTCAAAACCATTATGCTCATTAACTTCTGTTAAAGCTATATAAGCATGGATAGTTTTACCATCCCCTTTAAGCAATTTAGGATAAGAATCTTGATGCCAAAAAGGAATTAATTGTTGAGCGGGATAATTTACCCATACTTCCGAGCGCCATAATACTAAATTCTCTCCTAAATGTTCGCTCAGCTTTTCTAATAAACTCTTGTTATGACATAAGTTCAAAATTATAGGCGAATCTAAATGTCTCTCCATGTGAAAAGATTTTTTCAACAATTGAACTATTATCATCCAAACAGAACCAGGATTAAATTTAATCAATGCCAAGAATAATTGAGTAAGCATTACTCTTTTTGGTAATTTTGGCAAGACTTCATTTAAAATATTTTTGGTAATATCAGATAGTTCTTTGCTGTTTAAATTGAGAGAAATTGGTCCCCAAATGCCATCAGTCCCATCATAATTAATTTTCGGCAAATTTTGCTGTTGATTGCAACCAGTCCATAATAAACTACGTTCCCATAATTCCTGTAATATTTCTTTGTCTTGTGCTATTTTAGGTAATGGAATTTCTTTGTTATGACGATCTAAAAATTTTCCACTAATACTTTGATAGTCTGGGGAAATAGCACAAACTAGGGTGCTATATGCTCCAGCTTCTGGGGAAATACCTAAACCTAAATATTTACTGAGTTGATGCCATATAGTAATATTCGATTGCACAAAACCTGGATGGATTGCATTAACAGTAACTTGAGAATTATTTAATCGCTGAGAAAGTTCTTGAGTTAATAGCAATAAGCAGAGTTTAGAAATGGCATACAGGTTTATAAAATTTAACGGTGTTCTTTTTACTAATAAATCCCAGTCAATACCACTTGGATATAATGCTAAATCTGACGATACCATGATAATGCGACTTGGCGCAGATTTTTGCATTTTTTCTAGTAATAAATAGGTGAGTAAGAAGTGACCTAAATAGTTAGTTCCCCAAATGAGTTCAAACCCTTCTTTTGTTGTCCCTCTGCGGTTAAATATACCAGCATTATTGACCAATATATGCAACGGTAAATTTTTCTCATTGAATAGTGTGACACAATTACGAACTGAATCTAAAGAAGCTAGGTCAAGTGGTAAAAATTCCACATTTTGATTAAGAGTAGTTCGCCGAATATATTCTATAGCTTTTGCTGCTTTAGTTGCTGAACGACATGCAATAAATACATGATTACCTAATTTGGCTAAACCTACCGCCGTCATTAAACCTACACCAGAGTTACCACCTGTAACTAGACAGACTTGCATAATTGACTATCTCTCAGTATTTACACTTACTCGCTCGTGCCGTCTTTACACCCCGATATAAATACCAGAAGGGGGTTAATTCCAATAATATCCTTGACCCCTTCTTTCGAGGCTACCAAACTTCCCGATCTTTTCAGGTGTAACTTTAAACTGTCGTGTAGGTGAGGATGGTATCTTACATTTAGCTGAGCTAGGAATGTACGAGTTTCCAACTCGTGCCGACTTAACGCAGTCGGCGCGAGTTCTTCCCCATTAACATACATATCCTCTATTGATATGTTTCCAACTAATCCGACTTAACGCAGTCGGCGCGAGACTGTCGCCTGAAAACCTGACAGAGTAAGAACTCTACAAGAGGTTTTGGCAAAGGTAAAAAACAGGTTCATTTCAAGGACACTTATTGACACAAATTATTATTTACCTCCAAAATCAAAACGCTCAAAGCATTTACCCATGAAGGTTCCAGCAATTTTGGCAAACCCCCCTAGGTTTTGGCTCCCGCTTAGGTTTGCCAAACATCAAGCTAGTTGATAGTCAATATTTTAAAGCGATCGCTCCCTTGTTGTCGATAGTTTTCGACTTCACACAAACAATGGCTAATAGCAAAGGTGATTAAACTTTTTTAGCTTAATTGATACATCACTCTGCTAATTAGCCATTGTCTAACGATAAACCATCACACGTATGCGATTTTATCTTGTTTACAACTAATCAACTTAAACCAGTTGCGGTGGAAATCATTACTGATTTCATATAAATATTCTAACTTAAGCTTAGTTAATAGAGCCTGCATAGAGATTAGATAGGCAGTTAAGATGAGCTTATAGGGGTAAGTAGCTCTGTCTAATATTTGAAACTATGTTAAGAAATGTTGAGCTAGGTTGTGTTATCTCGCAGCACCCTAAGGTCAACTTACATTTCTTCATATACGTTGAATTTTTATCGTCAACTTACCTAAGCTTAAATTTTTATGAAGTTCTATTTCAAGGAACACTAGGTTGTACTATGGTATTATACTTAGGTCTATTAATTTCTAGTTGCATATGAAACTCGAAAATTTCTTCAATGATTGGGGAGACCCGATCAATCCTAATGATAAACCCTCCACAAGTAAGCGATTTAACACGAGACCCCATAATATGTCCTCTACAAAACTTAAAATCCTGCTTCCGCAATTGACCAAACACGGTTGTAACGCTACAAAAATTGCTAGGAAGCGAAGGCTAGCAAGATTTTTTCCCATATTAATTTTCCAAAAGGATCCAATATTCTATCTTGTGACTACTTCATTCAACCAAAAGGTGGACGTAGAAACCTTGCAACAACGATAACAAGCGCTAACCGATAGGACTTTATCACATAGATACCTCAAAAATGAGGTAGGGGCTCTTGCCTTTAGGTGTTTCCGTAGGGTGTACTTGCTCGCTCCCACTAACGGTTTCAACTAGATGTCTAATGGCGCAATGTTTAACCTCTCAGGAGATATAGCCGATCAGGGTGAGGAGATTGTTGTTTTTCACCTCATTAGCTATAGCCGCAATTATTCTGTCCACCTTCACTTTTGGTTTAATCAATAATATGTCACAACAAATGAGACTTTTCTTGATACTACTCATTGCTTGCCTCATTTATCGAGGACTATCTGCATACTATTACAGATCAACGAGTCAGGTAAAGTTGGAGAGTGTTTTGAACGTTATTATGAGCACTTACGGAATAGTGTCCGGAAGTGCTGTGATATATAGGATCGTCACTTCCCAACAAAGCCTTATGGGCTTATCAGGAGATGATACGATCACCTTATTTATTGGCGCATCTGCTATGATTTTCCTATCTATTCAACAGATATTGTAGCCAGGAATTTATAGGAATCTTATTTTATATTTGGGATAATAAGTAGAGTGGTTTAGAACGAAGTTCTAAACCACCATTCCAAGGTTTCGGTGCGTTACGCTGCCCTAAGATACTCAACAATTGAGATTTTTTCAAAAATCAAATAGTCATCCTATAGGTATCGAATCATCCATTAAAAGAAACGCAGACAAAAATCTATGTTTTTTATTGTTGTGAAACAAGAGTATCTGAAAATATTTTTTTCCAAGTAAGTATACTCTGCACGGGCATTGATTGCGTTTTTGAGCATAAGGATAGTACATTAAGTTAGTATTGCTCTTGGCTTAAGCAAAAAGCTCATTCTTTGACCGTGTAGAGTATAGTTCCTAAAGGAACTTAAACATTTTTGATGTTAAAAGAACCTAACGTAATGCAATCACAAATGCCTATGAAAAACAAAATTTACACCATAATTACCTTTACTCCTCTGCAGCAGGGGTTTATTGAAAAATCGCGCAAGCTGCGAGATTTGTATGCAAGTTATTATTTACTTTCTTACTTATCTTGGATGATTTGTAACACTGCGTATAAGCATGGTTGTGAAGTAATTTCTCCCGCTTTAGCAAATATCATTCAAGGAATGCCCAACCAGATTATTATTGATGGTGATTTCCCAGAAGAAGATGCAAGAGGAACATTCTTAACAGCTTGGGAATGTGTTACAAAAACTTGCCGTCAGTGGATTGAGGATAATATTAAAGGTGAATGGCACTACACGACGTGGAAAAGTAGTTGGGGTTTGTGGACAAAATACGCATGGGAATTTTTCTGGGTTCAAGGAGAGCCAAATCAGAGTATAAATGATGTTAGAGAGAAGCTCAACCAGAGAAAGCACAGGCGTGATTGGACTGGAATAAATTGGCAAGGTGAGAGTTCTCTTCTTTCTGGTGTGGATGCGATCGCACATCCAAAACTCGGCGAAATTTCCGATCCTCGCAATTACAACTATCAGCAAGAAAAGCAGATTCTCACAGCTTTCTACCAAGCACTCAGCGAGAAACTAGGGGAATCATTTATTGATCCAAAAGAAGAACTCAGCATTCCAGAGTTAATCAAGCGTATGATTACCTATGAAAGCGTGTCCAAGAAGCTAATTAATAAGATAATAGAGAAATTTGGCGAAGATACAACAGATCTTGAACCACTGATTAAGGATATCACACAGATATCAAAAGACTTACAGCCATTATCTTTTAAAGATTTAAGCAGATACAAAGATGATTTTCAAGGCTGGTTTCAGGGAGATGGTGATAAAGCTGGTGACTATCTGAAAAAATACCCAGAAAAAACCCATACTTTTAGTAAAGAAATGCGGGAGTGGGGTAAATGGTTCAAAGCTAGACCACTGAAAATGGGTCGAGTTATTT
>NZ_JAAKGC010000254.1 GCF_017591665.1 Aetokthonos hydrillicola CCALA 1050 | reverse complement strand
AAAATAGAAAAGCACCATTTTTTTTATCCGGAAAAAATGGTGCTTATTTGTTATTTGATAATTTTTTTTTACATTTTTTATAAGAAATATCATATTTTTTTATAAATTTTTCTTTTAGAAAATTCTAAATTTTATAGTTTTAAACTAGAGATGAATCTGGAATTTTATGCTATGGTATGAGTTAATAAATTCCATATTCGCATCATTTGTAAATTGAGTTATGAATCGATAGGCTACTCTTTTTTTAGGACAAGCACATCAACACGATGTCTCGCAATACTGTGCTGGTTTTGCTAAAAACTCAACTTGAAGGTAGGTTGAGTCAAGGAACGAAACTCAACATTTATGGAGATTTTTTGAGTTTAGCTAACCTACAATTCTCGAAAACCTACGCAGTAGTGCTATGACTCGAAATTTTAAAAAATTATTTTTACACTAATACCCTTCGATGCAGGATAATTGTAAATTCTGTTTTTTAGTTCAACTATTACGCATACTCAATAATTAACGACAAAAAAGAAACTTTTATGACTCATGTACAGGTTAGTATATAGGACTCTTGTTTGATTTTTAGGAAGCTAGAGATCAACCATTCACAAAATAAGAAAAATCTGAGTATCTTATTTTGATACTCAGATTTAAATGCTCTTTCACTTTTTCAAAGTACTCTATCGAGTAGCGGATTGTTAAATAGAAACTACAGCTTGTATTTCCTCTATAGGTGACAATCTACTCAAGATCGATTTCACTGTTGTGTATACTGGACTTGAAGTAGATGTGTTAGTTTGATCATTTTTAAAAGTGACAGTTTGAACTGTACTTATACCGTCCAGATTTGTAATAGTTGTAGTTCCAGTCCCAGTCCCATCACTATTAATTAATAATTTTGAGGATGCACTGATTCCTCCTGAAACATAAGCTATATCCTCATCACAAAGTTCTTTAAACAGAACCCCCATTCTATTCATGTTACTCATTGTTTTACTCCTGAAAATTTTAAACTATATATTGGTATTTTGCAACGAATCTTTTTAACCCGTCTACGTATAAAATAGCAATTTAAAAACCAAAAATCAATACATTAAAGATAATTTATTGTTATGATTTAATCTGGAAATTTTTTCCATGTTGTCAAAACAATAAACACATCTTAAATTGATTTGTAATGGTGATATGTTTTACTTATAAAAGTATTAATAACTCAGGAATGATATCACTAGTTGAAAATACGGATTTTTCTCTTCCAATTAAGAGATATATTTTGGATATCATTGTTATCATAATCAAGTATCAAATGACCACCTATGAAATGATTACTACCTACCTCCTTGTCAGAGAATTTTAAAGAAAAATTGTTCGCTCAAAGTAGAGGAATCTTAAGACTTACCTTGAACTAAAACAAAAAAATAAATTGTTGTACTTTAGCACCGATAAAGTGCTTAAAGTGCTAAAATAATATTCAATAGCTAATAATTTTCAAATTTTCAAAAAAAGATAAGCAAACCTTTCTACTCCCATAAACGTATCTAAAAACTTTCACTTAAGGCTTATTAGTGTTGCAGACAACCAGGGCTTAAAAAGTAGTATAGCTTGATATATTAACTACAACCCTGGAGATGAAAATACTAAGTGTTCAAGTCGCTAATTTGTTACGTATTGATAGTGCCTAATAACTTTTTTACAATGGATTCTTGCTTAACAAACTTATTGAATTTACCTGATGTAGTCGTAGAGTCTCAGAATAATCTGAATGATGCAGTACTATTGCAGTTAAGTATTTCTGCTAAGGGAATTAAGTGCCAATATTGCTACACATACACGGAAGAACTACATCAAACACGACCAATTCTTGTCAAAGACTTGCCATATTGTGGTCAAGACGTTTATCTCAAGTTACCGCGTCGCCAATTTTACTGTAAAGTTTGCCAGCGCTACATTACAGAACGTTTAGAGTTTATTGATTGGCGTAGAAAGTATACTCAAAGATATGAGGAGCGCATTTACACCCAAGTGAAGTGTTCTAATGTTATTGCTGAATAAATCGTAGACTGTACCACCTACCATCTTTAATGCTAAAGGGTTGCCGGAGTAACGCTCTACTAATTCGTGCAACTGAGCGTCTGAACACGAAAATCCCTTATCTTTTAGCATTGATTTAGCTTCTTCTAAATTCAATCCTCTAAGCTGTAATGTCTTCACTGGAAGATTTTTTCCCTCAAGGAATGCTACTTGCTTAGGCTTTTCTCGGCTGGTTAACAGCAAACAACTGTCATGCCGAGCTTCTGCTACTTTTTTAAAGAAATAGCCGTATTTTTCATAGCTTTCTCTGTATTCTCCTGCTCTTTCGTAATCTTTACCTTCGCCGCTGCGTAGCACAGCTTCGACTTTATCTAGAATGACTAAACAACGATGTTTTTTTAAAAGGTCAATCACACGTAGTATTTTGCTGTTCTCGTTGTCTAGTAAATCAGGTTCGCTATCTTTAGGTAGGAACTGTAGTAGCTGTGTGAGAATTTCGTTTAGAGGAGGCGCGTTATTCAGCGATCGCCAAAATAAGTAATCAAAATTTGGCTGTATTTTTTTAGCAACCTTTGCTGCTAAGACTGTTTTGCCAATCCCTCCTATCCCTAACACCGTCACTAACCGACAGCGATGAGAATTATCACCTATGATCCACTGCTCTAACTCGGCAATTTCCTCCACTCTCCCCCAAAAACCATCAACATCAACAGCTTCACCCCAATCCTCGTGACGAAGTGTTGTGCTAGTTGCTGCACTTGCTTGGTATTGGGCTAATAGCATTTGCTTAAGGTTATTAAGTTTTTTATTACTACTGCCCTGTATGCCAAATTTACGGTAGCTTTCTCCTAGTCTTTTTCTTACTGCTGCTTCGGAAATATCTAACGTAGAAGCTATCTCCGCACCTGAGCGGTTATTTAAAGCCATCACTAGGGTATGTAGCTCTGTTGGAGTAACACCATGACTAGTTGCTACTTCTGTGATGAAACTTTCTGGAAGCTGAGACATATTGGCGGTATTCTCCATATCAGCCTTACTCTATATGGCTTATTAGTATGTGAGATAATTCCTTATAACATGGCTAAACAGGTTAGAACAGAGTATATGTTACCTATTCCTCAGTTTGACTAGAAGTCATAATAAAGAATAG
>NZ_JAAKGC010000051.1 GCF_017591665.1 Aetokthonos hydrillicola CCALA 1050 | reverse complement strand
CTAAGACTCAATAATAGTCAAAGTTGTACACACTGCTTAAGACCTTCATTTTCTGATAAACAAATTATTTTTAATTTGTACAGTCAGTAACTCCTAAATAAGATTGGGAATTTCCTATTAAGCCCTTACGCCCAACGTTTCTATATGGGAAGCGGGCATCTTGCCCGCACTACAATAATTTTACATTTCCGCTTTATAAAACTTAGCTGCGCGTCAGCTTACTTCTTAACAGAATTTTGTGCTAAAGGTAACTTCAGCCTGTAGAGAGATATTTAACTGGAATATTTTTTTTTAAGATTCAATTTGGACTTAAAACTCTGGATAGATAAACTGTTATGAGGCTGAGGTTGAAACGCCGGAGGTTTGGTCAGATTGGGATCGTAAGCACATTTGGGACTCTCTTAAATGGTCTTAGAGGCAAGACGCAGGCTCAGCAAAAGCCTCAGTCTTATACTCAGTCTACAAGTGGTGTTGTTGATGTTAAACTACGTATAAACGGAGTCGAACACTCACTTAAGATAGACCCCCGTGTAACACTACTTGATGCGCTGCGTGAACGTCTGAACCTAACTGGCTCTAAAAAGGGGTGCGATCATGGTCAGTGTGGGGCTTGTACAGTATTGATTAATAATCGGCGTGTCAACTCATGTTTGACTTTCGCTATCATGCACACCGACGCTGAAATTACGACTATAGAAGGGTTAGCGCAGGGAGACAATTTACACCCAATGCAAGCTGCGTTTATTGCTCACGATGCCTTTCAGTGCGGCTACTGTACACCAGGACAGATTTGTTCAGCAGTGGGTTTGGTGAATGAAGGACACGCCAAGTCGGATGCTGATATTCGCGAACTGATGAGCGGTAATATATGCCGGTGCGGTGCTTATCCAAATATCGTGGACGCTGTCCGCGATGTCGTACAGGGAAAAAAAGATGCAGCCGTTTAGTTACAAGAAAGTCGGTGAGGGAGACAATGCTGTTGCGTTGGTTGCTTCAGATGCTCAAACGTCGTACCTTGCTGGGGGTACTAGCTTGATTGATCTGATGAAGCTGAACGTCCAAACCCCACACCAGTTAGTTGATATTAATTCATTACCATTAAATACGATAGAAATACAGCCCAATGGTGTGCGAATTGGAGCAATGGCGCGTAATAGCGATGTTGCTTATCACCCAGTCATTCGCGATCGCTACCCTGTATTGTCAGAAGCATTGTTATCTGGAGCATCACCACAACTGAGAAATATGGCATCAGTGGGCGGAAATTTACTACAACGCACTCGCTGTTATTATTTCCGTGATACGTCAATGCCATGTAATAAGCGTGTTCCTGGTTCAGGGTGTGCGGCAATTGAAGGTTACAATCGTATCCACGCGATTCTTGGTGGTAGCGATCGCTGTATTGCTACCCATCCCTCAGATATGGCTGTGGCAATGGTAGCACTTGATGCAGTGGTGCAAACACAGGGACCAAATGGAAAGCGCAGTATACCACTCGTTGATTTTCATCTTTTACCGAAAGATACACCGGAACGGGAGACAGTTTTGCAACACGGGGAGTTAATTGTTGCTGTTGACTTACCTGCTTCAAACTTTGGTAAGCGATCGCATTACCTAAAAGTTCGCGATCGCGCCTCTTATGCTTTCGCAATGGCATCAGTTGCCGCAGCACTAGATATTCAAAATGGTATCATCCGCTCAGCACGCATTGCTTTAGGTGGGGTGGGAACAAAGCCTTGGCGCGCCTACGCATCTGAAAAATTACTTGAGAACAAACCAGCAACCCAGGCAACATTTCAAGCAGCAGCAAATGCTGCTGTTGCTGAAGCCAAACCGCAAAAATACAACGCATTTAAAGTAGAACTGTCTAAACGTACAGTTGTTCGGGCGCTTACAACAGTCGGAGGTATGGCGTGAGTACAGGAAATGACGCAATTGTTGGGAAACCGCTTAGCCGGGTTGATGGACATCTTAAGGTAACTGGCGGCGCACGTTATGCGGCTGAATTTCCTGTCGCAAAAATCACCCACGCCGTCACAGTTCAAAGCACCATCTCCAAAGGTAAGATTGCCAGGATTGATACAAAGGCTGCCGAGAAAGTACCAGGTGTACTAGCAGTCATGACCCATCTTAACGCGCCGAAGGCTTCCGGAGATCAAGGAGGCGGTCGGAAACTGCAACTGTTACAAGATAACATTGTACTTTATGACCGGCAGCATATCGCTGTTGTGATTGCGGATCCCTTGGAACAAGCGATCCACGGGGCTTCTCTGGTGAAAGTCCGCTATGACGAACAGAAGCCGAATATAAACATCAAGGATAACCTAGACAAGGCATACTTACCGAAAAGTAAACTCCCCAGAAACGAGCCGACTGATTCATCATCTGGGAATTTCAGCCAAGCACTGGCAACGGCAGCTGTTCGGGTTGAGCAAACTTATACCACGCCAATAGAAAATCACAATCCCATGGAGCCTCACGCTACAACAGCAGCTTGGCAAGGCGATCAACTACTGTTGTATGATGCTACTCAGGGAATTTTTCAAGCTCAAAAAAAGGTAGCAGGAGCATTAGGAATTCCACCAACGAACGTTCGCACCATGTCTTACTTTGTTGGTGGTGGTTTCGGTTGCAAAGGATCGGCTTGGTCACATGTAGTTCTAGCAGCAATGGCGGCTCGGTTGGTTAATCGTCCTGTAAAATTAGTACTAGGACGGATGCAAATGTATGGTCCTGTTGGCTTTAGACCAGAGACAATCCAACAGGTTTCTCTAGGTGCAACCCGCGAAGGAAAATTAATCGCGCTCAGACACACTGGAGTATCTCAAACCTCAACGTTTGATGAATTTATCGAGCCTGTCGCTAAAACAGCAAAAATGATTTATGCTTCCGAACATATCGAAACCAGTCACCGTCTGGTTCCGTTAGATATGGGTACACCAACATATATGCGTGCGCCAGGAGAAGCTTCAGGATCTTTTGCTCTAGAATCAGCCATGGATGAACTGGCTTATGCACTTAATATAGATCCGATTGAACTGCGATTGCGTAACTATGCTGAGGTTGATCCAACTAAACAATTACCTTGGTCAAGCAAGTCACTTAAAGAATGTTACACCCTAGGAGCAGAGAAATTCGGTTGGCAGAAGCGCAATCCTAAACCTCGTTCTATGCGAGATGGTAACTATTTGATTGGTTGGGGAATGGCGACAGCAACTTATCCTACTAATAGATCGCCTGCTTCTGCGATCGCCCAAATCATGGCAGATGGTACAGCTGTTGTCAGGAGTGGTTCACAAGATATTGGTACCGGAACTTATACCGTCATGACTCAGGTAGCGGCGGAAGCACTTGGGTTACCAGTTGAGAAAATTCGCTTTGAACTGGGTGATACTAATATGCCAGAAACCCCTGTTTCTGGTGGTTCTCAAACCGCAGCCAGTGTAGGCTCAGCTGTACACTTAGCAGGAAATCAAGCGCGGAGCAAGATTCTACAATTAGCACTTGCTGATCAAAGATCGCCCCTTTATGGTTTGAACCCTGAAGACGTAATCGCCCAAAATGGTAGCCTTTTCTCCAAGGATAAATCTTCGTCTAAAACAGAAACCTATGAAGGAATTCTAGAACGACATGGATTAAAAATGCTCGAAGCGCGTGCAGATGCAAAGCCTGGAGACGAAAAAGAGCATTATTCTATGCACTCGTTTGGATCGCAATTTGCTGAAGTGCGAGTTAACCCAGATTCAGGGGAAGTTCGAGTGACACGTTGGGTTGGAACCTATGGCGTTGGACGTATACTTAATGATAAAACCGCGAGGAGTCAGCTTATAGGCGGGATTGTCTACGGTATTGGGATGGCGCTGATGGAACACACCATTAGCGATCCAAAGCGAGGACGTTTTATTAATGCTGATTTAGCAGAGTATCACGTACCTGTGAATGCCGATGTTCCTGTAATTGACGTAATGTTTGTTCCTGAAAATGATCCACATATTAACCCGCTTGGAATCAAGGGAATTGGTGAAATTGGGATAACTGGAGTTGCTGCGGCGATCGCCAATGCCGTTTATCATGCCACAGGTAAGCGCATCCGAGATTTGCCCATTACCCTAGACAAACTCCTGTAGATTCGTTCGTAGTTGCGCTTCAGCGCAAAATAAAGTGCAACTACACACCTTTCAAGATTTTCGTGTAACATAACCCTCAAAGTATTAATCTTTCGTAGCTGTAAACGGCGTCACGGTCAATAACAGCTACTACGGCGTTTGGTTGGGCTGCTGGCTGTGTTGTTTGAGAGGCTTTGAAATCAGTTGTCTTCCACTTGCAGCCTGCCTCGATTGCAAGTCATCACAAATAGCTTTGAGATCATAGTTAAAAGCTTTGGCATGTTCTTCTCGAATCCTATAAATTTCTTCGAGAACTTCATCAGACCACATTGCTATTCTCCCATTAGTTCATAAGGTGTACAAATCGTTGGTAATTCATATCCAGCTACATTGCTGATTTGTGCTAGTTTCTTTTGGATTTGAGCGTTGGCAATATGTTTACAGTTCCACGTTAACAGATAGTCCAAGTTGTAAACCGTAGCAAGTGCAATATGAAGTGCATCATCAGCAGCTTTAGGCGGAAGATTACTTTTTGTGAGAAATTGTGATGCTAGGTCTTTGACAGCCTCATTTACTTGAAGCAATGGAAAATTGCACAGCATCTCAAGTCGTCTAGAAGCTATTTCAGCGTCACCTCGTGCCACCTCATCCAAGACTACTTGAGAAATGTAAAGGGTAAACTGTAGGGCACGAGTATCCCACCACGAGCGCGTTGCTGAGGCGTTAGCCATAAGAATCAGGTTATTGCTGGGTCTTACGGTTAAATACCCAATGACACTGGTTTCAATATAAACAGTTTCGCTCATGTGGAATTTAGGCGATTCTAGAGGCAAATCTAGGGACAAAATGATTTTGATGTATTGTATCGCAAATTCATTTTAAGCCCCTTAAATCGCTAGTACTAGTTTCCTACACAAAACTGCTATTATGTCGTCCTCAATATTTTCCTTAAACAACAACAACAAAAATGTCCTGAAAGCCTGAAAGTAGAAGGCAATGGACAAGGCAAGATTCTAACCGCCGATGAACTGCGGTTACTTTTTACTGATGGATTAATCACGCCACGCGATGGCGCCTTGTTTGGCATTTGTCTTTTTACTGGTTGCCGTGTTAGTGAAGCGTTGGCACTCCAAACTACTGATCTCAAGTCTGGAACCATCACCTTCAGGAAGTCTACCACCAAAGGCAAGTTAAAAACTCGTGTTGTGGATATTCAGGCAGGACTAGCAGAACTACTAGCTGATTATCAACGATAGTGTATTGTTTCCTGGGTTGCGTGGTGTGACTGAACGTCTTACCTGGTTTGCAGCTGATAAGATTCTTAGGGATGCCTGTAAGCGTGTTGCGTTGGTAGATGTTAGTACTCACTCGTTTAGACGCACTGCATTAACTATGATGTTTTCTGCTGGTATTCCCTTGCGGCATATTCAGGAAATTAGTGGTCACAACGACCTTGGGACATTGCAGCGCTACTTGGAAGTAACACCAGAGCAAAGGAAGAAGGCTATTTCGGTGATTGGGTTTTGAGGAGACACAGACCGAAATTCCGAAAAATAGTATGCTCAGTTTGTAGAATATAATATATTCTCTCAGCGCATAAACATGCCAAAAATGAAGAAACTTGTTGCATTGGGGCTGCCTTGTCTTAACGATAAATATTCATGCCCACCTACTTAACTTTGATTAGGGACAATACTCTATGTCTGGTGATTCACTTCAACCTAATGCCTATAAGTTACAAGAGGATGTAACTGATCTTTTAAACCAAGTCGTTGCCATGATGGAACGAGCATACACTGCATTACATTCTGATGGCTCACAAGAAGAAGATAAACTAGAAGAGGAATATGCTCAAAAATATGCAGGATTTCAAAAAGGGATCAAGGAAGCATTACAAAATGTAAAAAATTTAGAACTAATCATGTCTATTGTTGCCCCGATGAAGGCTGGGAAATCCACAATTATCAATGCAATTATTGGACAGGATTTGCTGCCTACTCGCAATGAAGCAATGACAACACTCCCCACAGAGATTATTTTCGATGATAAATTGACAGAGCCGATCCTAAACCTTAGTCCCAAAATTATAAAGATATTCCAGCGAATTTTTCAAAACATCGACTACATTACCCAACATCAAAATCCTGGATTTGAGTGGGCACGCCAAAAATTAGCTAAACAACCCTCATCTCAAAAATTGGAGGATTTGTTAAGGCAGATTTTGACAGGTAACTATGAGTTTTTGATGCGCCCTGAAGTGAGAGGATGCTCCCAAATTAATCAAGTATTGACTGAGTTAAATGACGCTATTCGCCTTTGTAGTGAACTCGATCCATCATTCGATCCTCAAGCCAGATTTGAGGATATTATCAGAATCAAGGTACCATTTTGGCGTTCGCAGCAAAGAACCGAACAAAATGAGCGCTTAGGAAGTCTTGTTATGGTTGATACGCCTGGACCGAACGAAGATGGTGAGAATTTGAGATTATCTAATGCCGTGGAAATACAATTACGAAGAAGCTCAATCGTATTAATTGTTTTAGATTTTACAGGTTTGAATAATGAGGCAGCCGCAAAAATTAAAAGACAAGTTGAACCAATTATCAGATTGCTGGGTAAAGAAAACTTATATGTTCTTGTGAATAAGGTCGATCAGCGACGCAAAGGCTCAATGACACACGAAGAAGTGAGAAGGTTTGTGACTCACGATCTTCAGTTGAGCCAATCGAATGATGCAGATAGAATATTCGAGATTTCTGCAATTCGTGCCTTCACGGCTACAACTTTTATGCTAGAAGGACACCAGTATCCAGATATTAAAGTTACTGAGTTGAAAACGGTAGAAGCCTTGGCTCGTGAAGCTTGGGCAAGATGGGAAGAAAAACTGAAAGAAACCAATGTCGAGGAACTGCGAAAAGAAGCTGACTTTCTCTGGAAAGATTCGGGTTTTGCCCCCTTCTTAGAAAAGGCAATTAACGCATTGATGAAAAGTGCTGCACCGCGAACAATGGAATCAGCCCTTAATATTTGCAGAGCGCTTCTATGTGAATTTCTAGATGATATTCAGCTTCGTCTAAGCAGTTTGGTTATTCAAAGCTCACAAAAAATTCAGCGGCAACTTGAAGCCTTAGAGGAAGATTTGAACCATCTGGTTTCGTGTCGTCAGCGTTTACAAGAAGTAAACAAAATTAAATCAAATTTGCAACAGAATGTGCAAAAAATGATTGAGCCTCTTAAAGAGAATGCTTATGTGCGATTGGAATATTACTTCAAAAGCGAGAATTACGAACGTAGCCCTCTGCTTCAAAAGATTGACATTGACGCAAGGGGTATTTTTTCTTTTCTACTTCCTGAAGAAATGAAGTATAAACCGTCAGACGTAATTGAATTTAGCAGTCGAACTGAGGCGGAAGATTTTGCAAATCAAGCTAATTCTTATGCAAAAATATGGGCAGAAAGAAAACTGTCAGAAGCCCGCAAAGATACAGAACGAGAGATTGAGCGAGAACGTACAAACTTAAAGAAATTTTTAGAAAAAGAAACAACTGACATTATTAATCGGGCACGGACTCGGCTTAATCAAGAATTTAATATACAGCTATCTCTACCTTCATCCCCTCCTTTCCAAAGTGATTTTGTTTCCATGGATCTGCAAATTGATAGCGAAACTAGGAATGTTACAGATTACAAAACAAAAAAACACAGACCTTGGTATTTTCTTTGGTTAATTGAAATTGAGAAAAAAGTTCCTGTTACTCGTGCAGAAATTTATTACATAGTTTCATTGAAGGCTTTAGTGGATCAAATTAACCAAGCAATTGAGGAAAGTGTTAATAAAATTTCTGAAGGAATTAATAAATATCTTGATGAAGATTTTCAACAGCGAATTGATGCATATTTTGTTCATCTTGATCAGTATCTCAGCAACTACCGCAGTAGTTTAGAGAAAGGCTTAAAAAATCAATCTTTACCCCGGGAAAAAAAACAGAAACTTTTGGATGAATTGGAAGCTTTAGTTCCGGAGGCAACAAATCAAATTAAGAGCACAGATCGCTATATCCAGAGAACAGAACAATTAGTACAAAAATGATAAATCTTGAAGAATTGCAACGAAAAGTTCCCGTTGTGGGAGATAAAGTCCTACTAGATCTGGTCAATGGTGTTCAAGTGAATAGGGATATCATTCGCTATCGTAAAAATAGAGGGTTCTTTGGACGATTACTGGACGAATTAGGAGGTAGCGATCGCCAACGACAAATTCTTCTAGATGGCAACCTCATTGCAGGACAAAAAGCATTATGTGATTGGATTTTAGAGTTGACAGATTCACTAAGAATCAGCCAAGTAGCTTTGGAGTTCACTCAACAGTCTCTACTTGAAGTGCGTTCTGCAATGCGTAGGAAAAAATCAGATGTACAAACGTTAGGTCAAACTTTTGATTATCTGACTAAACAAGTTGACTCTAAACTGAATATTTTGGAAGCAAGAATCTACAATCTTGAAATAGAAAATTCTGCTCGTCGTGATTTTGAACAAATTATCACTGCTTGGCTTGCAAGGCAAACTTATACTGGCTTACCTTGGCTTATTCAAATCATTTTGCTAATTCGGGAGGTTTTTAGTAGCTCAGTCGCGTTGTACGAGCTAACAGTTGGTGATAATAGAGAATTTCGCCAACTATTAGCTAATAAAATTATTGCTGAAAGTAAACAAATGCCCGCAAATTTCTTTGCTCTATATGAATTACTTGATAAAACTTATGAATTGATGGTGGATAAGGAAAAGGAACTTGAACTAGCAACAGGGTTACTTGAAGTTCGTTCAATTCCTCAACAACGTCTTTTGAGTACTCCCTACCTATTTACAATCGGGACAACACTAGAATTAGCCTCCCTGCCCGAGCGAATTAGACCAACTAAACCAGCTGAATGTGCAATTGAGTTATGTCGAGATCAAATTGAGGTAATTTCTTACACCACTGACATCAATGAATTAGTCCCCAATTTGATTGAAGAAACTGCCAATGATTGTCTTTCAATCTTATCAAGACGTACCAACTTATGAAATCTGCTAATCCTCAATTCGGGCTAGTTTTAGCTGGTGGAGGAGCGAAAGGAGCCTATCAGGCGGGAGCATTATCCTACCTTGCTGAGATTGGCTTCGCTCCCCATATAATTGCTGGTACAAGTATTGGTGCATTAAACGGAGCTATTTTATCTGCAAACCGACCCTTTAAAGAGGGTGTTCGCCGTTTAAATGTTTTGTGGGAGAAGTTAGGAGATGCTCAAATTCTTCGTCCAAATCCAAATACAGTAGTGCAATTCGCGGGCTATGCAGCTCAAAAGTTTATCCCAGGATTCCAAAACTGGTTGTTAAATTTTTTAACACAAACAGGATTGCTTCAAGGCGATACTGTTATTTTCGATCCCGAACCCATCGAACGTTTTTTAAGAGAAGCCGTTAACCCAGCCAATCTTAAACTTGGAACAGAACTTTGGATGGCTGCATTCCCGAGTTTGCCTATACCAGGTCTCCAATATAATGTCGTCACGGCACTGGCTGATCTGTGTTATGCCAAAGCAGGAAACAGCGCCCACTGGTTTTGTGTACAAGACTGTGAAGACACCGAAGTTTTATATAACTTGCTGCTTGCCAGTGCCGCGATTCCATTAGCGTTTCCGACACGCAAAATTAACGGTCGAACTTATGTAGATGGGGGTCTAGCGGATAATGTACCTCTTGGGGCATTAATAGCAAGGGGATGTACCAAGACGATTGTAATTCATCTTGAGAATGGTTCTGTATGGAATCGTCATAATTTCCCAGAGCAAACAATTTTTGAAATAAGACCAGTCGATTTTCTTAATCAGTCAAATACTCCCTTCCTGAGTGACTTTCATGCCATGCTGGATTTTAGCCCTGAGCGAATTGCAGAGTTGCGACGGCGAGGATACGAAGATGCAAAGAACTGGTTGGAGCCAATTCGCCAAATTTTCTCCGTTGTCGGAACTCAGCGTGAAACTCATAATGACTTACTGAGTTCAACAGAGAGACTCATAAATGACAGTGAAGTATAGCAATTGTAACTGTTCGCGCTAAACGAGCACTTTTCTGCCAGATTATTTGAGTACTTGAGAGTTGGTATTAATTTATTGTGGTTGGGTAGCGACCTCTCGGCGGATACCCTGAACACGAGAAATTAATAGTTTTCGCCCCCGATTCCACCTAATCCTAATTATCTCGTTCATAACGTTCAAAACGCATACTAGGTAATGATTTTACGTTGTTTATGTTTTTCACAGCGATGTGCCTTTAGCCTCTGGGTGGTTCGTATACCTAAAGGGTTTCCCGAAAGGTGGAGGGGCAGTCATCGCCGAAAGCCCCACAAGTGCGGTTCTTTCAGCGATGACTGCCCCTTTCAAGCGCGATCGCACTTCCTACGTTCGGTCTACTGACTTACGTTGCTAACGTCATTAAATTGAGCGAACTTATAATTAAACAACGATGTCCTAAGTGGGTATTAACCATCCTTGTTGTTGTTGTTTAAGGAAAATATTGAGGACGACATAATACACATTTCGTGGAACACATCCCTCAACCTATCGCCACTGCGTCACCCCTGAACACCTTGCACCCGCCACTTAATCTAAACTTATACTTCGCAAACCCCACAACCCTTATTCTTTCGTTCCACCCGGCTCACATGATTAATTCTGCTTATAATACCAATTTTCTATGAAGATGCACATAATTTTACCCCCCTGTAGTCCCCCCTTGGTAAGGGGGGACGGCGTAGCCGGGGGTCGATATATGCAGCTTCACAAAAAAATGCTATAAGTCAATATGGTTTAGTTAAGGTTAGTGGTAGGTTGGGTTGTAGCTTGCTTCCCCGTAGGGGTACGAAGTGAAACCCAACGGAATTCTAAAAATGTTGGGTTTCGTCCCTCAACCCAACCTACGGAATTTTAGGATTTAGGCTTTAACTGAACCGTATTGGCTTATAAGTAGAGTGTTGACTCTGTACCCTTTACCCCGTAAAACTTTCCCACAAATAAAAGTAGCATAAATAGTTGTCTGGAAAATCGGCTCAAAACACCCAAAGTCAACACCCTAGCTTATGGCTAATCTACAATGTCTACCATCTGCTAGAGTAATTTACCCAATTTCCTCTTAAGAATTAAAGATACTACGATTACCCAAAAACTATATTTTTTAATTCTGCCTTATTCTACTAATTAAATGAACCAACAAATCTTACTTAAAAACCGTCCAGTTGGGGAACCGAAAGAGAGTGACTTCGCCCTTGTCGAAACCCCAATCCCAGAACCAGGGGAAGGGGAAGTCCTCAACCGCACCATTTACCTATCGCTTGATCCTTATATGCGTGGTCGTATGAGCGATCGCGAATCCTATGCAACTCCTGTAGAATTAGGAAATGTCATGCTCGGCGCTACAGTCAGCCAAGTCATAAAATCCAACCATCCTCAATTCTCAGCAGGAGATTTTGTTCTTGGTTATGACGGCTGGCAAGCTTACGGTATATCCAAAGGCAAAACTTTGCGTAAGCTTGACCCTAACCAAGCTCCCATCTCTTATGCTTTAGGTATAACCGGAATGCCCGGAATGACAGCGTATTTTGCCCTGCTGGATATAGGACAACCCCAATCTGGCGAAACAGTTGTTGTTTCTGCTGCATCTGGCGCTGTTGGTTCTGTAGCTGGTCAAATTGCTAAAATCAAAAACTGTCGCGCAGTGGGGATTGCTGGGAGTGATGAGAAATGCGATTATGTTGTCAAAGAATTAGGGTTTGACGCCTGTATTGACCGCAAAACTCAAGACTTAAATTCCTCCCTGAAAGACTTGTGTCCAAAAGGGATCGACGTGTACTTTGACAATACAAGTGGTCCCATTTTAGAAGCTGTTTTGCAAAATATTAATCTGGGAGCAAGAATCCCATTAGTTGGTTTGATTTCGCAGTACAACGCTGAAAATCTGCCTCCTGGTCCTAATTTAATGCCACTATTGATTAAACGTGCGCTCATCAAAGGGTTTTTGGTAGGCGATTACCAAAACCGCCAGGCAGAGTTTGTCAAGGATGTTTCTCAATGGTTACGGGAAGGGAAGCTCAAGTATAAGGAAGACGTTGTTGAAGGTTTGAAAAATGCGCCGCACGCCTTTATTGGTTTGCTACAAGGAAAAAACTTTGGCAAGCTGATTGTTAAGGTCAGCGATGATCCGACAAGATAAGTCAATACTGCACGGGTTTTGGAAAATAGTAGTTTGGGTAGAGCGCATAAGCGTTACCCAACAAATGCCTATAAGTGTTGGGTTACCCTGCGGGAAGCCGCCAGAGGCGTCTACGTCCCTCAACCCAACCTACCTTAAACTTTGGCAAGCTGATTGTTAAGGTCAGCGATGATCCGACAAGATAAGCACATTTATCTACTGCGAAAAAATGCTGAACTTTACTGGCAATTAGGATGATTCGCCACTTGTAATTGTTTAAATTATCACCCCGTCAGTCATCGGATTATTGAGCAATTTAGTGGCGCATTGGGTATACAAAATTTCGGTGATTTAGAATCTGCAATTGCTGAACCACCTTGAGTTTTGGTGTTGAGCAGTTTTACCAAAAATTTGTTCACAAGGCTGGTGCGATCGCATTTTGTGGGCACCGCAGCGCGATCGCGTTTTCACTTGTAATAAATCATCCATTTATTGATGCTAAAAAGCAAACACCGGCAAAAATAATTTGCATTTTGCCAGAAAATTGGGAATCCATGTGATAGTCTTTCTATATGGGGAATCAAGATGGCGAAAGCACAATCATGTCGTCAGAGAGAAATGGTATAAACTCAAAGACCACATTTTCGCCTTAGTAGATACGAGTTAAATCCGATACGGCTTTTTGAAAATAATAAGCAAAGCCAATTAAGCAGGCTAGCAACGCTGCGCGAAAGTCAAAAGTCAAAAGTCAAAAGTCAAAAGTTTTATAAATCAAGGCTTCTGGCTGTTTGAAATAGTTGCTTTATTTATGCCGCAGTGTACTAGTGACCTCTGATGGGCACAAAGTGAGATCGCCTCCAAAGACCTTCTACACATAGTTACTGCTGTAACTTCACAGCGCAAGCACCTCCGGTGGGTATAAAGTGCCAATGTCCATAAACCGACAGACCCACTAAACAAACAATTGCAGGATAAATTATAATGTCCGACGAAAAAATTAGACAGATTGCTTTTTACGGTAAAGGTGGTATTGGTAAATCTACCACTTCCCAAAATACCCTCGCTGCTATGGCAGAAATGGGTAAACGCATCTTGATTGTCGGATGTGACCCCAAAGCTGACTCGACTCGTTTGATTTTGCACTGTAAAGCTCAAACTACCGTGCTGCATTTAGCTGCTGAACGAGGCGCTGTGGAAGATATCGAACTCGAAGAAGTGGTAATCACTGGTTTCCGGAATATCAGATGTGTAGAATCTGGTGGACCAGAACCAGGTGTAGGTTGCGCAGGTCGGGGTATCATCACTGCCATCAACTTCTTAGAAGAAAATGGTGCTTATCAAGATGTAGATTTCGTCTCCTACGACGTGTTAGGCGACGTTGTGTGTGGTGGTTTTGCTATGCCAATTCGTGAGGGTAAAGCCCAAGAAATCTACATCGTTACCTCTGGAGAAATGATGGCGATGTTTGCTGCAAACAACATTGCTCGTGGTGTTCTCAAATATGCTCACACTGGTGGTGTACGTCTAGCTGGGCTGATTTGTAACAGCCGAAACACTGACCGGGAGGACGAACTGATTAGCACCCTAGCAGCCAGATTAAATACCCACATGATTCACTTTGTCCCCCGTGACAATATCGTGCAACACGCCGAATTGCGTCGGATGACGGTGAATGAATACGCGCCTGACAGCAACCAAGGGTTAGAATACCGCACATTAGCACATAAAATTATCGACAATACAAATCTTACCATTCCCACACCCATCGAGATGGATGAGCTAGAAGATTTGTTGATTGAATTCGGTATCCTTGAAAGTGAAGAAAATACTGCGAAACTGATTAGCCAAGCAGACACTGCTAAAAAGCAAGAAGACGCCCAAGGCGAAGCACTAGAAGCATTGAAAAAAGGAAATATAGAAATCGTTTCTGGTAGCCAGAAGAAGTAAGGTTTTTGTTAAATGCACTCCACCTATAGCCGAATGGCTTAGGTGGGTAATCATCCGCTATGAATTACCCAAAATTCATCCCACATTATCCCTCTGGGGTCAGATGTGGGATGAATTTTAGATCAAGCTAAACTGTCACACAGGAGCAAGCTCCTACACAACGCTTATTTGTCGGCTTTAACCCAGTAGATGGCTTTGTGTTAACTAGAAGAACTCAGGAGTCAGGAGGAGCCAGTGCGATGGACGGGTTTCCCGGCATAAAGCATCTGGCGTCCAGAATTCAGAATGTACCTGAGTGCGACTGGCGGATAGCGCATCTGTATTCGAGTCCGCGAGCGTCTGACTAAAGGGGTTTAAATCCCCAGCGTCTACACTTTATCTACAACTGGATGGGGATTCTGACTCCTGAATTCTGACTTCTGAATTCTTCTTCAATGTGCCAGTTGCTCTAGAGTTTATTTTTTTATGAATGAATTGCAAGCCATTTTAAATGCCTTTGAGTCAAGTCAACAAAGCGGAGAAACCACTTACCTTGCTACTGTCGTCAAAACTCAAGGCTCAACCTACCGCCGACCAGGTGCGAAAATGTTGATCACAAATACAGGTCGTATGGTGGGTACAATTAGTGCTGGTTGCTTGGAAAATGATGTATTTGAACACACTCGGCAACGAATGTCGGATGGTAACCCGATAGTGGTTACTTACAATAACACTGCTTCTGAGGATATTCTCTGGGGTTTTGGTTTGGGGTGCAATGGTATAATACAAGTTCTCATCGAGAGACTTGACAAACAAAATAAACTTAATCTTATAGAATTTATGCAAGAGTGCTTGGATAACAAGCATCTTGGTATTGTTGCTACAGTCTTTAGCGTAGAAGGTGCAACGGATATAAAAATAGGGTCACGCTTATTGCTTTATCCAAATGGTGATATTATCTCTAATATAAAAGATAAAAATTTAACCCAATCGCTGATAGCAGATGCTCAGCAAGCTTTTATTCATCAAAAGTCAAAGGCAAAAAACTATCAGTTACCTTTTGGCAGTGTAGAAGTTTTCATCGAAGTCATTCAATTACCTACACCGCTAGTTTTATTTGGTGCTGGTTATGATGCTGTACCTGTAGCACAGTTTGCACAAGCATTAGGTTGGCAAGTTACTGTAGTTGATTGTCGAGCCAACGAGGCAACTATACCGCGATTTTCAATGGCTTATGACGTGATTCTTACCCGTCGAGAGATTTTATATAAACAGGTATTGATAGATTCTCAGACGATAGCCGTTGTTATGACGCATAATTACCTTGACGATTTGGAAATTTTGAAGATGTTGCTACCATCTCCTGCACGCTATATTGGGATATTAGGACCAAAGCAGCGTACAGAACGATTACTTCAAGATTTGCACACACAAGGAATGGTTTATACTAGTGAGCAATTAGAAAGATTATACGCTCCTGTTGGTATTGATATTGGAGCAGATACACCAGAAGAAATTGCGATCGCCGTTATTGCTGAAATTCAAGCAGTGAAGACAAGCCATAATGGTGGTTTTTTAAGAAAAAACAATCAACCAATTCATTTCTATGAAACAATATGACGAAAACTGTCATAAACCCTTAGCTTTGCGAAAATCCCTAACAACATCTTTAATCTCACGAAACTCACCCTCAACTAAAGAATTTAATCGCCGCATATCATCAGCAGAAATACGTCCCACAAGTTGAGCGAGTACTTGCCTTAATTGTGGATACTTCTTTAAAGTTTCCTGACGTATAATGGTTGCCGCTTCGTATGGTGGAAAATAGTACAAATCATCCTTTAGCACTACCAAACCCAAGCGAGAAATTTGCCCATCTGTGGAATTACCATTTATCATGTCTACTAGCTTTTGCTGTAGCGCCCGATATATTAATCCCAAATCCATAATACGAGGAGATTGCGCAAAGTGTAAGCCATAAGTTTTAGCCAAGCCTGGAAAACCATCTTCCCGTTCTATAAATTCGTAGCCAAAACCAGCACGCAGCTTTGGTGCGTACTTAGCAAAATCTGACAAAGTTTGAATATTGTAACGTTTTGCATCTTCACCACGAATTACCATAGCAAAAGTATCTTCAAAACCTAACGGTTCCATCACTTCTAAATTGAATTGCTGGGTGTAGGCTTGTTTTAACTTCTCATAAAGTAACTTTGGGTCGTTGATAGCTTTTTGTTTGAGAATAACAGTAAAAGCTGTACCTGTATACTCAACATACGCATCAATTTTGCCACTAGTAAGTGCTTGATGAGTCACCAAAGTACTAGTGAAGCGGCGGCGAGCAACTTTTAAATGTGTTGTTTCTTCAATCTGTTGTGCTAAAAGCTCGCTTAAAATATCTTGCTCTGTAAAACCTTTAGAACCAACAACAATATCACCATTGCCACTATTATTAGAGTTAACGTTGCAACTGGCGATTAAGAGGAGCAAAGAAAAAGTTAAAAGTAAAAAAGCAAAAAGTCTTTTCATTTTCTTGTAATTGTCAATTTCCCCTCCAACCAGCCAATTGCCAAATCTGCAAATAAAGCAATTACTGCTGCTGGAATTGCGCCAGCTAATAACAATTGATCGTTCACTGCGGAAATACCGCGAAAAATCAACTCTCCCAAACCACCAGCACCAATTGCGGCGGCAATAGTTGCGATTCCAATACCAATCACTGTTGCGACTCGCACCCCTGCCAAAATCACCCCCATTGCTAAGGGTATTTCTACCTGAAGCAACAATTCTCTATCTGTCATCCCCATACCTCGCCCAGCTTCTCGAATGGCTGGATCAACTCCAGTAATTCCAGTATAAGTGTTGCGAATAATTGGCAATAGCGAATACAAAATTAATGCGAAAATAGCTGGATTTGTTCCAATCCCACCGATAATCGGTACAGGGATGAGTAAGCCGAATAGTGCTAGGCTAGGAATGGTTTGTAGAATATTGGCAATGCCTAAAATAGGCTGGCGGAGCTTTTTTTGGCGAGTGATTAAAATGCCTAGAGGTATACCTAAAACTGTAGCAATGGTAATGGAAATGCCTACTATAAACAAGTGTTCTAGGGTGCGATCTAGGATTTCTGGAGCATATTTGATCAGAAAAAAGTTGCTGAAGTTCATAGGTTAGGTTTGAGACATTGCAAAAAGGCAAGAGCTTCTGGATGTTGCGATCGCATAAATTCATCCTTTGTACCCAGCACTACTAATTCTCCTTGATTCATTAACCCAATTCTCGAGGCTAAAACAAATGCTTCTTGAATATCGTGAGTGACAAATACAACAGTCTTGCGTAACTCCTGTTGTAAATGTTTAAATTCTTGTTGTAGTTCTAACCGTGTGATGGGATCAAGTGCTCCAAAAGGTTCATCCATCAATAATACTGGTGGATCAGCCGCTAATGCTCTTGCAACACCTACTCTTTGCCTTTGTCCTCCAGAAAGCTCATGAGGATAGCGTAGCGCAAATTGTGCTGGATCTAAACCTACTAACTGCAAAAGCTCATAAACCCGTACCTTGATTTGCTTGGGTTTCCAATGTTCTAAAGAAGGAACTAAACCAACGTTACGTTCCACAGTGAAGTGCGGAAATAACCCAGTTTCTTGAATAACGTAACCAATTTTGCGCCGTAATTTAATTTCATTCCACTGGGTTGTAGGAATACCATCAAATAATACTTCACCATGCGTAGGTGTAAAGAGGCGGTTAATTAATTTCATGGTAGTGGTTTTGCCGCTACCACTACGCCCGAGTAATACAAGTGCTTCTCCTCTGGAGATGGTAAAATTGAGCTTCGACACCAACGGACGATGACTGCGAGTCAAGGTGACATCGCGGAATTCAACAGCGATTTGGTTTTCTTGCTGCATGAGTGAGTCGGTTTTGAGTTTCCTTGTGCTTTGAGTTTACCCTATCGGATAATTACCTGGATTCACCGCATGAATATACTCACTACCCGACGCTGGAAATCCTCGCTTATAGGAAGCTTCTTCTGGTTTGCCCCAAGCCAACTGTAAAATTATTTCCAAAAAGTTAGAATTTTCCCACTTGCATAAACTTGCCCATTCTGTCCTATCAACAATTCTTTCAACATCTGATGTGTTAATTGGTTGATATTGTTTGTTGTTGTTAATACTCAAATATAAGTCCATTCCTAAAGTCACTTTATGCCAAAATTCTAAGATGGAATTTTTCGCTGACTTTAATAGCTCTATATCACTAGGTAATGCTGCTAGTTGACTATCGACTTGAGGATAGTGTAAGATTTCGTCCTTAACAGTAATGCTTTGCCAAATAATACCTGAAACGTGATATTCTCTCTGATAGTCGTGAATCAGAGCTTTAAAATCTTGATAGGCGGTGAATTTTTCCAGTCCATTTGTTTTGATGAAATGATCTATTAGAGGGTTACCAGATATAGTTACCGGTAACTTCAAGCGCTTTCCTGTCAGGCAAGCTTGTCGCTCATCAGCTAAAATTTGAATGAGTTCCTTGGTAGTGTAAACTTTTGACATAAGAACACACTCTATCCAGTTATCAGTTATCAGTTATCAGTTATCAGTTATCAGTCAAGAATAATATCTTCTTCCTTGAGGAAACACCGCTTTAACAGTTATCAGTTATCGGTCAAGAATAATATATTATTCCTTCAAAAAACACCGCTTTAACAGTTATCAGCTAACACCGCACCATATGTTTTGAGTACTGAGAAACTGTTGACTGTTCACTATTTTAAGCGCCTTGATCACTGATAACTGTTCACTGTTTACTGTTCACCGCATCGATACCACTAAACAAATCGGGAAGACAAATTGTGTCTTCCCCAATACTTATTGAGTTAATTCACTATTAAACTCATTGAAAGATCGTCGCTTTAACTGTACAGATTTATTACGCGGTAGTAAATCAAACACCTCCCGAAATTTATCGTCTATTTGCTCATACGGTACTTGACCTTTCTTATTTAAAACCACTTGACCTGATTTATTGAAAACTACTACTTGCGGTACCCCCCCAGAATAATAATAACCTGGTTCTGTGGTACTATAAGTTTTTTTGGGTACGATGCCATCAACTGTTACAGGGATAATTTCAACTTCTCGACCATAAGACTCTTGTACTCGTGAAATTACGACGGCATACTCCTTACAATCGCTGCTATCATCCACATAAAAAGCTAAAAGCGTGGGTTTGTGTGCTGCTAAAGCTTGTCCTAGCGTTACTTTAGGAGGAACTAGTGAACCATTACCAGCATAAACGACAAAAATATTGCCATCGTATCTGTCATTGTTGATATCGGCTAATGCTGAGTGCATATCAACAAACAATAGGGAAGTAAGCAGTAGGAATATCCCTAAAAATCGCCGCCAGCCTAGAATCAGGTTGTGTAAAAATTTCAACTTTATGCTATTCATGAACAGTAACCTTTCGTAACAGTTATCAGTTATCAGTTAACAGTTATCACAGTACCATAGGCGTTGATTACTGATAACTGTTCAGTGTTGACTGATTTATAGGGTACAGATGTGGGAAACAAAATTCAATTTATAGATAAACTAAGACTGGGTTTAGCTGTATCAGTTGCAAAAACCGTAACTTTAGGAGTGCGATCGCTACGCTTGGGTTCGGCTAGTGTCCTACCGGGTTCTATTGCCCGTCGCATTGCACCCCGGTTACTGGAATTACTGAGTCAGCAAGTGAAAAACGGGGTGATTTTGGTGGCTGGTACTAATGGTAAAACTACCACATCACTTCTTTTACATTCTATTCTAGAACGCAAAGGCTACCGCGTCGCCCACAATGCTACAGGCGCGAATTTAGAAAATGGTTTGATGACTGCTTTATTGGAAAGCACGAACCTAGTAGGTACGCTAGATGTTGATTATGCCATTTTGGAGGTAGATGAAAATATCCTACCGAAAATCTTGGCACCTCTTCAGCCTCGGGTTATCCTTTGTTTAAACTTGTTCCGCGATCAACTCGATAGGTATGGTGAGGTTGACACGATTAGTAAGCGTTGGACAAAAGTGATCTCCACCCTACCACTAGAAACGGTTGTCATCCCGAATGCTGATGATCCAACGTTATCTTATCTTGGTCAGCAATTACCTCAGCGTGTTTTATTTTTCGGCTTGAATGAACCAGAAAATTATCTGGATGCAATTCCTCACGCTGTTGATTCTATTTACTGTCCTAAGTGTGGACACCTTTTGGATTACAAAGGAGTTTACATATCCCACTTAGGAGATTTTCACTGTCCTAACTGTGGTTTTAGCAAGAGTCAACCAACTCTTGATAGTCCGGAATGGCCGCAAATTCTCTTAGGCTTATACAATAAATATAATACCTTAGCTGCTGCTACTGCTGCTAAAGAACTAGGGGTTGATGAAGCGACTATTCGGGATACTGTTACCAATTTTCAAGCAGCTTTTGGTCGTGCGGAAGAGTTAGAAGTGAATGGAAAGCATGTGAGAATACTTTTGTCTAAAAATCCAGTCGGGACAAATGAAACAATTCGGGTGGTAACTCAAAGCACCGACACAACAACGCTGTTAGTGTTGAACGATCGCACTCCTGATGGCACTGATGTATCTTGGATTTGGGATGTTGATACAGAAAAATTAGTCGAACGCGGAGGAACTTTGGTTGTGAGTGGTGATCGCGTCTATGATATGGCGTTACGTCTACGATATAGTCAAAATGATCCTAAGAGCCAGTTAAACTTGATTGTCGAAGAAGATTTACATCAGGCGATCGCAAAAGCACTAGAACTTACACCCGCTGGCGAAACTTTACACATCTTACCCACATATTCAGCAATGCTAGAAGTACGAGAAGCCCTAATCGGTAGAAAAATTTTGTAATTAGGTGTAACGCGTAGGGTGCGTTAGGACGGAAGTCCGTAACGCACCACAATTTAGAGTTTCGTATCTTAAATTTAAAGGAGATCAACCGTGCTGATTCAACATTTCCAGATGATGGCACGTTATAATACTTTAGCTAACCGTAAGCTTTATGAAGCTTGCTCACAGCTTACAGACGAAGAACGTAAGCGCATTAGACCAGCATTTTTCAAAAGTATTCACGGGACGCTGAATCATATTATGGTAGGCGATCGCATCTGGATGGGAAGGTTTGAAGGGAAACAGATGCCATCCACCAACCTTGATGCTATCCTATACGAGGAGTTTGATGAACTTCAACAAGTTCGGGTAATAGAAGATGAGCGAATCGAAGCCTGGATGTCAGGATTAAATGAAGATTTTTTAAGCAAAACAATTAGCTACGTGAATAACCAGGGTAATCAGCATACTGATCCAGTTAATTTATTATTAGCACATTTTTTTAATCACCAAACACACCACCGAGGACAAATTCACGATCTACTTAGCCAGACTGAGATTCCTCCACCATCGTTAGATATGCACCGAATTCTTCGACCTTGATAAGCACTCAGACAACATAGTCGAACCTCAGTATGGGTAGAAGAGTTAGCCATAGAAATAGTTTGCACCGTCTTATATTAAGATTATATCTGCCAGTCTCAAACTCATTGTGTACGAACCAGTTACTGAGGAGATTGTCCAATGGATAAGTTAGAGCTTTATAGATCCTGCATTCAAACACTTCTAGAAAAGCATAGTCAATATAAATCCCGAAATGAAGACGTAGAAAATGAACTATTTTTTGATCCTATACGGGATCATTACCAACTAATGCGAGTCGGTTGGAAAGGTTTAGAGCGAGTTTATTACACGATTCTACACTTTGATATTAAAGATGGAAAAATTTGGCTTCAGCATAATACAACTGACATTGATGTTGGACAAGAACTGCTTGAAATGGGAATTGCCAAAGAGGATATCGTACTTGGGTTACATCCACCTTACAAACGTCCGTATACAGGCTATGGCGTTGCTTAATATCTAATCACTTATAGACTTTTAGAGTAAGAGATATTTAAAATGATTGCTCAACCACAACCCCAATTAATGACGCCCCAGCAGTATCTGGAATGGGAAGAGCAACAACCCATTAAGTACGAATATATTAATGGCGAAGTCTTCGCTATGACAGGGGGAAACCTTCCCCATAACTCCATTGCCATCAATCTTACATCTGCACTAAAGAATCATATTAGGGGTAAAGGTTGTAAAGTATTTATGGCAGATGCTAAAGTGGGAGTTTCGCTTCAGGGACCTTTCCACTATCCTGATGTAATGGTGAGTTGTAATCCAGAAGATCAAAGAGCGCGTCAAGTGATCTATCATCCGTGTTTAATTGTAGAAGTTTTGTCTCCCAGTACAGAGGCATTCGATAGAGGAAAAAAATTTAGACATTATCGTCGGATTGATTCTTTAAAAGAATATATTCTCATTGAAACAGACAAAATGAATGTAGAATGCTATCGACGCAATGAGAAAGGAAAATGGGAAGTCACTTATTATTCAATTGAAGAAACGACACAAGATGGAACGGAATTAGAAGTTCAATTGACTAGTGTTGATTTCCGATGTCCTATTTCTTTGCTGTATGAAGATGTTGTTTTTCCTGAAAATAATCCACAAGAAATTGCTGATAACTAGATCAGAATTTGTTCAACTTTAGTGAGTGAAGAGTTATGAGTTTTGAAATAACGATTGGTTGGTTGTATCCAAAGCTGATGAGTACCTATGGCGATCGCGGCAATGTGATTTGTATTGAACGTCGTAGTTTGTGGCGAGGATACAATGTCAAGGTTCTACCATTGGATCAAAACACCACAGCAGAGGATATGGCTACGGTAGATTTGTTTGTGGGTGGTGGTGCACAAGATCGCCAGCAGGAAATTGTTATGCGCGATTTGCAAGGGAAGAAAGCAGAAGTATTGCGCGAAAAGATTGAAAATGGTACTCCTGGCGTTTTTACCTGTGGATCACCTCAACTGCTGGGACATTATTACGAGCCAGGATTGGGACAGCGAATTGAAGGATTAGGGATATTAGATATGGTGTCGCTCCATCCTGGTGAAAACACTCGTCGCTGTATTGGTAATTTGGTTGTTGAAGTGACAGCAAGTCGTCTGGCGCAGGAGTTGGAAGAGATCACTGGATGCAAACCATATTTGATCGGTTTTGAAAATCATGGTGGACGTACCAAGCTAGCGAACGTGGAAGCTTTGGGGCGGGTGGTGTATGGGTTGGGGAATAATGGTGAGGATGGCACAGAAGGAGCATTTTATCGGAATGCGATCGCTACCTATTCCCATGGTCCTTTGTTACCAAAAAATCCCTTTGTTGCTGATTGGCTGATTCAAACAGCCTTACAACTGAAGTACCAACAATCTATCACTCTTTCGCAACTAGATGATACCCTTGCCATGCAAGCCAGAGAAGCAATGTTTAAGCGATTGAAAGTCAGCTTACCAGCTCCTGCATTGTAAGACTCGTTCCAACACCTCGCCTTTTGTCCTTACAATCTCTAGCTACCATGTAGCTAGGGATTGTTAGTTTGTATAAATTTTAGGGAACCCTAGAATTATTCCTTGAGACGAGACTTGGCTTAGCTGCCGACAATACCACACGTGATTTGTCTTGTCATGAGTGTTAATCACTATGTGAAAGCCAAGGCGGTGTCTCTTACACTGTTACTTCCCTATCATCCAACGTGTCTAATAAATATGGTACCTCTGGCTTCGTCAGTCCATCAGCATCACGTATCAGCAAATGTGAAAAGTCCTATACAGAAAATTCTCTTTGGTAGCCCTGGAACTGGAAAAAGCTATAGAATCGAGCGTGACATTATTCCAAAAAAACTACAAATAGATAAATGTATAAATCCTGAAAACGTAATTAAAACAGTTTTCCACCCTGAATACACTTATGGAGATTTTATGGGAAAACTGGTGCCAATCACAAAATCTGGAAAAGTAGAATATAACTTCTACGATGGTCATTTCTTAAAAGCATTAGGACAAGCTTATAAAAACATTTTAATAACCAAACCAAAATCTGTTCATCAAATTGAATGGAATCTGGTTAAAAATGTTGCTTTAGTTATTGACGAAATCAATCGAGGAAACTCATCAGCAATTTTTGGTATTTGTTTTCAGTTATTAGATAGAGAAGATACAGGGTGGTCCAGCTACAGTGTAAATTTAACAATGATTGAATTTTATAAACTTATTGAACTGATTGGAGTAAAAACTGGTTCATTCCCAACCCATAACGGTGAACAGCAAATAAAATATCAGTTTCCAGGAGAGGATCATTATGTGTATTTTGAGACTTTAAGAGATAAATTTAGCCCATTAGGAATAGACACAGAGACCAAGGCAATCATGCTTCCACCTAACCTTTCTATTCTGGCTACGATGAACACTTCAGACAATTCTATTTACTTCATGGACAGTGCATTTAAGCGTCGTTGGGATTGGGAATTTATTGATTGGGATGACAGTAAACCTCCTGCTGCAAATTATGGGCAAGGAGGAACTTTAAATACACAGGAATGGAAAAAACTAATCAAAAATCTGAACAACTTTATCAAAAGCCATCACACCTCTGTTCGTGGAATTGAAGACAAGCAAATTGGTTACTACTTTATCAAACAACCTATAACTGCGGAAAAAATACAAAATAAATTAATGTTTTTCCTTTGGGATAGTGTTTTTAATAGAGATAAAAAACCGCTGCGAGATCTTTTGAAAATACCCCTAGACGATCTTGTGACTTTTGGAGATTTTGCTAAAATGCATAATAATTTCGTTGATCAGATAATGAAATGGGAAAATACAGAAAAAGATATCATACCATTATAGCATGAAGCTACATATAATTAATTGAGTCAAAGGCTTAGCAAATAACGATTATTTTTAGGCATCTTGAAATAGGCTTGGTATAAGCCATGAAATCTAACAATTAGATGGATTACAAGCAAAAATATTAATTGTTTTTTTGCCAATATGATTAATTTTTATAATCTAAAGTTGCTTAAGATTAAAGATCCTAAAGACAATTTTGTTGGTATTCGTAAATCTAAATCTGGCAACAGCTTCGAGTTCTGTCTACCAAACGGCTTTCAAGATTTTCCTGAGAATGATTTTGACCAAGTCCGCGAGCTATTTTTCAAAATGTATCGTACTTTCCGGAAGTTCGAGCGTGACAATGAATCTAGTAAACGTTTCCAAAAAAACAAGCCTAAATATCAGCAAGAACAAGATCAAACCACTCTTTCTTCTAAAGGTATCAGCATACAGACTGAAGATGGAGAAATTTGTGTACTTTACAGCAAGATCAAAATGATTGAGAAGGTATTAGAAGCTTATGATAATCTTACCCTTCAATCGATTCAAAAAAAAGTCAAACGGAGTCACGACATCGATTATTCTCAAATTCACAGATATCTAGATCGGGCTGTTTATTCAGATAGCGATACCATTTATGTCGATCTAATGGATTTACCCCGCCCAACTGTACGTTATGAAAGTACAGATTTAGTACATCTGTATTGTTACATCCTCGATGAGATTGTGCAGCAGTTACATGGTGATGTACCAGATATCATTAAAGTCCACAGTCAAGATATTAACTTTCTTGCTCAACATTTTAAGGACGACTACTTAACCTATAACCAGTCAATTTTTGACAAGGACACTTTTATAGAAACTATCATAATTTTAAAAGAGGCGCTAGACAATATAGACAAGAATACTTATTACAAAGATGATGATTATTGGGGAATTTACGAAGCCGTTGAGACATTTTTATATGGCGAACTTAATCCCAAGGACAACGATGGATATTTCTGGGGCATACAAGGATTTTCTCTTATTTGGGAGGATATGTGCCACACATATTTTTTTACAAAAAACCGCGATGCAATTTGTTTTGCCGATACGGATATTCCTTTGAAAGAGTATCAGAATTCAGGACGGAAGGAGGAAGAAAAAAACAGAGTAGGCAATTTTCAATTACCGACAAAAGATGACAATGGAAATTCATGGATTTACCAAACTCCATCACATATTCCCTACCCTAAACAAGAAGGTTTCTTTGGATGGGATGAACTGCTTTGTATTGAATTCGATCCACAACCTGGGTGTTTAGTGTACTCGGATAGAAATCTTGATGATTTCCACAAACGAGATAGAACTAAGGCAATGCGCCGTTTCCCCCGCCCGGATTTATTGTTAAAGTATAACTCAGAAGATAGCTATAACTTATATATTATTGACTACAAAGATATCGCCTCTGATTTTTATGATAAAAATTTAAGTAGACATCCCGAACAAGTAGATGAAAAATATCGGTTTGATTTGATAAAACAGCTAACTTATGAATTAGCTCTTCAGCAAATAAATAAAGTTAATGTTTCAGAAAACTGGTTTTTTATTCCTTATTTTTACGATAAAACTTTTAAACAAAATTTTAAAACAGAAATAAATATTAAAGGAATCAAAATAGTTAAAGCTAATTTTTCTTTTATTCAAGAAGTCTATTTACTAGAAAATTATGACCAATGACTTAGAAATTGTAGGTGTTCGTTCTCAAGAACAAAATTTATATTTTCAAAGTGACTATGTTCCTTTAATCTCTTTCAAGAATAAAGAACAGAAGGACAAGGCTGAGAAATACATTATATTGGAAGCATGTGACTTTTTTACAAATATCCTAAAAGTCGATATTCCTGTAGTTCAAAATCAGCTAGCTTCTCCTCAAATTATTACTCCTAGAGATTTTAATACTAAAAAAATTAAATACTTCTACGAGTTTCTTCTTCACGATCTCGGAGAACGTGAGGCTAATGGTAAATTAAAAGTGAATATTAAGTGGGGTATAACCTTTGATGAGGAATGTACGCCAATTCAAGTGGCAAAACATGACATTCATCCTCAGAGTAGAAAAATAAAACTAAAATATCTTGATTCCCGTATAGGTCGTCCTCGTCTTCCCTATCGTTCCCATATTCCACATCTACAATATCTACCGTACCGCCGCTACGGTACTATAGACATCAATGGACAGCCTATTTTCTACTACATTTACTTTACACTTCAGGAAATATTGGATGCTATAAAACAAGCACCAACCTAGTAGGAACCCAAGACATCGCCCGTAAGCGCTATTATTAAGTAAATGCACCCGTGACACTCCATTGCACTGAATAAGCTTACCTTAATTTTCGGTAAAAAAGTAGGGGCAAAGAGCCCTAACTACGTAAAGAATTAGAGTATACCCCTATACATTCCGCTCTGATTCAGAGACTGTTGAATTCAACCTCGAAAATTTTTCCTTGAACCATCACTTTATCGCCAGATACTAATTTCCGCCCTCGTCGGGTTTCAACTGTACCGTTAACTTTCACCTCACCACCAATAATCATTAGCTTCGCCTGTCCACCAGTAGGCGCGACACCCATCAATTTTAAAAACTGGTCAAGTTTAATCATAGTTTGTTAAAGAAGGAGCCACTGCGCTGTTCCCCAGTCCTTGTGTACCAAAACTTTCTGAGTTCTGGCTCCTGGCTCCTGAATTCTTTTTGTTAAAGTCCACCAGGACCGTAGCTATAAAATTGTAACCTTCCAAAACCAAGAAATTGACTATGAACTTTTTCCCCGGGAGGAAATGCTGTCACACCAAAGAGATATACGCCTGAAACTGATGGATTTTGCTCGGCTATAAGCTCAATTGTGATCGTTCTACCAGGGGGTACTGGTTGATCAAATGTTAGCGATACTGTTCGCGTTTTGCGTGGGCGGGTTTGACCTAGTTTTTCTCTTGGGGTAGTCGGTGTTCGTGATACATCACTGGTTACGTCTTTAAGCGCAAACTTTTGTCCTTTGTGTGAGGAGCCTTCATACACAGAGGTATGTTTGAGATCAAACTGGATATCATCTGCGCCTTGATATTGGTTAATTGTTATCTTTTGCAGAGGCTCTCCGGCATTGTCAGGTATATTGACAGTAAAGTAGTAACTTACATTTGGTATATAAATATCTTTATAGCTATTTACGGCAGCAATAAGGCTTGGCGGTTCAACGAAATATACTGTACCATCTTGCAACTGAACTGCTTGACTCAGCCCGAGATCATACGTGCTAATTGCTGCTGTGCAGGTAATAGCTGTGCCAAATAGAAATGCAAGGCGCATTCTTTTATATACGGAAATTAAAGGCTGGGATTTCATACGGTTTCTTTTTTAGATTTTATTAGCAAAAAATAATCAATATTTATTTTTATTAAGTTTCAAGAACAATATAAATGGTTTTTAAGGTAGGAGAGCGATCGCTCTCAAGGACAGAAACCTACACCGTCCTCTGAGACTGACGTGTAGCTATTTTAGCAAATTACTATTAGGTTAAAGACCATCATAATGGCTTTGTAAAATGATAATTAAGTTTGTAAAGGATAATTGATATCTGTTGTCAAAATAACTGATTCAGAGAGAAACTTATGAATAATACCCTCGCAATTATTCATTATGAATACCCTCTCTACTATTCAATTCAAGCGACCGGTTTGGCAAACTATTGCCATGTTAACGGTGGGCTTTTGGTTAAGTGCTAGCGTGTTTTTGGATTGGGTAATTATGCCTAGTCTTTATTTCTCTGGCATGATGAGCCAAGATAGTTTCTCGACCGTAGGCTATGTAATTTTCTGGAATTTTAATCGGATTGAATTATTAGCTGCTGGATTAGTCTTAACATCCGTATTAGCTCTGTGTCGTACTCAACATAATTCTTCTCGTGTTGGTATTGCTTTAGCTGTGGTATTGCTAGGCATAGCTTTAGTAGAAACTTACTTATTGACTCCGCAGATGTCTGCTATTGGACTTAATCTAAACCTATTTGAGGAAGTTACTCAAGTCCCAGCAGACATGAATCTCTTGCATAGCTTTTACTGGGTGCTAGAAGCAATAAAATTAGTAGCAGGCGGTACTCTTTTAAGTCAGTGTTTCCGGTTAGATTAAAACTACCAACCCTTCACAAGAAACATTTATGAGCTCGATACCAAAATTTACTTGGTATCGAGTGTTTGTTTGAAATTATGGTGATTCTAGCAGAATTAACAGCCCGCAAGATTTACAGCACCGCCTGCAACTGCACCGTTGACGGCATTACCCAAAGTATGATGACGGTTTGTGATCAAACCAGCGACGGTACTAGCTCCTGCACCAACTCCAATATCTCGAACTAGGTGCCCTCCTCGACGATGACAGCTACCATGGTCTAAAGCGTGAACCGCCGCACCAGCAGCAGCTCCGTTGACAGCATTTTTAGCAGCATGATGGTTACCAGTAATTTCGCCGGTTACTGCACTAGCGCCTGCACCAATACCGATATCTCGGATCTGGTGATTTCCAGCGGATACGGGTTTCACAGACACTAGGTTGAAACCGACTAGACTGGTAGCAACCAAGCCAGGTAATAGTGCGCTTTTTAAAATCCGGTTCATTACTATACCTCCTGTTGACAGTTAACAGTTAACAGTTAACAGTTATCGGTCAGGAATACTGAACTGATAACTGAAAGCTAATTAGTGGTAGGTATTGGTGGCTCTTTAAAATTCCCCACCATACACGTTGATCACTGATAACTGTTTACTGTTGACTGTTTTAAGATACTTCCAGTCTAAGTTAAAGGTCTTTAGCTTTCCATGATCCTTATGGATAATTACTTCTAGCTAATTAGTGAGAAAGGTTGAGCACTGAATCATTCAACCATAGAGATAGGCGCACTCAATTAGGTATTTCTTGTTCTTGGAGTCTTTGCGGTTTGTTAAAATTTTGTAATGGATTACATTTCTACAATTGTGCATCTGCGTACCGCCGAAGATAAAATTTATGCCTATCATTGAGGCTCAAAATCTGAGCAAAGTTTATCCTGTCGCTATCAAAGAACCTGGTATCAAAGGGACAATCACCCACTTTTTCCGCCGTACCTACCGTGAAATCAAAGCAGTTCAGGATGTCTCTTTTGAAATTGCACCAGGGGAGGTGGTGGGATTTTTGGGACCAAACGGTGCAGGTAAAACTACTACACTGAAAATGCTTACAGGGCTAATTCACCCTTCTAGCGGGAAGCTTAGAGTCGCTGGGAATGTTCCATTTCGTCGCCAGGAGTCATTTTTGCGAAAGATTACCTTAGTGATGGGGCAAAAGCAGCAACTACTTTGGGACTTACCTGCTTTAGATTCTCTCAGGATTAACGCCGCCGTTTACAACATCTCTGATAAAGAGTTTCGAGAGCGCGTGGGTGAATTAAGCGAAATGTTATCGCTGTCTGATAAACTGACTCAACCAGTAAGAAAACTGTCTTTAGGTGAGAGGATGAAGGCGGAACTGTTAGCTGCGCTTTTACATCGTCCTCAAGTTTTGTTTCTCGATGAGCCAACGTTGGGATTGGATGTCAATGCTCAGGTAAGTGTGCGCGATTTTTTGCGTGAATACAACTTGCGGTATCAAGCGACGGTGCTATTGACCAGCCATTACATGGCTGATATCACAGCTTTGTGTGAACGAGTACTGCTAATTCACCAAGGAACGTTGATGTATGATGGTAGCTTAGATGGTTTATTGGAACAGTTTGCACCTCACCGAGAAATTCATTTGGAGTTAGCCCACCCTGTATCGAAAGACAAACTTATGTCCTACGGTGATGTGAAGACAGTTGATGGGCGAATGGTGTGCTTTTTGGTGGAGAGAGAAATGCTCACCCGCTCTGTCTCGCGGATTTTAGCGGATTTAGAAGTTATCGATTTAACAGTAACTGAGCCTGATGTGGAAGATGTGATTAGGCAGGTTTTTCAAGCAGGATTACCCCCCCAAACTCTAACCACTAACCCCTAACCCCTAACATATGAACCGCATCTTCCGAAAAGCTTCGACGTTACTTTCCGTTTACTACGCCTATATGGTGGAGTATCGAGCCGAGTTAATTTTATGGGTTTTGTCTGGATCTTTACCAATTATTTTGATGGGAGTCTGGATCGAGGCGGCGCAAGGTGGACGATTCGGTTTGACACCTGTAGGTTTTGCGCGTTACTTTCTCGCCGTTTTCGTTGTTAGGCAATTTACTACTGTTTGGGTGATTTATGATTTTGAGAAGGAGGTTGTTGAAGGTAGGCTTTCACCTCGTTTGTTACAACCACTTGATCCTGTATGGCATCATGTCGCATTGCATGTTGCTGAAAGGGGTGCGAGGATACCGTTCACGCTGCTGTTAATAGGGTTCTTTTTTTTACTTTATCCCCAGGCTTTTTGGTTACCAAGCTTCGGCAATTTATTACTGTTTGCTTTAGCTGTGGTGCTGGCTTTTGCTTTACGCTTTGTCATTCAGTACACTTTTGGTATTTTTGCTTTTTGGACTGAGAGAGCGATCGCGTTAGAAGATTTCTGGTTTTTATTCTACTTATTCTTATCTGGTTTGATTGCGCCTTTAGAAGTCTTTCCTGAACCTGTGCGGGCTGTAGTACTTTGGACACCTTTTCCTTATTTGATTAATTTCCCAGCAAATCTTTTAGTAGGGCTACCAGTGGATCTGCTGCGAGGATTTTTGTCAATGATTGGTTGGCTGTTAGTGCTTTTTGTTTTCAATCGTTGGTTATGGCGGCGCGGGTTGAAGCGATATTCAGGAATGGGTGCTTGAGTGTTTTTGGGTTATTTTATCGTTGCGCGTTTTGACTAATGTTTATTACTAAAGTTAACAGACTATTACATTTAGTATAAACGTTTACAATGTAATTCTTCTGAATTTCCAACAATAGGCTATTAACACAACATTATTTGGTTTCTTTGCCCATTTTATGGTGATTGGTGATTGGTTATAACAAAGCCCTTACTTAGTAAGGGCTAAAGAATTATGTTCTTGTTTAGTTTTGAAGCAAGTTTTCCATAAAAATACCGAAAGAAAATACTCCTTATTTTTATCGTAATAATGCTTAGATTTATAAAAATGGTGGTATTATATATGCCATAGGTTTTTCGCTAATCCAACATCAGCTTATAACAGGGTTATCTGCATCAAAGTTGCGGGTAAAATACTATCGTTTTAATAAACGATAGAAGAGATTTGGTTTGGTATCTAAAGTTATATACAAGGACAAAGAAAAATGAAAAATATTAAATTGAGGACTCGTATCTTCCTGGGTTATCTAATTCCTCTTGTGTTGTTCATTGTTCTAGGAGGATTTTTGTATTCAAGTGCCATACTCAAAGGAAAACGAGAACAAGAGGTAGAAAATGCACAAAATATTCTTAACAAGATGGACCAGTCAATTGAAGCTTTATTACAGATGCTTCACTCTAATAGAAGCCAGATTTTTTTACCTCAAGAGAGAACCAATCAACAACAAATAACGGAAGAAGGATTTCAGAGTTTTAAGAAAGCATCTTCAGAGTTAGAAACCCTGATTCAAGATTATCAGGAGAAAGATAAATTTAATGTCCTGCTAGGGAAAGCTAAAAATTTTGTAAAAGTTCTTAAACAAGTTTCAGATTTAGTAAAGGCAAATCAAATTAATGAAGCAACAAAGCTAATGAATAGCGTACGTATTGAAGATATTGACAAGCTCCATGATGAAGTTATTAATCAGCAAACGATGATTCTAGCTAAGAGTAAGGAAAAAGATAAAACGGCTGAAAGCTTTTTAAATATAGCGATTATATTTGGAACTCTAATATCTATCGTATCAACATTAGGATCGAGCTTGTGGATAACTTTAGCAATTGATCATATACTTCAAAACTCAGCTAGCAAGATCACAGCATCTTCAAGTCAGATTCTAGCCGCCATAGAACAGCAAGAAAGTGTAACTAGTCAGCAAGCAAGTTCAGTGCAGGAAACCACTAGCACGATGGATGAATTAGAAGCTTCATTCAGACAATCAGCACAGCAAGCTAAAGCTGCTGTTGCAGCAGCAAACAAGGTACTCGATCTCGCAGAGAATAGTACTCAAGCATTACGAGAGAACCTCGAAGGTATGTTTAACCTGGAAAACAAAGTGGGACGGATCGCCCAGCAAATGATAGCTCTTTCTGAGCAAGCCAATCAAATTGGCAGTATCTCTCAGTTAGTTTCTGAGTTAGCAAAGCAGACTGATATACTAGCAATCAATTCAGCAGTTGAAGCCACCCGTGCAGGGGAGCATGGAAAGGGTTTTTCTATAGTTGCTAATGAGATTCGTCGGTTAGCTGATCAAAGTCAACGCTCTGCCGAGAAGATTTCTACTTTGGTTTCGCAAATTCAGAGTGCGACCAATTCTACCGTAATGGTAACCGATGAAGGCACCAAGACAGTTAAGACAGTAACGCAAATAGCACAGAAAATAGATCAAGCTTTTACAGGAGTCGCGGGATCTGTCAACGAAGTGGTTTTGAACAATCAACAAATTTCACTTAATCTTAAGCAGCAGCTTGATGCTATACAGCAAGTCGTTCAAGCGATGGATGCTATTAATAAAGGCGCAAGAGAAACTGCTATTGGCATTGGTCAAACTAGAGTAGGTACTCAGCACCTTAACATAGCTGCTTTAGAACTCAAGCAAATGGTGTAAGGCACTTCTAGAAATTGAACATGGAAAAGAACAAACAGGCAAGAATATTTCGCCTATATGTAGTAAGCTTACTGCTCCTTGTAGGTTTATGTAGCTTAGGAGGGGGAATTATGTGGTATTTATCCAGGTCAAGATCCGACACCTTGAACTTATCGAAATCCACAGTTAATGAAACACCAGTTCCTAGTAAACGCGATGTTGATTACACTCAACTGCGTGAATATTTGCACCAAAAAGACTGGAAAAAAGCCGATCGAGAGACATATCTTCGATTGCTAGAAGCAGCAGGTCCAAAGGCACAAGCCAATGGTATGATACCTCAAGACGAAATGGATAATCTCTCTTGTAGCGATCTTAAGACAATAGATCAGCTTTGGAGTAAAGCTACTAATGGTCAACAAGGTTTTACCGTTCAAGTAAATATTCTCAAGGCACTGAGTGATTATCGTCAGATGTATGCTAAAGTCGGGTGGCAAGAATTACCACCATCAAATCAGTGGCTATTTCAATGGACTTATAATACACAAACTAAAAGAATGGAATTTGTTAAAGGTAAAGAGCCCAACTACCTGAATCCTCCTCCTGGTCACCTTCCCACAGTAGAAATAGGCTATAACATCAATGTGGCTTTCAGTGGAGCCTTAACTAGGTGTAACTTTTAAAAGAGCAGATGAAACATTCCCTGGTTAATTTGGGAACTATATCTGATGTAAGGATATTTTCTAAATACCCCTAGTTTTGGAGTATCCGGAGTATCCCTCAGAATAAAGACGTACATTCCTCTTTTCCAACATGGTTAAGACAATACATGCTGACGGGCGAGCAATGAAGCGATCGCTACTTACCAGTTGTGAAAGTGGCGATCACTTTCCGTTCCCCTGTGAGTTATGAAGACGAATTTTTCATTCCTAACAACCAGATTGCTACCTTTGCAATGGGTGTTAATTGTGCCATTTCTGTTACAGATTTTTGGAGCAGTGGGACTAGTTGGATATCTGTCATTTAAAAATGGCGAGAAAGCGGTTCACAATTTGGCCAAGCAGTTGATGGAACGCACTACTGGGCATGTAAATGACCATTTGATTGATTACCTGCAAAATCCCCATCAAATCAACCAAATCAATGCCGATGCCATGCGTCTAGGATGGATCAAAGGGGTTGATCGCAAAACCGTTGGCAAATTTTTATGGCAGGAAATTCAAACTTATGGCTTAACCTATATTAGCGTAAGCTTACCTACAGGGGAACAAGTGGGAGCAGGCCGTTTCAATGGCAAAACCGTCATTATCAATGAGGCAGCGGCCAAAACACCCTATTTGCCGAAAAATAACACCACTTACCTGACAGATAAAGATGGCAACTCCACTCAAATCCTCGCCACTGGTACATGGGATACTCTCAATGCGATTAGTTACACTGAACCCGTCAAAGCAGGAAAAGAGATTTGGAGTAGGATCTACACTTACTACGATCCTGGGGATCAGCCGTATCTTATAGCGTCAGCAAATCGCCCAGTATATGATTCTAACCACAAGTTACTGGGCGTGGTTGGAGTAGATATTCATTTGTTGAAACTGAACGAATTTCTACATAATCTAAATATCAGCTACTCGGTGCAAGTATTTGTCATGGAGAGGGATGGAATGTTGGTGGCTAATTCTGTCGAACTACAGCCTTTTACTGTTGCCACTCAGGATATTAAACGCCTTAAAGCCACAGACAGCAAAAACCTAGTGCTTCAAACGATTGCCAAGCAACTGCAACACCTTATTCCAGATCTGCACAGCTTAACCGATGCTCAAAATCTGAAAATCAATGTTCAAGGAGAGCCATACTATGTGACTATTACTCCCTACCGCGACCAATATGGCTTGGAATGGTTTGTCGTGACTAGCCTCCCAGAAAATATTTTCATGGCACAAATCAACGCCAATACCCAAACTACTATTTGGCTTTGTGTGGTGGCGTTGGTGGGAGCAACCGTGATCGCCATCTTCACGTCCCGCTGCTTAGCAATTCCCATTCTAAGTGTGAATCAAGCTACTCAGGCAGTTGCAGGTGGTAACTTAGACCAAATAGTAACAGGGAGCAATATCCAAGAACTGAACAGTCTTGCTCATTCCTTCAACCAAATGGCAGGACGGCTGCGTGAATCCTTTACCGCGTTAGAAAAAAGTAAAGCAGAACTAGAAGAACGAGTGACAGAACGCACGGCTGAACTGAAACAAGCTAAGGAAGTAGCCGAAGCAGCTAACCGCACAAAAAGCGAGTTTCTTGCAAATATGAACCACGAACTGCGAACTCCACTTAATGGCATTCTAGGTTATGCCCAAATTCTCCAGCGCGATCCGACTACCACAACCAAACAGATGAAGGGATTAGGGATAATTCATCAGTGCGCTTCCCATTTACTAACACTGATCAATGACATTTTGGATCTGTCAAGATTGGAAGTTCAGAAGATGGAACTCTATCCCCAAGATTTCCATCTCGGAAATTTCCTAGTTTCCACAGTTGATATTTGTCGTGTTAAAGCTGAGCAAAAGGGTGTAGAGTTTCATTACCAACCGGCTGCTAACCTTCCCACTGCAGTTTATGCTGACGATAAACGACTACGGCAGGTTTTATTAAATTTACTGAGCAATGCTATCAAGTTTACCGACTTTGGCAGAGTATCCTTCCGGGTTGAACCAGTGGATACCCCAACAGCATCTGAGCGCATCCATAGAGTTTGCTTCCAAGTAAAAGATACTGGCATTGGGATTGCACCAGAAAAACTATCCACAATTTTTTTGCCGTTTGAGCAAGCAGGAAAACGAGAACGCAATACTGAAGGTACTGGCTTAGGACTCGCTATCAGCCAACAAATAATCGAGAAGATGGGTAGTACTATTCACGTCGAAAGTCTTCTTGGGCAAGGAAGTTATTTCTGGTTTGAAGTCGACTTACCCTTAGCTTCAGACTGGACAGTGGGACAGGCGATCGCCAACCAAAAAGTTATCGGCTACCAAGGTGAACCACGCAAAATCCTGGTCATTGACGATTACCAAGAAAACCGACTGGTTGCAGTCAATATGTTAGAACCATTGGGTTTCAAAGTGGGAGAAGCTAGCAATGGACAAGCGGGTTTAGACACCGCTATCCAAATGCGCCCCGACTTGATCATTACCGATGTACATATGTCTGTGATGGATGGTTTAGAAATGACCCGTCGCTTACGTCAACTACCTGACTTTATTTCCACCCCAATTATTGTCTCCCCCGCCACACTCTCTCAAGTGGATATGCAGGCAAGTCTGGATGCTGGGTGCAATAGCTTTTTCCCAAAACCCATCGAGTTCACTGGGCTACTTGCTGAATTAAAGCGACTGCTGCAATTGCAATGGGTTTACGAAAACGTACCAGAATCTACAGAAGCAATTACCACCACTGACGACGACACGGATCTAGTCACGCCCCCACCCGCAGAACTCACCGCCCTCTACACTGCTGTTCAAGGTGGATTCATCACGGATGTACAACAGGAAGCCAACCGACTTAAGCAATTAGCACCTGAATATGTCCCCTTTGCCAACCGAGTGTTAGAACTTAGCCAAAAGTTTGATGATGAAGCCATCCTGCGGTTACTTGAACCCTTGGTATAACCAAGTTGGTAACTGGGGAGCAGGGGAGATGAATGCTTTTTTGTTCCCCCCATGCCCAATGCCCCATGCCCCATGCCCAATGCCCCATGCCCAATTTATCTATGTCCATTATTGAAAACACCATTTTGGTTGTAGACGACACCCCCACTAATCTGCAAGTGTTGTTTGATTTGTTAAGTGAACAGGGCTACCGAGTAGCGATCGCCAAAAATGGTGAAATTGCCCTACAAAGAATGCAAACATCTCAGCCTAACTTAATTTTATTAGATGTGATGATGCCGGGAATTGATGGCTTTGAAACCTGTCAAAGGTTAAAAGCCAATCCTGCTACAAGCGATATTCCTGTCGTTTTCATGACTGCTCTTTCTGACTCAGTCGATAAAATCAAAGGCTTAAGTTTGGGTGCTGTGGACTACATCACTAAACCAATTCAGCATGAAGAAGTCTTAGCACGTATCCGGGTGCATCTACAACTGCGGAATGCTACTCGTGTGATGGAACAGCGTACTGATGAACTCAACCAAGCGTTAGAAAGCCTCAAGCAAGCCCAACTGCATTTGGTACAAGGGGAAAAAATGTCTGCTCTTGGTCAGCTGGTTGCAGGAATTGCCCATGAAATTAACAATCCAGTGAATTTTATTAATGGCAACCTAAATCATGTAAAAGAATATACTCAAGATTTACTTGAATTTGTTCAGCTTTACCAAAAGCATTATCCTAACCCAGTAAACGAAATTCAAGAGCGTGCAAACGCTATAGATCTCGCATTTTTGCAAGAGGATTTGTTAAAGATACTCAGATCAATGCAAATGGGGAGCGATCGCATTCGTAACCTCGTCCTTTCTCTACGCAATTTCTCCCGTCTGGATGAAGGCGAACTAAAACCTGCCGATATCCATGTAGGTATCGATAGCACCCTGGTAATTTTACAACATCGCATCAAAGCTAAACCTGATTTTCCTGCCATCCAAGTCATCAAAGACTACGCGCAGTTACCAGAGGTTGAATGCTATCCCAGCCAACTTAACCAGGTGTTTATGAATATTTTGAGTAATGCGATTGATGCATTGGAAGAGTCTGCTATCGCCTCACCTACTATCACCATCCGTACTTCTTTGATCAATACTAACTGGATCTCAATTAGTATTGCTGATAACGGAGTTGGTATTCCAGAAGCCATTTGCTCTCAAGTGTTCAATCCTTTTTTCACCACCAAACCAGTGGGTAAAGGAACTGGATTGGGGTTATCGATCAGCTATCAGATTATCACGGAAAGACACGCTGGCAAGATCGAGTGCTATTCCAATACGGGACGAGGAACTGAGTTTGTTGTGCAAATTCCAATCCGACGTTTATAGAACCCATTTGGGCAATGTTTGATAGCTTGACTACATTTTTGAGATATGTGACGTAATCTTCTGACCGGACAATATTCGGGGTAAAATACTTACATAAGCAGTTTATAAGAGGTCGATTGAAAACCCCGAGTCTTCAGACCGGGGAGTGGTCAAAGGAGAGCGAACTATGGATAAAAGTTCGCCCTGGCTCCTAAACGTAATCCCACTCAAGTAGTGTATCTATATTGGCGTTACTGCTTACCCAGCAGGAGAAAATGGTATCGGTCAGTTATTAGGTTACGGTCGCCTACGATTTCCGAAGTAGACCGATTTAGAGTATAATTTTAATTGGGTGCAGTTGAGATTGCTTTAGGGACTAGCACCGCTGCGCAAAAGTCACTCATTCAAAAGTTTTTTTATATATCAAAGCTTGTACCTGATTGAAATGGTTGCTTTATTTGCGCCGTGCTGTACTAGTTTTGTGTTCCGTCACTTGGTGTTTATCACCATATACTTAAGATATGCACTCTAAAAAGTCTTCTAAGAAATCACCTTCCCAAGGCTCCGACAAAGAAGGATCAGAGGGGAAGGAGGCAAACAATGAAAAGAAATTATTTCCAATTGTGGGAATTGGGGCATCTGCGGGAGGATTGGAAGCGTTTATCGAATTATTGAAGCATTTGCCAACAGATACGGGGATGGCATTTGTGCTGATCCAGCATATGTCACCAAATCAAGAAAGCTTGTTAAGTGAGATTCTTTCCAAGTCCACTGAGATGCCAGTAAGTGAAGTCCACTCAGGGATAAAAGTGGCACCCAATCATGTCTATGTGATACCGCCAAATGTCAGCATGGCTATCACTAATGGGGTGCTAAATCTCACACCTCGTGACAGAGGAGGCGGACAGTTTATGTCGGTCGATACTTTTTTGTTGTCCCTGGCACAAGAGCAAGGAAATAAAGCGATCGCCGTGATTCTATCGGGGGGAGATGGCGATGGTTCAAGAGGATTAGAAGCGGTAAAAGCGGCGGGCGGGGTGACATTCGCCCAGTCTGGGGACACAGCAAAAGTTAATAGTATGCCGAACACTGCCGTGGCGACGGGACTGGTCGATTTTGTTTTGCCCCCCCGAAAAATTGCCGAGAAAATCGCGGAAATTAGCAGGCATCCCTACATTACTGATGTAGCTATGACAAAATCAGCTACCAGTAAGGATGAATTCGACAGATCCGAGGCGCTAAGGACAATCTTCACTTTGCTGTGGACAGCCACGGGAGTTGACTTTACCAATTATAAGCAAACAACCTTAAAGCGGCGCATTCAAAGGCGAATGGTGTTGCACAAGTTTGAAAAGCTGACTGACTATGCCAGTTATCTCCACAACAACCCCACAGAAGTGATGGCGTTATATGAAGATAGCTTGATTCATGTCACCAGTTTTTTCCGCGACAGTGAAAGTTTTACAGCCTTAAAAAGTAAAGTCTTTCCTGTAATTGTATTAGATAAGTCGTCAAACTCACCGATCCGAATTTGGGTTGCTGGTTGTTCAACGGGCGAGGAGGCTTACTCGATAACTATCTGCTTGCTAGAGTTTTTAGCAGAGCACTTATCTCATATACCGATTCAAGTTTACGCGACAGACATCAGTGAGAGGGCGATCGCACAAGCGCGCACTGGTTTTTATACAGCAAGCGAAGTAGCGAATGTAGATCCCGAACGTTTGCATCGGTTTTTTGTCGAAGTCGAGGGAGGATACCAGATTAGTAAACCCGTGCGCGAAACGTGTGTGTTTGCTAGACAAAACCTAATTAGTGATCCGCCGTTTTCGCGGATGGACTTAATTACCTGTAGGAATGTACTGATCTATCTAGGAAGCGAATTGCAGAAAAAGCTCCTGCCAATGTTCCACTATGGACTGAAGCCCAAAGGCTTTCTGATGTTAGGGACTTCGGAAACAGTAGGTGATTGTGCAGATTTGTTTAGTATAGTTGACAAAAAGAACAAACTTTATGCCAAAAAACTGGTAACAACTGAGCTTAACATTGACTTTAGCAGGAGTCGCTATCCCGCCCCGATCATCAACCCACAAGCACAGACAAAGGAGGGGACATTGAACGACCAGGAAATCAGCCTTCAGGCAGATCAGATCGTTTTGAATCAATATGCCCCAGTTGGGATTGTGATCGACACCGACCTAGAAATTCTGCGATTTCGGGGACAGACCAGTGCCTACCTAGAACCTGCTCCTGGGAGGGCAAGCTTTAACCTACTGAAAATGGCAAAAGTTGGATTGCGCAATGAACTACGAATTCTAATCCAACAGGCAAAACAGCAGAACTTGCCGATTAAACGCGAAGGAGTCAAACTGATAGAGGGCAATTGTATCCGGACATTTAACATTCATGTCACTCCCTTCTCAACTAGTAATATACCAGGAAATTATTTTTTAATTCTGTTTGAAGATTTTCCCACTCCAGTCACCCCTGTATTATCAGCAACACAGGACAATAGCAACGTCACCAATGAAGGTGACAATCATGAAACTGCTCGACTTCAGGAAGAACTAAACACGACAAAAGAACATCTCCAAGCCATTATTTCCGAGCAGCAGGCCACTAATCAAGACTTGAGATCCGCCAACGAGGAGATTTTGTCAAGCAACGAAGAGTTGCAAAGTATGAATGAGGAGTTGGAAACTGCCAAAGAAGAAATCCAGGCAACCAATGAAGAATTAAACACTATTAATGATGAGCTGCAACGACGCAATCTAGAATCGACTCAGATTACCAACGATTTGCAGAATCTCCTGGGCAGTATTAATATCCCCATTTTAATGGTGGGAAGTGACCTGCGGATTCGGCGGTTTACGCCAGCAGTTGAAGGGATCTTCAACTTGATTTCCACAGATGTGGGGAGATCTTTGAGTGATATCACCCACAAGTTGAATGTACCTGACTTAGAGCAACAGATTTTAGAGGTGATACGTACCCTGAACTTAAAAGTTCAGGAGATTCAAGATCAAACAGGGCATTGGTATGACCTGCGGATTCGACCCTATCGGACAATCGATAATAAAATTGACGGTGCTGTGGTCGTGTTGGTAGATATCAACGAGCTTAAACGCAGTGCCGAGGAATTGACCGAAGCGAGAAATTATGCTGAAATGATCGTGGAAACTGTACGCGAACCCCTGCTAGTCCTCAATCTAGACCTGCGGGTAGTCACCGCTAATCATTCTTTCTACGAGATGTTTCATGTTTTGCCTACCCAGACTGAACAACACCTGTTGTTTGATTTGGGCAATGGGCAGTGGAATATTCCCGAATTGCGTATTTTGCTAGAAGACATTCTTTCCGGCAATGACCAGTTTGAAAATTTTGAGGTCGAGCATGATTTTCAGCAGATTGGACGGAAAAGCATGCTGCTAAATGCCCGCAAGATGCCTCCCATTGGTGATACCCAGATGATTTTGTTGGCGATGGAAGACATTACCGAGCAAAAGCAGTTAGAGGCACAACACAACCAACTCCTGATTGAAGCACAATCAGCCCGCACGGAAGCTGAATTTGCGAACCGAGCCAAGGATGAGTTCTTATCCACCGTCTCTCACGAATTGCGCAACCCTCTCAATGCCATGATTGGCTGGGCGCAGTTGCTTCGCTGGAAAAATTTTGACCAAGCGAAAACGGAGCAAGCTCTAGAAATCATTGAGCGCAGCGCCAAGTCCCAAAACAAAATCATCGAAGATATTTTAGACATTTCGCGCATCACCACGGGCAAGTTTCGGCTGAATGCCTATCATATTGAACTTGTTCCAGTGATTGAAAGTGCGATCGATATCGTCCGTTTAGCCGCAAACGCGAAGAACATTCAGCTTGAGTGTAGGTTGTCTGCTTTAAACGAAAGGGTGTTAGGTGATCCAGACCGCCTACAACAGGTGATCTGGAATTTGCTCTCTAATGCGATTAAATTTACTCCAGCCGGAGGAAAAATTACAATCTCCTTAGACTATATTGATACAATAGCTCAAATCGAAATTACTGACACCGGTCAGGGCATCAAGGCTGATTTTCTGCCCTATGTGTTTGAGCGCTTCCGCCAAGCGGATGGTAGCTACACTCGACTAAACACTGGGTTAGGACTAGGACTGGCGATTGTACGTCATCTGGTAGAACTCCACGGCGGCACAGTTCATGCACACAGTTTAGGTGAACAACAAGGGGCAACATTTACCGTCAGGCTCCCCGTACAAACAGAACTGGAAAAAAGTTCGCTCATCAGTCCTCCCAGTTTACCAGATTTCGCAGCCCAGCCAAAAGAGCCACTCGGTAATATTCCATCGTTAGCAGGTGTGCGGGTTCTTTTTGTGGACGACGAACCAGATATGCTTAAGTTATTCACAACAATGCTCGAAAGCTATGGGATTGAAGTGACGACGAGTGCGTCTGCTAGTGAGGCTCTCTCAATATTAACGGCAAACCCTAATAAATATGATGTGCTTATCTCTGATATTGGAATGCCAGAGGTTGACGGCTACGAGCTAATTCGCCAAGTTAGGGCGCTTAGTCCTGAAGATGGGGGAAACATTAGAGCCGCTGCACTAACCGCCTATATCCGAGAGCAAGATAGCCAAATGGCGATCGCCGCAGGTTTTCAAATCCATATTCCTAAACCTGTTGAGTTAGATCAACTTTTAAGGGTCATTGCAAATTTAGCTGGTCGTTAGAAGCGGGTGGCTGAGGCTTCCTCGCCGTTTTCTATGAACAGTCTTGTTGGGGATAGGGTCTTCATCCTTAGTGCTGAACTGAAAGTTCATGACCCACTAAACTCCAGTATTGTATGCGGGAAAAATAATTTGCAAATTACATTCTTCAAAAAGAAGTTGACTTTTGTAAAAAAATATTAAAATACTTAATGGAAAAAATTCTGTACAACCTAATACTTAGGAGACACACAAATGCTTGCTCTGTCAGTGTTTCGTCAGCAGATCCGGGTTATTACTGGTGTAGCTGCTATTGCAGTATCGGTTATCTTCGCATCTCCCGCTCTTTCCGCTCCCACTGAAGACCTAGTAGGTGGCTCGACCTCTGTCTCCCTCAGTTCTGATTTCGTCAATGCTCTGGCGTCATTAAATGTCCAATCTGGTCTGGTGACTGGGTCTAAAATTCGTAATGGCGCGATAGCTTTCCCAATTTCTGGGGGCGCTGTAGATTTGGGTAGCACCAAATTGGAAGTCCTTCACAAGGGGGGGTTGACCTTAACAGCTGGTAGTACCCATGTAGCGTTAACTGATTTTGTCATTACTAATTTGAATGGCAATTTAGTGCTAACAGGCATTGTGATTAGTGATGGTAACTTGGTAGGACGCATTCCGCTGTTCAACCTGGGACTACCCGCTAATGCAATCTCAAATAGTAGTACTCGCCTGCAGGTGAGAAATGTAGAGTTGACCTTGACCGAAGATGCTGCTACTGCTCTAAACGGTGCATTTAGTATCTCTGCATTCAAGGCAGGCTTCCCAATCGGAACTGCGCAAGTTCATGCAGTAGTAGATCACCCTGAGTGAGGCTACTGAAAAATAAACTTGTCATCTCTAAGTTAGGCAATTCGTCCCTTAACGCCGACAATAAAACAAAAATAGCTATGCACAAATAGACACGGGACTTTGGATAGAAGCTTTAACTTTTTACACAATTTCACAGGGTGTAGGGATCCCACGACATCTGTTCGTGGGATTCAATAATGGTCGCAGTTGGCAAGACACCCAAGTATCTCAATTGCTTTGTTGCAGCTTCAAGGCAACTTTTAATATGGGAGGGAAGGAGTTAACGCAAAAATTTAATCAAACTTCCGCAAAAAAGCCTCTACAGTTTGGTTAAATGTTTCAGGCTCTGTTAAAAATGCCCAATGATTGCCAGGGACTTTGCATATTTGTAAATTTTTGAGATAGGTTTTGTAGGGTTTGATTTGCCAATCCTGGCGATTAACTCCTTTTTGCGGTTGTACAAACAGGGTGGGAGTATCAATCACATTTGTAAATCCGGGAACTTCCATAACTTCTGTGAAAATCCCATCACGGGCTGAAACGGTAAACTTACTACCCCAACTACCATCGGATTTTTGTTCAATACTTCCCGCAAATACTTGCTGCTGTAAATCGCTCCATCCCTGATATTGGTTTAACTGACGCGCTTTTTGTTCAGCCTCGTCGTAGCTAGCAAATGGCCCCATACCTTGAAGAAAAGGCAAGACACGGTACAACATTGGAAATGTAAATTTAAAAAAGCTAGGTATTTTCCAGATGAATATTGGATCTACCAGAACCATACTTTTTAAGCGCTGTGGATTCAGCCTAGCCCAAATCACCGCTAATTTGCCTGTCCAAGAGTGAGCCACAACATGAGTCGCTGACCATCCCAAATGATCCATCAGTGCTTCTAAGTCGGCGATCGCACTCTCAAACGTATAATCCTTGTCAGGCTTGCTAGTGTCACCATGACCGCGCATATCTGGCGCAATTATGTGGTAATCGGCTGCCAAATAATCTCCCAAACTAGACCAAACCAAAGCGTGATCGGCTAAACCATGTAACAGTAGTAATGCTTCTCGTCCTTGGTTCCACTCCAAATAAGAAAGTTGGATATCTGGCTTTGATAAGGTTTTACGTACAGGTACCATCTTTTAAATCAGTGAACAGTAAACAGTTATCAGTGATCAAGGCGCGTGGCGATCAAACTAAATTTGCCGAACTCAATACTGCTGATAACACATTTTACTATAATATTCAATCATTTTATTTTATCCATATAATCAATAAGTATGTTTGATTCTATCGAACTTGCTAGTTAGAGTGAAACTATAAGAAAACTAAGTTTTGAGATAGAAAGAGGTGTATAATGTCAACTTTTAATAAGGTAGATAAAAACGATTTGCTATACCAACGCTATCAATATCAAGGTCAGTTCAAACCACAAAACCTTGTATTCAATGCAAACCTTCAGGAATTTGCCCAACGCGTCGGCTATATCACCAATCTAGAAACTAGGGGTAAATTTTCTCCCCAAGAAGCTTACCAGCAACTAGAGGCTTTGTGGGAGCAGTTAAGAAGCAGCTACGAAGCACTAGGGATTAAGGAAGACGTAACAAATGAGCTTTAACATTTCTATAACTAAAAGAAGAATTCAGTAATCGAGTGATTCAGATAAGATTACGATTACGAAGCTCTTTGTAAAAAAACATGACAAAGAAAAATGTAGTTCTGCTATCGATGCTGGTTTTTGTGCCAATTTCAGCGATCGCGCAATCGCTGCATTTAAATTCTTTAGTCGTTTTTATCACGTCCGGTTTAGCAATTGTTCCATTAGCTGCATTAATAGCTAACTCTACGGAAGCGATCGCAGGTGTGATTGGTCCAGCTTTAGGAGGACTACTGAACGCTACATTCGGCAATGCTACTGAAATGATTGTCGCAATTGTTGCCCTTCGTGCTGGATTGGTTGATGTTGTTAAAGCCAGCTTAACAGGCTCAATAATTGCAAACTTGCTCCTTGCCTTGGGGCTTGCTATTTTACTAGGTGGGTTACGTTTTAGTGAACAAAGGTTTCCGTCAACGGTAGCTCGTCTTAATGCTTCTTCTCTAACCTTAGCAGTCATTGTTCTTATAACACCTACTGCAATACAATTAACTTCCAAAGGCTTAGAAATCTCTACTATTAATAACTTTTCCTACGCAGCATCATTACTATTACTTACATTCTATTTTTTAATGTTAGTGTTCTCAATGAGAACTCATAAACACCTGTATTTACCGCAAGAGGATACCGAGGACAGTACTACTCATACACATACAGAACCAACTAATTTATGGCTACAAATTGGTGTACTGCTAACTTGTACAGTCGTCCTTGTATTTGTATCCGAGATTCTTGTTGACAGTCTAGAAAAAACTATTTCTACTCTAGGTTTAACTAGCCTGTTTACAGGTGTAATTCTCGTTCCTATTTTTGGAGGTATTGTTGAGTTTATAACTTGTGTCAGTTTCGCAATGAAGAACAAGATGGAGTTGGCTGTTGCTGTAGCTATAGGATCTAGTTTACAAATAGCACTGTTTGTAGCCCCCATTCTAGTTCTAGTTGGTTGGTCAATAGGTCAACCAATGAATTTGCTTTTCAATTTTTTTGAAATCATCGCGGTTACAATGGCTGTAGTAAGTACCAACTCAATTAGCAACGATGGAAGTTCCAACTGGTTAGAAGGAGTTTTGTTACTTATCACCTACGCTGTTTTAGCAACAGCATTTTTCTTCCACCCTTAGTACAAATTTTCCGTTTTGTTTGTAGTAGCGCTGTCTTCGCACTAAAGTGCAACTACGAACCAAAGATTTCATCACAAACTTATACAATCCTGTGCTGAGTCGATTTAGCAAAAATTCGTTACATTGATGTAATACCATTTTTATATGAAGACGCATAAGAATCCCCACCGCCTTCTTTCCCTCCCCTTTCCAAGGAGAGGTTAGGAGGGGTAAAAATAATGTGCAGCTTCACAGAAAATTGATGTAAAGACTAGTTGCGCTTTATATTCTAACCTTCCTACAATATTATGTAGTGCAAAAATTTGAAATTCCTTATCTACTTCAACGTATGAATTTACCTGAAGGAATTTTGCAGCGCTTTCAGCAGGCGCAAGATTTTGTCAACGTCAAAGCTAACTCTCTAGCTGAATCCGTTCAGCAAGTTAAAGAGTCTTTACAAGAAACAGCATCTCAAGCAACGGATCAGGCTATCAATACAGTTACGACGACTCTAGGAAATGCAAAAACTTCTGTAGAAGAAACTTTTCAAACAGCAGGACAAATTCAAAACAATACTTCAACAGCTATTCAAACAGTAATTACGTCTTCTGTAAATGATTGGTTTACAGAACATCCTGCTATTTTTCAAATTGTCAAAATTCTCGGTTGGGCTGTTAATCACCCAATTATCAGTTTTATAATACTGATTTTCGCTTTAGCTATATTGTGGAACATTATTAAACTCATTGGGCGTCTAATAGAGTTAGCAAGTTTATCGATATTACGAGTTCCTTTAAGAATAATTCAAAATCTTATTAAATTTATCTTTTTTTCGTTTACAACCATCGGCGGATTAGCAATTAAAAAATTTCTTTTTAAGAAAAAAGCAGACAATATTGTAGCTTTACAAGCCACAAACTCTCCACCAGTTATTCAAGATAAGCAGCAACGAATAGCAGAAATTACTCAAAAGCTAGATGCAATTCAAAGAGAACAAAATCTACTTTTGCAAGAAGTTGCAGAACTGATGGCTATGGACAAAACTGATGCTTAGCAAATCTTAATTTTTGTTCTGCACCAAGCTTTTTATACTAGAGGCTGTTTCTTCTGGTTGTCCAGAGAGAGGAAAAACTAGAATACCCTTGATTTCGCGATTATCTACTAATTCTTTTAACCGATTCAATTGCTTATCGGTAATGGCAATTCCAGCATAATTTTTAGCGTAATTTAATTCTTCTTTGAAATTAGCATCATTATAATCTTGAATGAAAACTCGATCAACTTTCCATTTTTGCCAATCGGCTGCAAAATATCGTTTAGCCCAATAAGGGTTATGATGACAAATATCAAAACTAACTGAAGGGTTAGCTTGTTTCATCGCCGTTATCATTTGCTGTATAAAAGTAGTTAATTTAGCCGTGCGATCGACTTTTCCTGGTAATTCAGCGTAGTAACCTAGATAATCATCCCATTGAACTGCATCAATCTTAGGATACTTCTGAACAAACTCTACTAAGACATTTCTAAATAAATTAGCAACCTCTGGAACCTCTACATCAAGAACATAATGATCGATTCCGGCATAGGTTTTATCAACTCCAGGAACAATCCACTGGCGAGAAACTGCTAAATCATAAATCGGACTATTTTTATCTATTTTAATACCTTTCTCAAAATAAGCGTGGACTTGCATACCCTGTTTATGAGCCTCGTCAATTAACCAATCTAACCATTGATCTTGAAACTCGTTTGGACAACTTTTATATCCTAGAGTTTGCTGCATAACTTGGCTATTATACATTGTACAACCATTACCCCAAACCCCGTGAATAATTGTATTAATTCCTTGAGAGTGATAGTAACGAACTCTTTCACGGATCGTTTGTTCATCTGCATTATTTGTGATTTGGTAACGACTTAAATAAATTCCTCTAATTGCTTTTTTCTCCCAAGCAGTTGGAGCTATTGGTATTTTTCGAGGCGTTATTGTTTTGGCTGAAGCTTGCTCATTTTTGGAAGGGAGATTTACAGAGGGAGATGAAGTGGGAATTGAAAATTTAGCTGGAGTAGAATTAACAACGGGAGTGGCTATTTTTGGAATCTTAGAGAAAAGCTGACTAGTGTCTATATTCACTTTGTGGGTGAACCACCAATAACCGCCTCCGAGGATAAGTATTATTACAGATATCGGAATATTTGCACATCCCCATCCGGTTGACTTTTTCTTTTGACGTGACATAGGTAATAGTTGGTTAGAATTCAGAATTCAGAATTCAGGATTCAGAATTCAGTTATCAGTGTTCGAGTGATAACTGATAACTGCTCACTGATAACTGATAATGTGGGTGGCTTATTCTGAACGCCAGATGCTTTATGCCGGGAAACTAAGCGTCGAGCACTGGCTCCTCCTGACTCCTGACTCCTGACTCCTGTATTCTGAATACTGTTTATAATATATTTCTACAAGCCTCTAATTGCCAATTCCTGAAATCCTCTTAAAATAGGTTTCCAATAGACGGCAGTAAGGGGAGGATTCCATACCTTCACGAATAATCTCCGGAGATTTGGCAAGATACAGTCCTTTTTCGTGGTCCATCTAATTCAAAAAATAACACAGATTGATAAGTTCCTAAACCTAGCTTTCCCTCGACGATAGGAATAACCTCACTTGTACTTAGTATCATTGCCATTAAGTGAGAGTGAGCATTCATCGGTTCATCTGGAGGTACAATTCTTAAATGCAGGTCGTTATGCAAATAGCTGGCTGATTCTGGTGCTAATTTCCGCAAAAATACTTTCACATCTTCTAACAATCTTTCTTCATTTTCGTTAATAGCTAATGCTGTTGTTGTATGTCGAGAAAATACTAAAACTTGACCGTTTTTGATTGCAGTAGAATCAATTAAATCTTGAATCTGTGGTGTAATATTATATATATTAATACTTTCGCTTGTTTGTATTTCAATAAATTTATTAATAATTGGCATGTATTTTTAGATTTTATGCATGTGCAGTGCAGCTTCTTAGCTTAGCAGAATGACTGCTAGGGGGCTAAGATAGCCTTGGATATAATTATTGCTCAATCTCTTTGATTTTGGCCAGTGCATTTATTTGCCCAATCTTCTTGCTTTCATTGATAAAACGAGGAATCTCTCTGATTGGTACTGGCGTAAAGGTAGGGCTAGTTTCAACTTCTGAGTATTTTCCACCTGAAAGTTTATATACCCCTATTACATTACCGTTAAACCGCCAGAATTCTGGAACTCCCATTGTTGCATAAAGGCTTAGCTTGTCTATTTTAGATCTTGAATACTCAACCTCTATCACAAGATCGGGCGGTGGATCGAACGCTAAATCAATATTTTCTTTGTTTCGCACTAACAATTCGTTCTGGATGTAGTAACTACTGTCTGGTTCTGCACCCCGTTCTAAATCATCCCGTGTGAGAGTCAAAGAACCAGCACTTTTAACTTCTAAACCAAACTCCTCACACAGCACAAGCACAAAACCTTCAATCAAACGATTAGAGTTTTCATGTGGCATTAACGGACTTATGATTTCTACTATTCCATTATCATAGGCAAGTCGAGAGTTACGCTCACTTCCTGTCTCAGCCAACATGATTTTAAATGTCTGCCAACTGACTTGAAGTGCAACCCTAGTTTCTGCAAGGGGTGCTGTTGTAACCATAGTTGATTCTCCCTGATTCCAGTTATTGATCAGCGTCAAGTAATATCGATTGTAACCCCCTCACCAATCGCTCAATACCTTCTGTTGCTGTCTGTTGTTGCAGTGCACCATAGGCAACACGTAGATAACATCCATCATTCATACCAAAGGTTGTACCTGGAATCACTGCAACTTGATGCTCTTGAATGAGTTTAGTGACTAACTCAAAGGCATCTATATTAGTATGAACTTTGAGGAAAAAATAAAAAGCGCCATCGACGGGTGTGATGGTACATAACCCTTGCAGGCGGTTCAGAGAATTTAGTACACAGGGACGGACTTGCGCGATCGCACTAATATTTGTTTTTAAATAATCTTCTTTTGCCTGCAATGCTCCTAAAGCTGCATACTGTGAAACCACAGGCGGACAAATCAAAATTGTATCTTGAACTTTTTTTACAGCAACAAGCAGGTGTTTGGGAATCACCATATAACCGATCCGCCAGCTAGCAAAACCATAAGCTTTGGAAAGGCTAAACAGGGAGATAGTATGCTGATGACTGTCAGGAAATGAACCAGGAGAAACGTGCTTAACCCCGTTATAGGTAAAGTATTCATAGGCTTCATCGCTGATGTGGTAGATACCATGATCGCGACAAATTTTATTAACTTTTCGTAATATCTCCTCTGAATAAACAACTCCTGTGGGATTATTGGGGGAAATCGTCACAAGAGCCCTTGTTTTTGGGGTAATGGCGGATGCGATCGCCTCTGGATCTAGCTGGTAATTTTCATCTGTTCTTACCAGTACAGGAAAACAACCCGCCATTGTAATCGCCATTTCATGGTTGAAATAGTAGGGCGTATTGAGAATAATTTCATCTCCTGGTGAGGTGATAGCAAGAATGGCATTCATAAAAGCCATATTACTGCCTGCTGTTACGACGATACAGGTTTCATTATTGATTGCTATCCCGTTAAAAATCTGCAATTTTTCAGTCAGCGCCACTAATAAAGGAGGAATTCCCTCTACAGGTTTGTACAGGTTATTTGCTGGTTCAGCAAGAAACTTGGGTAAAATCTCTATTGCTTCAGGTGGTGGAGGGTAAGAGACAACACCTTGTCCTAGAGAAATGGTTCCAGGATGGTTTTTTATTAATTCGCCTACAACCGGTATGATCGGTGACTGCACCGCCTGCATACGAGAAATGAAAGAATTCATGCGATCGCCACTTCTAATGAGTTGTTCTGTGGAGAAGTTATTCTGTAATATTCAGATTGGCTTCCTTTGCAGGCATAAGCATAACACCTCGAGAGAAGCTCTACAACGAGAAAGAAAACTGACCATTTTTTGAATTCAAAATTCAAAGTGCAAAATTCGCTCATTGAAGAAATAATTTTGAATTAATAAATTAAGAATACAAGCCCCTAGCTTTAGACATGGGTTTAACATTTTGAATTTTGAATTGTTTTGACTCTAGCTAAAGAAGTAAAGCAGGAAAGAAAAAACTCAGAAAATCATGTTATCTTAGTGTCTCAAGTTTTGAGATATCAAAGAACAATTCAAGACTTATTTGTAGATAAAATAAATGAGATTTTCCATAAAATCGTTACAAAATTGACTGAACAAAAAATATCGGAAGAATCTTTTCAGACTTTTGAAGAATTCTATAAAAATGCAAAAGAATCGATTGATCGTAGAACAAGCTACACTTAATAAAAATTAAAATAATAGTGGAAGCCTATAAATTCATTGATCTTATCTATGGGATCAATTTGTTTGCACATAGTCAGTTACAGTCAAAAACTGATAAAATAGCAAGGTGGGTAGTAAACACCACGTCAAAGATATCTGTAACACTAGTGGGATGGACTGAACTTTGAAAAATGGCTCTCAACTTTCGTTTTGCTATAGCTAGCGACTTACACATTGCGCTTCCACACACAATTTGGAACCATCCCAATCGTTATCATCTTGTGGAAGTTAGTATTCCAGCGTTTGAAAGTGTACTAGAAACATTAACGCAACTTGATTTAGATTTTCTATTGCTTCCAGGAGACTTAACCCAGCACGGTGAACCAGAGAATCACGCTTGGTTACAAGAACGTCTATCGAAACTACCTTTCCCTGTTTATGTTGTTCCTGGTAATCATGATGTCCCTGTTTTAAGGGCGGATCAACAATCAATTGGGTTCCTGGATTTCCCATACCACTATCGTAAATTTGGTTATGAAAATCCAGATAAACTTTACTACACTTGTGAGTTACTACCTGGAGTCAGGCTGATTGGTTTAAATTCTAACTGTTTTAATGACCAAGGACAGCAGGTAGGGCGTGTAGATTCTGAACAAATCAGGTGGCTAGAACAAGTGCTAGCAGCATCTGGTGATGAATTGGTATTGGTGATGGTGCACCACAACATTATCGAACATTTGCCTAATCAATCGCGCCACCCGTTAGCCAAGCGTTATATGTTGGAAAATGCAACAGAGCTATTGCAGGTGTTAAGACGATATGGAGTGAAGCTTATTTTTTCAGGACACTTGCATATTCAGGATGTTGCTTACTCTCAAGGAGTATACGATATAACGACAGGTTCTTTAGTGAGTTATCCACATCCTTATCGTCTACTAGAGTTCCGTCAAGATCATCACGGTAGAGAATGGTTGGAAATTTTGTCTTATAGAGTAGACTCAGTACCCAATTTTCCTAACCTACAGAAAACCTCACGCCAATGGACGCGGGATCACAGCTTTCCTTTTTTAGTTAAGATGCTGACTGTACCGCCGTTAAACCTATCTTTTGAAGACGCTCAAAAAATCGCTCCCTGTCTAGAGGATCTGTGGGCAAACATTGCTGATGGGGATACGCTCTTCGATTTTACCAAGTTTACCGATTTTCCCCAAGAAGTGCGTTGCTATTTTGAACAATATGGAGCGATCGCTCCTTGTGGCACTCCTTCTCTGATAGATAATAACACAACGTTACTACTTCAATGAAGTTTTAATCCTGCCCTGAAAGGGAGCGGCAAATTCCAAATACAGAGGTGTAATTGTGTAGAAAAGTGCTACCACCTACAGGACCAATTTCCCCATTACAGAATAAACCTGTCAAGGGTATATTATCCAGGTAGCGTCTAAATAGCTGAGAATCGACATTCGGTTTTCCGTACAGCCCTTCACCTCGCCCTACACAGGAAAACATCAACGCGCCAAAGGCAGACGAGCCAGATACCTGTTGTTTTTTATACCTTTGCAACATCAATTCCAAATCATCAACAGAGGCTTGAGCATCACGTAAGTGGAATTGTAGGCGTTGTCCAGGACGTACGTAGTCAGTAATAGCAATTGCGCCTGCAGATGGATCTACACCTAATATGCTACGAATTAAAAAGTCTCCTTGGTGTAAATCTTGCTTAAATTCATCCATCGCCAAACCGACAGACAAAGAGTTTTGTGCAAGCATCCGTTCTTTTTCGCTAAGGCTCGCGATCAAATCTCTTAAGACAATTAATGGTACCTCGTCGTCCAGTTCCAAGATAATATTGCGATCGCCCTTTGTCACTTGACGCGGCTTGCCAATTGGTCGACATCCTTGTGCCACTATTGTTTCTAAAACAATATTGCCACTTAAAGCCACACCAATAGTTCCCTCTCGATACAAGTTCTGGTTGTAGAATAAGGCGGCGCGACCACCCATACTACCAGCGATCGCTTGTCCTCCCACTGTCACCGATCCAGGATAAGCAAAATCCAGTCCTTGTAACAAATCAGTGATCCCAGAAGATAAAGTACCAGACAGCAAAACGAATTTAGGTGTGGGTGATGGTGGTACACCGAGCAAATTAATCCAAGAATCTGGCGAACTATCCAAGTCTGGTAGTTCTTCTGCGACCACATGAAACGGTGTAACATTTACCTCGGGCAGACGTGCCAAAGTCAGACCAAGAGCTGGTTCTGCTTCCAGTTCTTGAGTGTCTCCCCACTGACTTGTACCGATAACGCCACCGCCACTACAGCCTATTAATACAGGTACTGAAAGCTGCTCGTTAAGTAACGGCAAAAGGCGAGAGTACTCGCTTGTAAAAGCCGAGGAAATAAATACTAGCCCTAGATCTGCTGGTCCTGCTAACAATGACGTAGCTTGTTTGACGGCATCTGTAACAGCTGCTTCTAAGGAAGGACGGTTAGTCAGGGCGTTTGCCCACTCCATTTGGTCTGCCATGAGTTTTAGACTGATACTTTTAATTCAGACAACTTATGACATCAAAGATATCTTCTGACAGTCTGAATATAACATCATCTCCAGATGCACTTAAGGGTGAAGGCGGTATTCCGCATTGCCTTGAGAAAACTCTTAAGGCCGATTGTCTAGATCCGAAAATCTGTGTACTTATCCCCGATTTTGATATTTGGCTATTATAGCATGACACATCGGGGATAGGGCAATGGGGCATGGGGCATGGGGCATGGGGCATTGGGGTTAAGTATTGTAAATTTTTATAAAGAATATAGACAAGTATTCCCATAAATAGACAAATATGGCTAAATTGAGAATATGAAATTATCACAGTACGCCGAACACATTGGAGTAAGTTACAAAAAAAAGGGAACGGGGAACTCTTAACAGGGAACAGGGAAAGAAAAAAAACGTGACTTTGTGGGTTTAAAGCCCACTTGCAAATAAAGATGTATTTCGAGACGCGCAGCGCTCTTAAATACG
>NZ_JAAKGC010000253.1 GCF_017591665.1 Aetokthonos hydrillicola CCALA 1050 | reverse complement strand
GAGCGCTCAATCGCTACCGATAAATCTCTGATGCCTCCTGGCGCTTTAGCATTAATTCACACAACTATTCCTTTTGTCAATAAGAAAGGTGAAATGGTACAGCGTACCGTCAGTCGCTATGTTCTCGACCAAGATACAGGGGGTGCTATTAAGGGTGCGGGTAGGGTCGATTATTTTTTAGGGACTGGGAAAGTGGCAGGCGATCGCGCTGGAATCACCGTCAGCAACGGAAATTTATATTATTTGCTTCTTAAAGCTCAAAATTGAACCTTATGATCCTCCACCCAGTCTTACATATATAGCTTACTTACGTACGCTTTATTAGTGGGTTATTCAAGAAAGTGGATAAAAGAAGATGCAAAACTCTAGTAGTCTAAGTTATTCAATCCATATTTTTGGCTTACATAGCAATCCTAAATTATTTATGAAAATTGTATAGACTGGTTACGTTTGACGTCTATACATCGACTAACCAATCGATTTACACAATTTCACTTCGATTGCTATACTCAAATAACTTACATTTTCTGTTGTTAAGGGCGTCAAACCCTGTGGGGAAGTCAACAGTAAAAATATACTCATTCAAGATGAGTTGGAGCAAAACGACGACTAGCTAGCTACTTTAGCTATAAAACTCTGAGTAATCCTAGCTTATTTCAAGAAATCACAATTTCATATAAGATTTTTTTGGTTTACTTCAACGATTTAATGTATGATGTTTTTACTATTTACTAGGTAAAAACATTATGTCAAGATCGCATTTTTAGCTTATCTAAATCTGAAGAAAATCAAACCGGAACTACAAAGATTATTTGTCGTCATACTTGGTTAGTTTCACTCAACTAATGCCTACCTTTACATTCAAAAGCAGTTATGTCAAAGCCAGTTTATATCTACCCCTTTAAAAGTTTCTTGGACATATTACAATTGCATAAATCCGAAATCTTGTTGCTATAGCTTGTATATAACTGTATTAATACGCAAGAGAAATAGTATTTGCTATTGCAGACGATAAGTCGAAAGTTGAATTGGGGGGTGAAAAGTGATCAGGATCTTAGTTGATGCTGACCTAATATTAGAGGCTTTGATGAATCGGAACGGTTTTGTAAGTGATCTTACCGAATTACTTGATAGGGTACATCCGTTCATTCAAATGCATATCACAGATATTGGTTGGCAAAAAATATACGCCTACGCTAGCCGATTAAGAAATACGAAGATTGCCGAGATAGTCATCGATTGGTTACAAGATAAAATTCAGATTTGCTCTATTGAACAAAGCATCATACAGCAAGCTCGTTCATCACCTATAAAAGATTTTGAATCTGCTGTTGAGTTAGCTTGTGTGAGTTATCAAGAACTTGATGCTATTGTCACCCATAATCAGGATGATTTTGCTGATGCTCCAAATAAGTTTTGGGTTTGGTCAGTAGCAGAATTGAGACTACGTGCAAATTTAGAAAGTCAATTAGAAGCCACCAGATTACGTTAATACTTTCTCATTGTAAGGCTTGAATTTTTAAGATTGTAGCAGTACGTTTACTGAAAATCGGAGAAAGCCTGAGCGAATTTAATGCTCTGTGTTGTAATTTAGTAGGATGACTAATTTTGTCCAAGACTAAATGAGTACATTTAGTACATCTGTACATGGGAAGGTTCAGCTTAAAACCACATGGTAAGCTGTTGTATGTTTCGTGAGTCGCATGTTTATTTAATTTATGTAACGCGTCCAAGAAGCCCGCATAAGAATAATTTTAGGTTTTTTTCGATTATACAATTTAGCTGGGTATTAGCTTATTTATGAGCAAAAATGCCCTTTGTTTCTGGATTTTGGATTATTTGCGTCACGAAACTGCTTATAACTATGGATACTGTGCTAATTCTAGCACAGTATCCATCTTTTAGTCTTTCTGCTTTAATTTCTGGAAAAGGTGGATTATTTTTTGTTATATTTATAGATATTATTGCTAGAATGTGAGTTGCTGTTTTTAGGGAAGAAATACGATTAGCAAATTCTATATATATGTAGCATCTAATCAGTTGTAGAAATTCTTGCTGTAGTTAACAGTTATATATACTAGCTAAGTTAGTTATAGCAGTTTAATAATTCGATTTCATTATTTAACAGTAAGTATACACTGTTAAGTGGTGTGGTTCCAGGAGACATTCTACCAACAAAACTTATGACTGCTGAACTAGAGCAAAACAAGGCAGAAATTCAAGCAGCAACGAAGAATTTGGCTGAGGTTTTTATTTCCAATATTCCAGAAGTAAATTCTATATTTTTTGTTTTGACAAATTATTTAAATAGCAATTCTAGTGTTTTCGGTGCTACATTTGCTTTTTCTTCTGACATAAAAAATGCTGCTCCTTTTGTGTTTAGAGGTGAAAACGGACTGGAGCATAAAGATCTTGCTAGTAAGTTTGACTACACAAAAGCTGTTTGGTACGACGTTCCCGTCAATCTTAGAGAACCTGTTTGGAGTGTTCCTTATTTCGATTTTGGCGGTTCTAGTGAGGACTGTCTTTTGACAACTTATTCAATTCCACTCTTTAATCCACAAGACTTAAGTTTAATCGGAGTTCTCGCAAGTAACTGTTTGCTAGCGAAACTAGAAATACCTCTTTGTGTTCCAGAATTAACTTCACCTTTGTAGAACGATACGTCACGATTCTATTGGGGAGTGTAGCATAAAATTTATGTTGACTCTTTGCTTGTTTCAGCTATCCGATTAAGGCTTTTCACCTCAGCGGGTGGTAGGCTGTCGTAAAATTGAAAGTAATGCAGCACCTGTAAAAGCACCGGACGATAGCCCCAAAGCAGTTCCTAGGAAAACCCTAATGCCTATTACATTAGCAACATTGTGGCAGGTGAGCGATCGCTTTGTGATTGTAAGGGCGTACCCTTCAGGTTACCGAAGGGTACTAGAGATCTCTTTTAGCTAAAGTGCTTAACAATCGCCTCAGCAAATTCAGAACATTTGAGAGGTTCTACAGGAGGTTCCATCAAACGTGCTAAATCGTAGGTAACTTGACGATTTTTAATTGCATCAGCTAAACCTGTCTTAATTAAATCTGCTGCTTCTTGCCATTTCAGATATTCCAGCATCATAACGCCAGACAAAATAACTGAACCTGGATTAATTCGATCTAAGCCTGCATGTTTAGGTGCTGTACCGTGGGTAGCTTCGAAAATAGCACACTCATCA
>NZ_JAAKGC010000252.1 GCF_017591665.1 Aetokthonos hydrillicola CCALA 1050 | reverse complement strand
AGAAGATTTGAGAGACCAGATGCTAAAAATTGGAATTCCTTTGTATGCATCATCCGGAAATTAAAGAAATTAGTCACCAATTTGCTCGCTCGAAAAAAGGGGAGGCTTGAAGCCACACATTCCTAAGGAGCGGTCTAATACATCTAAGTAAAAGACACGCCTCCCCCTTTTTCTCTTGCACACGCTCAGTCACAAAAGTTACAAAAAACCATAAATACAACCCCAGCAAATTTTTCGGAATTAAAGTGTCCGTTTTATATACAAATAAATGTACATATACGTCCAGCTTAAAAGTTCGTATAACTTGGACACCACAAGCCACGAAAATGCCGTAATCCATATCTGGCTTGCATTACAGCTTATTTGCAGTTAATGTGGTTTGTTTGCACCTAATGTGGTTTGGTTGCAGTTAATGTGGTTTCATTTGCAGCGAATGTGGTTTCGAGACCCCTTTTATTTGCAGTTAATGTGGTTTCAAAATTTGCTTGTTTGCAGTTCGAAGCGTTTATGTTTGCAGTTTCTTACAAGTAAGGCTTCTGCGCTGTAGCTCCTGGTGCATGGTAGTTGCTTTGGAAGTGCGCAAGAGCGCCCTTGCTCTAGCTGTTCGGCAGATCGCACACAGATCTTCCCCAAGGTGTTCGCTCCACTTCTATTCCCAGTGTAAAAAAGTACATTAAAGTGTCTGTGTTCGTAAATGAACGGCGATGGAGAAGCGCCGCACCTGAAGGGCGATCGCGCAACTAACTGAAATGTTAGACTCCTGTGAGGATTCAGAAACTCTTAGATTGTTGCGACAGTGTAAGGAAATTCCTGTACATAATGAGTTCCAACACTCAACTTCTTCCAAATTCTTATTCACGATTCACTTGCCATGCAATCACAATGAGTTCTGCTTGCAGTAAGACAACTAATAGCCACGAAAACGCTTGTAAAATGGCTTCCATCGTCCAGTTTTGACTCTGAACCTGCCAGATCATCCAAACAATAATGAATCCAACCACTAACCAGGGCACGATGACCATAGAATTCCGTCTGCGATAGAAGCGAATCGTCGTCTCGCGCCAAAATGGGAAGGTGCTGAGGAGACAAACAATGTAGGAGGCTCCTGCACTGACGAACAAGCTTGTTTGAAGACTCGAAGGTAGGTTCGGATACCCAAGTGCGATCGCCGTCAGGCAAACTCCGAGCGGGAGGTACAGGAAAGTAAATAAGGTAAATCGTTTCATTGTTTCTTCTCCGGTGAAGCTTATTCTCTGTACCACACACGCACACATTGAAAGCAATTGACTGTAACGCCCTGGCTGATCATCACTGGGTAGACCCCATTACTGACAGTCACTCCGTAGACACCATCACTTGTGCTTTTCAAGCTATCTGGTAAAACAACGGTTTCAACATTGATCACCTGTATCGTCGTATTTTCAATCCACTGATTGGCGGCACTCACAACCTCAGAGAAGGATTCATAATCGGCAGGTCCGCCGAAGGGTCCCCGTTCAGTAATCCGAGGCGCAAAATCTTTGCACTGAATCATTTAATTTACCACCTTAAAACTGTAGAGTTGAGCATCAATTCAAGTAGTGGGCATCGCCCACCATTTTTAAAATCTTTCTTTGTAAAACCTTTCACGGTAAAGCTTTGTGGGCAGTGCTAGCCCCGTAGGCGATCGCCAAGGATACGGGTATTGCAACCAGCACTGATAGCGCCCCGTAGGTCGCGTGGTACTCGCTGATTGTGAACAGAGCGGGCGCGGTCACGGCGCTTCCAGTGATGTTGAACAGGAGTATGCCTAGGGTGTTGTTCGCGAAGTGTAGGCCGATGGCGAGTTCGGTGGTTCCGTCAATCAACGATACTACAGTCCACAACAGACCCGGAACGAGGAAGTAGTTGGAGAAGACCGTGAGCCAGCCGCCTGCGATCGCCTCCGGGTTTAAGAGGTGCGGCAGCGTGAATATTACAGCCGCCACGAGCGCCAGAAAAACGCGGTTGGTCGAGATCATGCTCGTGCCCTGCACGATGTACCCGCGAAAGAAAAGCTCCTCAGTGGTGGTTTGGGTCGCGGTGAAGACCAGTGCCAGTGGCACGAAGAGCGCGAATGTCGCGAGGTCGGAGTTGAAGGAAAAGGTGTCGGGGTAGAAGAGGTACTGTCCCAGCCCACCTATCAGGCAGTACGGCACGAACCACGCCACAAATCCGTGACCGACCCGATGCCAGTCTATCCGCTCCCGCGCCGTGACGAGCGTTCGGGGGTGGCGGCGGTGGACGAGGGAGACAGCGATAAGGACTCCGGCGAGGAAGAACAGGAAACTCGCCATGACAAACAGGTAGTATTCCACGAGCCCGAGCACCGAGGGGTCTGCCTGGCCGCCGAGCGCGAACGCGACGAGTACGCTGACACCACTACCGACGACCAACCACGCAAAGAGGATGATCGCCAGTCCCAGAACATACCGCCACCCCCGATACTTACCCCACCGGGCAGCCTCCACGTAGGTAACTTTTTTCGTTTCTGCGATGATTCCCTCCGTTCTTTTGGTATGTTGCATCTTCATCTCCGTTTCCTCGGTTTAACTATGCACCAAAAATCCTCACCAGCCAGAAATTCAACCTGATGAATACAAACTAAATGTGATGTCGAGATCGATGCTTCTCCCATTGGAGAGACTTCGCCGATCTAGCAAGCAAGTATTCTGGATGGGATTTGTATTGAGGTAACCTGAGTTCGACGTAAAAAAAAGACTTTCTGGGAGGCTCGATGGTGGACTATTTCACCGCAGACACAACAGCAATTGAAAGACGCGATCGCCGAAGCCTCTCAAGGAAAATTTGTACGATTTAAGCTTCTCAGGTCTAAAGACACTGAGATTTCTGAAGAGTCCACAAGTGAACTTTCTTAGGCTGACTTAAACAACCTCTACTGATTCCGTTAAGAACTAGTCCTAACATCACCGATACTTTACGAACTATGTTTGCTGCACCATTACAATCAGCATTAATTACAAAACCTGCAGAGGTTTTATACAAACCGCGCTTTGTTCTTTCTCCAGATGGCTTCCACCCTTCCCGTTTTTCAGGAAATTTAGGTATTTCATCTGCATCCAAGAACGACGATTTAGAAGTATAACTTTCTTCGGTTTCTACAAACTGGATAGCGTATTGTTCGCAAAGTTGAGCAATACGGTCTTTTAACTTTGCAGTAGGGATTTGCACGAAGTT
>NZ_JAAKGC010000050.1 GCF_017591665.1 Aetokthonos hydrillicola CCALA 1050 | reverse complement strand
TTCAACTGAAGATAAGCCTCAAACCGCTCCCGTAGCTGTTCGATTGTCAAATTCTGAGTCCAGAACTCTATCAAAGCATGACCAAATGCCCAAGCGTTGCGATCAGGTGTAGAGGAGTTTTCCAGTAACAACGGCCACAGAGATTGCAGATCAAAGTTAAGCTTATTTATATTCTCTGCACTTAATAATGAGAATATCTCGTACGCCATCTGGAGTTTGCCAATAACAACAGGCAATTGTTCTACAGGAATTTTCTCTGCTAGTAAATATGCTAGGTTTGGCGAACCTGTTGATAAAGTTGAAATGAACTGGAGGATGGGATTTTTAAGCAGTGCCGCTAGTCCCTGCGTTGTCGTCATCTGGAAAGTATAATGATCAATGATCTTTGCCGCAGCAGTTGAACGTGCTTCCAAGTTACGTAAAAAGCGGGCAAGACGTAGCTGTTTTGAAGGTGCGATCGCTTCCATCAATCTCAAAGATAAAGCTTCCACTCCCCAAGCGGCTCGATTAGTTTTAACGTCAGCAGTGACAATAGGTACCACAAAATCACAAAAGTCGCCTAGCTGCTCAATTCGGTATTCAGTAGCTTCACGGATAGAAACTTCCTTTGGGCGATCGCCCCATTGCCAATCGTAAGGAGGTGCCCACTCGCGTATAGGACGTAGACGATCAACCTGTGTAACCACAGCAATCACAGGCAAATCTGTAACTGCTTCTTTCATAGCTTTGAGAAATTCTACATCCATTAAAAGAGCAGGATCAAGAGCAGGGGTGACTAGTAGTAGCAGATCCGCCTTTGTTGCATAGTCAAGTACCGTCTCCCGTAAATCAGCACGGTTAACTTGCTCATAGCCTGGAGTGTCGCAAAGTGAAAGAGTTTCGTGGGTTTCGGCTTGCCATAAGTAATTCTGAATTTGATCTGTACTAGGCAAAACATCGACGGCGGCTTTTTCTGCCTGAAACAGTGTGTTAATTAAGCTACTTTTTCCTGAACCAGTACGACCTACAAGCATAATGTTGACAGATTTTTGCTCAACTGCTTCAACGGGTTGTGCTTGAGCTAAGATTTCTTGCAGGGTTTGGGTTTTTGCTTTGGCTAGGGTTGGTGTGGAAACCGAGGAATCTAAAACTGGTGGTGTACTACCACTGTAGAGTGCGATCGCCTGCCTACATAAGTTTGTTAAAGCAGCCTCTCGGATCTGCTGGCTCAAATTCACTAGCAACTGCTGATTTGCTTGCTCTTTGTAGCGCTGACTAGCAACTTTAGCCACTGCAACAACAGGGTTTAATAGCCACTGTGCCCAGTTCCATGCTCGCCAGAGTTTACGCGCGGATGGTTCTAGCTTACGGTAAACTTCGTATGCTTGGTAAACCTGCCCCACAGTAACCTGATTCAAAACAGGTGATAGCTTTTGCATCCACCGATCCAAATCGTCTACCGTTCCTCTAATTAGCATATAAGCTTGAGGAACATAAATGTTTAACAGAGGATACTTTACTTCTGGATGGTAGATGTGCGCGATCGCAACAACCAGATTTTGACATTGCTGCCAAAAACTTTGCCAGTCTTCCCAAATAGGTGGAGAGTTTTGTGTTTCTTGCAAGCTTTGTTGTAGGACTGTTTCTACACGCTTGGCAACATCATTACCAGTTGGTAGCGGCGTTGATTTATCTATAGCAGATTCTAATTCCGAGCGGATATCCGCCATGACAACTTCTATTTGGTTGACTACAGGGCGAGTCCATCTCACCAGTAACCACTGCCAAGCAACAAATATAAGAGTAAATACTCCCCAGATCCAACTCAGCCCCCATTGGTGAATCTGCAACCCGGCTGCTACTACCACGAAACCCACGATAGTCGCAATGGGTATTGCTAACACCAACCACTGCCATAATTTCAAGCGCACCATTGTCCCATACTCCCCTGGATCAGAGTTCTCTTACTATTTTTAGCACTTACAGCTAGTAACACTTTCAAAGTAAGCTGTCAGGTCGAGGAAAGGGCTAGGATGTAGCAATAATAGCTAAACTAAATGCCCCATTTTACCACTCTTATAATCGGCATAAACCTGCTGAATTTGTTCAGCAGAATTCATGACAAATGGACCTTGAGCATATATTGGCTCACTTAGAGGCAGACCTGCACATAATAGATACTGTACGCTTTGATCAGTTGTTTGAACCTGTAAGCCAGAATTTGTGCGTTCACACAGTCCTGCTTGGTGAACATGCAGCGATCGCCCTGGTACTCCAAACGATCCCTGTCCTTGAATCACTAACACAAAAGCATTTTGCTCAGCATCAATCTCGTGGATGATTGTGGTGTGAGCAGAAAGTGACACATCCAACAGCGTAACTGGGGTGAGAATCTCTGTGAGGGGAGAAGATAACCCAAAAGCACTACCTACAACAACCCGCACCCGTCCCTGTTCGGGAGTTGAAAATATTGGAATGTCTGCAGCATTAATATGAAAGGCTTGAGGAAAGGTAAACTTATTCGCAGCCGACAAATTCACGAATATCTGTACCCCATGACAAAGCTGACCAGGTTTTGTTGGAGTTTCCTCGTGGATGATACCTCGTCCTGCCTGAGTCCAATGCAAATCGCCGGGATGAATCAGCGAAGAATCTCCCTGGCTATCTCGATTGAAAAATGAACCTTCAGAATCTTCAAACAAATAGGTGACAGCGGAAAACCCGGCGTGAGGATGGGCGGGAAAGGTGGGCTGTTTCATGAAGAAGTGATCCAACTGAAGGAAAGGATCAATGTCAGATCCAAGGTTTTGGTCATTGATGCTAAACGCTGTAAAAGCATCATTGCGGGACATAGGATGTGCCTGAGCAATGCGAATAATTTGTCGAGCAGCCATGATGTTTATAGTCCAAAATCGAAGTGCTTCGTAGTTTCGAGAATGAGAGTGCTTTAAGTCAAAGCAGCAAGTAAATCTTTATGAACTTCCCTAGAGTTAGCCACTATGAGCCCAGGCAACTTATAGTCAACACAAGTATGCAACGGTGGCAAGTCATAACCCTCTAGAGTTGTCACAATAAAACCAGCCTCTCTTGCTAGAAAAGCAAGGGCACCACCATCAATAAAGTTACCTGATCTTGTCACTGCTCCACAAAAATCGCCAGTAAGAAGATTGTTGAGATTCGGTGTTTGGAAGTTGTTTGAGTAATCGGTATCTATACTAATGACTTCATATTGCCCTTTTAGTGGTGGTGCTAAGTGACTCATTTTGAATCCCAAAAATACTCTTTTGCCGTGAGGTTTTATTTGCAAAGGAGTACAATCTTTTAAATTCATCTCCAGCGAGCCACTAAAAGCACCTTCACCTCTCAAAGCATAAAAATAAATGTTTTCAGCAGGGGAGATAGCAAGCACTGCTTCATAATCATCTGTATTGAGTACAGTAAGAATAATTTGATAATTCGAGTGTCCATCCAGATAAAACCTCGTCCCATCTATAGGATCAAGTGTGACTAAGTAATCATCATGTGAACCGAGTTCAATAGAACGAAAATATTTAGTGTTGCGAGATTGTTCGTGTTCTTCCCCATAAAACCGAATTTCGGGAAAAGTTCCCAGTAGTACCACTTCTACTAAATTTTGAATAGCAAGATCCGCATCAGTTAAAGCAGTTGCAAAAACGTTATCTCCACCTGCTTTGTCCGGAAGTGCTGTAAGACGAGATTGAATTTGACGGGCATAACCCGCTGCCACTTTTAGATGTGGAAGCAAAGTTTCTAGAATCACACGAGGGGTTGGTGTTGTTGACATTTAACTAGTAGATCCACAAAACTAATAGCAAAGAACAATAATAACTTAGACGTATGACAGATAACGAACGTATCGATCATACCAGTTCAATGTAAATAAGTATTATCTTTCATAGAGGTAAAACCCAAAATCTTCAATTCCGCTTAGCGATCGCTGGTAATTACGTACTAACAATGACTCGGCAATGTGGGAGAAATTTATTTCCTGGGGAAAATGTTTCGATAAAATCCTACTGAGATATTCTAAAAATAGATTTGGATGGTAAAGTAAAAAGTTTGTACATTCATATTTTACCCATGAATTATTGGTTGATGAAATCAGAACCAGAAGTTTACAGTATAACTAACCTTCAAGAGCAGGGTGAGACTGTCTGGGATGGTGTGCGTAATTACCAAGCTCGCAATTATCTTCGTCAAATGCTGGTTGGAGATTTAGCTTTTTTCTATCACTCTAATACAGAGTTTCCTGGTATTGTGGGATTAATGCGCGTAGTAAAAACAGGTATTGCTGATCCAACTCAATTTGAGCTAACTAGTAAATACTATGACCCAAAATCAACCCTTGAATCACCACGTTGGCAAACAGTTGTAGCAGAGTTTGTTGAAAAGTTTGACAAACCTATCTTACTATCAACGCTTAAAGAGAAATTTAGCCCAGAAGAACTAACAGTTGTTAGAACAGGAAATCGGTTATCAGTGATGCCTGTCAGTGAAGCAGTAGCTCAGAAAATTTTAGCTATGAAAACTGATTAAGCACCGTGTGTTAGTAGCTAAAAATTCGCTAAACTCAAGAAAATACTGGACAATCTTTAGATGCTGTAAAAGAGTTTCAAGCAAGAATCCTTACACTGACTCTATAACAAAACACGACTGTCCTCAAGATTGCTTACTATGTGAATCAGACGTATTTTCAACTTCAGAGTAGCCAATGGCTTCCCACTCAATCATCCCTAGACTAACTACTATCAAAATGCCAGCAAGTGCAGCTAGGGGAATCTGTGATGCTAAAGGTGCTAAAGTTAACAAGGGACTACAACACAGCTAGTTAATATTTGTCAACCAGCTAGTGGTAGTTGCTTTCAAAAAGCAGAATTTGAGATAGTAGCTGGTAAACTGCTCACAAAACATGAGTACCGAAGACTGATAGCTCAATATGATAAATCTGGATCATTTGCCATGTTAATTTCTGAAGTTTTTAAGCCACAACATTAAATTATAGGATTTCCCTCTCAACTGAGGTACGCTTAAATCTATCGGTTATAGCTAATAACTAGCAACTTGACTCAATATTTGCTCTGCTGCTTGTTGTCCGCTGCGAATAGCTCCTTCCATATAGCCACAATATTCAATAGGAGCAGTATGTTCTCCTGCAAAAATGACTCGCCCAGCAGAGTATGATAAGTCAGAGTGCCAAGTTTTCAAATCTTGAGGAGCAAAGTAGCAGTAAGCTCCCTTCGCCCAAGGATCAGCACCCCAGTCATGAGTTGCTGTGGCGATCGCTTGCGGAGCATTCGGGTAAAGTCCGGATACTGTTTGTTGCGCTAACTCAATGGAACGCCCTACAACATTTTGCCTTGGTGTTCCACTACTGGTACAAGCAAGAATTCCTGCTTCACCTTCCTGAGTTAAGGTAGATTCCCAAATTGTTTGATAAGGTGTATCTCCGACAACTAGCCCGAAACTGGATTGCTGCCAAAAACGGTTGGGGTACTGAAGTAAAGTTTTAATAGATACCCCATAAGGTAACTGAGCGATCGCTTCTCGTTGTACCTGTGTAAGCGGAGCTTCTATGGGCAAATCTCGCAAGACACTCCAGGGAATTGTGACAATAATCCAGTCACTCAATGCTTCAACCTGCCCCTGAATAGTTTTTATACTCGCAGCAACGGTTTGTTCTTGCTGCTGAATCCTCACGACTGGCGTGTTTAGATGAATGCGCTCACCTAAAAAGTGAGCAAACGCGATCGCCAGTTGACTACTACCACCGCCAATTCGCAAATTGCGATCGCCGGAAGTAGCGCTGTAAGTAAAGAAACCAACTCCTATCGACTCCGGATCAGCAGCATACAATCCATAGGATTGCTGACAGATAACTTTGCTAGCAAAGGGAGAAGCTGAGTGTATATTCAGCCACTCGGCTAACGTTTCAGCAGGATCAGCTTTCTGCTCAAATAATTTGTCCAACTGGTAATACAAATCATTAAAGGAAGCTCGCTGTTGAGTACTCAGCGTCTTTTGAGTATAGAATTTGCCATCAATGTAATAGCAGAGGTTATCTGGATACTTATAGGCAGGTTCAAGCTTGAGGTTGAATTGAGTGGCATAGGATATTAATGCTGTATGGTTATCATCGACAAACTCTGCACCTAGTTCACCATGCTGTTGTGTTCCTAAAGAGGCTGTTTTGACTCGCCCTCCAACTTGCTCGCGAGCCTCAAACACTTGCACATCAAAGCCAGCACGAGTGAGTTCATAAGCCGCCGTCAATCCTGCCAAACCAGCGCCAACTACAATTACTCGTTTGCTCATGGCTGATCATTATCCTACGTTTTCCCTACACCCTACACCCTACACCCTACACCCTGTTCAACACAAGCCTTTTGATCCCCTACGGATTTCTACGGTAAAGCGTAAGATATGGGTAAATCATATAGTTCAGTAGTATTCCTCGGCACATTCAAAATCAGAGATGGTTAATATATAGCATTAATTTATATTTTTAGTTAGAGGAACAAAGAATGAATACCTCTGAATTTTTGAATTATAATAACCTTATTGATGAATTTAAAACCTGTTGTCGAGTCCAATTTAATGGGACACTAGACATAAAAACACCAAAAGGAGATTGGAGCTTTTATTATCGCTTAGGTCGCATTGTTTGGGCAACAGGAGGGAGTCACACTTTTCGACGGTTACGTAGACATCTAGAGCAGTTTTGCCCCCATATATCTCTTGAAAATATTAAGTTATGTAACTCAGACTTAACAATTCAACATTGGGATTATCAACTATTGAGGAAATTACATCACGACAAACAAATCAGCCGGGAACAAATTAATATTACTGCTGAGCATACAATATTAGAACTATTGTTTGACCTAATTCAACAAGCAAATTCTACTTCTATTAGCTGCGAGCGCAATCATGAAGTTATTTTAGATACAGCAATTAGCTTCACGAGTGCAGATATATCTCTCAAAGAAACGTACGAGTCATTAAAGAATTGGGCTGAAGCAGGCTTAGCAAATATTTCTCCTAACTTAGCACCAGTTTTGCGAAAGCCAGAACAACTCCAAGCATTAGTAAGTGAAAGAGTTTACAATAACTTTTTGAATATAATCAACGGCAAATACACTCTACGAGAGTTAGCCATTAGAGTTAAGCAAGATTCACTAGTGCTCTGTCGCTCTTTGCTACCTTATATCCGTAAAGGAATTATTGAATTGGTAGAGGTTGCTGACTTACCATTACCACTTAGTCACCCTCAAACCGCGCCTAAGCTAGATAAAGCAGTTATCGAAACTGGTTCATTAATAGCTTGTGTAGATGATAGTCCTCAAACAAATGAAATTTTAAAAAAGATTCTTACTTCACAAGGGTTGAGGTTTATAGGTATTCAAGATTCTGTACAAGCAATACCAATACTTATTGAACGTAAGCCAGATCTAATATTTCTGGATTTGATTATGCCTATCGCCAATGGTTACGAAGTCTGCGCCCAGTTGCGAAGAATTTCTCTACTTGCCAACACACCTATAGTTATTTTAACTGGTAGTGATGGACTTGTTGATAGAGTTCGGGCTAAGATCGTTGGTGCTACAGACTTTTTAAGCAAGCCTGTGGTTGCTGATAAAGTCATCGCAACAGTCAACAAGCACCTTAAGAAAGAACCAACTACGGCTAATCTTCAGGTATGCGTGACTTGAAACCGACAAAGTAGAACTCCCTTTCCGAAAGCGATAAACTCTTCCAATTATACGTGGTTTCACTCTCACGGATTCTATAAGCAATCAAGCAAAATTAGATACCAAGAAAAATTTACATCTTTACTGGCTTCTTTACGGATGTGATTTCTCATTATTGAAATTAAAGGGTGGGTACTTACCATGAACACTGTTTTAGTGGTAGAAGATGGTTTGGCAGATCGAGAGATTATCAGTCAGTACTTGCAACAAGCAGGCTATTTTGTAATTAGCGCTAAGAGTGGTGAAGAAGCTGAAGAAAAATTACAAAAAAACAAGCCTAATGTGATATTTTTGGATGTAATTTTACCTGGTCAAAGTGGGTTTGAGATGTGCAGAGAATTGAAGAAAAATCCTCAAACTAGCAAAATACCTATAGTTATTTGTTCCACTAAAAATAGTGATGCTGATAAAATGTGGGGGAAGATGTTGGGAGCGGATGCATATCTTTCTAAACCCATAAATCAAACAGAGTTAATTAGTACATTAAACCAAATAATTAAATAGATATAAATCTATCCAGTTCAGGGATAACCAAGATGGAGGAATTAGTATTTTATCAAATGACTCCTTTTTATCATGCATCTCTAATTTCCAAAAGCCAAAATTTGTATGGTATCGATAACAAAACAAAAATTTTTAAGTTTTCAGTTAGGTGAAAAAGACACAGCTGTAATTCCATTGGAGCAAATTACAGAAGTTTTGCCCATATCTTTGGGTGAAATATGTCGTGTTCCTCAAATGCATTCTTGTGTATTGGGTATCTACAACTGGCGCAGCGAGATGCTTTGGTTAGTTGATTTAGATGAAATGTTTGGTTATCAACCAACATTTGTCGCTAGAAGCTCAGGAGCTACAACTATGGCAGTTGTTGTAGAAAAACAAGATAAATATTTAGGATTAATAGTGCATAAGTTGCTTGATATTGAATTGCTGGATACTACACATATAAATCCACCTGACCATGCGTTATTTAATTCACAAGTATCTCGTATTATACAAGGATACTTTATTAACGATTCGCAAGAAATGGTACTCGCATTGGATACTAGTGAAATTTTTCAATCCTCTTTGTTGGTAATCCACAATTCATAACAAGGGGAACTCTCAATACTGCACGGGGTTTTGGAAAATGGTAGGTTGGGTAGAGCGCATAAGCGTTACCCAACAAACCCTTATAAATGTTGGGTTTCGTTCCTCAACCCAACCTACATTAAATTTAAGTTTTTGGCAAAACCCGTGCAGTATTGGGGGAACTCTGGTATTGCAAGTTAAATATTTAATACTTTAATAAGGTAGGTATTATGGTAAGTTTGTATAAATCCACTGAAAAAAATGGACATCATGATCTGCAAATAGATAATACAGTTCAACAACAATTAAAAAGACTGCGACAGCAGTGGAGCGCTATTAGCAAAGTTATACACCAATCCCCAGATATAGATACACTATTCCAAACAACAGTCACAGAAGTTCGAGAAAAAATTGGCAGCGATCGCGCGCTCATATATTGCTTCAGTTCACCATCTTCGGGTACTGTCGTAGCAGAATCTAGAACCGTAGGCTGGACACCGGCTGTAGGTGAAACTATTGCGACTACAATATTCGGATTCGAGAAAAGAGAAGACTATTTAGAACAGCAAGTCGTAAGCTTTGACGATATTAGTACTGCAAAATTTACTCCCTATCAATCACAATTGCTTGATAAGTTCCAAATCAAAGCTACTCTAAGTATACCAATTTTACTAAGAACTGATAAATTCTTAACTTCCTCCAGTAAATCCAACACTGATGTATGGGGTTTACTTGTAGTAATCAATTGCTCTGAAGCTCGTCAGTGGTTGGAGGAGGAAATCATATTATTATCTCAAGTTGCTTGTGAACTCTCTCAAGCTTTACAAGGATCTCAATTTCGTGCAGTACTTGAAGAGCAAGAACAAGAACAGCAATCAATAGCAAAACTTATCGACAAAATTCGACTGTCAACGGAAGTTGATTATCTTTTTAAGATAACGACTCAAGAAATACGTCAATTGCTGCAGTGCGATCGCGTTGCAATCTATCGCTTTAACCCAGACTGGAGTGGGGAGTTTGTCGCTGAATCCGTCGCTGGTGGTTGGGTGCAATTGGTAGAACCCGACGTTAAAACTATTTGGGAAGATACTCACTTGCAACAAACCCAAGGTGGACGCTATCGTAACCATGAAACTTCTGTCGTTCATGACATTTATCAAGCAAATTATACCCCTTGCCATATCGAACTTCTAGAGCAGTTCGAGGCTAAAGCTTACGTAATTGCTCCCATATTTGTCAAACAAAAACTATGGGGTTTGCTAGCAGCCTATCAAAACTCACGTTCTCGCCAATGGCAAAATTCAGAAGTTAGGTTATTGACTAAGATTAGCAATCAGTTTGGTATAGCCGTATATCAGGCAGAATATCTACAACAACTGCAGATCAAATCTGAGCAATTAAGCCAAATAGCAGAACAAGAGAAAGCTTTAACAAAAGTGGTTAATCGTATCCGTGAGTCTTTAGATATAAATGCCATTTTTAAAATAACGACTCAAGAAATACGACACTTGCTGCAATGCGATCGCGTCGCTGTCTTTCGCTTCAATTCTGACTGGAGCGGCGAATTTGTTGCTGAATCTGTTGCTAGCGGTTGGCTGCGACTGGTAGCACCTGATATAAAAACTGTTTGGGAAGATACTTATCTACAAGAAACTCAAGGTGGACGCTATGCTAAAGGTGAAACCTTTACTGTTGATGACATTTACCAAGTAAATCATACTCGCTGCCATCTTGACCGCTTAGAAGAGTTTGAAGTCAAGGCTTATATTATCGTTCCTGTATTTGCTGGTCAAAAACTGTGGGGATTACTAGCAGCTTATCAGAACAAGAGTTCTCGTCACTGGCACAGTTGGGAAGTCAACTTGCTGGCTCAGATTGGTACGCAATTTGGTCTAGCCTTACAGCAGGCGGAATATCTACAGCAACTAGAAGCAAAGTCAGCACAACTAGTAACAGTATCTCAACGAGAAAAAGCAGCCAAAGAGTTACTTGAACAAGAAGCAATTCAGTTGCTAGCATCAGTTAGACCTGCACTTGATGGAGATTTGACAGTACGTGCGCCGGTAACAGAAGACATATTGGGTACAATTGCTGATGCATATAACAACACTCTACAATCACTCCGTAAAATTGTCACCCAACTGCAAACAGCTTCTCAACAAGTAGCGCAAACTTCTAGCAGTAGTGATGCTTCGCTAGAAGATCTCGCAAAGTTAGCACAGCGACAATCTCAACAAGTTACCTCAGCTTTAAACGAAATTCGACGTATGGAGGAATCAACTGAAAATGTTGTAGCTAACGCCGAGCTAGTACAAGCCGCCGTACGCCAAGCAAACAAAACCATTGAGTCAGGAGATGCAGCGATGGATCGAACTGTAGAAGCAATTCAGACAATTCGAGAAACCGTAGCTCAAACTAGTAAAAAGATCAAACGACTCAGTGAATCCTCACAAAAAATCTCGAAAGTTATCAATCTCATCAGTAATTTTGCTACCCAAACCAACGTACTCGCTTTGAACGCTGCTATTGAAGCAACCCGTGCTGGTGAATATGGTAAAGGCTTTGCAGTTGTAGCTGATGAGGTGCGTTCTTTGTCTCGTCAATCAGCAGCAGCGACTGTAGAAATAGAGAAATTAGTCCAAGAAATTCAAACTGAAACTGGAGAAGTTGCAGTTGCGATGGAAACAGGGATTCAGCAGGTAGTAGAAGGTACAAATATGGTGAATGAAACTCGCCAAAATTTGAATGCAATTGTGACTTCAACTGCTGAAATTAGCAACCTCATTCAGCAAATTAGCAATTCTACTCAAGTACAGATGTCTCAATCTGTATTGGTTACGAATTCTATGCAGGATGTGGCTAAAATATCTGACGAAACTTCTACTGAATTTGACAAAATTGCTGCTGTTTTCCAAGAATTATCAGAAATGGCACAAAATCTACTGACAAGTGCAAGCCAATTCAAAGTGAACTAAGCTGAAATGCAAGAATACAGGAGTCAGAAGTCAGGAGTCAGAATAAATGAGACAACCAGCTAGAACATTTCAAGATCTGATAGTTTGGCAAAAAGCTCATCAGTTTGTATTATCTGTTTATGAATTTACAAGTCATTTTCCTAAGACAGAAATTTATGGACTTACATCTCAATTTAGACGGGCAACAATTTCGATTGCTGCAAATATAGCTGAAGGATTCAAAAAGAAAGGAGTAGCAGATAAAGTAAGACTTATGAACATTGCACAAGGCTCATTAGAAGAATGTCGTTACTATTTAATTCTTTCTAACGATCTTAAATATGGTGGTACATCAGAACTAATGCTTCAACTTGAGGAAGTCAGTAGATTACTAACAAGCTATGCTAATTCCATTCTGACTCCTGACTCCTGACTCCTGAGTTCTTACTTATGATTACTGACACTTCAATTCGCGAACAAGGCTATCTTTATTTTCTAGCCGAAGCCCCAGAATTATTACAAGCTATTGAGCAAGAATTATTCAATTTATCAGAAGCTTATAGCACTGCCAAGGTGCATAACTTAATGCGGGCAACTCATACAATTAAAGGAGGAGCCGCTAATGTAGGACTAGAATTGATTCAATCGATTGCTCATTCTTTAGAAGATGCTTTTAAGGCTCTTTATAACCCAGACTTGGTCATTGATAGCGAGCTACAAGCATTACTAATTGAAGCTTACGAGTGTCTGCGTCTCCCCTTAACATCAGAACTTTCGTCATGTTCTGTTTCTATTAATCAAGAAGACGTTAAACAACGAGCAGCTTCCATATTTGCACAGTTGCAAGAAAAATTAGGTGATGCTTTTGGTACTGATACTTATATTCCCACTTCTATAGAATTGGGTTTTGATATTGTGCAATCAGTCTTTGAAATGGGAGTTAAGCAACGCTTAGAAAGTATTGATCTAGAAATCAAAACTCAGCAGAATACTGCTGAACTAGATAGTTTTTTACGTTCTCAGCTTGAGGTGTTTATCGGCTTAGCAGAATCTTTGAATTTACCTGGATTTGGTGCGATCGCTCAAACGACTCTGACTGCGCTACAAGCTAACCCAGCCCATGTACATCAAATTGCAGAAATCGCATTAGCTGACTTTGTTCAAGGACGAGAAGTTATATTAGCAGGCGATCGCCAATCTGGTGGAAAACCTTCACTCGCTTTACAAAATTTTACTAATGTTGTCACGCATGTAGATCAACCCTCTACCCTCCAAAATGAAATCTCTCAATTTTGCAAATTTTTAACTCAGATATATGGAGGCAAAAAAGAACCCTTAAAATCAAAAATCATTAATTCTAATCTCAAGATTATTCGTTATACTTTAGGTTGGTTCAATCATAGGCTTGGAATAGCTTATAAAGATTTGAGTTTATCTCAAATTATTCCTGATATAGATTCTGAGAATTCACGAGAAATAGAAAATAAATTAAATTTTATTCAAGATTGGTTGAAGGAATTTATTGAATTTATAGAGGAAAAACAAGATAGTGAAAGTCTTTGTATTTGTAGAAAACGCTTAATCATAGCAACTCTTTCATTAGTTGCTCAATTTAAATACAATAATCATGAAAACTCGATTACACAAACTTTGCAAAAACAAATTTCAGAATTAACAAGAGAGTATCAAAAACTTCCTCCTATTGCCTCTCACGAGAAAAATTGGCTTGATAGACCAAAATTACAAAACCTATTAATTATCAAAGAAACTCCTTCATCTAATGCCAATGAACCTAATGAACCTATAGATACAAGCTTAGATGCAATATGGGGAGGAGAAATCACCACAGACCGTTCAACTGAAGCTATAACAGTTCTTCGAGAATCAGAAGAAAAAAGTCATAATTTAGCTGTAGATAATCAAACTATATCTGTTAAAGCTGAGATAGTATCAGATAATTCTGATAAACAAGAAAATATTTCTTCAAGAGAAGCTGAAAATAATTCAGAGCAAGCTCACAAGAATCGACAACATCAATTTGTGCGGGTTGATGTAGCAGAACTAGAACGCCTTAACTATCTAACAGGAGAGTTGCTGACTTATCAAAAGCGGCGGAGTTTGCAGGATCAACATCTAAAAGAAATAGTAGAGCAATTAGTCCAGCAAATTTATAGAAGCCAAACAACTTTAAATCGATTGCGAGATCTACCACCACAACAACAAAATTTTGGCTCACAAGATAGACAAAATTTTGGAGCGGTGAATTTTGAGCCTCTCGAAATGGATCAATACACAGAATTTCATCTAACATTACACCAAGCACTGGATGAGATACTGCAATTACAAGAAACTACAGAATCCCTCTCTTTACTTCTTCAGCAATCTACTCAGACTGGCGAAAAAAAACATGCTTTGTTGCTGAATATAATCGATAATTTAGTCAACGCGAGGATGTTACCTTTATCAAATATCTTAAATCGCTTTCCACAGATGGTACACAATCTGGCAAATGTCTATGGCAAACGTGTAGAAATGAAATTAAATGGTACAAATGTACTTATAGATAAAGCGATCGCAGAAAAGTTACATGATCCATTGTTGCATTTAGTCCGCAATGCATTTGACCACGGTATAGAATCACCTGAAGTTCGGAGCAACCTTGGTAAACCTGAACAAGGTTTAATCGAAATCAGCGCGTATCATCAAGGTAATCAAACTGTAATAGAAGTTAGAGACGATGGTCAAGGGTTAAACTTCGAGAAAATTTACCGCCAAGCCATACAACTGAATCTTATATCAGGTGCCGATAACGCAAACGGCTATCTTTCTTCTTCAACAGAATCCCAACTGTTAGAGGTTTTATTTGAACCAGGATTTTCTACTGCTGCTAAAGTTAGCGAAATTTCTGGACGCGGTATAGGCTTAGATATTGTGCGTTCTCAGTTGCAAGCACTCCAAGGTAAAGTCACCGTGAAATCTGTACCCCAGCAGGGAACTACATTTATACTCAAAATTCCTTTTTCTATGACAACTGATAAATTAATGCTTGTCCAAGCAGGCGGAACCGTTTATGCCTTACTATTGGATAGTCTTGTCAAAATTTTGCTTCCTGACTCTGAGCAAATCAAAGAATTTGAAGGCAAGAGAGTTTTACATTGGAACACAGGCAAAGATGAACGTATGGTGAGCCTGCGTAAACTATCAAACTTAATCTACTATAACAGTTCTTTTTACAGTCATCATATTCAAAATTATTCCACAACACTGGATGAAGTAGGAAAAAAGATTCCACCTGTGCTTCTGGTGCGCCGCAATCAAGAATTTGTGGGTTTAGAAGTTGACCAAATTATAGGAGAACAAGAATTAGTTATCAGACCATTGGGAAATGCGCTCGCATCTCCAAAATATGTCTATGGTTGCAGCAGTTTAGCGAATGGTACCCTTATTTTGGTGGTTGATACCGCTGTATTGATTGACTCTATAGAAATACCCGTGGGAAATAACATCAATATGTTATCAACATCCTATTTATTTAATAAACAACCATTACTTGTCTCATCGACAGAATCTCAGGAATCACTACAGCGCTGATTTTGCCAGTTTTATTCTTATAAATTGTGATTTCTCAAAAACTGTAAAATATGTTGAGATACAAAGCGTAAGCGATCGCCTCTGAGTCTTTGAGTTGATTAACTTGTGATGGAAGAAAAGTGGGGAACATTATCTTGAACCATAAAAACTTATCAACCCACATTGCGCACTTCAAAATGAATTATCCCCCTTTTCAAGAAAAATTCTTAATAATGGTCAAACTGTTAAGTATTAATATTTAAATCCATTCGAGATTTATGTTCTTCATTTAACCATGCTAGTGAATTTTTGGAAATCTACGCGTATTACATGGTGAAGTGCGCAATCTGGGTTATCAACACGCGAGCTAGAGATTTACGCGATCGCTCAAATCAAAGATCACAGCGCCACTATCTACTGAATTTCTTTTGTTGCAAATTTCTAAGGGTAGGCATTACCCACCCTCCGAAGATATTGAAAACTATATCAAATTGGCGTGATTGAAAAACTCAACCAGAGATAGATGCCAAAGTTTTTGACTTCCTTGATCGTTGACCTTTAACAACCATTTGAATAGGGTGAGCAGGTGCTGTAACCAAACCACGACGTTTAGGGTGCACATCGCGGTTATCTACTAGTGCCAATTCTAGTTGCAAAAGAATTTTTGCCAGTACCACTTTCATTTCATACTGGGCAAATGCCATACCAATGCAGCGTCTTGCACCACCGCCAAAAGGTAAAAACTCATAAGCTGAAAATTGGCGTTCTAAAAAGCGTTCTGGCTTAAACTGCTTGGGTTGCGGGTATAAATCTTCACGCTGATGAGTGAGATAAATTGAACCGAGCAAGACTGTACCGGGTTCGAGTTCGCAGCCACATAGAGATACAGGTGTTTTTACCACTCGTGGAAAGGTAAGCATCCCAACTGGGTAAATCCGCAACGCTTCGCAGCAAACAGCGTTTAAATAAGGTAATTTAAAAAGGGTGTTCGGATCTGGGTTATCGCCCAGGCTATCGAGTTCCTCGAGTAACTTTTGGCGCACTTCTGGCAGTTTATGAATCCAATATAATGCCCAAGTTAAAGCTGTTGCCGTGGTTTCGTGACCTGCAGTTAACAAAGTTATCAATTCATCACGTAATTCGACATCCGTCATTGATTGTCCTGCTTCATCAGTTGCTGTCATTAGCAAGCTGAGAATATCTGTGCGAGATGGATCTGGATGCTCTCGATATTGCTGAATTTGTGCGTATAAAAGTTGGTTAACTTGCTCCCGACGGCGGAGAAAGGTTCCCCAAGAAGTTAAAGGGCCTAAATCTCGTTGTAGAGCCGGAAAATAAAGTATGACTACTTGTAAGGGAGACCGATTTTCCAACATGGCAACCAAAAGTTTCTCTAGCTCTTGAGCGCGTGAACCCTCATATAGCCCAAACACTGCCTGCATTATTACCCGCAGTGTAATTGCTTGCATCCCAGAGCGGACATCAAAAGGCTTACCTAGCTGCCACTGGTTGATGATTTGCTGTGTGATATCGCCAATGACATTTCCATAGGTTCGCATTCGATCTCCGTGAAGGGGAGGTAATAACAACTGCCGTTGACGACGATGGGCTTCACCACTGAGGGTGATCACAGAATGCTTCCCCAGCATTGGTTCAAACGTAGTATTCCAATCACTGGGAGCCTCAAATTCCTTAGTGTCGCTGCTCAAAATCTGCTGCAACGCTGAGGGGTCACTAACGAAAACCACAGGACGATTTAACTGCAATGTGAAAATGTCCCCATAGCGCTTGGCACAGCTTTCCATAAACGACATGGGGCTAACAATCCACTGTAGCATCTGTATTATCCCTGGGGTTTGCGGACCATTTGGTAGTTTCATAGGCTCTTTTTGCAGATTTTATTCCCTTTTACAAATCAAACTAACTTTAAATAATTAATTCTATTTAATTTGATATTTTAACTACTGATTTTACCTTCATTTTTTGAAAATTCATATTTTATTACTGCCAGTTTTTAAGCTTTTAGTTCTAGAAAATACTCCGTATTTGTAAAATTTATTTTTTGTAGTTAAATAGTGTGGTTAAATCCCTAACTGTGAACCAAATCATCCCAAAACTTTATGTCTCACCCACCAATTGAACAACAGATTACTTTCTTATACACTCGTAACCAAGCTGCCTCAACAGAGTTCTATGAAGATAAGCTAGGGTTGAGCTTATGGCTTGACCAAGGAAGTTGTCGAATTTACGCTGTCAGTAACTCTGGGTACTTAGGCATATGTCAAGCAAGTGAAACTGCTACTCCTCCAGATGGTAAACCAACAGGTGTCATTTTCACCCTCGTAACTCAGCAAGTCGATGAATGGTATGAGTACCTTAAAGAGCGTGGGGTTAAATTTGAAAAGCCACCTGCATTTAACCAAAAGTATAAAATATATCATTGTTTTCTCCGCGATCCTGATGGTTACTTGATTGAAATTCAACGTTTTGAGAATGATTGAGTTTCGTAGTAGCGAGATTTTCTTCTAAAGTAACTATTTTGACTTTTAAGTTTTGAATCGGGACACAGCAACTGACGCGCTTGGTAAGCTTGAGTAGAATGGCATTTTTCTTAACGAGCAAAGGCTCGGAGACTTTTTAATGGCAATTAACTTTAAGCAAAGACTGAACCAGAAAGAAACTCTGATTGGTTCTGTAATCACACTCCCATGCACAGAAACGGCTGAAGCTTTGTCCCAACTTGGATTTGACTGGTTTTGGATAGATATGGAACATAGTCCCCTCAGTTTAGAAAAAGTTCAGTTAATTATGCAAGCAACTGGTGGGCGCTGCGCAAATTTAATTCGGGTACCTTGGAATGACAGCGTTTGGATCAAAAGAGTACTAGATACAGGATGTGATGGGATAATTCTGCCTCAAATCAAAACCCCTCAAGAAGTCAAATATGCCCTTGAAGCTTGCTTATATCCCCCACAAGGAAGTCGAAGTCTTGGGGTTGCTAGAGCACAAAACTATGGGATGAGTCTTCCAGAGTACTTCAAAACAGCAAACGAAAACATAGTCATTGTTCTACAAATTGAACACATTGATGCAGTAAAGAATCTTGAATCTATAATTGATGTTCCTGGTTTTGATGCTATAGTTATTGGCCCATTTGACCTTTCGGGTAGTATGGGATTGACTGGTCAAGTTAATCATCCTGATGTAGTCAAGGTAATTGCTTCTGTTAAAGAAACCTGTTTGAACAAAGGTATACCAGTAGGCATTTTTACTACAGATTCTCAAGGTGCTATATCGGCAAAAGAAGCAGGATATAGCTTGATTGCGGTAGGTGTTGACTCAATGTATCTCTGGAAATTAGCAAAACAAACTCTTGAAGAGATTAACTGACATCTTGCACCATTCTGAATTAGCCCGATATCCCGCCCAGAACTTAAGTTCCGGGCTAATAGCGCGCATTCCATTGAAATGGACTGAAATCCTGGATCAGTCCTCTTGAGAGGACTTTAGCTATCAGAAGCGCGATTTAAATCGCTGGCTGGCTGACAGCCCAGATGCAAGATATCAGTTAATTGAATCTAGCTTCTCACATTGGAGAGCAACCTCTGCTCTCCAGGAATTGGTGACGGCGTGTCCGCAAGACTCAGGGTACGGCGTATGTCCAGGGTAAGATTTTTGACGTGTAGCAATATTTAAAAAAATTGGGATTATAATAGGAAATAGGTTAATAAAATAAAATATACTCGGCACAAAAGAGCGAAAAAATAGAAAAACAGATTGTTAATAGTGAGGGTTCATTAAGAAGCCAGTTTAACTAAACTGCATTCCCATCTTAGAAGAGTTTGCTGAATCATTGGAATTTATTGTGTTTCAGTAAAATCTTCGCATTGGGTGCAACGTAAGCTTAGTTGATCAATGCGAACAGAAACACGCAAAATTCTGATTGGCTCAAATCTTGACTAGAAGCTAATCGCTATCTGAACTCGTTCGGAAGTTATAGAGCCCAATTGCTAGAGTGCTGGCAATTACAGATAGTTTTATTAAAAGGAGTCAGGAGACAGAATTCAGGAGCCAGAATACGCTACCCGTAAAGGGATAGTGTTTTAGCAAAAGTTTCAACCCCTGTGTTGGTAACGAGTAGACGAGGTTTTAAACCAAAAACTTCATTCTGACTCCTGGCGACTGACGCATGTATTCTTCTTCATAAATGACTAGAGAATTGCCTGAACGATCTGAAGTAGATCAAGCCACAGGAGGCAATTATGATGCTGACATCTTTGACCAAACAAAACTTCAATTGTATTACCGACTACGCTATAGAAACACTAAATTCTGTCAATTTAGATAGGCTAAAGAGCTATTTTGATAATCTTCCTATCGATCCTTACTTAGAAGACAACTACCGGTTAAGGCGCTTCTCTCACTTTAGAGTGACTTCTGATCAAGTGATGAAATTGTCACATGGACGCTTTTTTCAAAGTAAAGAATATAATCCGCTCTTAGGAGACGTTATTAGAGAATATCCAGAAATAGATGATACATTGATAGAGTTAGAAGATTTTCAAAAAATTGTCCGGGAGTTCTTCGAGTTTTGTAAACTGTGTTCCACCTTTGACGAGATCGGCGTTCATCAAATTAGAACTACCACTTCAGATCAAAAAATTGGTAACCCAGCCCCTGAGGGCATTCATAGAGATGGAGTAGACTTGGTAGGGATATTCTGTGTGAATCGAGAAAACATTGAAGGCGGAGAAACTCATCTGTACAAATTTAAAGATGAACCCCCAGTTTTCACACAGATTCTCAACAAAGGTGATTTTTTGATATTTAACGATCGCCAATTTCTCCACTATACTTCTGCGATCAAAGTCAAAAACTCTAAGAGTGGTATCCGTGATGTATTCGTTTTTACCTGCCCAGGATTAATTGCAATGAAGAGCAAACCCTAACCTAGAGTTTCTCCGCCTTAGTTTGTAAGTGCAACACCCTGCGATTTATCTCAGTCAATAGCTAACTACTTCTTTTGGTGCTTGATGAGTGGCTGCTGTACTCTGCGATAGGGTTTAAGGCATTAGCTTTGCGATCGCCTATTGTCTGCGCGATTAGAGCAGAACTTCCAATAAAAAACATCCCGCCTCCTATAACATAGGCTGTTTTTTTACCCACTACTTGAGTACCAAAGTAACTGATGAGCAAACAGATTAGGGACGTGCTTGAGATAATAATAAACTTTTTCATGGCTGATAGCTAACTCCGGGAATCATTAACAAACTTAGACTTGGTTAAGAAGCCAAAATAATAAATCTGTATTATGCTTTGGTGGACTTGATAAATTTCCCAACAAAGTACAATTAGTTGAAGCAAAGAGCAGGTTATGCAGTTGTGTAAGTTCTCTCACTCAATTTTTCATAGGGACTTTACAACCCAAAATATATTAACTTTCGTTAAGCAATTCGAGTAACGCCTCTGTTGAGATTTTGCCACTGAGCTCAGTACCTTCGAGCAAGCTGTCTGCTAAATCTCGCTTATGGTGATGCAACTCCACAATTTTATCTTCAATAGTGTCCTTAGCTACTAAGCGATAAATAGTAACTGGGCGTTGTTGTCCTATACGATGAGCACGATCTGAAGCTTGATCTTCCACAGCGGGATTCCACCAAGGATCCATATGAATGACGTAATCAGCAGCAGTAAGATTAAGACCAGTACCACCAGCCTTAAGGCTGATTAAAAATACATCTCCTATCCCAGCCTGGAAAGCATCTACCCGTTTTTTACGCTCTGGAGCGGGGGTACTGCCATCCAAGTATTGATAATTAATACCTTTCTCATCCAAATAATTGCGTATAATGTGTAAATGATCAACAAACTGACTAAACACAAGGGCTTTATGGTGATTCTCCAGCAGTTCAGACAGCACCTCACCAAAAAGTTGCAGTTTCGAGCTAGATAGTTTAGTATCAGACATCACCAAACTAGGATGACAGCAAGCTCGGCGGAGTTTCATAATTTCTGCTAGTACTTGCAAATGCTTGTGACCAGCAGTTGCGTCAGTTTCGGTTAGTTTAGATATAGCCTCGCGACGCAACGCTTCATAAAAAGCCATTTCCTCCCGACTCAACTCCACATGCAACAAAATTTCAGTACGCGAGGGTAATTCTTCCAGTACCTGATTTTTCGTGCGACGCAACAGAAATGGTTGAATGAGTTTTTTCAATTTGTTGCGTAAGAGTTTATCCTGAAATTTCTCAATTGGGATAGCAAAGCGTTGATTGAAGCTTTCAAATGAACCTAGAAGCCCAGGATTGATAAAGCGGAACAAATTCCACAGTTCGCCAAGGTGGTTTTCAATCGGAGTCCCAGTGGTAATCAGTTTGAAACCACCTTTAAGGTTCATCGCCGCCTGAGAGCGTTTAGTACTCATATTTTTGATTGCTTGAGCTTCATCTAGCACAATCGTTTGCCATTGCACCTGAGAAAGCATTTGGGATATTTCTTCCTGCTGCAACAAACCATAACTACATACCAACATATCAAACGGTTGTAGCTTATCGAGTAATTTTTGGCGATCGCCACTGGTAAATTGAACTACATTAATAGTAGGAGCAAACCTGCCTGCTTCACTCACCCAATTCATACATACAGAAGTAGGTGCAACAATTAAAGTCGGTCCCTCACTGGCTCGCATGAGGATGACAGCTAACGCCTGCACCGTCTTACCCAGTCCCATTTGATCTGCTAAGCAAGCTCCAACACCCCAATGAGCCAGACGCGCCAACCAAGTCAAACCCTCCATCTGGTAATCGCGCAATTGAGCTTGGAACGTAGAAGGGAGTTCTGGTTGCAATTTCTGCGCCTCCTCTAAGCGCTGGATATGAGCCTTCCAATATTTGTCTGTTTTTACCTTACCCGCCTCATCTACCAAATCCTTTAAGCCTAATGTTGCTAGTGGGTGAAAGCGTATACCTTTGCTATGTTTTTCGGAAAAAGCCCGCAATTCGTCAAGGCGTTTGCGAAATGTTTGGGTTAAAGCCAAAAATTGCCCATCACCAAGAGGGATAAAACGACTTGGGGTTTTATCCAATAGTTCTAGTAGTTGCTGCATATCCAGCACTAGATCTTTATCTAATACTAAGTTTCCAGTAGCACCAAACCAATCATGTTCACGTTGAATGGTCATCTGGAAATCTTTGAGATCTGCTTGGTGTTTGACACGCAGTTTTTCTCCTTCAGGCCATTCTATCACTACGGTTTCCTTGAGTGCTTGCAGTTCTAGCAGCAGTTCCAAACAATCTTCTGGCTCTTCTATTAACCATTCACCATCTTGTTCCTCAGCCCTGTTTAAGGTTGGACAAGCTGCTATAGCAGTATTGGCAAGTTGCTTTTCTTCATGCAGATTTCGTCTGGTTTGTAAACGCTTACTGTCAATCTCTGCAATCACAGTTTCCCCACCCGTACCAGGACGATAGTAAGAACCACCTTGGGCAAAGGGGCGAGATAGCAAGCATACTTTCAATCCAGTATTAGCAGGTAATAAGTGAATATGGGGTATACTCTGGGCTGGTACTTCTTCGGTTCCTGACAAACCCCCGCCAATATCAGAATGTACGGTTACAATTCCAGAGACAGCATTGATGGCTTCTAAGACTTGCGTCTCCCCAATAGCAGGCACTTCTAACAGATTCTCTTTACCGATAATCTCTGCTATGCGTCGGTGTTCGGCATTAATTTCAATAACTTTTATACGGGTTGGGGTTTCTTTAAGAGCTAGAATGTTCTCCGACTCTATCAGTTTTGGGACAAATTCCAAAGTTAAGCGACCGTTTTTCCGTTTTTTTACCAGTAATTCTGGCTCGCCCTTAACAATTTCTACGCGGATGGTTGGTGCATCTTCCCAGAAAACCAACGGGTGTCCAACCAATGCTAATATTGCCTTTGCATTAAATGTGTACTCGGTTTTGTTGTGATATCCATATTGGTAAGTAGAAAATGTTTCAATGCACCGGCATACCCGAATATCCTGCGGCGTGAGATAATCAAACTCACCCAAATCCGTGCTTAGACGCTTGATAGCGATGGGGCGACCTTTACCCCACTCCCCTTTGGCGTTAATTTTTTGTTCGCGAGGTTGCAATATACATTTGCTGGGGTAGAAAGTAATAAACCATGCTAAGCGTAATTCTGCGTCATCTTTTACAGGTTCATCTGGTTGTTTGTGTAGATTTGCCAGTGCTTTTAAACAAAGCTGCCAAGGTTCTTGAGGTTGGATTAGGTTAACTATACTGTAACTGTTTTTATCTTGACGTAATATTGCTGCTTGGGTATCGTAGGTGCTGCGGGGTTTAAGTCGAGACAGCAGTTCTGCTGTTTCCATTGCTAGCCAGTAGTAACCAGATGTTACTGCTCGCTGATATAACGGTTCTAATAACCTCGGCAAGCGCTTTTTTGCCTTGTCAAGATCTACCCAATATAAACACAAGGCACAGAAGAGAGTCTCTAAGCTGTGATTTTCTTCTATGTGAGGAACTTGAACGCTGAGTATAAATTCTTTTTGGGCGATATCACCTTGCTGGACTTGTGCCACTATTTTTAATCTCCCATAAATAGTCTTCAGCCAATGCTCTGGCTGCTGGGAAATCAAACCTGCGTACTCTTCAGCTTGTCGAAGGTGATTAGGCGAACCATCTTTTAAAAGAGCCAAGATAAAAAACAAGCCACCCATCGTACTAAAATATATTTTTTGCTTGCCCTTGGCTTTTTTAAGGGCTTTAAGACCAATGGTGTAATACTTAATTGCTTGGTCGTTTTCACCCCGCAGAAAATTCAGCCACCCCCACAATACGGCAGCATTATCTTGATATTTGTCAGATAGACCCTCTAAAGTCTGTTGCGCTTCTTGTATACAACCTCGTAGAAGCAGTTGTTCTGTTAAAATTAGCTTGAGATAATCTGAGCAGTTTCCTCCGGGGGTCTCGCATTCTTCTTTGAGTAGTTCAAACGGCTCTTCTGCGGGAGAACATTGTAGAGATGAATTCGCTAAGATGCTAGAAATACCGCTCTCGTATAGGTTTTGTGGTAAAGTTCTAAACCAATCAGCATCAAATGGGTTATTACAGACCTCCTCGAAGATATCATCTCCATAGATCTTATCTTGGCGACTATATTTGTTGTAGTCTTCGATATATTTATTAATGGCATTAAGGTCTTGGCGATAAAGACCAATACGAACTTCCCGGAAAAATTGGCGTTTACTCTTAAAATGCCAGGGTCCATTTGTGTAATAAGTAGATATTGGTAAAATTTTTGACACACAGGTTGCTAGTAGTTCAAAACTACCTGCTTTTACCGCATCACGAGTAGCAATCTCTGCCAGTAGTGGATGACATTGAGGACCTTGTCCACTTTCCTGAACTAGCAACCCTGCTGACAACAATTTATCAATATGGCGACTTAAAGTTTTGTTAACAAAAGGTTTATTGTTTTCGTCTAACGCACCGATTTGGTTAATGCAATTCTGGAACAAAATTCTGTTTATCGGTTCATAAATTACCGAAAATAATTGTACAATTTTCCGGTCTACGTCTGATAGCTGGCGGTAGTCTTGAGCAAGTTGGGTTTGTAGGATTGGGATATCAGTTTCAGAATCTATCATGGTAGTCATCTCAACGCCATTGTTAGGCACTTCAGTAGAACTTGTTACCAGAGTTGCCGCAATCTGAGATATAAGACTACCAGAATTTTAGAAGAAAGAATACAGGAGTCAGGAGTCAGGAGTCAGAAGTCAGGAGTCAGAATTGAATTTTGTGGGAATTGAATCATGGTGAAATAATACCATTTATCCTACAGATACCTAGAGTATGCCATTCGCCCCTACAAGTCTGAAACAACTATAGGTATTTATTACGACTCCTGATTCCTCACCCATTCCCTAATTGCCTGTCGGAAAACTCGTCTTCCTGCCATGCGGTATTTTTCAATTAGTGATGGAATCTCTCGAATATTCAGATTAGGAAACACTAAACTGGCTTCTCTTTCGACATATTCTTCACCTTGCAACTGGTAAATTTTTATTTCTCCAGAGTCGTAAGACCAAATTTCAGGTACGCCTAACCGCGCATAGATTGGAAAGCGATCTAAAGATTTACTGGTGACATCAATTTCTAAAGCTAAATCAGGAGGTGGATCTTGATTTAAATCAAACTTGAGCTTACCTCTAATTAAAGCTTCATTTTGGAAATAAAAACAGTTATCAGATTCGAGCCCAGCCTTTTTGAACTCTCTCTTCCAGGTAGTTGAGCCATAACATTCATAATCTATCTCTAATACTTCAGCCGTATCTTTGATGATGTCACCAATTATTTCTTTGTAATATTCGTGTTCTGGTAATGGTGTCATAATTTCTAACATACCATCATCGTAAGCTATTCTAGCTGCACGACTTTCACCTAAGTCTACTATTAAATTCTCGAATTGTTGCCAGGTGATATTGTGGAGAACCACTCGATCAGCGCGACTTTCTGTTAGCAGCATAATTCCTCGCAGAATCAGTAATCGGCTTAGTATAAAAATGTTGTGAAGGTAGGCAATTGGGAATAGGCAATGGATTTTTTCTGGTGAAAAACATTGAAATTTCTTCTATTCTATTGTATTTTAGGTAGTTATGTATTTCTAAAACTCTAACAGCTTTTCCCCGATACAAGTTTCAATGGGAAGCGATCGCAACACTCGTTAAGAGTAAACGCGCCCCCTGCAAGCACCTACAAGATCAGGAAAACCCACAAGAGCGATCGCGCAAAGTAAAAACGCCAATTCTCGTGAGCAGATAATGTAAAGAGGGGATTTTAGTGTTTGTTTTTAGGTGATCGCTAAAAATCTGACCCTGACATTTTACCGAAAATAGCCATTTTATCCCATCACACATACTTTAGATTTTGTCAATATATATTAGTGGACCAGCGCTCTAGGTCATCAAGAAGGCGATCGCGCTACGTCTCAGTTTCTCAAATCCCTCAGCATTTCTAAGTGCTGCTTTACACTTGCAATAGAATTCGCAACCATCATCCCACTAGCGGCGACTGCTGGTAGACCAATACCAGGGAACGTCGAATCTCCACAGCACAGCAACCCTGATAGGGGTGTTTTTGGACCGGGAAAGACACCAGAACCAGCTCGAATGGCAGGACCATATGAACCGCGATGGCGTCGTAAAAAGTACTCATGCGTTAGGGGTGTACCAACTAAAGTCACTTCGCAACGTGAGCGAATATCTGGAATAATCCGCTCTAAGGCTTGCCACATGACTTCTGCACGTATCTGCTTTTGTTGTAGATACTCTTGACTTCCCCGTTTCATTCCCATCCAGAGATCGTATGGCTCATTCCCAGGTGTATAAACATGAATCACGTGTTTTCCTGGTGGTGCGAGTGATGGATCGAGAATTGACGGAATTGAAATTAACACAACGTTTTGAGGAGCCATTACACCCTTGACCCAGTCATTAACTACAATATAGTGACACGCTAAGTCTGAGCGTAATGCTTGTGCGTTAATCCCAAGATGGAGATGCATAAAGCTATCACACTCAGGTGTAGCCTGTCGCTTTGCCCGAAATTGATTTGGCAGGGCTTTCTCTGGAATTAGCTTTAAAGTATCCCATACTGATGCAGCTACGACAACTGCCCGACTTGCCCTGATCTCTTTGCCATTATCTAGACGTACACCAACTGCACGGTTTCCTTCTACAAGAACTTGGTCAACATGAGATCTAAGCATTAACTCACCCCCATGTCGCTTGAGTCCACGAACCAGTGCGTCAACTAAAGCACCACTACCACCAATAGGATAGTCTAGCACCACATTTGGTCGATACCAATCGGCAAACATGAACGCCATCTCTGCTGCACTGGTTCCATCTGCTGGTAGTCCAGAAAGCAGAAAACAAAGTAAGTTGAGCCAGTTGCGGGTGAAAGGTTCATTAACAACCTCGTCCATGATCCGCGAGAAAGATCCTGTCAGCTTAACGATATTTGGAATATGCTTTACTATAGATCGACCATATTTGCTTAGTGTTATAGCTGCACCTAAGTCAAAGCGTACCGCAGCTACTGGTAGCGCGATCGCTGCTTTACTAAACGGCTCCATCACATGTTGAAGCTTTTGCCACTCAACACAAGCAGCTTCACCACATAGCTTTGTCAAAGTCTCACAAAATTCTTGCGTCCCAACCGACGTATCAAAATCGCCTTCTGGGAGACAACAACCCCATTTATTGTAAGTCACCCATGGAACATCTTCGCCTATTGCGTCTAGCACTTGTCGCAAAGGGTTGGGGGAAGGACTATAGGACAGTCCAGAGTAAAGTGAAGGTCCTGAGTCAAACTTGAATCCCTGACGTTCAAAAGCATGAGCAGCACCACCTGGAATTGAATGGCTCTCGCAGACTATAACATTAAAACCATAACGAGCGAGCAATGCAGCACAGCTTAAGCCACTAACCCCGCTACCAACGACAACTATATCTACAGTCGATCCTGTCATAAGAATTTTTGTATGGAATTCGCTATTAAACTAGCTTCCTACTTTTTCTTTGCTGAAACAAGCCCGATATCCCGCCCAGAACTTAAGTTCTGGGCTAATAGCTTAAGTCCATTTCAATGGACTGAAATCTTTGAGCAGTCCTCTTGAGAGGACTTTAGCTATCAGCCAGCGATTTAAATCGCTGGCTAGCTGACAGTCCAGGTGCAAGATATCAGAAAACCGAAACAGGGATCTGCGCTTTGCCCAGCAGTGAAGCGATCGCCAAAGGTGAAAGTGTCAGAATTTGCTCACATAAATGGTTGACTATTTTTCAACTATATTGATACTGTTTCCTTTGTATAGTTAAGAACATTACCTGCCGAGAAAAAAGTTTAGGGTGATTTCAGCATTGCAGTTCAGAGAAAGTTGGCTCCTAATCAAGTAAAAACTATCAATTATTAAAAGTATTAATACCTAATCCTACTTCGTTTTATGTTAAAAACAAAGTCCTCTCAAAAATTATTAGTTGTTATTTTCGGTCTAGCGTTAGCTGCTTTTGCTACTGCTAAACCTTCAAGAGCATCCGTTTTGACTTATCAAGGTGATACAACAAATCAAGCAATTTGGCGGCGTGTAGCACCAGGTAATCCGCCCACTCTCTTATCTGGGGAAAAAGATGGTAACTTGGGAATGAGTGTTCCGTACAGTGTGTTCGATTTTACAGTAACTCAGTCTGGCTCATACACCATAAGTGGTGTGTCTGAAGCTACTCCACCGCAAAACACACCGTGGGATATCTTTTTAGCTTTATATCAGGACAGTTTCAACCCAGCGCAACAATTAACCAATGTTTTGATCGCAGATACTACTAATAATGCTGAAACGGTCACATTCAACCAACCACTGACTGCTGGGAGAGATTACTTTTTAGTCACAACAGGTCGTCGAGTCAGTGATTTTGGTGTTTTTACTAATACAATCAGTGGTGCGGGTCGAATTGTACCAGTTCCTGAATCAGATTCTATACCTGCGATGTTAGTTGCTGTTGGTCTATTGGTAACGGTGGGGAACAAAAGGCGAGTGCTAAAATAATTGCGTCTATTTATTCCCACATACTCGACAAGCGCGATCGCGATATGAATGGCGCTTAGCAAATTCCATCCGGGTTAAGTTCATTGTCAGTAGTTGTGACAATAGGGGTTGCTCAAACCCGGTAATTACCTTAATAGCCTCTAAAGCTGTCAAACATGCGAGTGTTCCACTAACCGCTCCTATCACCGCAAAACCACGTTGATCCCAATCAGGCTTTTCTGGAAACAAGCAAGACAAACACGGCGTTACACCCGGAATAATAGTGGTCAGGTAAGCCTCCATCCCATCCATTGCTGCTTCTATCATTGGCTTACCCCAGCGTACACAAGCCTCATTTAACAAATCGCGCTCCCTAAAGTTGTGGGGACAGTCAAGAGCGATATCAGCCGACTTTACCAAAGAGTCCACATTCTCAGGGGTAATGTAATCATTAACTGCTTCCACCTGAACGTCGGGATTGATCGCGTGGAGAGTTTCTTTTGCTTTGAAAACCCTGGGCTTACCTACCCAATCATCTGTCATCAAAATTTGACGATTCATGTCATCAAGCCGCAGATCCCCTCCTCTGACTAGGATCAGCTTGCCAACACCTGCTACCAAGAGGTATAGTGCTGCTGTACCACCTAATCCTCCGACACCTGTTACTAGAACTGTTGCTGACTTAAGGCGCTTCTGTGCTTCTAAGCCAAAATTCGGGAGCATCATTTGGCGATGATATCGTTCTAACTCTTTCGGCGTCAGAGTGGTCACTTTTTACCTCCGTTTTCTTCGTGAAGACTAGCACTGTTGAAGTGAGTCAAACTGTAGCAGATTCTACGATTTACCAAAAAAATAGGTAAACTTTCTTCTTAGAATCAAAAAGTTCATTCAGCATAGTATTTGTTTTCGTGATAGTTTTTTGTTGAAGTCCTGTAATGAAAGGTATAATTGGTCAACACGCTTATGACACCCATCGGGAGAAAGCTCAATGATAGCCCTAACCGGAGTTGCCATCGAAAGTAAAATCTATGAAAGTTCGGCATCTCTAGTATACCGTGGCATCAGAGTACGAGATAATCTGCCAATTATCGTCAAAATGCTAAAGCAAGATTATCCCTCATCTCAAGAATTAACTCGCTACAAACAAGAATATGAAATGACCCGCTCCCTGAACATAGAAGGCGTGGTCAAGGCACACAGCCAGCAGGAGTATCAACGTACACTCGTTATTTTTTTAGAAGATTTTGGCGGAGAATCCCTAGAGCGATGGATGCAAAAACGTCCAGATTTCTTACCCATGCCCTTATCTGCTTTTTTGCCTCTTGCCATCAACCTAACAGATATTCTGGGCAAAATCCATGCAGCTAATGTCATTCATAAGGATATCAACCCTGGCAACATTGTTTTAAATCTAGATACTGGTGCAGTCAAAATCATTGATTTCGGGATAGCCACACGATTTAATCACACGAATCCCACCTTCAAAAGCCCTCACGTTTTAGAAGGGACACTCGCCTACGTGTCTCCCGAGCAAACAGGGCGGATGAACCGTCTGCTCGATTACCGCACTGATTTTTACTCGCTCGGTGTAACGTTTTACGAACTGCTCACCGGACAGCTACCGTTTCCCACAACGGACGTGCTTGAACTAGTCCATTGTCATATTGCCAAACAGCCGCCTCCGCCTCATGAGTTGAATGCAACGATTCCCAAAGTCGTTTCAGATATTGTTTTGAAACTGATGATGAAAAATGCAGAAGATCGCTATCAAAGTGCTTGGGGAGTCAAAGCGGACTTAGAAATGTGTGCTAACCAATTAGAGGAAGTCCGTTACATTAACAGTATTCAACTGGGTTTGCAAGACGTTTCGGGACAATTTCAAATTCCGCAAAAACTGTATGGACGAGAAGCAGAGATTGGCGCATTACTAGCAGCGTTTGAAAGATTAGTCACCTCAGAGGATAATTGCAACGCTGTTTTACAGGACAATGCACAAACGACTAGGGAGAGCGAACAAACAGGTAACTTAACATTTAAAGTTGAAATGATGTTGGTTTCTGGTTACGCCGGAATTGGGAAATCAGTGTTAGTGCAAGAACTGTATAAACCCATTACGGCAAAGCGCGGTTATTTTATCTGGGGGAAATTCGACCAATTTCAGCGTAACATTCCCTACAGTGCCATTGTGGATGCTCTACAAAAGTTGGTACGGCAACTACTGGGTGAACCAGAAAATCAATTGCAACAGTGGCGATCGCGCCTTTTAGCGGTATTGGGAAGTAACGGACAAATCATCATAGATGTGATCCCTGAAGTGGAGTTAATTATTGGCAAGCAGCCACCCGTACCGTCCGTTGGTGCAACGGAAGCACAAAATCGCTTTAATCGAGTCTTTGGGCAGTTTGTGCAGGTGTTTTGTTCAAAGAAACATCCGCTTGTGATTTTCTTAGATGATTTGCAGTGGATCGATTCAGCTACGCTAAAGTTAATCGAGCTGATGCTGCTAGATGAGCAAACCCAATCCCTACTTTTGATTGGAGCTTATCGGGATAATGAAGTGAATCCAACGCATCCACTAGTATTCATGCTAGAGAGACTGCGACAGCAAGGTGCAGTGTTTCAGGAGATTAATCTTTCACCTTTAGGGCTGGAGCCGTTAAGCCAGTTAATTGCTGAAACGCTACATCACAATAAAGATACTGTTCGGACTTTAGCGAAGTTAGTGTTGCATAAAACAGAGGGCAATCCCTTCTTCGTCAATGAATTTTTGCGATTATTGTATAGCGAAAATTGGTTGACCTTTGCAACTGAGCAACAAAACTGGCAGTGGAACATTGCTCAGATTGAAACTCAAAACATCACCAACAATGTGGTGGAGTTGCTGTTGAGCAAGTTAAAGAAACTACCAGAAGTGACGCAGCAGCTTCTTCAACTAGCCGCCTGCATTGGGGCTGAATTTGATTTAAAAACGCTAGCGATCGTGGATGAGCGATCGCCTAAAACAGTTTTTCAGGATTTATTAACAGCAGTACAAGCTGATCTGATTCGACCTGTTTCTGAATTAGATGAAGATCTGTTAGTGCAAAACTATAAGTTCTTGCACGATCGCGTCCAGCAAGCTGCTTATGCCCTAATCGATGAATCGCACAAACAGGTGGTTCATCTTCAAATCGGTCGCAATCTGCTTGAAAAAACGTTGCCAGAGGAGTTATCAGAGCGGCTGTTTGAAATTGTGGATCATCTTAATTTAGCGATTGATCTCGTCGTTTCTGGGCAGGAACGAAACAGCATTGCCAGACTCAACTTAATGGCAGCCCAAAAAGCTAAAGCGGCTACTGCCTATAGTGCAGCTTTCAAGTATGCGATCGCAGGCATCGAGTTACTCGCAACTGATAGTTGGCAACACCAGTATGACCTCAGTTTGGTTCTTTATGAAGAAGCTGCAGAAACTGCCTATCTATCTGGTGACTTTCTGGCGATGGAGCAATGTGTTGCTATTGTTCTGCAAGAAGCCAAAACCATTTTAGATGAAGTGAAAGTTCATGAGGTCATAATCAAAACCTATGTAGCACAAACTCACAAGTTAGACGCGATTAAAGTCGGGTTGCAAGTGTTGGCAAAACTAGGGCTGAACCTGCCAGAATCACCTACAGAATTGCAGATTCAACAAGCACTTTCAGAAACAGAAGAAGTTCTCCTAGGAAGGGATATTCAAGATTTGGCGCATTTACCTTTAATGACAGATGCCAGTAGGTTGGCAGCCATGCGGACTATTTCAAATATCGCTTCTCCTGCCTTTCAGGCTGTACCTGCACTGTTTTGGCTGATGGCATGTGAGCAAGTCAAGTTATCGATTCAGTATGGCAATGCACCCACTTCTCCGGTTGCCTATTCTTGTTATGGAGTCGTTATCACCGCAGCAACTCAGGATGTAGAGAAAGCTCATCAGTTGGGTCAACTCGCCCTAAACCTTGTGGAACGGCTGAATGCCCAAGAACTTAAATGCAAAACCTTTCTAATTGTAGCGGAAGGTATCAGCTTTGGAAAGTCCCATTTTAGGGAGATTGTATCCCTATTGCAGGAAAGTTACTCTAGCGGAGTAGAAACCGGAGATTTCGGATTTGCAGGTTTAGCGGCTTACCAAAAATGTGAGTATTTATATTTCAGTGGATTAGAACTGACAGAATTAGAAAAGGAGATGGAGAATTATAGCCATGCCATCACCCAATTGAAGCAGGAAACTTGCTTGAATTACCATCAAATTTTTTGGCAGGCAGTGCTTAACTTACAAGGACAGGTTAATAATCCCTGCTCTTTACAAGGCGTTGCTTACAATGAGCAACAGGGATTGAACCGCTATTTAGCAAACAATGATTCTCTTGGATTTCAATATTTCTACATCAACAAGCTAATCCTCTGCTATTTATTTGGGCAGTTTACGCAAGCGTTAAACAATGCAAATGCGGCTGAGGGGTATCTCAAAGGTGCGCCAGGGCAAGTAACCATGCCACTGTTCTGCTTTTACGACTCTTTGGTGCGACTAACAATTTATTCACATGTCCCTGATTCAGAACAAAAAGTATTGTTCCTTAACGTGAGCAGCAACCAGGAAAAAATGCACAAATGGGCGCATCATGCGCCTATGAATTTTCTGCATAAATATCATTTAGTCGAGGCAGAAAAAGCGCGAGTTTTAGGTCAGTTGCTTGAGGCAGAAAAATTATACGAACAAGCGATTCAGGACGCTAGAGAAAACGGATATATTCAGGAAGAAGCCTTAGCTTACGAATTAGCTGCTAAACATTATCTGGCGCGAGGTTTGGAAAAATTTGCCCAGATATATATGAAGGAAGCTCACTACTGCTATGAACGGTGGGGTGCGACGGCAAAGGTGAGGAATTTGGAGGCTCACTATCCTCAGTTTTTTCCTCAATCAACAAGTGTGAATTCCATGCCAATCCACACTGCTACTGGAACTACCTCTAATACCTCACATGTTGCTCTCGATTTAGCAACAATAATGAAAGCATCCCAAACGATTTCCAGCGAGATTGAACTGGAACGACTGCTTCACGCCTTAATGCAGATCCTCATTGAGAATGCTGGAGCACAAACCGGATCTTTACTTTTAGAAAACGCAGGAGAATGGATGATCGAAGCGACCTGTGAATTCATTGAAGGTACACAGACCTGTGCAACCAAAGTGCTACAATCGACTTTGATCTCAAATCGTTTACCTGAATCGATCATTCATTATGTGATTCGGACTCATGAGTCGGTCATTCTCAATGATGCTACTCGTGAAGGTAATTTTATTAATGATCCCTATATTCAACACCACCAAAGTCAATCAGTCTTTTGTTTACCGCTGCTCAATCAAAGCAAGCTCATCGGTGTGTTGTATCTAGAAAATCAGTTGGCAACTGGGGCATTTACACCGGAGCAATCGCAAATTCTTAGCCTACTTTCTACGCAGGCAGCGATCTCTATTGAAAATGCCAAACTCTATGCAAAGCTTCGGGCAAGCGAAAGCAGGATGACTCAATTTCTAGAAGCAGTTCCGGTAGGAATTGGCATCATTGATGCAACTGGTCGTCCTTACTATGCCAACCAGCGAGCCATTCAACTTATGGGTAAGGGAATTGATCCTGCCGTGCTGCCGGAGCAAATCTCAGAGGCTTATCAGTTTTATGAGACGGGAACGGATCAAATCTATCCCACTGAAAAACTGCCAGCTATTCGGGCATTGGGCGGCGCTCGCACCACTGTTGATGACATAGAAATTCGCCAAAATAGCGCCACCATTCCCATTCAGGTGTGGGGCACTCCAGTTTTTGACGAACAGGGCAAGGTAGCTTATGCTATTGTAGCCTTTGAAGATATCACTGAGCGCAAACAAGCAGAGAAACTTCTAGCCGACTACAACCAAACGTTAGAACAGCAAATTACTGAGCGGACTTTGCGCCTTTCGCAGGAGATTGAAGAGCGCCAACGTGTGGAGAATGCCTTGCGACAAAGTGAAGAGCAACGCAGGCTGACGATGGACTTCACGTACATAGGTAGTTGGAGCTGGAATATCACGGAGAACACAGTAGATTGGAACGACAATTTTGCTCGATTGCTGGGGTTAGTTCCCGGTGAGGTTGAGAGCAGCTATCAGGCATGGCGCGATCGCGTTTATCCAGAAGACATTTATCGGGTTGAGCAAGCTATTACAACAGCTCTAGCAACTCATACTGATTTTGAAGCTGAGTACCGAGTCATTCATCCAGATGGCAGTATTCATTGGTTGGTAGGTCGAGGTCGAGGCATTTATGACACAGCCGGACAGCCTGTACGGATGCTAGGAATAATTCTTGACATCAGCGAACAGCGAAACGCTGCACTGCGCGAACGCGAACGCGCCCAGCAAGCTTCGATTCTGGAAGAACGCAACCGAATGGCGCGAGAAATTCATGATACACTGGCTCAATCCTTCACAGGTATTCTACTTCAGGTTGGAGCAGCAACACAAGTGCTGGCGCATGACCCGGAAGCAACCCAACTACATCTGGAAATGATTGAAGAACTAGCACGCGCTGGGCTAGCAGGGGCACGGCGATCTGTATCAGCACTCCGTCCGCAGCTACTAGAAGAAGGTAATTTAGAGAGTGCCCTGCATCGTATAGTGGCTCAAATGCGCTCGAAGACCGACACGGCTCTGATTTGCGAAATTCAGGGTACAGCATATTTCTTACCAACCGAAGTGGAGAATAACTTACTTAGAATTGGGCAGGAAGCATTAACCAACGCAATTAAATACGCTTATGCCAGCGAAATTAGGGTTGAGTTAGTGTATAAGGAGACACACTGTGTCTTACGGGTTAAAGACAATGGCAGGGGCTTTGGAGTAGGTAGCACTCCTTTGATGGGTGGGTTTGGCTTATTAGGAATGAGCGAACGGGCAGAGCACATTGGCGCACAACTAACGATTCAAAGCCAGCCTGGACGAGGAACAGAAATTATCGTCACTATCAATAGAGAGTGAGAATGACAATGAGCCAATCCACTACAATTCGGGTGCTGATTGTTGACGACCATGCCATAGTCAGAAACGGTCTAGCAACCATCATTAACCGCGATCCAGAAATGACAGTGATCGCTCAAGCTGAAGATGGGCAGCAAGCGATCGACGCGTTTCGAGAATACCAACCTGATGTGACACTAATGGATTTACGAATGCCCAAAATGGGAGGTGTTGAAGCCATAATGGCGATTTGTGCTGAATTTAAGCAGGCTCGGATCGCGGTACTCACAACCTATGATGGTGATGAAGATATCTATCGCGGTTTACAAGCGGGTGCTCAAGGCTATTTGCTTAAGGATTCTAAACTTGGCGAGCTTTTGAATGCCATTCGCGCCATTCATAATGGTCAAAAATACATTCCGCCAGAAGTGGGCGCAAAATTATTGCAGCGAATGAGCAATCCAGAACTGAGTGAACGAGAGTTGGAAGTGCTGCATTTGATGGCACAAGGAATGGGTAATCAGGAAATTGGGACTGCTTTGAGTATTGGTGAAAGCACTGTCAAATCGCATGTGAATCGCATTTTGAGCAAATTAGGAGTGAGCGATCGCACAAAAGCCGTGATTACTGCAGTTAAGCGTGGGATTGTCAGTTTGTAAGTGGGGGAAAGGGAGTGAGCCTTTTCCTTTTCGCCTTTAGGGCTCATCTAGCGGTTGGGGGAGGGGGTAAGTGAAGAAAGTTTCAGGCATGAGATAATTAAGTAATTATGCTCAAACACAAACTCTAGTGACCAAAGCGGAATTAACAAAACTAAACTTCTTCTAAGGAAATTACGCTCAAAGTCGAGGCTCAAGCCAGGGTTTGTGGGACAATAGCCCAATCCAATTGCTTCAAACGTGTCTGTTCAATCATCCGGAAATGCTACCCTGATTTTGTTGACTACAAGCGGCATTCTGGACTTTTACTTACACAACTTTTTGTACCAAAAACCGCCAATTCCAACCAGACAACTTCAGCTACCTAATTACTGGCAATCCGGGGTGAACCAACACACAAGGAGTTTGTCCGATATGTAGCGGGTTCATCCCAACCCTGACACATTTTGTCGCCATGCATCGTCTAAAAATCTTACGAGACACTAACATCAGAGGATAACAGCAATTAATACGGAGTGCTAGTACCTTCGATGAACTCAGGGGGTAACACCTCACTAAACAATAATTGCTGTAACTTGATGCCTTCGGGGCGGCTCCAATCCTGAACCAGCTCAGCAATCAAAGTGATCGTAGCAGTTAGGACAACCCCAGCATCACGCATCCGCTGCCGTGCCAAATCTTCCGACAGATGGAATGGTGAACCAGAAGCATCCATGACTGCTTGAACACTATAGCCATCGCGCACTGCACTGATAGCTGGATAAACCAGGCAAACATCGGTGGTGATACCAGCCATGATTAAATTAGTGCGATTTGTGTCTTTGACTGCTTTGACAAAGTTCTCATCGTCCCAAGCATTTACGATGCCTGCACGTTTGACTCTTGCCTCATAGGCTTCGGGCAGGCTTTGTGCTAGTGCAGTCATTAACGAACCTTGAAAACGCTCCTCCTGGCTACTTGTCAAAACCACAGGTATATTGAGTACCTTTGCCACTTTTGCAAGTGCAAGAGTGTTTTTCTCTACCTCGCTCAGAGGCAAGTTTTTGATCAGCTTCATGGTGCTATTCCAAACACAATCTTAACTTGCTTCCATATAGTAGGAGCAAGCGATCATCTGACTGACCATTATCTGTGAATCCCGCGTATTAAATTAACTTTACAAACCTTGTGGTGCGCCTGAAGTTGCGCTCTAGCCGTTCGGCAGATCGCCCTTCACCAAGACTTTGAATACAAACATTGTTTTTTGACCAACTTCCATAATCGCTCTATGAGATTTAAATTTCGCGGGCAGTTGTTCACGCACCTGATCTCAGCCCCAGCGATACCCGTTTTTACGTCTTAGGATATAAGTTTGTTTAATTTTGAGATATTAGATTGAAAAATTAATCTCAGATAGAAACTTATGACAACCGAGCAAGAACTTCAATCTCTTTTTAATACCTTAGATGGCGATCAAAATGGCAAAGTCTCCATTAATGAGCTTTTTTTAAGTCCTGGCTTAAGTGCAATTATCTCATCACAAACAAATACCAGTAGCCCCCAGGAGTTACTAGCACGGTATGGTTTAGACTCTGACGGTAGTATTACCTTTTCTGAGTTAAAGCAAGCAGTTGAAAAAGCAGGTAATTTAACGTAGCACTCAAAAAACCCAACACCAAAGACCAAATACCCACGGCACATTATAAACCAGCGCTTCATTTGGACGCACTAGTAGAGTGCGATCGCTACTAGTTTACGGGGTGATATGTGCTGACCTTTTTTGTGAAGAAACAGAAAGATTTCTTCGGTATAGAAAATCAATAGGTATGATACTGTTGTGAAAATTATCCTTCCAGTCAGACACAACGTATTAAATTTGACTCTAAAGTTAATATTTTGTTACATACCTATGAATTTCCACGCCGACTTACTTATGCTTTTGTAACACTTTCGCTAACAATGTCGGTATCTCAGTGAACAAGAATCTCGATTGGCTTTGAACACGTCATAACTCACATTAACTTCTGATGAATACTGAAAATTTGTCTACAGCCAAGGAAAATAACTCTTTTCGTCGAAATGTGTTGATTGTCGGAGGAGGGCCAGCAGGATTTGCTACTGCATTAATACTTGCTAAACGTGGTTGGACAAATATCACAATCTTAGAAAAACGTCCTGCTGTTGATTACTATGAACCGGACAAATCATTCAATTATTTAATTGATGGCCGTGGTCAAAAATTGACCGATTTTTTAGGATTAACTTCCAAGCTCTCAGAAATTAGTGTTCCCAACACAGAATTTTATTTAACAACAATTCAACCAAATAGAAAACGAAAAACACTTAAATTGCCAACGGTAGATCCAAATCGAAAAACGGCTTACTGGCTACCACGAAGAGCATTTGTACTTCTCTTATATCAAGAAATTGAGCGGAATTGGCAAAACTACATTAATATAATTTTTAAATCAAATTGTGTTCAAATTAACAAAATAAATATACACGATGGCTCAGAGTATAAAATAGAAGTCATTGCCCAACAAGAGAACAGCAATACTATCAAATTCGAGCCTAATCTTTTGATAGGTTGTGATGGTCTTTACTCTGTTGTCAGAAACACTCTGAAACAGTGGGATAAATCTACATCCGATAAATTTGAGATGAAGCTTTTTCCCTCACCCAGTTCAGGGCTTAAGTATAAAGTTTTAACCTTACCGCCAAAATTTATTCTTGACAAGAATGATAATGAACGTGCCGTAAGTAATATGGCATATTCAATTCGTGGAGTTTTAACTGGTTCTAAGCGTTCTGTCTCCCTTGGTTTATTGCCGCTTAAAAATTCAGATGAACCCCGTAGCGCCAATGTCATTAGATACCCAAATCATGAAATATGGAAGGTAAAAACGAAAGAGGGCATATACGATTTTTTTGAGCAAGCTTTCCCACAATTGCCCATACGTGAGATAGTTTTCCCAGAGGAAGCCGCTCGCTTTGCTAAAAGTGAAGGTGGTTACTTTCCAATCCCTCAATACTGTTCGGGATTACACTTTTTATTGAATTTAGAAAAAACCAGCAAACAAGTTGACAACAAATCTCCTGTAATTGGAATTGTACTCTTAGGAGATGCCATTCATTGCTTTCCTCCAGACATTGGACAAGGTGTAAACTCAGCCTTAGAAGATGTATGTGTCCTGAATGATGCACTTTCTAGAAGTGATGATGACATGAAAGTTGCCCTGCCTCTATATGAATCCTTGCGATTACCTGATGTCAAAGCCTTGGTACATCTAGCTCAAACTGCTTACCCTTGGCAATATAACCAAGATCCCCTCCGCAAGAATTTATGGAGCATCAACTTTTTTCTGAGACTAGTATTGAGTCGATTACTACCCTACGTATTTAGTCCTCCAGCCTTCCTTATGATCCAAAATCATCAACTTTCCTATCAGCAAATATGGAGCAAGGTTCAACATACTACCCAAATTCTGTATGTAATCGGTCTGATACTCATGTTTGGTTATTTAACTTTGGTATGGAAAGTAACTGTAATTCGATACTAGAAACTAATATTGTACCAGTAATTATCATACTATAGTGGTGGAAGGCTCGATCACAAAAAGTAGAGAGCCCGCTATGTTTGCCAGCATAAGTTACAAAAGTTAACATTTGCACATTCCCAAAGGGCGATCGCGCGGGTGTCGCGACAATGCCCCTACGTGGGTTCAAAAAGGCAATTTGTTACAGTGGTGAGTATAATTAACTTAAAAATGACTATATTTCTATTGCTGCAGGTGGAAAGAAAAGTCTGTGGATGTTAGAGTACGATGGCAGTGAGAAAAACAAGTGCTTACCGCATTTGATAAAGTTTCATGAGTAACCATCTCGATGTCGAAGATCCAGACTTTGGTTCCTCTATTCAGGAGAACCTAAAAGAGCTTTCCACTCAGTTAGGTTCTTCTATGGACGAAGCATCAGTCAAGAAAACATACCAGAATGCATGCGATTTACTCAGTCACGTTTGTCCATCACCTCTGACTCTTGCCCGCGTTGCAGGAACATTATTGGTCTATCAAGTTAAGGACACACAACCGGAAGAGATCGAGTGGTTTAACACTCAAGTGAAACAATGTCTCAACGAAGAAGAAGTTGAGGAGTTAATTGAATCCTTACATCGTACTGATGCTTTGTAAACTAATGTAAAGAATCTGTACATTAAAAAAAATTGTAAAATTTTCAAGTGCTGGAAAGCTTGATGGGAGCGTACTTATGGTCATTGTATGAAATTTTTTTTAAAGGCTAGATGAGACTAGTTGGTCGAGATTACTTCAGTTATCCTGCTGGGGCTCGATTCCTTGATCAATCCAAACATCAATGGCTGCTTTTACTTTTAATTGAGTTATGTCAGACCACTCTTTTTCGTTGATTATTGTCATAAATACGGATCTTTTACCATAACCAACTTTTTCTATTGTGTGTCCACGATATACATTTTTAGGCTGAATCATTTTTCTGTCAATTTTAATAACTATTATAACCAAACTCTCTTGGGAAGACCACCAGCAAATGTTAGTAAAGAACTCGCAGTTAATTACGGTAAGTTGGTGAGTGTCAGCGTAGACCCGCCTTTAGTTCAAGCTGCTTTCCGCGCGGGACTAGGCGCTAAGTGGGTATTTTTATGTGATGAGAAATTAGAACTCATCGAACGAATTAATATTTTGGACACTACAGAAGGGGAATATGCTTATCGTCCTCAACCTTATACCTTTATTCTACATCCCGACCTAACCATATACAAAATTTACGACGGCTGGTTCTTTGTTGGTAGACCTACCGTTGAAGAACTGCGACAAGACTTAAGGGCTGTGATGCAGCTAAGAGCAGATTACCAATTGCGTTGCTTATGATAGACCTGAAGTGAAACAAATTCGCATCCCACAACAAGAATGGATCAATGGTGCACCACCATTAGGAGCAAATGGAAAAGCTGTAGCCGAGGGGGTTGTACGTTGGTTCGATCTCAAAACAGGTAATGGGATGATTGCTAGAAATGATGGTGAAGAAGATGTCTTTTTCAACTTCACGGCCATTCCTGGAGAGGGATACCGTACCCTACAAGCTGGTACTCCCGTGAGGTTCGAACTTGTTGAAAGCCGCTTCGGTTTTACAGCTCGCAACATACACCAAACAGAATGACGAGTAGCCAGAAGTTAGAATTCACATTTACGCCTTGCTTGGGTCAATGGCCGCTTTGATCTCTTATTTCCTGATTCTACTTTCCCCTCCCCCAACCCCTAGATGCGCCCTCGCCTTTAGATTGGCTTTTGTCTCCAACTTTAGTTGGAGACAACCTTCCACTGCGAGATGGATAAACTTGTCCATCACTCGATTGTACAAAAATGTCAACTTTGAGTGGACGACAACAGAGGGCTAATTGTCTATATTGAATTCATAGCAACGTTAGCGTAGTTGGGTTGAAAGGCTTAAGTTTGCTTAATACAAACCGAAACATGACTTACGACCGCGATAATTGTTCTCTATTGCTTTCGCCTTCAACCCACGATCATATCCAAGGTGTACTGAATGCTGCTGTAGTATTCGTCATGTATGGAGATTATGAATGTTTTCAAAGTGCCAATGTCTATCGATTGATTAAAGTCGCTCGACAGCAATTGAACGTTTCGTTTGGAGAAAAGAATTTAGGTTTCATCTTCCGTCATTTTCCTCAGGTACAAATTCATCCGCATGCTCAACGAGCAGCGGAAGCAGCAGAAGCCGCAGCGGCTCAAGGGAAGTTTTGGCAAATGCATGAGATATTGTTCATTCATCAACAAGAGTTAGAGAATGGCTATCTAGTAGAGTACGCCAATCGTTTAGGACTTAATATTTCTCAATTTTTGCAGGATTTATCCAGGGGAACGTATGTTGATCGTATCAATGCGGATATCGAAGGTGGACTGCAAAGTGGAGTGGAGGCTGCGCCCGTTTTGTTTATTAATGGAATTCGCTATCTTGATCGCTGGACTGTTGAGCAGATAATGGCAGCCATTGTTGCTGCAAATGATTAAGGTTTTTGATGCTTATCCCAACAAGTATTTCAGCAGGAAGTATTTCATAACTTCTATACGGACAAGAAGAACCAGAGATTTGAGCAATTTAGCAAGAATACAGAGGCGATCGCAATGATAGTTTTTACATGGAAAAAAGTTCAAAGATTGTTACTGTGGTTACTTGCATTAAGTGCTGTCGTTGGGATATTAATGTATCCAACATCAGCCACCGCCAAGGAATTACCTCAAGCCTCCAACTCTAAACCTGCGCTTGTTCTCGTTCATGGGGCTTTTGCTGACGGTGCATCAAAGTCATTTTGGCTTCTTAATAACTACCTTACCATCGTCGCCGATCACACCACAACTGATGGTAAATATGACCTGATTGAGGGCTATTTCCCTCCTGGTGCCAAGACTCCACCCCATCGCCATACGCGCTATTCAGAACAACTTTATGTGTTGGAAGGAGAGTTCACTGTCTGGGTTGGTAAGAATAAGGTTGTGCTAGGCGCAGGTGAAAGTGCCTTCATTCCGATAGGCACACCCCATGTTGTCGCTGCACTTAGTGACCAGCCAGCTAGAGGGTTAGTCGTTGCTTCGCCCAGTTCCTTTGCTCGCCTAATTGAAGCAACAGGGACTCAAAACCAGAATGAGGCACCTGACATGGAATTGTTGAATCGCATCTCTAGCGAAATTGGCGACGAAATTCTGGGTGCGCCCGGAGATATCCCTTAGAGGTGATACACCTAGATAGATCGTTCCATCAATCCGTTGCAGATAGCAAAGGAGAGTTTCATGATGCAATATGACTACATTGTAATTGGTGCAGGGTCGGCAGGTTGTGTGGTTGCCAATCGTCTAACCGAAGACAGTGACACAACCGTGTTACTCCTCGAAGCGGGTAACCCAGATACGAAACCAGAGATTTTCATACCAGCGGAGTGCGTCAATTTACTAGGCTCAGAGGTGGACTGGAGCTATTTCTCTCAACCAGAACCCTTCTTGAATAATCGCGAAATATTTTGTTCCCGTGGCAAAGTCTTGGGAGGCAGCAGTTCGATTAATTTCATGATCTATGTCCGAGGCAATCATCACGATTATGACCACTGGCAGGAGTTGGGAAATCCCGGTTGGAGTTACCACGATGTCTTGCCTTATTTCAAGAAATCTGAACACCAGCAACGCGGTGCCTCCGTATACCACGGAGTTGGTGGGGAGTTGAGCGTGACCAATCCCATTGCGCCTACTGCAACTTCTCAACGATTTGTAGAGGCATGTGTGGCAATGGGATTTGACTACAATCCTGATTTCAACGGCGCGCAGCAGGAAGGAGCAGGACTTTTTCAGCATACCATTAAGGAGGGTAAACGACATAGTGCTGCTACTGCGTTCCTTGTGCCCATTCTCCAGCGTCGCAATTTGACCATAACGACTGGGGCATTGGTCACTCGATTGTTGTTTGAGGAAACCCGCACTGTTGGGGTAGAATATCTGCACGAGGGAACGCTGCACCAAGTCAGGGTTGAGCAGGAAGTGATTTTAAGTGCAGGCGCGTTCGATTCACCCAAACTGCTGATGCTATCCGGCATTGGGGATGCTGCACACTTACAAACATTAGGGATTTCTGTTGTCGTTGATCTGCCAGGTGTTGGTCAAAACCTGCAAGACCACATTTTCTCTGCTGTGGTATACCAGGCAAATCAGGATTTACACTTTGCCAGCACCAGTAGTATCGGGGAAGCTGGATTATTTTTGCATAGCAAGTGGAATTCAGCGGTTGCACCCGATTTACAGTTTTTATTCGGTTCCATTCAGCTCTTACCCCCTGGCTATGCTCCAGCGACATTCGGATTTACGGGTGCAGTCGCTTTGACCCATCTGCAAAATATTGGCAGTGTCGGTTTGCGAACGCCTGATCCTAGAGACACACCGATGCTGCGGATGAACTATCTGGAAAATGAAACCGATGTAAAGAAACTGGTTGAGGCAATTAAATTAATGCGCCAATTGTTTCATAGCAACTTCTTTGATGAGTTTCGTGGTGCAGAAATTGCTCCGGGTGCTGAGGTTCAGAGTGATGAAGCACTCGTTGCTTATATCCGCAACAATTGCAACACACTGTGGCATCCAGTTGGCACCTGTAAAATGGGTACTGACCCAATGGCGGTGGTCGATCCTGAACTACGAGTACATGGAATAGAAGGGTTACGGGTTGTAGATGCCTCCATCATGCCCACCATCACGACCGGAAATACGAACGCACCCACCATCATGATTGGTGAGAAGGCAGCGGATTTAATTAAAGCAGGTCGCACAGCACGAACGGTTCTCAGCAAATCTAACGGCCAAAATCCGACGTATTCATCTATTTAGAAACGGGCGCTCTCTGTAAAGGAATACACAATGGCACTGATTACAACACCATTCGGACGACATTCCACCGCCGCCGAGGTTGTAGAAGGAATTGATCTTTCCGGCAAGCGGGCGATCGTTACGGGAGCCGCATCGGGCATCGGCGTAGAAACGGCGCGGGCACTGGCTCAAACTGGAGCGATCGTCACACTAGCTGTGCGTAATACCGATGCTGGAGCGCAAGTCGCGGCTGACATTATGGCTACTACTGGGAACCGGAATATTCATGTTGCTCCGCTTGATTTAAGCGATCGCAACTCAATTGCCAAGTTCATTGCTGCCTGGCGTGAGCCGCTGCACATCCTCGTTAATAATGCAGGGGTAATGGCACTGCCCGAACAGCGCACACCCGAAGACTGGGAGATGCAATTTGCCACTAACTATCTCGGACACTTTGCCCTAGCGCTTGGACTACACGACGCTCTCGCTGCAGAGGGTGCTGCCCGTATCGTGTCGGTTAGTTCTAGCGGGCACCTGATGTCGCCCATTGTGTTCGATGATATTCACTTCATGTTCCGTCCTTATGATCCGTGGTTGGCGTATGGACAGTCCAAGACCGCAAGTATGCTCTTTGCTGTGGGTGCTACTGCGCGCTGGTTCAAGGATGGCATTACCGCTAATGCCCTGATGCCTGGGGCGATCGCAACCAACCTCCAGCGTCATACAGGCGGTCTTAGAACCCCACCTGAGCGGCAGAAGACAATAGCGCAGGGTGCGGCAACTTCCGTTGTGTTAGCAACATCTCCGCTACTAAAGGGCGTTGGCGGACGCTATTTCGAGGACTGCAATGAAGCCACTCTCGTCACCAACGGGAACGGCTATATGAGCGGAGTTGCCCCCTATGCCCTGAACCCAGACAATGCCGATCGGCTCTGGAATGAATCTTTGCGCCTGCTCGCTTGACCTGGCAGTAACAGTGAGCTTCACGCTTTTGATGAACGAATTGCCGGTCGTAAGCCTGCCAGCCTTTCGTCCATGCAGGTCTCAAGCAGCATTCTTAAGCAGATCAATCAAAGGAGATGTAAGAAATGGCACTAAGTTAAAATACAGCCCTTGCCCCGGTAGCGGTGGGCTAACTAAGTTCAACCGGACTACCCAAAACCTTGAAAAACAACACTGGATTGATGCGGCTTGTGTTGGTAAATCGACTCCCACTCTCAATATTAAGGGTGTTAAACCTTTGTTGATTAAATCTGCTGGTCATGGCACTCGCCAATCATGCAGAACCAATAAATATGGGTTCCCTAATCGCCATTGTGCAAGGGAAAAATTTCACTTTGGTTTTCAGACTGGTGACATCGTTAAAGCCATTGTCACTAAAGGGAAGAAGCTAGGTGTTTATGTTGGTAGACTTGCTACTCGCGCAACTGGCAGCTTCAATATTTCAACCAAAAACGGGTTAATTGAAGGGATCTCCCACAAATATTGTAAAGCTATTCATCGAAAAGATGGGTATGGCTATGCATTTTAAATTGATTGTAAAGCCGTCCTTTTAGGACGGGGTTTCAGACCCAAGGATTTTGATGAAAAAACTAGAAAGAAAAATTGCTCTGATCACGGGTGGTAACAGTGGTATCGGTCTTGCCACAGCCAAACAGTTTGTTGCTGAAGGTGCCTATGTCTATATCACAGGTCGTCGCCAAGTCGAACTGGATGCTGCCGTAGAAGCCATTGGTAAAAATGTTACGGCTGTGCAGAGTGATGTTTCTAATCTCGCAGACCTAGATCGTCTGTTTGCCACCATTAAGCAAGAACAAAGACACCTCGATATCATCTTCGCTAATGCTGGCGTTGGACAAATTGCCCCACTAGGAGAAATCACAGAGGAACACTTTGACAAAACATTCAATATAAACGTCAAAGGTTTGCTGTTCACCGTACAAAAGGCACTGCCACTGTTGCCAGAGGGCGCTTCTATTATCCTGAATGCTTCGATTACTTCTATAAAAGGTACGCCAGCATTCAGTGTTTACAGTGCTACCAAAGCCGCCGTGCGATCGTTTGCTCGGAATTGGGTACTCGACCTTAAAGAGCGCAAGATTCGGGTGAATGCCATTAGCCCTGGTGTGGTTCCGACTCCTGGCTACAATCTCCTGGGACTTAGTGATGAGCAGATGCAGGAATTTGTGGATAGCCAAGCTGTTACTATTCCATTAGGGCGAGTCGGCACAACCGATGAGATTGCTAAAGCAGTTGTTTTTCTGGCTTCAGATGATAGCAGCTTTGTGAATGGCATCGAGTTGTTTGTTGATGGCGGTATGGCACAAATTTGAAGTTCAAAAGAAGTTAAGAATGAAGCTTATTTCTGTTAATGTTGGACTGCCGCGTGAAGTAACCTGGAAAGGAAAACCCGTCCGCACTGGAATTTTCAAAGAGCCAGTTAATTCGAGAGTGATGGTGCGTGAACTCAATTTAGATGGCGATCAACAGGCTGATCTAACCGTTCATGGTGGTTTAGACAAAGCAGTTTATGTATATCCCTTTGAGCATTACGATTACTGGCGAGATGAATTGCCTGACACAGAGTTAACGCCAGGAATCTTTGGTGAAAATTTCACAGTTACAGGATTTAAAGAAGAGGAAATTAATATCGGCGATCGCTTCAAAATTGGCAGTGTGGAACTAATGGTGACTCAACCGCGCTTACCCTGCTACAAACTAGGGATTCGCTTTGGGCGCTCGGATATGGTGAAACGATTTCTCGCCAGTCGTCGCACCGGATTTTACTTTCGGGTTTTGCAAGAGGGCGAAGTGGTCGCTGGAGACACTTTAGAGTTGATGAGTCGAGATCCCAACAATATTACTGTCGCTAATATCATTCAGCTTTATGTTCGCGAGCTAAACAATCCAGAGTTACTGCATCGTGCTGCTCAACTTGAAGCTTTACCCGAAAGCTGGCGGGACTACTTTCAGGAGCAGATCCTTCGTCAGGATATGAGATAGATCAACCTGTCGTAAAACACCATCATGTCACTTTGATCACTTACGAGGAGTAATCCCATGACTACATATCGCACAGTTTTGATCGATGGTTTAGATATCTTCTACCGTGAAGCTGGTTCTCGTAATAATCCGACGATTCTGCTATTGCACGGCTTTCCAACTTCCTCTCATATGTTCCGCAATATTATACCTGCCCTCGCTGATAAATTCCATCTTGTTGCTCCTGACTACCCTGGCTACGGCAACAGTTCGATGCCAACTGTAAATGAATTTGATTACACCTAAATAGATCGGGAAGTCTGGTAGCCCCGTTCGCGTAGCGTCTCCGTTAGGAGAAGAGAGAGTGTCAAGGAATAAAAGGAATTGACACTAAGAGCGGTATTTATATCGGGGCGGTTTTAGACACGGGCAACGCCACATGCTTCAAGTCGGCAAAGCCGCCCAACGCAGGGGCTCGGTTTAACTGCCGTGACGTTCTCTTATTTATTGTTCGATGTATTCACTTGCACTTATTTCTAGTGAATGTGCTTTTTCTTGAGCTAATTTCCAAGCCGTATCTGTTAGATAAATCCCTCGACACTTTTTGAACTCTTCATATAAAACAGGTCGATTTTTTGTTCTTTTTATTCCTTTTCCTGTTGACATTTTTAGAAGCACTAGCTAAACTAAATATAGTTTAACAAACAGACAGGAGGTGATGTCAAGTGGGTCGGAAAACAACTCCATCCTTCATTACAGAGATACAGTTAAAGGTTGACACTTCTCAAGAATCGGAACTGCTGTCAAGATTTCAAGCAGCTAGACAGCTTTACAATGCTTGTTTGAACGAAGCAACAATTAGAATGGAGTTGGTTCGTAATTCCGATACCTACAAGCAAGCCAAAAAGATATCTAGGGACGAGAAGAAGAAGCGGAGTGACGCATTCAGCGAAGCGAGAAAACTTTACAGATATTCTGATTATGATTTGCAGTCTTATGCAACATTAGTCAGCAATAAATCTGGTTGGATTGCCCAAAAGATTGACTCTAACACTCAACAGAAAATCGCTACTCGTGCTTTTAAAGCAAGTGAGAAAGTGATGTTTGGGCAAGCTAAGAAAGTCAGGTTTAAAGTACCAACACGCTTTAAATCTGTTGAAGGTAAGACAAACAAGCAGGGTTTACGCTGGAAAAATAATCAAGTAGTTTGGACTGGGTTAACAATAGACCCAATCATTGACCCAAACAACCCAGTTATTCAGCACGGGTTAAACTCTCCTATTAAGTATGTCCGCTTGCTCTGGAGAGAAATAAACGGTTACCGTCGCTGGTATGTTCAGTTAATTAATGAAGGACAACCCTACCAAAAACCGAAGAATTATGTTTCAGATGGGATTGTAGGGCTTGACTTGAATATTTCTAACATTGCCTATGTTGGAGACAGCCACGCTGGACTATTACCTTTTGCTGAATGTGTACCAACGATGGAGCGTGAAATTAGCGCAATTCAACGCAAAATGCAACGTTCTCAACGGGTTAACAATCCTGATAATTACCATCCTGACTTTGAGGGCAAGCGTGGTCGTAAAACCATCACCAAAAAAGGTAAGGTCAAAAAAGGTAAACGTCAATGGAAGAAGTCTGCTAATTATCGCAAGCTCGCCAACAAAAAACGCGAATTAGAACGCAAGAAAACAGCCTACGCTAAATCTCAAAATCGCAAAGTAGTTAATGAAATTTTGCGACATGGTAAAAACATAAAAACCGAGAATGTATCGGTTAAAGGATGGCAGAGACGTTACGGTAAAGCTATTTCTGCCAAGTCTCCAGGTTTTGTACAATCTGAATTGGCTCGCAAAGCTGAGAATGCTGGTGGACAATTCGTTAAGTTTTCTACCCAGAAAACAGCGTTATCCCAAACCCATTTAGACGGCACTCGTGTTAAAAAGTCACTATCTGAACGGGTTCACCATGATGTAACGGGTGTTACCATGCATCGGGATTTGTTTAGCGCTTATCTGGCTAGATACATTAATGAGGATCAGACGCTCTCATTGCAGGATGCTGCTTGTCAGTATTCGGGAATGGAACCGATCCTGTTAGAGGCTTGGGAGCGTTTCAAACAATCCGTGAATCAAGTAAGCGCGTCTGAACGTGGGAAGACTCATTCTCCCCTAGAACGGATCTCTAACAAGGTGGAAACTACTCAACCAGATAAACCAGTAGGGTTAAAAGTTGAGGGGTAATGTTTTACCAGAATCTCCGTACCGCGATAGTCGGAGAGGGGTTCAAGTTTGATCGCTTGGCTGAGATTGTAGAGAAATTCATTGCTGCGATCGCTCTCAAAAAGTACAGCCTTTATGTGATGGATTACGGTGCGCCGATAGGCTATCGGATTGCCGCTAAATATCCAGAGCGCGTACAATCCCTGATTGTTCAAAATGGCAATGCTTACGAGGAAGGTTTGCGCGAATTCTGGGAGCCGATTAAAGCATACTGGCAAGAGCGATCGCCTGAGAATGCTGAAAAGCTCACATATCTTGTCACTATAGAAGCAACCAAGTGGCAATATACTAATGGTGTTCGCAATCTAGAAGCGATCAGCCCTGATACCTGGACTATCGATCAACATTTCCTTGATCGCCCCGGTAACAGTGAGATTCAACTGGCACTGCTGTATAGCTACGGTACAAATCCACCGCTCTATCCCCAATGGCAGGAGTATTTTCGCTCCTATCAACCCCCTACCCTGATTGTTTGGGGCAAGAACGACTACATCTTTCCTGCTGACGGTGCTTATCCCTACCAGCGTGACTTGAAAGACGTTGAGTTTCATCTACTCGATACCGGACATTTTGCCCTGGAAGAAGATGGGGATGAGATTGCAAACTATATCGACCAATTTCTCACATCACGACTGCAATCCGTTCTCACCTGATCGGTAAAAACGATCCATTACCCCAGCATGGCTCATGCTTAGGTATAAACTTCTGAATAACAATACCTTCACCAAAAAAACAGTATGAACACAGAGGACTGATGTAGTAAAGATCAGCTGGAATCGTCAAAAAATGACCAAATAAAAAATACCTACCTTTGTAAGGGCTTTTATTGAAAAATTAAGGAATTAAGGAAGATTGGTCATGGCAGCAATCGATACAGCACCGTTAGAAAACAGCCTAGGATTTCTAGCTTTAGGAGCTTATATTCTCACCTTAATGCCCGCGAATCTCAAAATCATTTTTCCTAAAACTAAACAAGCAAAACTTCCGAAATGGCTGTTAAAATATCGACGAATTATCGGTATTCTGGCTTTCTGCTTGGCTTTGTTTCACGCTTTCCTCTTAGTGAAAAAGAGAGACCTTGATTTTTTAGATCCGAATACCTATTGGATTTATATTCAAGGTATATCTACCTTCATAATTTTTACTCTATTAGCAATTACTTCTAATGACTGGAGTGTCAAAAGACTGAAAAAAAATTGGAAGCGATTACATACCCTAACTTACTTAGCTATGTTCTTGCTCACTTGGCACGTTTGGGACAAAATGTTAGAGCATTGGAGCTATTTAACCCCGATTGGGCTAGTGGGGATTGTCACGACAACCGTTTTATTTCTGATACGACGCTGGATTCAACATCGGAATAAATAACAAAAAGTGAAAGGAAAAGCGTTCTCATCTCAAATTCCAGGAAAAATCACTCCATAGTACCGCTAGTCTGCGACACTGTAACGCAGTGGGTGCAAGTTAGATTATTCCGCCACTCGCACAAGGAATGTCCTGTTATGAGATCGAAACAAATCACCTGGAAATCTTCAGCAGCATTGGCAATCAGCACCTTAACGATCTTGGTTGGTAGTAGCAGTTGTGCTAGCCTATTGTCTTCCTTGCGAAACGCTAGTGTTGCTACTACCTCTGTTGCAACCATTCAACCCTTACGTTCTCTCCAAGGAAATTCAACTTGGGTTTATGCGATCGCAATCAGCCCTGATGGGCGCTTCCTCGCCAGTGGCAGTTACGATAAAAAAATTAAAATTTGGGATCTGCTTAGTAACACCTTACTCTATACTTTAGAAGGACACGGCGATGCAGTGGTAAGCCTTGCCATCAGTCCAGATAGCAAGCTGCTCGCTAGTGGCAGTTGGGATAAGCGTATTAAACTCTGGAATTTAGAGACAGGGCAACTGCTTCGTACCCTAGATGGTCATACAGACGATGTAGAAGCCGTTGCCATCAGCCCCAACGGAAAGTGGTTAGCCAGCGGTAGTGCTGACACAACCATCCGCATCTGGAACGTGCAAACTGGCGTACAAGTTCATCAGTTATCGGATGGAAAGTGGGTAAGAACTGTTGCTTTTAGTCCGGATGGGCAGACCTTAGCTAGTGGCAATGAGGGTGGTACACTCAAAATTTGGCGGCTCATGGATGGTGGTGTTCTAAAAACCCTAAATGCTCATTCACAAGCCTTGCGCTCAGTGACTTTTAGCCCTGATGGACGGCAGATCGCGAGTGGCAGCGCTGATAGGACAGTCAAACTCTGGCAAATGCCCACTGGTAAATTGTTGCACTCCCTAATTGGACATTCAGGAGTTGTGTGGTCAGTGGCTTTCAGTCCCGATGGCAAGAGATTAGCTAGTGGTAGCAATGATAACACTATCAAGTTATGGGGGTTGCCTGAAGGCAAACTCTTGGAGAATTTGATAGGGCATGAGCGAGGCGTGCGGTCAGTAGTTTTCAGACCGCATGGAAACATGATAGCCAGCAGCAGTACCGACAAAACCATCAAACTCTGGTCTCTTCCTAAAGAGTGACAAGAAGCTTTCAGAAAAAAGATAAACTATTTCTGATTCTGTTGAACGATTTGAATTGAAAAGAGTAAAGGCATGACCACTTATCGCACAGTATCGATCGATGGTTTAGATATCTTCTAACTTAACATCTCAACAGGTTGTTTACAATTTATTAAAGGAGAATGTCATGGTTGCTCAAGAAAACTCGCAAGCAGCAAAAATTCTGGAAGTTGCGGATGATCCACGTCTTTCCAAAGGAACGAAGGAATTTTTGAAAGTGCTGAATTCAGGGGGTGTGGCGCTGGAGAAACTCGCTCCACTCGAAGCACGTCAAGTTCTTGTGGATGCACAGGCTTCTGTTTCAGTAGACCTTTCAGGCATTGAAGAGTCTCAAAAGAAGATTACTGCTGAGGGTTATTCAATTACCCTTAATATTGTACGACCTGAAGGAATCAAAGGCACATTGCCTGTTTTCATCTTTATTCATGGTGGTGGTTGGGTGCTGGGTGATTACCCAACACACAAGCGCATGGTTCGCGATCTGGTTGTGCTGTCAGGGTTTGCAGGTGTCTTTGTCAACTATACTCGCACACCAGATGCTCAGTACCCACAGGCAATCAATGAGATTTATGCTGCAACTAAATGGGTTGCCGAGCATGGCGACGAGATTGGCGTGGATGGCAAGAATTTGGCAGTCGTTGGCAACAGTGTCGGCGGTAACATGACAACTGTCACTGCTTTGAAGGCGAAAGAAAAAGGAGGGCCACACATCAAGCTGCAAATCCTGATGTGGCCTATTGTAGATGCTGATTTTGAAACGAATTCTTATCACCAATTTGGCGATCAGCGTTTTCTGACTGCACCAGCGATGAAGTGGATGTATGATATGTACATCGCTGACCCAGAAAAGCGCAAAGACATCTATGCTTCTCCGCTACAGGCGACGATTGAGCAACTCAAAGGCTTGCCTCCGGCGTTAATTGTGGTTGCAGAAAGCGATATCTTGCATGACGAGGGCACAGCCTATGGACGCAAGCTCGATGAAGCTGGGGTGCAGGTAACAACTGTCCAGTACAACGGTATGATTCATGACTTTGGACTACTGAATGGTTTAGCAGAGTTGCCAGAAACCCGTTCTCTGTTTGTTCAAGCTGCTGCCCAATTGAAGAAATATCTGCAATAGGATGCGATCAAACCCAAAGGATATGGAAGTGGACACTCAACACTATGATGACATTATTATCGGCGGCGGCAAAGCGGGTAAAACACTTGCACCGGCGTTAGTCGCTGACGGACGTAAAACCGCTCTTGTTGAACGCAGCTTAAATATGATTGGTGGCGGGTGCATTAATATTGCCTGCATTCCTACTAAAACTATGGTAGCGAGTGCCAATGTAGCAAATACAGTGCGAAACAGTGCGGCTTATGGGGTTCAAAGCAACACACCCACCGTTAATTTAGCAGAGGTGATCCAACGAAAACGATCAGTTGTGCAATCTGCGCGTGAAATGAACTTGCACAATTTAGAAACGGCTCTCGATAGCAACTTGATCATTGGCGAAGCAAGGTTTGTTGCTCCCAAAACGATCGCAGTAACGACGACTGAGGGGAACAATCGCTTACTTACCGCCGAACGGTTATTTATTAATACAGGCACACGACCGTTAATTCCATCCATCCCCGGACTCACGGAAGTTAAGTTTTTAACGAGTGAGTCAATTATGGAGCTAGAAGACTTGCCTGAACACCTGATTGTTCTCGGTAGTGGCTATATTGGTTTGGAGTTTGCCCAGATGTTCCGGCGCTTTGGCTGTCGCGTCACTGTTATTGGGCAAAGTGAGCAAATTCTGTCACAGCAAGATCTAGATATAGCGATCGCAGTTCAAAAATTACTGGAACAAGATGGTATTGAATTCTTGCTGAAGGCAAAGGTGCTGAGGGTTGTTCGCGAAGCGTCTCCTTTGGAGAATCGCACTGGTAATAAAACCCTCCTTCAAATCCAAGTTGCCGATCATGAAATCACCCTCCAAGGGTCGCATTTGCTCGTCGCTGTTGGTCGTGCGCCCAATACCGATAGCTTAAATTTAGCTGCTGCTGGTGTGGCAACCGATACACGCGGATATATTCAAGTCAATGATCGCTTAGAAACGAACATTCCGGGGATTTGGGCGTTAGGCGACATCAACGGCGGCCCGCAATACACTCATATATCGCTCGATGATTATCGCATTATCAAAGCTAATTTAATTGATGGGGGCAACCGTAGTACAGGGGATCGATTGGTTCCATCCTGTCTGTTCATCGATCCAGAACTGGCTCATGTGGGTTTGACTGAAACTGAAGCGCAGCAACAAGGATATGCTATTCGCGTGGCGAAGGTGGATGCGTCAGCCGTTCCAAGAGCGAAAACACTCGGTCAAACTGATGGACTTCTCAAGGCGATCGTGGATACAGGTACAGGTCGTATTCTAGGGTGTTCCTTGCTGTGTCATGAAGCAGGTGAAGTGATTTCAACAGTGCAGATGGTGATGCAAGCTCAGATGCCCTACACCGTTCTGCGCGATGGTATTTTGACTCATCCCACGATGACCGAAGGGTTAAATATCTTGTTTTCCAAGTTGTAAGGAGATAGCAATTGTAGACCCAAAGATTTACCAACTGGAGTTTGGACTAATCCGGTTTCGACCAGCAGTTAACAAGCAAGGGCAGGACAGAGGGACTCAACTTCAAATTTGAAGCTGAGTCAAGCGGCAGGATCAAGAAATTAGCCGAAACTAAGCAGC
>NZ_JAAKGC010000251.1 GCF_017591665.1 Aetokthonos hydrillicola CCALA 1050 | reverse complement strand
ATCATGTAATCCTAAAAGTTGTGCAACTTCTGTAACTCGCTGTTGAATTTCAGCACGAGGGGTTTTTTTGAGCTTGAGTCCAGAAGCAAGATTTTCGTACACAGTCATGTGTGGATAAAGCGCATAGCTTTGAAACACCATTGCCATGTTGCGATCGCCTGGTCGCTTAAACGTAATATCCTCATTTCCAAGGAATATCTTACCCTGAGTTGGTTCTTCTAACCCCGCAATCATCCGTAGGGTAGTTGATTTACCACAGCCACTAGGACCCAGCAAAGTCAGAAATTCCTCATTATCCACCGTCAAGCTGACATCTTTAACTGGAATCACTTGAGGACTATAGGTCTTATTTAAGTTTTTCAGTTCAAGTCTAGCCATTTTATCCTTTTACAGCACCAGAAGTAAGACCTTGAATAATCTTGCGTTGGAAGAACAAAACAAGTAAAACTAACGGCAATGTCCCAACAATTGTAGCTGCTGCAATGGGACCATAGGGAATTTCAAACACTGAAGCGCCTCCTAGTTGTGCTGCAGCAACAGGAATTGTTTTGAGATCTTCACGAGTCATAAACGTCAAAGCGAAGATAAACTCATTCCATGCAAAAATAAACGTGAGAATTCCAGTCGTCACCAATGCCGGAATCGTCATAGGCAGTAAGATTTGTAGTAGCATTTGCAAGGTATTGTAGCCATCCACCCTCGCTGCATCTTCTAAATCTTTTGGTAATTGCTCAAAGAAGCTGCGTAACACAAGAATCGTTAACGGCAAATTGATCGCTGTGTAAGGAATAATTAACGCTAGATAGTTATTGCCCAAGTGCAGCCGTTGTATAATTTCTAAGAGTCCCAAAAACAATAAAACTCCTGGAAACAAAGTCACAATTAGAATACCTGCAAGAATAACTCTGCTGCCCCAGGGACGCAATCGTGCTAAGGCGTAAGCAGCCGGTGCACCTAAAGCTAAAGATAAAGCCGTGGATACAATTGACACAAAGGCACTATTTAAGATATAGTTCCAAAAAGGACGACGGTTGAATAACTCAATGTAATGATTGAGGGTGATTCGAGTCGGAAAATAAACGGTAGGAACAGCACTAATATCTTGATTAAACTTGAATGAGGTCAATACTTGCCACATTACGGGTGCCAAGCAAAAAATAACCACAAAAGCGATCGCGCCCCAAAGCAAAATCTTATTCCAAGGATTCTTGACATTAGCCGTTGTTTGAGGATTATTAGGAGAAACCACTGTCAAAATAGTTCCGGAGATGTTATTATAAATTTTAGTATTCATCAGAGTAAGTCAGCCTAATCCAGATTATTACAGTGTGTAAAGCTGGAGCGGAGGAACCGTATTGTCTTATGGGGCGTATCTTGTGGGAAGTTATTCTTGAAGAATCCACGATTAATGAAGTTAGTTGTTCAGAATTTATGCTGACTCCTGACTCCTGACTCCTGAATTCTGTTCAATAACTTTGTTTAAGAAGGGCATCTCTCAGCCCTAGCCCGTCAGCTAACTTCGTAGGCATTGAGAGGAGACTGAAGAGACGGCATTTTATAAATGTATCGATCTCATCAGTATCCAAGGCTGGTACTGCTCAGGTTTTTTGTACCTGCACTTAGTTCTGTTGAGGTGACAAATGATATTGCAATTAAATTTAGCAGCAATCATAGCGGTCGCGGGTCAAGCAGCGTGGAAAAAAGCAAAACCTGTAATTGCTACAGAAGAGGTCTTACTGCCTATCTTAGGGTTTTTGGGGATCATATTGTTATGGTGGGTGATTGCCCTTGCTAACCATGAATTGATGCCGACTCCATTAGAAGCACTATATGCCAATCTTGACAACATCTTAAATCCTTTCCACCGAAGAGGTCCAGGTGATTTAGGAATTGGTTGGTTGTTGATTGCAAGTTTGCGAAGGGTATTACTAGGTTTTCTGTTAGGTGCGGTAGTGGCAATTCCGCTAGGATTTCTAATTGGGATGTCTAGACCAGCGATGCTAGCGTTGAATCCGATCATTCAAATTTTTAAACCTGTATCACCTTTGGCTTGGTTACCCATTGCACTAGCAATTTTTAACCTAGCAGATCCTTCAGCAATTTTTGTGATTTTCATTACTTCCTTGTGGTCAACAATTATTAACACTGCCCTAGGAGTTTCTAGCGTGCCTAAAGATTATCTAGATGTCGCAAGAGTACTAGAAATGCCTTATTGGCGAAGGATTATCAAAATCATTTTACCTGCAAGCTTGCCCTATATTTTTACTGGGTTACGCATTAGTTTGGGGATTGCTTGGCTAGTTATTGTTGCGGTGGAAATGCTTACAGGCGGTATAGGGATCGGCTTTTTTATCTGGGATGAATGGAGTCGTTTAAATTTGAGTTCCGTCTTTTTAGCTGTGCTAGTGATTGGCTTAACCGGGTTAGTTCTTGACTACGCCGTAACCAAAATTCAAGAATTAGTAACTCATCGTCCGGGAGTTTCCAATTAATGGGCAATGGGCAATGGGCAATGGGCATGGGGCATGGGGCATGGGGCATGGGGCATGGGGTGGAGTTTCCTGTCGCCTTCAATGAATTCTTGTGTGGTAATTTTGCGCCTAATTCACTAGTACAAAGCGGCGTAAATAAAGCAGCCACTGCAAAGAGCCAGAAGCTTTGATTTATAAAAGTTTTGACTTTTGACTTTTGACTTTTGACTTTTGACTTTCGCGGAGCGGTGATGGGTGATACCAATAAGCATATTTGGACTCGAAGAGATTTTTTATTAGGAGTCGGAGCGACAACAGCTACAGCATTGTCCTCTTGTAGCATTACGGGGAATACTGGCGCAAAAGGACTGACGGAAGAAGCGCTAGCAGTTAAGCCAGTAGTGAGATCCCAGGATCTTGAAAAACCTGATATCACGGTTGGTTACGTTCCAGTGAATGACTGTGCGCCGTTTGCGATCGCGTGGAAAAAAGGCTTCTTCCGCAAATACGGTTTGAACGTCAGACTCAATCGAGAAGCTAGTTGGGCGACGTCCCGCGATGGCTTAATTTTTGGTCGTTTAGATGCTTCACCTGTAGTATCTGGTTCTGTCACTAACGCCAGAATTGGCGCTGAAGGTGCACGACACGCCCCCTTATGTGCAGCCATGACGATCCACCACCACGGTAATGCCATGACAATGAACAAAGCCATGTGGGACTTTGGACTGCGTCCGTGGTATGAGTACCAAC
>NZ_JAAKGC010000250.1 GCF_017591665.1 Aetokthonos hydrillicola CCALA 1050 | reverse complement strand
TGGTGAAATTACATCACGTATCCTGGCTAGGGCAGCAAGTCTCTTCCCAACAATGGATTGGTCGCCAAATTACCGTTACAGGTTGGTTGCGACGAGGTGCAACACCTTGGATTGACATTCAGACTTTGCACACCCAAAACGGTCAAACTATTCACAGTCCCCATCCTATCTGGTCTACAATCTTGGCAGTTGCAGCAGTCGCTTGGGGCGCTTACATTCTTCTAAGGGGATAGGGGGATTGGGGAACTCGGGGTCCCCAATCCCTAGTTCCCGAACAAAAACAAAATGTAAATAAAAGTTGCAAAATTCAAAACAGTACATTATATTTATTAATATAAAAGACTGCAATCAGTATAATTAAGCATTTAAGCTTGATTAAAGTCACCCATTAAGTATATTGAGTCATCTTGTTACATCTTCCCTTTCAAAAAAGTGGTAAATTAGCCAGAGAATACCTGATTGGTGTTTCCGAAGATCTACATCGTAAACAAAAAATGTATTTTGTGTTACAATACGATTGTGTTCCGAGAAAAAGTCTTGTCCTGAACTAGTTAAGTAGAAAATACCGTGATAATGTAAAAAATGGTATTAAATATCAAGAAGGTATTAAAGGTATTAAAACTTTTCATGCAGAGTAGTACTAAGCTTTTAAAATTTAAAATTTTTAAAATAAAGGTGTGATTAGCTTTGTGTAAGCTTTTTTATTAAACAAGCTTCGTCCTGGAAAAAACAGTATTGTAAAAAGTAACAGGTTGAAGTAAAAAAAATCGGTTTGTGGCAATTTTGGTGAGTAATATTTATCAAGCAGCCCAAGCTAAGGCGCTTTTTTTGCCTAGTTGTTTCCCTTAAAATTAAACATTGGAGGTATATTGCATGTCTGTTCGCCTATATATAGGCAATTTGCCAAAAGAAGAAATAGATCGTCAAGAACTGCAAACAGTTTTTGCAGCAGAAGGCGATGCGGTTACTACTAAACTTATTAAAGACCGCAAAACAGGCAAATGCCGTGGATTTGGTTTTATCACGGTAAATAACGATGAACAAGCAGACCAAATTATTGAAAAATACAATGGTCAATTGTTCAAAGAGTCTCCAATTAAGATAGAAAAGGCATTACCTCGTACGAAGGGAGACGAAGGTGACGAACAGCCCCAAGCTCCAAAAACCGCGAGTCATAATGCCCCAAGTAACGCTAACAATGCTCCAGTAAAAGAAGGCAACCGTCGCGATAAAAGCTCCAAGAAGTCTCGGAAAAGTCCTAGTCGTTCTCATGAAAGCACTACTACTTCTGCAGACTCGGATGCTATTCGTCCAGATCCACGGTGGGCAAATGAACTGGAAAAACTTAAGCAAATGCTAGCTGCGCAAACTACAAACTAATTTGCAAAAAAGAAAAATTATTTTTTAATTTTTCTTTTTTGATTTTTTTTTAAATGGGCAGTTATAGCCATTGTTGCAAGTGCGATCGCAAATGTTGAGTGAAGTGCGATCGCTGACTGAATTTTTCAGTCCTAATTGGCTTGCGATCACCATCCAACTTCCACCCAATAATCGCTACATAAAATTTTTCAACAGGAATAAATTCTAACTGCATAAGCTCTTCTTATTGCCAGAGAGTGTTAGCACTTATTGAGAAAAGTGCTTTTACATCAATTGATAGACAATATATTCCTCTACTCTTAGTGATATGCTTAATCGAGTGCTGAGATTGAGGATTATCAGTAACTTAATTTTATTTAATATTTAGTAACATAAGCTACGGTTACTAGGTTCTAGTGTGAATTTTTACTAAAAATTTGTTACACAGGCACAAAATATAGTGTTCACCAAATGCTGAGTATAAAGACTTACTCGTCATAGAGAGGAAAGCAACAGAAAATTTTTCCGCTTCAGAGTCTACTGAATTAAGAACGTCTCTCGTTTGAAGGAGAGCAACCCAAATGTTTGAATTTTATAATTTTGTAGTATGAGCAAGATGCTCTCACTGACTGGTAAGAGGGAGTAGGGAGCAGGAAGCAGGGAATATTCTTTCATGCCTGGCGGTGAATTTTTTTTCATCGGGACTATCTTCTAAAGATTGGGATGCCCTTGGCTCAAGGGCATTATTAGGCATTAATTAACCATATAGTAAGCGCATATTACTTTCCTAGACAAAACAGCCTCAAATACTGTTTTGGTGGTGTTTAAAAATACCGATAACTTAGTAGTACATTACTAAGTGAACCAAAAACTAGTAGCTAATACTACTAAAAAAAATACATTTTTAAGTGAAAACAATTAAGGTATAAGGTCTTTTTATAAGAGTTATGAGAAATAAATATAGCAATATACCTGCGACAAAGCTATATATAAACACCAAATTGCAAGATACCTCTGCTAGGAGATGCAAAAATTTATGAAAAAAATTAAAATAAGATAAATATCACTTAAACCTCATGCGTAGTTGAGGTGAAAAGCTTAGCGCAACCAATAAGCTGGCTTACACCTCCTCAGAACAACACAACAACAAACTATGAACTCTAGAACAGAACGACACATCGCCTTGATATCAATACATGGAGATCCGGCGATTGAAATTGGCAAAGAAGAGGCTGGAGGACAAAATGTTTACGTGCGCCAGGTAGGTGAAGCGCTGGCAAAACTTGGGTGGCAAGTCGATATGTTTACCCGAAAAGTAAGTGCGCAGCAAGATACAATCGTTCAACATAGAGAAAATTGTCGCACTATTCGTTTAGAAGCTGGTGGTCTAGAGTTTGTACCCCGGGATAACCTTTTTCCCAAAATACCCGAATTTCTGGAAAATTTTATCAAGTTTGAACGGGAAAACGGCATTATATATCCCTTAATTCACACTAATTACTGGCTTTCTAGCTGGGTAGGAATGCGCTTGAAAGAGCGTCAAGGAAGCAAACAGATTCATACTTACCACTCTCTAGGAGCCGTCAAATACAACACAGTCAAGACAATTCCGTTAATTTCTAGCACACGATTAGCTACAGAAAAACAAGTGCTAGAAACAGCAGAACGAATTGTCGCAACAAGTCCGCAGGAAAAAGAACATATGCGATCGCTTGTTTCAACCAAGGGTAATATCGACATTATTCCCTGCGGTACTGATATTAGAAGTTTTGGTTGTATTGATAGACAAGGAGCAAGAAGTCATTTAAAAATTGACCCCGATGCCAAACTTGTTTTCTACATAGGACGTTTTGATCCACGTAAAGGTATAGAAACCTTAGTAAGAGCCGTTGGACA
>NZ_JAAKGC010000249.1 GCF_017591665.1 Aetokthonos hydrillicola CCALA 1050 | reverse complement strand
ATCCAGAAAAGCAGCACGGAAAGCTTTAAGTGATAAACATCCAGATTCTAGGGAACTTTGAGAATCTGCCTGGGCAGTTACTACGTTAAAATTGTGCATTGGCAATGTATTTCAATTTTACATACTATGGAACAAAACGGAAAGTCAACGGTCGTGATCACAGGCGCATCTTCAGGCGTCGGTTTGTATGCAGCAAAAGCTCTTGCCCAAACTGGAAAATGGCATGTGGTGATGGCTTGCCGAAATCTGCCGAAGACTGAAAAAGTGGCTCAAGATGTGGGAATACCTCAAGACAGCTACACTATTATGCATCTCGACTTAGCTAGTTTAGAGAGTGTGCGACAGTTTGTCTCAAATTTTAGACAAAGTGGCAGATCTTTGGATGCTCTAGTGTGCAACGCTGCGGTATATATGCCTTTACTAAAAGAACCAAAGCGAACTGTAGACGGATACGAATTGAGCGTTGCAACAAATCACCTTGGGCATTTCCTCTTGTGTAACCTCATGCTAGAGGATCTGAAGAACTCATCAGTTGCAGATCCGAGATTGGTTATTTTGGGAACTGTAACCCACAATCCGAAAGAGTTAGGAGGAAAAATTCCGCCCCGTCCAGACTTGGGAGAGCTCAAAGGCTTTGAAGAGGGATTTAAAGAGCCTTACTCGATGATTGACGGCAAGAAATTTAACTCTGTCAAAGCTTATAAAGATAGTAAGGTTTGCAATGTGTTGACTATGAGAGAACTGCATAGACGTTTTCACAAGTCACACGGGATTACCTTTAGCTCTCTTTATCCTGGGTGTGTAGCAACAACAGCTTTATTTAGAGATCATTATCGCCTGTTTCAGATTCTTTTCCCATTATTCCAGCGTAACATTACTGGAGGATTTGTCTCAGAGGAGGAGGCAGGAGCAAGAGTTGCGGAGGTTGTCTCTCTACCTGAGTACAACATGTCTGGTGCTTATTGGAGCTGGGGGAATAGACAAAAGAAAAATCGCAAGGCGTTTATTCAAGAGGTTTCCAATGAAGCAAGCGATGGTGATAAAGCCGAGCGCATGTGGGAGCTGAGTGCCAAATTGGTTGGACTTGCTTGACTTGATGCAATGCAATCTCTATCCAAAGGATGAGCGCAAAAGAGTACTTCGCGATCTTAGACTAGTATATAGTACTTTATGAAGTTTGATCAATGCCCCTGAGTAGAAGTCTCCTTGTAGCAAAGCAACCAAACATTGGTCAACTTGTTCGTGCCTTGCGTCAAGAGTTTAATCTATCTCAAGAAAAATTTGCAGCCAAGTTAGGTGTTACTTTCCCAACGATTAACCGTTGGGAAAATAAAAATGTAATACCTTCTCCTTTAGCAATGCAGCAAATTGATAATCTACTTAATGAGTTGGGTGAACGTGGTGACATAATTCGGACAACATTCTTTCCAGAAGAAGGGTAGGCTTTGCGAGTATGACCAATGAAGATGGAAGAGTGAGAAATCAGTTAACATCACTTAGCAACACCGACGTTAACTTTCTTGTTGGCGGCGGTGAAATGGGTGCAAGGATGCGAGAAATAGATTGGTCGCAAACGTCGCTTGGCTCAGCGCAGCATTGGTCGCAAAGTCTGAAAACAGCAGTCCGCATTATGTTAACCTCTCGCCAACCAATGTTTGTTTGGTGGGGTGATGAACTGATTAACCTCTACAATGATGCCTATAAGTCAATTGTTGGTGGTAAGCATCCAAAAGCTTTAGGGCAACCAGCTTCCGTTGTTTGGCGAGAAATATGGGATCAAGTAGGACCTCGGGCAGAATCAGCTATGCTGAATAATGAGGGTACTTACGACGAAGCATTGCTGTTGATTATGGAGCGTAATGGCTACCCAGAAGAAACCTATTACACATTTTCATATAGCCCAGTCCCCAATGATGAAGGTGGCACAGGTGGCATAATCTGTGCTAATTCAGAAGATACACAACGTATCATTAGTGAGCGTCAGTTATCTTTGTTACGGGAACTGGCATCTCGCACAGCAGATGCACGTACATTTGATGAAGCCTGTACACTAAGTGCAAGTTGTCTGAAAACTAACCCTTATGATTTACCATTCGCAATGATTTATCTGGTTGATCCAGATAAGCAAATTATTTTTTTAGCTGGAACGTGCGGGATTATGCCAAACCACGTAGCAGTTCCTGAAGCAGTCGCTATTGATTCTGATTCGGTTTGGCAGTTTACACAAGTACTCAAAACCAATAAGCCACAGCTAATTTCTAATTTAGGCTCGTCTTTTGACAACTTACCAACAGGTGCTTGGAATCAACCCCCGCATCAAGCAGTTGCTGTGCCGATCGCACCATCCGGAGAGACGGGAAGATCTGGGATATTAGTAACTGGGTTGAACCCATTTAGGCTTTTTGACAAAGACTATAGCAGATTCATTGATTTGGTTGCAGCGCAGATATCAGCTAGTATTGCCAACGCCCAAGCTTACGAACAAGAGCGTAAACGGGCTGAAGCATTAGCAGAAATTGATCGCGCTAAAACCGTGTTCTTTAACAACGTTAGCCATGAATTTCGTACTCCATTAACCCTGATGCTAGGGCCTTTGGAGGAAACTCTTACCAATTGTGCCACACTGCTTCCACCGCAGGAACGAGAACAGTTACAAATGGTGCAACGCAACGGACTTCGCCTTTTGAAATTGGTCAATACCCTGCTTGATTTCTCACGGATTGAAGCTGGACGAATCCAAGCCTCATACGAACCGATTGACCTTGCCACTTTTACCGCAGAGTTAGCAAGTGTCTTTCGTTCGGCAATAGAACGTGCAGAAATGCGGTTAGTAGTCAATTGTCCTCGTTTACCATCCCCAGTGTATGTAGATCGGGAGATGTGGGAAAAAATTGTCCTTAACTTGCTCTCGAATGCATTCAAGTTCACCTTTGAGGGAGAAATCGCGGTTAGCTTGCTGTGGGCGAACGATCATGTTAATTTGGTGGTACGAGATACTGGGATTGGTATCCCTGCAGAAGAGATTCCTCATTTGTTTGAGCGATTCCACCGCGTAAAAGGAGCACAAGGACGAACATTTGAAGGATCAGGAATTGGATTGTCACTGGTGCAAGAATTAGTGCAAATGCATGGCGGAACAGTTGAAGTGACTAGTGTTTTAGGAAAAGGTAGTTGCTTTATCGTTTCGATTCCTACCGGATCTGCTCACTTACCAGCTGATCGCATTCATGCTGAGCGAACGCTAGCTTCAACTGCATTAAGTACAACCCCTTATTTAGAGGAAGCTTTGCGTTGG
>NZ_JAAKGC010000248.1 GCF_017591665.1 Aetokthonos hydrillicola CCALA 1050 | reverse complement strand
ACAACGTCATCGTTGCTTGCTAATTTTAGACGGTGCTGACAGAGTTCTCCAAGAATGTGCTGGGATCAAGCTAACTTGTCGAGACTGCATTTGGATTCACCAGACACCGACTGGGGGGTATTGTCAGTTTTTGAAGAGAGTGGGAGAAGCAACCCATCAGAGTTGCTTAATGTTGACCAGTCGCGTTAAATGTTTTGACACGACCGCATTTGAAGGAAAGGAACGACCTGTGCGAGTCTTTCCTCTCCAGGGATTAGGCGTTACAGATATACAAGAACTTTTAACCACAAAAGGGACTTTTAAAGGAACGCCAAACAACTGGGATCGATTAATCGATTCCTGTGCGGGGAATCCGTATGTTGTAAACCGCATTGCTTCAACGATTCAACAGTTATTTGATGGCAGTATAAGTGAATTTTTAAAACACAAAATTACAATTTTTAATGATTTGAACCCAGAATATGAGCTTTTGTCCGATGCAGCTAAAGCAACAATTCAATGTATGGTACTCAATCGTCAACCTATTTCTTTTTCCCAGCTACGAACAAAAATGCCACCATCAGTTTCATCTCAAGAACTCCTAGAAGCATTGGAACTACTGCAAGCACGAGCATGGATTGATACTAAAACTGGTCTATTCGCTGTCCAACCTATGGTCGTTAAATATGTCGAATCTTTTCTTATTGATAAGAAAATCACTAAATTTCAGCCAAGGGCATTTCTGGAGCAAGAACATCAACCTCCGATAGCAAAATAGTTGGAAAATATCTCCATTTACGTCACAAGTTCCTCACATTTTATTCTTAGTATTCTTAATGGGATAGGCAACTTATTCTCTGACAAGAGCATGGAATTGTAACAGTTCCAAACTAAACAAATGCACGGGGTTAAATCTACTCTCAGAGGCAGATATTCTTTTTTTAGATTAAATAGGAGTTAAAAAATGACACGCACAAACAAACGTTATGGATGGATTCCTGATTTACCAGATCATCGAGATTTACTATACGCTGCACCAGTTAGAGCTTTGAAAGATTTACCACCCAAAGTCGATCTTCGCCCAAATTGTCCGCATATTTACAATCAAGAAGATCTGGGCAGTTGTACGGCTAATGCGATTGCTGCGGCACTTGAGTTCGATCAAATGAAGCAGCAGTTGCCAGATATTTTTACTCCTTCCCGCTTGTTTATTTACTACAACGAACGAAAAATGGAAGGAACTGTAGACACAGATAGTGGTGCGATGATTCGTGATGGTATTTACAGTGTTGGGAAACAAGGCGCTTGTCCAGAGGAGCCAACAAAACAGCATTCAGGACCGCAGGGGATATGGCCATACAATCCTCATTATCAGATCAGATTTCGTGAAAAACCTCCTCAAGAATGTTACGATCTTGCTAAACAACACCTGGCAATTCTCTACAGAAGACTAGTACGAAACCTGAATCAGATGAAGGGATGTTTAGCAGAGGGCTATCCCTTTGTCTTTGGATTCAGTGTCTACGTGTAACAACCTGCAATACTAATCGCTCAAACCTGCAATCAAGACACTTTCAAACCAGGATTATTTGCAACTATAATTACGTTTCAGCCAGGATTAATTGCAACTGAACCAGGATTAAATGCAACCAACCTGCAATCATCGGTTTCAGCCAGGATTATTTGCAACTATAAATTCTCTTCTTGAAGATTACGCTCTCAAGGGGCTTAGAGTGGCAGTCCTGCCGCCAGCATTTGCTCTTGCAACTCACGGGCACGTGTAGGATCAAGTTGCCCACTAAACAGCGATTTAATTTCAGCAGGTTTGGCATTGAACTGTTCCGCCAAGCCCCTCACATTGTAGCCGTGCCGGGTTAAGGTGGGTTCCAAATCGTCAATTTGCTTAGATAAAACGGACTCAATAATCGTCGTGGTAACTGGCTTTTCCCCGAAGAGGTACGCAGCCTCTAAGGCTAGTGTCAAATGTTGTTCGATTTGTAGTGGTGTCCTTAACCGCGTAGCAAGTAGGTCAATAGCTTCCGCGTCCAATATGTCCCCTATGGGTGTATCTTCCGTAGTACATTTAGATACCAACCATTCAATATATTCTCGCTGACTGCCAACAATACCCTCCAAGGAGAAGACCGTTGCCCGATACCCGATTTCTTCCATAGTGGGACGGCGTAAATCATTTTTCAGTTTGGGATGACCAGCCAGCACCACTGAAAGCGTACCACCACCATCTTCAACTACTTCAATTAAACGTTTGAGGGACTTTAGGGTACTGTAATGTAGGTCATGAGCCTCATCAACAAACAGTGCCACAGGCTTTTTACCTTTTCTAATTAAGTCGCGCAGTTCCCGTTCCCGTTTTTCGCCGTCTTTGGGGATTTTAATTTCCTTGTCCGTTGACAAATCGTAGAATAAAGCAGCTATAAGTGTTGGCAATGTTGCACGGTCTTTATCCACAGAAAGCGACTTCGAGACTAGAATCTTGCCTTCTTTTTCCAAAACTTCAACCAAACGTCGTAAAGTAGTTGTCTTCCCACACACAATAATTCCTGTTATAGCAACCAGCTTCCCTAAATGGATAGCGAATTTAATGTCCTTGAACATTTGTTTTTGGTGTTCCGTCTCGTAATACCCAGCTTTGGGGAACTCCTTAATCAAATGAAAATGTTCCATGACTTCAGTGAGCATTTTGTTCCCCTCCTTTGGTTGAGTGGAAATACTGCCGCACTCGTTCAATAATCACTTTTTTATTCAAAGTCTCAGCTAACAGCGCATCGATAAATGCAATTTGTTCGGTAGATAATTTCGCCAAAGGTTTAGCAAGATAATCCGAAATTGCCCGTTTAGCAAACAGGACGGTGGGATATGTGAATTCTTGGAATGGGTCTGGGTCGTTAAAAGGTGTGACAGTTGGTTCCAGTTCCTTGTACTTGTCTACCAGAAACTGTAAATCCGCATTTTTGTCTAAGGCAGCCCGTGGCAAGCCTAACTTTTTAGCTAAATCAGCAATTTTATCTGCCCGCTCTTCGGTTTTGGTTTTCTTGAATTTACGGTAGCGGTGTAGGGGAATAGGACCATCAACTGGGTAAAATGGTCCGTAACGTTGGCCGTCAAACTCTACGTACAATTCGTTGTCAAACAAACCCCACCACAACACCACAGTTTCCCCAGCCAGGTCAGGTTCTACCTCATAAGCTACGCCCTCTACGGATACCCTAGCATCTGTTCCCACTTTCCTCCGTTGTGGCTCGCGGGCAAAGGTACAGAATCGCTCCCAACTACACATTGAACGTAAACCTGACTTAGGTATATTTCGCAACCAATCTTCTAT
>NZ_JAAKGC010000247.1 GCF_017591665.1 Aetokthonos hydrillicola CCALA 1050 | reverse complement strand
ACGAGAAAAACTTCATGTCCCTGTTGTAATAACCAACGAACACGCTGATGCACTGCAACGGAAACACCAGTTAAAAATGGAGCATACAATCCAGTAAAAACAGCAATGCGGAGAGGTTGCTTGTTCATAATTATTGAAGTGAATTCTCGTATTTGTTTGCATGAATAAAGCTACAATCTAAAATAGGTAAGGAAACACCAGAAAATAAATTACCCCAAATTCGCAATTAATGTGTAGGGACGCAATGTCTTGCGCCCTTACAACGGGATATTTTTTAAATAAAATTACCTAAACAGATTGCAGCATCTCTATTTCTTTCTTTCTTTTTACTTTTGACTACATTTATTCAAGGGTTTCAGTTGATGTAGTGCTATTCTACATTCTTCAGAAAATAGCAATTGATTAATTTGCAACCAAATCACCAAATGACAGAAGTTCCTGACTAAATAACAGAGCTAGTTGAAATTCTGTTTTATTTGTACTAAAGAACTTTATTTGTGAGCATCTCCTGTTAAAAAACTTAAACTTGAAAAGAAATTATCAATAAGTTCGGGGCTAACATAAACTGCTGAAAGTTGAGGGGTACTATACACTGAAATACGTTTATCGCCACTGCATTACTATGTTAAAAACCATAGCATAATAATTGCAACGGAACTGTGTTACTTATACCTGATTGCTGCGTGATCATTTGAGCGCAGTTCTCACGGGAAAGTCTTCTATTTTCATCCCTTGATTTCGCGCTTATCTACTACACTCAGGTAGAAAATTTATTTGTTCCTTTGGGACAAAACTATACTGATTTGTCAGAGACTACGTAAAATATAGGCTGATGATTATGAAAACTATTGCAGGTAAAACGGTTCTTTTAACTGGTGCTTCAGGTGGTATTGGAGTATTTATTGCTCGTGCATTGGCAAGAGAAAAGGCTACCATAATTAGCGTTTCTCGTTCCCAAGAAAAGCTAGATGAAATCAGTACTGAAGTTGAAGCGGCTGGTGGTCGAGGGATAAGTATTCCATTTGACATTAGTAAAGTTGAAGAATTATCAGTTTTAGTGCAGCAGATTAATCAAGTTGCTGGTTCAATAGATATTTTGATTAATAATGCTGCCATAGAAAAATACCGACCTTTCCAAAATTACTCCCTTCAGGATATTCAGTCCATATTAACAACCAATTTAGTCGCAGGAATGGAGTTAACCCGTTTGCTACTGCCAGGTATGATAGATCGGAATAGTGGTCACATTGTCAATATTGCATCTGGTTCTGGCAAAAAGGGCGCACCTTACAACAGTATCTATTCAGCCACTAAAGCTGGTTTGATTATGTGGACAGATGCAATTCGCCAGGAATTGGTTGATACCAATGTAGGGGTTTCGGTGATCTGTCCAGGATATACAAAAGCAGGAATGTTTCTTAAATTTGGCTTACCTGCACCCAGTTTAGCGCGTGTCTCTGAACCAACAGATGTGGCGATCGCTGTGCTGCAAGCTATTAAGCAAAACCAGGGAGAAGTCATGCTCGATGGATTTTTGACAAGACTTCTATTCTCTAATATACAGATTTTTCCACAATTCGGAGACGCCATTTACAAATGGATTGGGTTGACAAAGCTGAATAAAGCCTGTGCAGAAAATCAAATGCGTACCGAAAACTTTGGAGAAAAATAGTATAAAACTACTTCAATAAACGGAGTAAAAATGGCTGCTGGTCATTACGATATTATCATCATTGGTACTGGTGCGGGTGGTGGAACTTTGGTAAATAAACTCGCACCAAGTGGAAAGAAAATTTTGGTGCTAGAGCGAGGTAATTTTCTACCTCAAGAAAAAGCGAATTGGGATACAAAACAGGTTTGGCAAAAAGAACACTATCGAAATAGTGAAACTTGGTATGACAAAAACGGAAAACCAATACAACCAGTAACACACTATTATGTTGGTGGTAACACTAAATTCTATGGTGGTGCTTTGTTTAGACTTCGTGAACAGGACTTTGAAGGAGTCATTCACAAAGGCGGTATTTCTCCTGAATGGTCATTAAAATATCAAGACTTCGCTCCTTATTATGATCAAGCTGAAAAACTTTATGAAGTACATGGTAAGCGAGGTCTTGATCCTACTGAACCTAAAACCACTCAAGATTATCCTTTTCCACCAGTCAGCCACGAAATTTACACTGAAGAAATTAATGAAGCTTTAAAAGATAAAGGCTTCCATCCATTTTACCTACCACTCGGTATTAAGCTAAATGAAGCTAATCGCTTAAAAAGCGATTGTATTCGTTGTGATACCTGTGATGGCTTTCCGTGTTTTCTAAATGCTAAAGCTGATGCTGACATTAACGGTGTCCGTCCAGCACTTGCTTATCCTAATATCACTTTAATCACCAAAGCAAAAGTTTTGCGTTTGCACACAAGTGCATCTGGTCGCGAAGTTACAAAAGTCGAAGTTGACATTGCAGGTAAATCTCAGATATTTTCTGGAGATATTGTTGTTGTTGCTTGTGGTGCAATTAACTCAGCAGTTTTGTTACTCCAGTCAGCTAATGACCAGCACCCAAATGGATTAGCCAATAGCTCTGATTTGGTCGGGCGCAATTATATGGCACATAAGTATGCGGCGATTATTACCTTAAGCGCTAAGTCTAATCCTACAGTTTTTCAAAAAACACTGGCGATTAATGATTTCTACTGGGGAGAAAAGGATTTTCCTTTTCCAATGGGAAGTATACAATTACTTGGTAATATTAGCAAGGATAAAGTTAGCGCTCATGCACCATTTTTTCTACCTAGCATAATATCTGAGACGGTAGCAAACCATTCGATTCCTTGGTTACTTATAACCGAAGATTTGCCAGACCCAGACAATCGGGTGCGTTTAAAAGGTGGTAAAGTCTTTCTAGAATATACAAATAACAATGAAGAAGCATATAATCGCTTAATAGAACGTTGGAACGATGTATTAAAATCAATCAAAACGAGCTTTGGGAACTGTTCTTTAAATATTACTACAAAGATGTCATTGAGGGAGGTTGCTCATCAGTGTGGGACTTGTCGTTTTGGTGAAGATCCCAAAACTTCTGTTCTTGATATTAATTGTCGCACTCATGATGTTGATAACCTTTACGTAGTTGATAGTAGTTTTTTCCCTTCTAGTGCTGCGGTTAATCCATCACTCACAATTATGGCAAATGCTCTACGGGTTGGAGAACATTTGTTGAAAAGACTAGGTTAAATAATTTTCTTAAATTTCCTCAAACACATCAGATGTCGCCGTACTGTAAAGAGAAAGCCGCTAAATCCAGCTGATCTTGCTCAGACC
>NZ_JAAKGC010000246.1 GCF_017591665.1 Aetokthonos hydrillicola CCALA 1050 | reverse complement strand
TTCTTAAATCTGGGTTTACCACTTTTCTTCCTGTTGCTATCGCCTTTAAGGAATCTGTTAAACGCTAGCTCAACGCGTTTTGAAACGTCTTGCAGTGTTTGAGATGGTACAGATTTAAAATCCAGTAATTCCCCAGAATGACCAACCTTAACAAGGTCTTCCTTTATTTCTGGTAATAGTTTCTTTTGACTGTAAAAGTTTGGATTATCCCTTAACTCTACTGGTGGTAACGAACACGAGATATAGCAAAAGTCTCCTTGCGGAAACAACGGGTAATCCCTATTTTTCTCCCACCAATCAAACCTATCTCCTAGTTGCCAGTTGTACCAATACTGAGATGTTCTTAGCCAGCTATTTAATTGTATTTTTTGCGGTGTTTCTGGATAAGCTCTGCATTGGTGATTTAGCAGCAATCTTCTTATCTCCTTAAAATGAGTGTTGATATAATTGACTACACTTAGCATAACATAGCTCCCGAAAAAGTTGTGAAAGATGATTTTGTTTCAAAAGGTCGGTCAATCAGTGACCTTAAAGTTCATTTAGTGTTGACTACAAAGTATCGTCGCAAAGCTTTAACTGATGGTATGTTAAAGCGCTTGCACATTATGCTTGAAGATTTATTGGTTAAATGGGATTGCAAGTTAATTGAGTTTAATGGGGAAGAAGACCATGTTCACATACTTTTTCAATACCATCCAGACTTACAATTAAGTACATTGGTTGGCAATATTAAGTCAACTACTTCTCGTAGAATTAGACAAGAGTTTGCTCAGCATTTGAGCTATTTTTACTCAAAGGATGTTCTTTGGAATGGATCTTATTTTGTAGCAAGCTGTGGTGGAGTAACCATTACAACTTTGCGCCAATACATTGAAAGCCAAGACCGTCCAGCTCCTGGGAATTCGTCAGCCACCCCGCTTCCTGGCTGAGCGATGGTCAGCTATAGTCGGGGGTGCCTTCCTCATCCCCTCGCCATTCATCCCACGCTTCCCTTCGGGTAAGACCTGGGGCTTCTGGCTAGCTAGCTAAACAAGAAAATCAGAAGGAAGCGATTTATTTTGATGTAAAATAAATCACATTTTTTACGTACGTAAGGTTCTGTTATGCGACAACCTCCAAGCTCTGCAAGTGTTAATACTGTACCCATGTGCGATTGCGAGTCTGACCCCATCGGTTGCCTTGAACAAATGTTTGTTGAGATGGTTCAGATGGGACGAATTCAGCAAGGTCAATGTCCAGCCCGTCGTCCCGTTTTTCTACGTTTACATGGCGTAGCCCACGGACACTTACAAATTATTCCTAATCTACCTGAACACTTGCGGGTTGGTTTGTTTAGCCAAGCCACATCTTACCCGGTTTGGGTACGTTATGCAAGTGATATACCAGATGGTATACCTGATATAAAAAGTACAGTGGGTATTGGTATTAAAGTTTTTGGCGTCCCAGGAAAAAAAATTCTCCCTCCGGACGAACATGCTCCTACCATTGACCTGCTATTGCAAAACATAGATGTCTTTTTTGTAGATAATGCATATGAAATGTGTGCATTTACAAAAGCTTCCTTAACTGGTAAAGAAGCAGCAGAGGAATGGTTAAAAACACACCCCAAAACCCAAGAAATTCTCAATGAAATGGAGAAGATCGTGCCTTCTGTCCTAGAAACCGATCTATGGAGCGCGATGCCCTTTCATTTTGGAGAGCATCATTTTTGTAAGTATAAATTAGAGCCAGAAATAGTTCCCCCAGGACTTGAGCCTAATTACGACGATCCCAATTATTTACATGCCGATCTGGCACAGCGACTTTCTGGCGGCGAAGCACGACTAAAGTTTTTAGTTCAGTTGCAAGGTGACCCCGAAACAATGCCTGTTGATCGCGCTACCGTTCGCTGGTCTGAAACTTCATCGCCACCCATTCACGTTGCTACATTAATTCTTCCCTCTCAAAATATCAACGCTCGTGGTCAAGCAGCATATGGTGAAACACTTTCGTTTAACCCGTGGCGCACTCTAGCGGCTCATCAACCAATCGGCAGTATTGCAGAGGCTCGAAAAATTGTCTACCAAGCTTCAGCAAGACTCAGACGTAACGTAAATGGGGAACCTATTGGAGAACCACAAGAAATTCGACCAAGCACCGTTTGGCCTGATGGAAAGGACAGATATATTGTTCGCGCAGCCATTCATCCAGGGATTGGGGTAGCACGTGTGGGAAACAGTACTGCTGAAGATGGGTACTACATTGGACCAGAGGTTATAGATCCAACTCATGGAAATATCCGTGATGAAAAAGGAGCGATAAAACGCCAAGCTGCTCGATTCCGAATTTATGGTTACAATGCAGCTGGTGAAGTAGTTGGAGAACTTAACAGCAATAATGCAGATATAGAGTGGACTGTACATCTTGCTAATCGCAAGGCCGAGTGGTATCAGTTTCAAGCTGCCCTTGATATTCCCGAAACCAAAGATCTCTCAATTGGGCTCCGTAATCCAAAAGTACAAAAACGACAAAAGCTAGCAATCGATCCTGGAACACGAACAATCACAGGAAGTAATACATCGGGTGCAGCTTACCAGTTTGACAACGGTAAATTCATGGATGTTACAGTGCCCTTGGGTGAGTTACGAACAGACGCAAATGGGCATTTATTAGTCTTAGGAGGGTTTGGCAAATCTGGGTCTCCTGAAGGAACACCCATCTATGATCCTAATAATTCCAATAGCTTTAACAATGCAGATGGATGGTTTGATGATATTTCTGATGGTCCTGTCAGTGCTAAGGTAAATATTGCTGGCCGAGAAATTCCTATTGAATCAAGTTGGGTGATTGTTGGTCCACCTAACTATGCGCCTGATATTATTGGATGGCGCACACTCTATGACTTACTCGTCGATTCTTATGTAGAATGCGGCTGGATGTCAATGCCCACACAGGCTTCCTTCGCGAAGGATATTTTGCCAATTTTATCTCGGTTGTCGAATTTACAGTGGGTCAATAAAGGGTTTGCGACTCTATTTGGCAAAGGCAGCCCTATGGATTTTACCGACCCTCATTTTATCGCTAAGCTTGCCCATGCACCAGAAGCTGATAATGATCCATATCGGGAGTTACGCCAGATCATATTTAATATGTTTCGTCCAGCAGATACTAAAAGTAGCGATCGCAGTAATTGGCCATGGATTTATGGTGACGCCTATGGTAGTGCACCTGCGGACTCTCCCCGAAACAATCTGGCTTTATCAAAAGTGCGGATGCAGCTAATGGAGTATTGGGTTAATGGCAATTTCGTGAATGACTGGGATAAAGAATTCAAGTCACCGACTAGCCTCAGTAAAATATCCCTTGCACAG
>NZ_JAAKGC010000245.1 GCF_017591665.1 Aetokthonos hydrillicola CCALA 1050 | reverse complement strand
AGTTAAAGAGATAATCTTGCCCTTGAATTAAATAACAGATACTATGAGGGTCACGAACATCAGAGATATTGACCTTCACTGCATCTTCAATTCCAGCAATATTAAACAAATTACCGCCGTATTCTGGGATCAGGCTATCTACTAGAGACACTTCGGCCCCCAGTTCTACCAATCGTCGAGCCAAGTTGCTACCAATAAACCCTAACCCGCCTGTAATTTAAGCTTTACGCCCTTTGAAAGGATTATCAGTCATGTTTTTGAACCATATACTTGTGGGCAAAAGAGAAAACCGCGACATTCCGCATGTTCTGGTGCATCCTGTACCGAGAATCTTTCTTCAATCAAAAACTCTCGCACCAACTCCATCTGCAAGCTACTTAGATAATTTAAAAACACTTGACGATTTAAGAACCACCCCATATACTCCGTCTGATATCCATATCTATAAGCTCTTTGCAGCACCACAAATGATTCCGCTTGATGAACAATTGGTAGGCGTGTAATATAAAGAGAAGAGCGGCTTACCGCAGCAAGTTTTTGAGCAACTATTTGCCAATTTTCGACATATTGCAATGATGAGCTTGCTAATACTAAGTCATAACTTTGTTTAAAACATTCCTCCTCATCTTCATAGAAGTGAACCTCTGGCAAGCATTCCCGTCCGCCCTCACATAAAAAAGGAACTTCTTTACAGTGATAATCAATTTCTATATCTGGCATTAAAGATTTACTAATTAGGTAATAATCTCCTATCCCACCCCCCCAGTCGAGAATAGAAATTTTATCTTTTTTTCGGGCAGTTAAAGCCAGCACATAAGCATATGTCATGTACGTGTTATGCGCTGAATAGCTCTTTCCTAAAGGTCTAGTACTTTGAACTAATTGTAAAAGTTCAGGCAAATTTTGCTTACGAATTTTCAAAATGCTTTCAACATCCCAGCCTTTGATAGAGAAATTTTTAGTCCCCCAACCTTCGGGAAGATATTCCCATTCGGGAAGTACTGACGATTCACGTTGGTTCTCTAATATTTCATTAAGAAAAATAGTTTCCTCTTCCGTCAAGGATTCATTTTTAATATTGCTATTTAGTAAAAATTTATATGCTCTGCCTATATTTCCCAAGTAGGATTTTTCTAAATTATCTGTTGATAAATTTAGCCAATATTCTGCAATCTCTTTGCGGGAGTATATCAGTTTATTTATTACATTCTTGTTTTCAATTTGTTCCTGATAATCCTTCAGGGATTGAGTTATATTTTCTGTTTTTTTTACCATTACTTGACTCTCATATTATTTATTTGTTGAGATGGTAATTGCTTTATTTTTTGTTTGGTGTTTTAGGCTCAATTACTCTTAAAGAATCATTAGTTTTGTCATTACTCAATTGCTGTTTTACCTCTCCCAACATCTGCTTATAATCCTTCCTCTGGGGATCTAGTTTCACCAATTTCTCCAAAGGTGGAATAGCAGCCTGTAGGTTTTTCAACCGTATCCGTGCGCGCACCAAGTTTTCCAAAGCCACTCGATTTTCTGGTTCACGCTGTAATACCATCTCCAACCCCCGCACTTGTTGCTGTAGTGAAGATGTAGCAAGCGCAGTTACCGGAGGCTTGGAACCTTGTAAAGCTTCTTTTAGTGCAGGTACTACAGCAAAGATTGTAGACCCGAGGAACGATATAATCGATACAATACTGACAAGCTTTTGCCGCCGCTCAAATCTCCTACGGCGGGCAACTACGTAGTGTTCTCCAGAAATGGTCATGCTTCGCTGTTTCATGTGGTAAATACTTAGATATCAACACCCTTACTCTTGTAAGGATACCCACCTCTACCGCAGAAACTATCATCTGGAGGGCAAATTTCTTAAAATGCCTACTGAAATATAAACAAAATTTCTAATGATAACGGTACTTTACAATAGTGGCTCTCATTAGACATCTCCAAAAATGTTGAAGGGGCGAACACCGTTCGCCCCCACAAATATGTTGCACTTGACCAAGAATAGCTATAATCTGGAACGCACCCTTAAAAATTGCACCCTAATTAATCTGAAGCTAAAAACTTAAGTTAGTTTTAATACCGCCATTCATAGTGTCCTCTAATCCATTGCCGGTGGTGATTTCTATACTGCCAATGTCCAGGAATGAAGACGCGGTGTCTACCGCGAGCAATAAATTCACCTCTGTGTTCCGTTGGGCGGATTCCAGAACGAATAATTACTTCTGACGCTGAGGCTTTTGTTGCGAAAGTAGTCATTAAAGGTAGTGCAATGAGCGCACCTGCAATAATCTTTTTCATAGTTAACTTTCCTTGTCTTGACCAATTTACTTTGTTGTCTGACAGTTACTATCCTAAAAGTTCAACTTCTAAGTATGTAGAGAAAAAGTTACTGATCTATTTATGACTGCAGTATGTATCTAAATGTGACTAATTTCCTAGTTCATACTAGAGATTTCAAGGACTTGATTTTCAATCAGCAGGGTATTACTACTACATCGGGTACGGAAATCAAAGTAATATCTAGACATAAGTGAAAAGCTTACTTTATAAGTCTTGTCGTACTATCGGAGCTAAAAATGTCTGCACACTACGATCAAATAGCTGAGGACTACAAAAAATCGAAAGAATTACCCTGTCGGGTGTATGAAGTATATACGTTCTTCAAAATGCTAGGAGATATTGCTGGAAAATCAATCCTAGATCTTGCTTGTGGTGAAGGCTCTTATACCCGGAAGCTTAAGCTTTCAGGCGCTGGGCGAGTGGTTGGTGTAGACATCTCCCAAAAAATGATTGAATTAGCACGACAGGAAGAAGCTAAACAACCACTCGGTATTGAATATATCGTCGGTGATGTGCTGGAAATTGGCAAAATTGGTAGCTTTGATCTTGTAGTTGCCGCGTATCTGTTGAATTATGCCCAGACGAAAGAAGAATTGCTGAAGATGTGCCAAGCTATTTTCATTAACCTACAACCTGGCGGTCGCTTCGTAACTATAAATGACAATATTCTATTGCGCCCTGAATTCTATTCCAAATCAGCAAAATATGGAATGAATAAAAGTATCTCTGGAGAACTTCAGGAAGGAACACCCATAACTTACACAATGTCTATTAATGGATCTACATTCAGCTTCTTGAACTATTACCTGAGTCAAGAAACTTATGAGTCAGTATTTCGAGAAGTTGGTTTTAAACAAGTTCGTTGGCAAAAACTTATAGTCTCTCCCGAAGTAGTGGAAGAATTTGACCAAGAGTTTTGGCAAGATCTCCGTGATTACCCTGCTTCAATTGGTATCGAGTGCGTGAACTACCCCACCGCTTAGGCGGATGGGGCTTCGGTATTCATCGGGGTGTGCCTTAGTTT
>NZ_JAAKGC010000049.1 GCF_017591665.1 Aetokthonos hydrillicola CCALA 1050 | reverse complement strand
ACGAGCTCCATCATCTGTGTCTGTGCCATCACCTACAGCGACTACCTCGCCTACTTGAGGCTTTTCTTTAGCCGTGTCGGGCAAATACAGCCCACCGGCGGTCTTTTCTTCAGAGGCGCTCACTTTTACAAATACGCGATCGCCTAACGGTTTTACTGTCGAAACGCTTAGAGATACTGCTGCCATAAAAATTTCTCCAGAGTTAGCACTCTCAACTCCTGAGTGCTAATGTATCTAAAAACAGTCTCATATGGCAACGTTTTCTTTTGTACGGGTTACCGAACTAAGGAATCATGAGTATACTCAAGTAAAAATACTCAATAATTCTTAACTTTCTGGTTTTCTCTTGAAAGTCATGAATATTTGTATATGGACAGATTTATTTGCAAAGCAGTGAAATGTTCAGACAACAGTCATCAGGGATATGTGAAATAATGGGTAACAATAGACTAAGAGAGTTCAGCCGTAAATTCCCAAGAGGCTCGGAATCTGTAAAAAAATCTAGGCCTGAGCCGTTGCCCTGAAAGTTTACGAATCGCAAAAATTCACCGAACAAGTTCTTATATGCAAGAGCCCAGACAATAGCTATATGTCTGGGTATAAAAAGCCAGCCTTGAATCCTGGAAATGCAGCGCATTGTTCGTGTGTGAAGTACAATGTTTTTGTCTAAAAGCTAGACAGAAAGACATTTTGACTTCTTAGTGCGGAAATTGTGAATTCTGTTGTATTTCAAGGAAGCTTATTTTTCGCAAAATAGCCTTTGTGGCCAAATTTCGTGAAATAAAGCTAACTCAACTGCTTGCGAGTTTGTTGTTGAGGACAGATAATGGTAGTCTATTCGGATAATGTTTGGCAAAAGCTAAGCAAATCCGGAAGTTGTTGAAATGGTTATCCAAGAACACTAAATAAACAAAGAAGATGGTGGGAAAATATGCGTTTTTAATCCATCCGCCAGAAAATCCCTAGCTTGTTCTAAATAACGAAATAGAGCCTTAACCTTTGTAGGATATGGAAAGCGGTAAGCTTGGGAAACAGCGGGTTGGCTTGATTGATCCAGGAGCATCTAAAGCCAACAATTATTTGTTAACTTAAAAGATTATTATTTAATCGATGTTTTTTGACCCGCATTTTTCAAAGCGATATATAATAGCGCATTATAGATACTACTGCTCTAAGTATCCTTACTAAACTTTTGCCGTTGGTATCGTGGTTTCTTAGAAGTTATAAATTCTTTATAAGAGCTACACAAAGCAAAGGCAGGTTAAGTGGGAAAAAAGCACAACATCTCAATAATCCACCATAGAGGATAACTATTCAAGACCTTAATGGATAAAAGCGCGACTAGTGCCACTGCTATGAAAGAACCCAGCATGAAAGATCACAAACGACTCCTACTGATTGATGACGACCCCAACCTCATTTTGCTGGTGAAGGATTATTTGGAGTTTCGAGGATATGAAGTCATCACCGCCGAAAATGGTCAAGAAGCACTGGAAATTTTAGAGCAGGATATTCCAGATATGATCATCTGCGACGTGATGATGCCAGAAATGGACGGATATACTTTTGTAGACCAAGTCCGTAAAAATGAACGTACCAGTTGGATTCCTGTTCTGTTCCTCTCAGCCAAGGGACAAAGTGCCGATCGAGTCAAAGGGTTGAATAAAGGCGCTGATGTCTATATGGTCAAGCCTTTTGAACCTGAAGAATTGGTAGCACAAGTAGAATCTTCTCTTAAGCAAACCATTCGGTGGAAAGAACATCAAGCAAAAGGAGGCGAAAACGGTTCCCGTATTCAAGTTCCCTTCGATGTACAATTAACCCCAACAGAACTAAAAGTAGTGCAATTTGTGGCTAGAGGTCTAGCTAACCGCGAAATTGCTGAAGAACTAAATGTCAGTCAACGCACGGTTGAAAGCCATGTGTCTAACATGTTGGGTAAAACCAGTCTCCATAACCGTACCGAACTAGCACGGTGGGCGATTGAAAACCAGATGGCATAGACAGTTTTGCGGTAAAACGCAAATCGTTCTATAAAAGCTTGCTGTGGAGGGAAACCTCCTAGCACGCCATTTCTTGCTGAAGGTTGTTTAATATCTCAGAACAATTGACAATTGCTCACCAACCATCTAGCTCTTCGGTGGTTAATTGATCCTCAATTTCTACGTGGAGTCCATTTAAATAACTTAATACATTTTCAATCTGATAGGCTTTTCCTCGGATTTCCAAGTCAAAGTAGCCTTCTTGAGGGATCTGACTCCCTAGTTGAGCAGCACGAATATTGATTGTGACTTGGTAACGAGAAATTATATTTGAAATAACTGGTTCACCGTGTAAATTCTTCGGAATGTATATTCTGACGCGCTTTTCTGTGCGTCGGTTATCTTTAAAGATAGTGGTAGATGTAACCTGTTCCGTAGAAAGTGCCATAGTAGTTTTATCTTTAGAGCTTTGATTCTAAATACCGGTTTTACACTAGGATTAGTGTATATTATGTTAATTTAACACTGTTAAACACAAAAAGGCAACTTGGTATTAGTTGCCTTTCGTAAACTCAATTATTCTACTAATAGGTAGTGAAGTACCCCAGCTTGCCTTCGGCTGAAGCTGGGGCTTCCCCCAGATCAAGCTAAGTACAAGGACGGTTTTATTCGTCTAACAGGGCTTCCCGCTTCATCCGCCCTGCCTCTGTTGGAACAAGTTCGTACCAAGTACGATGGAGGTCTTACAAGGCGTCCACAGGCAGTAGCGGGCTTCCCTCCGCTAGTCCGACAAGCGAACACTGTTCGGCAGTTAGCTTAACTTCAAGAGTCAGTGGTCAACTGCGTTTCCTGAGCTTTGATGTATATAGCGGCAAGCGTCGTACCGCTACTTTGAAGTTAGCCTTTATGTTCCATGCAATCAGGTGGGTCATCAACCAGTACTATAATAGCATCAAAATAGTACTGGTTGTCAACGATGAAAGCACTAAATATTAGATTTTCTGACAAAGAACATGAAAACTTACAACAAACAAGCAAAAACCTAGAACGCTCAATCAATGATATTGTCAGGGAGGCAGTTAGGCAGTATTTACAAAAATTAGAGGCATCGAACCTCTAATTTTTGTCCCTATCCATCCCCACCGCACGGCGGATGGGGAATTCCGCGAATTTGTTAAAACTCGGCACTTTCCGGTGTGCGTGGGAAGGGAATTACATCTCGGATATTTCCCATTCCAGTCATAAATTGTACAAGTCGCTCAAAACCTAAGCCAAAGCCAGCATGAGGGACAGTACCGTAGCGACGCAAATCCAGATACCACCATAAATCTTCTAACTTCATACCTTGTGCTTGGATACGGCGCTCTAAGACATCTAAACGTTCTTCACGTTGAGAACCACCGATAATTTCACCAATTTTTGGTGCGAGAATATCCATAGCAGCGACGGTTTTTTCATCTTCGTCCAAGCGCATGTAGAATGCCTTGATTTGCGCCGGGTAGTGAGTCACGATGACAGGCTTATGAAACAATTGTTCACAAAGATAGCGTTCGTGTTCTGACTGTAAATCTAAACCCCAGCTTACAGGGTATTCAAACTGAACATCAGCTTTTTCTAAGGCGGCGATCGCTTGCGTGTAAGTTATTCGCTCAAATTCATTGTTGATAATATTCTCTGCCGTTGCCAAAACGGTATTATCTATACGCTGGTTGAAAAATTCCATGTCCTCTGGACAAGTTTCCATCACATGCTTAAAGACATGCTTAAGGAAAGCCTCAGCTAAGTCCATATCTCCTTCGATATCACAAAAAGCCATTTCTGGCTCAACCATCCAAAATTCTGCTAAGTGGCGTGAGGTATTGGAGTTTTCAGCACGGAAAGTGGGACCAAAAGTATAGACGTTGCTAAACGCCATCGCCATGACTTCCGCTTCTAATTGACCACTCACTGTTAAGTATGTTGGTCTAGCGAAAAAATCCTTACTATAGTCTACAGATTTATTTTCTGTACGGGGAACGTTTGTCAAATCTAAACTGGTGACACGAAAAAGTTCTCCTGCTCCTTCACAGTCACTTGCTGTGATGATAGGAGTATGTACCCATAAAAAGCCTTTTTCTTGGAAGAATTGGTGAATAGCATAGGCGCAGGCATTTCTCACACGAAAAACAGCACCAAAGGAATTAGTACGCGATCGCAAATGCCCAATGGTGCGTAAAAACTCAAAAGAATGACGTTTTTTTTGTAGAGGGTAAGTCTCGGGATCAGCTTCCCCGTGGACTTTCACTTCTTTTGCTTTCAATTCGATGCGCTGTCCCTTACCAACAGAAGGTACCAAAATTCCGGCAACTTCCACAGCAGCGCCTGTATTGATTTTTTTCAAAATTTTATCATAATCTGGTAAATCCTGATTGAGTACTACTTGCAAACCAGCCAAGGATGAGCCGTCGTTAACTTCGATAAAAGCAAACTCTTTCAACTCCCGTTTTGTCCGAACCCAGCCTTGAACTATCAGCGACTCATCAGGTTGACCATTTCGCAATATTTCCGCAATCCGTCGATTTACCATATCATGTAGCAATAGACTTTAATACCCAGCCTATGATAACGCCCAATCCACCAAACCGGACTGCTTGCCAAAAAGGTTTTTTCACGCTACTCCAAGAAAACAACTGACTTTCTAAACTAACTTCTAGTAGTTCTAACTGTTGTTTAATTTGCCGTAACTCAGCTTTCATTTCAGGCAAGTGGCTGTGACGTATATTTTTCAGGCGTTGTTGTAGTTCTGTTTGAAGAGACTTGTCCGCCTGTACTTGAGCGTAACGTTCTTTTAATGCAATGAGCGATCGCTCTGCTTCTAATAAATCCTGTGCAAAATCTTGTTCGTGATTTTCGTTTTGGGATGATTCGGACGGTTGTTGAGGGCGGTTCATTGACAAGTAGTAAAATAAGAAGGAGTCAGGAGACAGAATTCAGGAGCCAGAATAAACCAACAACTTCATTCTGGGTTCTGACTCCTGAATTCTGAATTCTTCTTTATAAAAGGAAAACCAATAGTTATGTCTCAGTCAACTCAACCACCTAAAACGAGTCAACTGAATGAGTTTAGCACCCTAGAACTTGCTCAAGCTTTAATGGAGAAGCTGAGCGTTTCTTCTGACGATTGGCATCGCCTTAAGTCTAACCGCAAAGTTCGTGCTCGTGAACAAGCAGCAGCAGCTCTTGTGTTTCTTCTTAAAGATGAACCACAAGAAGCGTTGCAAAGACTCCAGCAAGCAGCTGGTTGGTTAGATAATTCTATTTCTGCACCACCTTGTCCAACTCACGGCGGAAAATAACTAAAAATCAAAAGTAACTAATTTTTAATTAGCGCCGCATAGCGAGTCGAGGTCGAGTTTCTAATTGTTTACAGAGCCTTAACTCTGTGCCTTTCCTATTCCATTCTACTTGATCAAATATTTGATGAAGAATAGATAAACCACGACCGCTTTCTGCCTCTTCGGGAGGTAGATATTCAGCCGGATCGACATCACAAGAGGCTGAAGGAGTAAAGCCTGCGCCTTGGTCTGATATTATCCACCAATATTGATTATCTATTAAGGAAAAACGAACAACGACAGTTTTACTAGGGTCGAGGTTATTGCCGTGTTTGGCTGCATTTACCAAGGCTTCCTGAAGTCCTAGTCGCAGTTCTGATTGCAATTTTCCTGGAATCTCTGCCAGTAGTAAATCTAATATTGGGCAAAGATATAGAGTGGAGGCAAAACTAATTGTACCCCAATTGCGTCCCGCAGGACGAAGCGAAATAGTAATCACAAGAATAACCCCGTAGCCTTCAGAGTTAGCTAGACATGAGTTTGTTGTCACAGGCACCCTGATTAGAACTGAGGTGATCATGTTGCCTTCAAACTTGCGTCTTTGCAACTAAATTTTGAAAATGCTAGGGAGCATTGGCTCTCTATCTTAATATTGGTTTTTCGTGTAAAACGGTGAAGATGAAACCGCCCAAGCAGTTATCAAGTAAAACAAAAATGGTTTGTTTATAGCAAAGAATATTTACATACTCTTTTATGTGCCGCTCTACAATATAAGCAACCGATTTTAAGTGTATGAATAGCCCATAACACTTTGATCTTTGTTCCCAAAATGGATTAGATCTTTAGCTTAACTCGAGTTTAGCATTTTTACTATGAGATCGGCTATAAATTTGAAATTTTAGTTTTGATCAAAAAGTAACTACCTTTCCCTTAATATGACAGCCTAATAAAGGCAACTGTTTCCACATGAGCAGTTTCGGGGAAAAAATCTGCCGGTTGTACGCGTGTGATGGTATATACGCCATTTTGGCAAAGTAATTTTAGGTCACGGGCGAGGGTAGCTGGCTTACAGCTAACGTAAACTATACGAGGTGGCTTGAGACGCAATAATGTTTCGATAACGCTGCGATCGCACCCTTTACGAGGCGGATCCAGCAAAACCACATCTGGTGTCACTTCCAGATGTGGAAGTAATTTCTCGACTGCACCAGCCATAAAATTAACATTATTAATATTATTAATCTGAGCATTAAATCTTGCTTGTTCTACCGCCTCTGGTTGCACTTCTAACCCAGTAGCTTGATAAACTTGTTGTGCCAGAGGCAAAGTTAAGGTTCCAATCCCGCAGTAGGTGTCAACTAATACTTCATTTCCCTGAAAATTGAGTTCAGATTTAATAATTGTTAACAATGCTTCTGCTGTCTCAGTATAAACTTGGAAAAACGTATCTGGGCGCACCTGAAATTCTAATCCAGAAAATTGTTCTCTCAGGTAAGGAATTCCAGCAATACATTGGGTTTGATCCCCAAAAATCGCATTAGTACGAGATGGATTGCGGTTTAAACAAACTCCTACCAAATGGGGGTGGCGCTTTAACCAAAAATCTGCCATGTTTTTAATTCCAGGCAAATTCCAATCCTTCACTACCAAAGTTAGTAACATTTCCCCTGTGCGACGACCAATCCGTAAACTTAGATGACGTAAGAAACCGCTGTGGCGCTGTTCATTATAAATTTCCCACCCCTGCTTTTGAATGTCTTGTTTAACCTCTGCAAGGAGTGGATTTAATCTCGAGTCTTGGACTGGACATTGATTTAAATTAATTAATTGGTGGCTACGTTTTTGGTAATAACCTGCTTGTACTTGTCCCGTTCGAGATACATCTAAGGGATAAGTCGCTTTGTTCCGATAACCCAAAGGCGAAGGAGCCGCCAAAACTCTATCTACTGGTGGTTGCACGAAACCACCAATATGTTGTAAAGCTTGAATAACTTGATTTCGCTTGGCTTCTAACTGGTACTCATAACTAATATGTTGCCACTGACAGCCGCCACATTTATCAGCCACAATGCAACTAGGTTGGACGCGGTAAGGCGAAGATTGTAACAGTTGTGTTAAGTTACCGTGAGCGTATTTAGGTTTAACATATGTTAAGCGCACAACAACGCGATCGCCTGGAACAGTATCAGGTACAAATACCACCCGTTGATCCCAGCGCCCCACCCCATCGCCAGTGTCGCTTAAGTCTGTGATTGTAAGTTCAATTAATTTACCCTGTTGCCAAAGTGTTTGAGTCATTGGTGAAAGATTAGTTGTTAGTTGAGCAGATCTTTTATGACGCCCTTCAATTTCTACGCTACTTCAGTTGAAGAGGAACCTTGAGGGAAAAAGTCTAGGGAGTTTACTAGTGTTCACAAGACTCGTTAAACTAGCAAATAACAAATAATATTTCATGTATTGGAAAATCATGACTGTAGTAAGCCAAGTTATTCTCAAAGCTGACGACGAACTGCGCTATCCTAGCAGTGGCGAGCTCAGCAGTATCAAAGACTTTCTGCAAACCGGCGAACAAAGGGTACGGATTGCCACTACGCTAGCTGAAAATGAAAAAAAGATAGTTCAAGAAGCAACCAAACAACTTTGGCAGAAGCGTCCTGACTTTATTTCGCCTGGCGGTAACGCTTATGGTGAACGTCAGCGTGCTTTGTGTATCCGTGACTTTGGCTGGTACCTGCGCCTCATTACTTACGGTGTACTTGCTGGTGATAAAGGACCAATCGAAAGCATAGGTTTGATTGGTGTACGGGAAATGTACAATTCTCTAGGAGTACCTGTACCTGGAATGGTAGAGGCTATTAGTAGTCTGAAAAAAGCTGCTTTGAACTTACTCGCAGCAGAAGACGCTTCTGAAACAGCACCTTATTTCGATTATATCATTCAAGCAATGTCCTAGTACAAACTAGTGCTTGCTACATACATTTCGATACTTCCCAAAGCCGATTCACTCTAATTTGCTCCATTCTCCCCACATCTGGTAGTGGCTATGGCAGAATTTCTGTCAAGTTACCAACAAGGTGTGGGGAAATTTAATTTATGCAAAAAAGTAGCAAGAATCAACAAGTATTAAAAAAAATACAAAAAAGCCGATAGTCTTTTTCAAGGCTGTCGGCAATTAGTGTGTTCCCTGTTAATGACTCGGCTAGAGTTCAGCTATTAGTGATTCTTCCAATTTGACGGTTATAAGAATAGGATTTAGATCATATATATTTTGTGATTCTTATCACTAATCGAGCATACTTAAATCTATACTACAAAATTTTTTACTAGTATGGCCATCAAATATTTCTAAACTATATAAGAACTCAAACTCTAATTTCCAAAAGACCTGAGTATTTGCAGGTTAATTAAGAGAGAAGCTAGTAAAGGACCAAGGACTTCATATGCGGTATTATCCAATGCTAAATCACTCTACGTATATTTCAAAAATTAATATTGCTTTTGTTCGCAGCAATCCTAAACGAGTTGTAGAACTCGCTAGTTAAGATAAGTAACAGGGAATGGCACTCTTGCTGTAGGGAAGAAGGATGTACAGTTCAGTTGTTTTTTTGACGAAAGTATAGCACTGGTATACCTAAATTAAGACCTAGACTAGCCCTTTTAATAGTGCTATGCTTACGCCATATAGTATCTATATAGTCTTATTAATACTTGGCTAAGATAATCTTACTCAAGATGAATTTTTGCTCATAAGGAATCCTCCTCAAAATCATGAGGGCAGTTAAGAATTTGGCAAATCAAAACTTCAGAATACTCTAGGCACCCAATGTCCTCTAACTGAAGCATGACGACTTTGAAAAAATATGAGTGATGGGAATATGCTGTTCAATTTATATAACCTAGCCAAGAGCCCAGCAAGACAATTTAAACATTGCGGTATGCTTCTTATTTAACCTATTTTCTTTCTTCAGATATTTAAGCAAGATTCCGGATATTTTCCCACCAACTTCTACCAAAATCGAACTATTAATACTTATCTTCTAAGGAGTCAGGAGTCAGGAGTCAGGAGTCAGGAGCCAGAAGTTAGGAGCCATTATTCTCCCCCTGCCTCCCCTGCTTCCCCTGCCTCCCCTGCCTCCCCTGCCTCCCTTGCTCGCTGCCCCCTGCCCCCTACACCCAACACCCTATTTTTTGTAAAATAATGCTCTGTTCCCTTGACACATTAATTTCATGGTTTCCATATCCGAATCTCCCTTTTCCCCAGCAGAGATTGCCTCTGTTGGTTTGAAGCCACAAGAATATGAAGAGATTGTCCGAAGATTAGGGCGTCATCCCAATAAAGCTGAGCTGGGAATGTTCGGGGTAATGTGGTCAGAGCATTGCTGTTATAAGAATTCTCGACCTTTACTAAAACAGTTTCCTACCACAGGCCCTCGAATTCTAGTAGGACCAGGTGAAAATGCGGGTGTTGTAGATTTAGGAGATGGGCTCCAACTTGCGTTTAAGATAGAATCTCACAACCATCCCTCAGCCATCGAACCCCTTCAAGGGGCAGCAACAGGAGTTGGCGGTATTCTTCGAGATATCTTTACAATGGGTGCGCGTCCTATTGCTGTCTTAAACTCTCTGCGCTTTGGTTTATTAGAAGATGCCAAAACCCAACGGCTTTTTAACGGTGTTGTAGCTGGAATAGCTCACTATGGTAATTGCGTTGGTGTGCCTACAGTGGGCGGCGAAGTCTATTTTGACTCCGCCTACTCTGGTAACCCCTTAGTAAACGTCATGGCGCTAGGGTTGATGGAAACCCCAGAAATTGTTAAATCAGGAGCGTCTGGTATAGGAAATCCTGTACTATATGTTGGTTCTACCACGGGACGAGATGGTATGGGAGGCGCAAGTTTTGCTAGCGCAGAACTTAGTGATGAGTCAATTGATGACCGTCCAGCCGTTCAAGTGGGTGATCCATTTTTAGAAAAGTCGTTAATTGAAGCCTGCTTAGAAGCTTTTAAAACAGGCGTTGTTGTCGCAGCACAGGATATGGGCGCTGCCGGTATCACCTGTTCAACATCGGAAATGGCGGCTAAGGGTAATGTAGGAATTGAACTGGATTTAGACAAGATTCCTGTCAGAGAAACAGAAATGGTTCCTTATGAGTATCTGCTTTCTGAATCTCAGGAGCGGATGTTATTTGTTGCTCAAAAGGGACGTGAACAAGAGTTAATTGATATTTTTGAACGTTGGGGACTGCATGCTGTTGTCGCTGGCACCGTCATTACTGAACCGATTGTGCGAATCTTGTTTAAAGGTAAAGTAGCAGCAGAAATCCCAACAGACGCTTTGGCGGAAAATACGCCTTTGTATCACCGAGAAGTTTTACCAGAACCCCCAGAATATGCTCGTAAAGCTTGGGAATGGACACCTGATGTTTTACCTGAAAGCACAATTTCTGGTATCCAAATTCAAGAAAACTTGCACAGTTGGAATGATATTCTGTTGACTTTACTTGATACTCCTACCATTGCTTCTAAACGTTGGGTTTATCGCCAATATGACCATCAAGTGCAGAACAATACTGTTATGCTTCCTGGTGGCGCGGATGCAGCTATTATCCGCTTGCGTTCCCAAGAAAAGGAGGTGCGGGAAAAATCACCTATGCCCCATGCCCCATGCCCCACGCCCCAATCTGGTGTTGCTGCTACAGTTGATTGTAATTCTCGTTACGTTTATCTTGATCCCTATGAGGGAGCTAAGGCAGTAGTGGCAGAAGCAGCTCGTAACCTTAGTTGTGTAGGCGCAGAACCTCTAGCGGTGACAGATAACCTAAATTTTGGTTCCCCCGAAAAACCTATCGGTTATTGGCAATTAGCTGAAGCGTGTCGTGGTTTGGCTGAAGGTTGTCGAGAATTAGCAACACCAGTTACTGGTGGAAATGTGTCACTATACAATGAAACTCTTGATTCTCAGGGCAACCCTCAAGCAATCTACCCTACTCCAGTTGTAGGTATGGTGGGGTTAGTGCCAGATTTAAGCAAGATATGTGGTCAAGCTTGGCAAGCTGAAGATGATATTATCTATCTTTTAGGATCATCTCAATCCAATATCACTTTAGGTGGTTCAGAATATTTAGCCGTTATTCATAGTACTGTTGCAGGAAAACCACCACGAGTAGACTTTGATTTGGAACGTAAAGTCCAGCAAGTTTGTCGTGAAGGAATTCGTCGAGGATTGGTGCGTTCTGCTCACGACTGTGCTGAAGGTGGTTTAGTAGTGGCTTTGGCAGAATGTTGTGTAAATAGTCATTTGGGTGCAGAAATCACCTTAGAAAGCTCAGAATCACGCTGGGATGAAGTGTTATTTGGTGAGGGTGGTCCACGCATTTTAGTTTCTGTGGTGCAAGCACAACAAGAAGTTTGGGAACTATATCTACAGGAGTCTCTTGCTCAAGATTGGCAAAATCTTGGTAAGGTTCGGAATTCCGAAATTGGTTTGCGGGTTTGGTCGTCTGATAATCAAACTGTAATCAACGTTACGATGAAGGAAATCAGCGATCGCTACTCACAGGCAATAGAAAGGCGCTTAAAGAGCCCCACAAGCTAAAGATCATATAATTTTCATCCTCTTGTACTAGTAGGATAGATTTTTAGTTGATTTAAAGTGTTAACAATTAGTTAAGATTTTTTTAACTACCCATTTACATAGTTTAAGAGACTTGACACCGTCATCAGGAGTAAATCTACAATGATTCCCGATTCTCCCGCCATATCAGATAATCACCAGGAGCAGGCTAAAGACGTGATTACAGCAGATGAAACGTCTAGTGACAAGCCTGAAGAAGCTTGTGGTGTTTTTGGCATTTACGCACCTGGAGAAGACGTAGCCAAATTAACTTACTTTGGCTTGTACGCTCTTCAGCATCGGGGTCAAGAATCTGCTGGCATTGCCACATTTGAAGGTACACACGTACATTTATATAAAGATATGGGGTTAGTATCCCAAGTCTTTAGTGAATCAATTTTAAGCACTTTGACTGGTAGTATAGCCGTTGGTCACACTCGTTATTCAACCACAGGTTCCAGCCGCAAAGTAAATGCTCAGCCTGCTCTTGTAGAAACGCGTCTAGGGAAACTCGCTCTAGCACATAATGGAAATTTAGTCAATACCGTACACCTGAGAGAGGAGTTGTTAAAGCAGAAATACAACCTGATAACAACAACTGACTCAGAAATGATTGCTTTTGCTATTGCCCAAGAAATTGATGCAGGTGCAAACTGGATAGAAGGAGCGAGTCAAGCTTTTCAACGTTGCCAAGGAGCCTTTAGCTTGGTCGTTGGTACTCCCTCGGGCGTTATGGGTGTCCGAGATCCTAATGGTATTCGTCCTCTTGTTATCGGGACATTAGGTGAGCATCCAGTCCGTTACGTTCTTGCGTCAGAAACTTGTGGTTTAGACATCATTGGTGCTGAATATCTCCGAGATGTAGAACCAGGTGAATTAGTGTGGATCACAGAAGAAGGTTTGACTTCTTACCAATGGAGTCAAAAGCAGCAGAGAAAGTTGTGTATCTTCGAGATGATTTACTTTGCTCGTCCTGATAGTCTTATGCAAGAAGAAAGTTTGTATAGCTATCGAATGCGTTTAGGACAAAGACTAGCTCAAGAATCTTATACTGAGGCTGATATTGTTTTTGGGGTTCCTGATTCTGGTATTCCTGCTGCTATTGGTTTTTCTCAAAGTTCCGGCGTTCCCTATAGAGAAGGGTTGATAAAAAATCGGTATGTGGGGCGTACCTTTATTCAGCCAACACAAACTATGCGTGAGTCAGGTATACGCATGAAACTCAATCCTTTAAAGGACGTGTTGTATGGGAAACGAGTCGTCATAGTCGATGATTCTATTGTTCGGGGTACGACTAGTCGTAAACTTGTCAAAGCCTTGCGTGAAGCAGGTGCCGTGGAAGTTCACATGCGAATTTCTTCACCCCCAGTAACTCACCCTTGCTTTTATGGTATTGATACTGATAATCAAGATCAGCTGATAGCAGCTACCAAGTCAGTGGAAGAGATTAGCAAGTTATTGGAAGTAGATTCCCTTGCTTATCTAAGTTGGCAAGGGATGCTTGAAGCAACCAGAGAAGATCCTGAAAGCTTTTGTTCTGCTTGCTTCACTGGCGATTATCCCGTTGCCATTCCTGAACAGGTCAAACGTTCTAAGCTAATTTTAGAAAAAGCACCAGTAGTACTGGGGTAGGGCAATGGGCATAGGGCAATGGGCATGGGGCATAGGGTATTAAGGACTGAGATCTACTCGTTTAAGAGTGTCATTTCTGCTCCTCTGCTCCCCTGCTCCCCTGCTCCTCTGCTCCTCTGCTCCCATGCCCTACTGTTGCTGCAAAAATTCAACTTTGGGCAATAATGGATCGGTAACAATGGCGACGCCTTTGAAACTCCAGCGCTTCAGTAAGCCTTTTAGCTGGGAACTCACTAGAGATTCCACACTGAAGCGATTGGCTAATTCTCCTGCATGGGTGTTGAGGTAACTGAGGGCGTCGAATTGTTCGCGAAATAATAATACGTAACCTGAAGCCTCGTCAGGGTTGGGGTGAGCAGCTAGATAATGACCGTCAGTTTTTGAACGAACCAAATAATAAATTTCGGACATAAATGAACCAAAAGAATTCAGAATCCAGAATTCAGGAGTCAGAATAAATTCGGATGGAGATTCAAACTCTCCTACTCATCCACTAGTCACATACAAAATTCATATTGAATTCTGGCTTCTGACTCCTGACTCCTGACTCCTTGTTCAATTAATTCAGACTTTCTAAACTAATCCGAGGATCAGCGGCTTTTAACATTAAGTCTGCAAGCAAATTACCAATAATTAGCATTACTGCGCCCATTGTTAGACTTGCCATAAGTAGATACAGATCTTGTGATTGTACCGCCTGTATAGTTAACCTTGCTAAACCTGGCCAATTGAAGAAAAACTCGGCAATAAAAGCACCGCTTAACAAACCTGCCAACTCAAAACCTAATAAAGTAATCAAAGGATTGATTGCGTTGCGTAGAGCATGAACATAGATCACACGATTTTCTGGTAGTCCTTTAGCACGAGCTGTTTGGATGTAATCTTCACGCAATACATCTAATAACTGACCGCGAGTGAAACGCTGTAACCCAGCAAAACTAGTGATACTTAAAGCGAGCGTTGGTAGAATCATATGCCAGAGAATATCGAGGATCTGACCAAACCACGACAAATCATTGTGGTTAATACTCGTCATACCTCCTACCGGAAACAAAGGTGAAGTGTTTTGGGCGAAAATTAACAGTAATAAGGCAGTGATGAAGCTGGGAAATCCTTGTCCGGCGTAGCTAATGACTTGTAAAATTCGGTCAAAAAACCGGTTTTGCTGTACGGCAGCAACAATTCCTAAAGGAATAGCGATCGCCCAAGTCACAAACAAAGAGGTGATTGCTAAAAGTAACGTGGCTGGCACTCGTTCCCATAAAAGAGACGCCACCGAACGTTGGTAAACAAAACTCGTCCCAAAATCTCCTTTTGTCACGATACGCCATAACCACAGTCCATACTGCTCTTGCCACGAGCGATCAAGACCAAATTGTCGTTTTAGTTCCTCAATTCTTTCTGGCGAAATTTTTGGGTTTTGTCGTAACGTATTTACATAATCTCCAGGAGCAAGTTGAATAATAAGAAAGGATAGTGCTGACGCCAATAACAAAGTTAACAGCGCTTGCAGGAGTCGCTTAGTTATATAAACAAACGTCTCGCTTGTGACAAGCTTAACTAGCCAATCCTTGCCAGACTCTAAAGAAATTTTTGTTGTTGTAGAAGTCATCTAAATTCCTCGCCCGAAACCGGTTCGTAGTTGCACGCCAGTTGCTACAACGCGGGGAACCCGCGCAACGCACTGGCTCACTTTAGTGCACTGAAGTGCAACTACAAACACTTAAAGCGAACCAATCGCTAATATTGTACAAGAGAGATAATCGGCACATCTGGCAGATTTTTACGCCCCTGCAAATCCTGTAGTTCGATAATAAACCCAAATCCGACCAGTTCGCAGCCTATTTTTACTATCAGATCTGCTGTTGCAGTTGCTGTTCCACCTGTTGCGATCAAGTCGTCTACAATTAAAACTCGACTATCCGCCTGCAAAGCATCCTGATGTATTTCCAAACAATCTTTACCATACTCCAATGCATATTCGATGGAGTAAACTGCTCCTGGTAACTTTCCTTTTTTGCGAACAGGGATAAAACCAGCCCCTAACTTATAAGCTAGTAGCGAGCCAAAAATGAAGCCTCGTGATTCCATTCCGACTACGAATTCTGGTCGGAGATCAACACATTTTTCAGCAAATAGGTCCGTAATATAACGGAGTCCTTCTGCGTCTCGTAGTAATGTGGTGATATCTCTGAATAAAATTCCAGGTTTAGGAAAATCTGGAATATCACGAATAAGAGACTTTAAATCCATAGGTGCTGAGTTTAGTTCAAAATCTGAATCAGATCAAGTCCGATTATCGCAGATCAAAATGCTCACCATTGGAAAAGTGGATAGATCCTGAAAAATCGTACACTATAGTGTCGTAACCCCGCACTTAATAAAAAGTAGGACGTTTAGTTCGTCCGTTTAAGCTAAAATCTCTAAAGCTGTTGGCTACAAGCCCGCTTTTTGGTAATACCACTACCAAGTCAGGCGGTTGAAAAACTATCATTTTATTATGCCGAAATTTTTGAGTACCAACAGGAAGTAATGTAGAGGTCAGACACTCGCATTCTACTGCGTCTTCTTCTGTTACTACTCAACTTAAATTAGTTTTATCTAGTCTATTAGAGCTGTATTAAGGTATTTATAATGAATGTCTCTGCTAGTTTAACGCCGTTTAACACTCCAACGCCCGAGTCAGCGCCAATGCTTTTAGAAACTTTACCCGATCCGGCAACTCCGGGACAGGTATGCCCTCGGAAAACCCGCTTACAAGTTGATCTAATTCTATTGGCTATAGAAGCTTTAGAGCTTGGCGGTTCTGAGGCTATCCTGACATTTGCTGAAGAGTTGGACTTAAAAGCAATCATCAAAAATCGGGTAAATTTATGGAGAATGCGTAGTACTAACCCGCTACGACGGGTACACCTACGCCGCCCTTTGTCTATTCCTGAAGCAAAAGCTTTGGTGGTGATTGGTTGCTACATGGCAAGACGCTTAACGGTTGTCATTCGTCAGATGCTCGCAATCTATCAACAAATGAGCGAAAAACAAATTCCACTAGAACAGAATTTGAGATTATCTAATTACTTGGAACGATTTAGAGCACATTTTAGAAGCCGAATGCATTCTCGGCGTGCTAGCGTAGTGGGCTTGGGTTCTGATCAAGAATTAGATGAACTAGCTATAGATTTGTTAGGGAAATTACTATTTTGTACAGGTACAGCTGGCATGCAGCGTTTCTGGATTAGCCTTTTTGACGGTGAAGTAGAATAATGAATATTCAGCGTAAATACAGTCTACCAAATTGCACGCTTCTTTTAGAAGGGTTAAGTGATGCTACAAGAGCAGCGCACTTTCAGGAACTTCGTCCGGAACTATCTATACTGGTAAATGCAGAATTTTACATATCAGGTTATAATCACCCCCTAGCGGGAGGACGGGACTTTTTTGAAAGTCTGGTGAGGGCAGTTAGTGCCTATGCCCAAGAATTCTTGAGTAATGTGCCAAATCCTCAAGCACACAATCAAGAAACCGAGTTAGTGCAATTGCAGAAAATCAACAGCAACCGACACAGATTGGTTGTCAATTCAGATAGCGCACCTCAAGATTCAGAATTTAGTCGGAACTCTACCCGATCATCATCGATTCAAGTCGATTTGAATACTGTGCAGCTATTTGATTTGGTGGAAGCGATAGATCAATTTTTTGCAGACAGCCAAACTCTACCAGAGTTATCACTACAATTACAACCTGTTGGCACACGCTACGGTGGTCCTAATCAAGCCATACTCAAACAAGCACTACCAGCTAGTGTGGGAGTTTCAAGTTTAGCAGTTGCAGCGATCGCCTTCAGTTTTGTTCCAGTTCCTCACACACGTGCACCACAACCAAAGACACAGGAGCAAGGACAAGCTAGCCCTGCAACTAGCAATATCAGTAATTCTACGCCTGCTGCTCTCACCGCCACATCATCTCCTAGCGGTAATGAACGAATTGGTGCTACTCCTGAATTTACTCCTACTTCCGCATTTACTCCTTCTTCAACCCCGACTCAAACACCAATTGCTTCATCTGCTCCCACAGATTTAGAAGCACTGTTACGCAACTCAGTTTCCGAAATTACCGACGCATCACAGTTACGTGCTTTGAATCGTCAAGTTTACAACAAAATAAACTCAGTCTGGAGCAACCGCTTAGGATTAAACGATGAATTAGTGTATCGTTTGGGTGTAGCTGCCGATGGAGCAGTAGTGGGTTATAAAGCAGTGAACACACAAGCAAACGACGCTGTTAAGAACACTCCTCTACCCAATCTACTTTATAATCCTGCTAGCCGTAGTTCCATTCCCAATGAACCAATTGCTCAATTTAGAGTAGTTTTTACCAAAAAAGGTGTGCTGGAAGTTAGCCCTTGGCGAGGATACACCAGAACACCAGATGTCGTTGGTTCAAAAATCACAGACGCAAACACGATTAAGAATTTAAATCAAAACCTTTCTAATGTCTTGCGTCAAAATTGGGGTAACGCTCGCAGCTTTGAACGAGATTTAAAATACCGGGTAGCAGTCAACAAAGACGGTATAATTGCAGACTACGAGCCACTCAACCAAGTTGCCTTTGACTATTTCCGGGAAACACCTCTTCCTAAGATGTTTCAATCGGTTTACGGCTCGAATGTAGCCGCACCAAATAACAAAGAAGCTCTCGCCCACTTCCAAGTAGTATTTAAGCCAAATGGAACTCTCGAAGTAAATCCTTGGCAGGGATATAAGTAAGAGGGAGCTCTTAGCAGGGAGCAGGGAGCAGGGGAGCATGGGAGCATGGGAAGAATTAAACCAAGTACCCAATCCCCAATCCCCAATCCCCAATCCCCAATCCCCAATCCCCAATCCCCTATTTAGCAATCTTCCCCATATAACTTCCCCATAATTCGGCAGCTTGGGCGCTACTGCCAGTTGTAGGGGAATTGTTATCATTACCTAGCCAAATACCGGTTACTAATCTTCGAGTGGGAATAAAGCCGATAAACCACAAGTCAACGTTGTTATTAGTTGTACCAGTTTTACCGGCTTCTCCTTCTCCAATAGCAGCGCTGCGACCAGTACCATTTGTGATTACCCCACGTAGTAAGCTAGTCATAGTGTCGGCTACGTCAGTTTTGAGCACTCGCTTATTAGCTCCAGCATCTTGGTCGAAAGAGTAGATAACACGACAAGTCTTTAAATCATTACGATCGCGGCAATCGCTGCTGTCGAGAATTCGACTAATGGCATGGGGACGATTCCATATACCTTTGTTACTAACAGATCCAAAAGCACCAGTCATTTCCAAAACATTTACAACACTTTGACCAATTACCAAACCAGGAACTTCTTGTAGAGGGGACTTTATCCCCAAACGCTTTGCCATTGCTGCAACTCTATCAAGCCCTATTTGCTTAGCAACACGGAAAGCAATAGGGTTTTCTGACAGTGCAAGTCCTGTAGCAATACTTAAATCGCTTGCTCCTGTACGACAGGGTTTGTAAGTAAAGCCTTGCCATTTCAAAGAATCACAGGAATATGTCGTTTCTGGCGAAATCCCTGCTTCCATAGCAGCAGTGTAAGTAAAAAGTTTGAAGGTTGAACCAGGTTGTCTTTGGGCTTGGACAGCCCTATTGAACTGGCTAGTTTTATAATCCAACCCACCCACCATAGCAAGAATACCACCAGTACTCGAGTCAAGAGTCACAACTGCCCCAGAAGAAAATTTATAATTTTTTCCCTCCTGTTTAACTTGACGGCGTAAGGCTTCTTCTGCCTCTGCTTGCATGGTTTTATCTAGCTGAGTTTCAATAATAAAATTGCCTTCTTGTGCTAAATCCTTTCCCAAAAGCGACTCAAGTTCGGTAAAAACGTAACTGTAAAAATAAGGAGCAATAGTTTTTGCTTGCTGTTCGCAAACTTTACGACTGATATCGATGGGCGATCGCCTAGCACGGTTGTACTGATCTTGTTTAATTTTGCCCATCTCCAACATCCGCCGCAAAACCCGATTGCGGTATTCAATTGTTTTTAGTTTGTTCTGGTGATCTCCACCACAAAAATCGAAGTTGTTAGGAGCAGGTAAAATTGCCACTAACGTTGCCGCTTGAGCCAGAGTTAAATCCTTGGCTGGGGTATTAAAGTAATACCTAGAAGCATCTTCAAACCCATAGGTATCTGCTCCAATAAATACACGATTTAAGTAAGTCAGCAAGATCTCATCTTTGCTGTAAAAAGTTTCTAATTTCAAAGCAACAACTGCTTCTCGAAACTTACGACCTAGAGAGTCTTGTCTACCTACATAATCACGGAATAAACTGCGGGCAACTTGCTGCGTGACAGTACTAGCACCTTGTTGAACATCGCCACTCTTAGTATTGATCAACACTGCTCGTAAAACTCCTAGAGGATCAACACCAAAGTGCCAGTAATAACGACTGTCCTCTGAAGCAATCACTGCTGCTGGTAAAAACGGTCCAAAGTCTTGTAGTCGTTTCTTATCCTCGTGGGTAGTGGTTCTAGGTTCTCGTAACGGCGTCACCCCGTCACGCGCATAAACAACAACTGGAGAACGCTTTGCTTCAGGTAAAGGTCTAACTGAGAATCGTGTTGATTCAACGCCAATCGCTAATGCTATCAAGGCAACAACACCACCAACACCATAAGCTGCCCAGGTACCTACTTTAACGTACGCTGGTGGTGGGTCTACGTATTGAAGTCGTACCGAAGCTGCAAGTTCTGGTGGTCCGAGGGTAAAAACGTCGCCATGACGTAATTCTAAGGAATGGACACGCCGCTTACCACGATAAATACCATTGGTTGAGTTTTCATCTTTGATGAAAAAAACGGGTTTTCGTTGAGTCGAATCCCGTGATAGTGACAAATGAACCTGGCTGACAACTGGATTGCGAACAACGATGTCACAAGATTTGGAACTGCGACCTAATATGTAGCGATCGCCCAACAGCGGATAGACCTCTGCCTTATCTGCCCCTGCATCCTGTACCCATAATTCTGGAACTCTGGCATTAGGTTTGAGCGCCAGCTTAGAAAAATCAACCCTAGCTTGGATTGTGTGTACTGCTTGCGTGAACTGACCAAGCAAAGTCTGTGGCTTTTGAGGAGGTTGAGGGGAACTCATCGGCTATTCACACCACGGTGATTACTGAATAATTGGGCGAACTGCTTTCCGACAGATGCTAATCTTCCACCATTGTACTTATAAGCTTTGAACAAGAATGCAAAATTGAGAATGCAATCTGCGAGGAACTACAACCATAAAACCGCTAGGAAGGTTAACAACACTACGAAGGCGCTTTCACCAGAATACGGTAAGAGGTCTACAAAAGTTCCCTAGGAGCTTGTGAGTCCTAAGTTGTGGTATTAGCGAGTACGGATTGTTCCCCATTCTAGCCGAGGACTAATTATTATATCTAGGAGTCTTAATTTTGTACGTTCTCATTCTTTGTACAATTCTTATTATTTTGATATAAAATTAAGAATTAACATTTGAAGCATTCACAGCAATAAAATGCTTTAATGTGAAAATACATCTTCATTTGGGAAGATTTTCTAACAACTCTTGTCTGATTTAATGGGCGGAGTACTTCGTTGAGGTGTTGAGGTCACGTAAACATGAAGGGAAAATATTTGAGCCTGATCGGCACAGCCCTAACTCTGGCACTAACAAGTAAGGTTGCTGTTGCCCAAGCAAGTAAGAAGGTCAGCATCCAACCGATAAAAGATTCCAATAGCCAGCTTATTAGTCAAGCTGGTGCTTCTGATAAAAAGCCAGCAGCAGAACGTAAGCTGAGACCTGACGTATTGAAAATTTTGTGTCAAGACTTTCCACAAAATTCTCGCTGTCAAGGTGCTACAGCAGAAAACTCAAGTGGTAGCACATCACAATCTAAACCTGATAAGAAAAAAACTGATACTACACCAGGCACAGCAACACCGGGTACAGCGCCATCAGATACAGGCACTCCTGGTAGCACCACAGGTACTCCTCCAGAGTCCGCTCCATTAAACCCACCACCTAGCACAGGTACTCCTGACAACACTAACCCTTCAGGAACACCAGGTGGTGGTACTCAAGTAACCCCGCCTGGTTCTGGTACTACACCAGATACAGGCGCTCCTGGTAGTGGCACAGGTACCCCTGATAATACCAACCCTTCAGGAACACCAGGCGGTAGTAATCAAGTAACCCCACCTGGTTCTGGTACTACACCCGGTACAGCGCCATCAGATACAGGTACTCCTGGTAGTGGAACTGGAACTCCCCGATAGAATGAACGACCCCAGACTCGCTTTAGCTAAATCTGGGGTTTTTGGTGGAATAGTTTTTTATCGACCCCCCATTCAACGCCTATGAGTTGAATGGGGGGTTTTTTGGAATGTAGAAATTAGCAAGCAAACGATACCAATATTAATAAATGCATCTGCTAGGTTAAATACAGCAAAATTAATTAATCGAAAATCGAGAAAATCAACAACGTAGCCTAAGACAAAGCGATCTATCCCATTACCAATAGCTCCACCTAAAATTAAGCCATAACCCAATTGATCCCAGCGATTTAAAACTGGGCCGAATAACGCCAGTGCTATTAATATTAAACTTACTCCTAAAGATAACCAGCGCAGCCACTCTACTTTTCCTGATAGCAAGCTAAAAGCTGCACCTGTGTTCGTGACATAAGTTAGGTGAAAAACCCCTGAAATCAATGGTTTTGTTTGTCCTAGATGAAAGGTTTGCACAACCCAATATTTCGTCAGGCGATCTAAAACGATAGCGATTAAAGCACCTAACCAGAAGAGGCGATTTTTTAAATGCATAAATAATTGTTACCAACAGAACTCAGGAGTCAGGAGTCAGGAGTCAGAATACACTACCCACATTATCAGTGAGCAGTTATCACTTGAACACTGATGACTGGTAACTGATAACTGAATTCAAGCCCTATCCTAGAAACGAGTAGATGAGGTTTTAAACCAATAATCATTCTGAACGCCAGATGCTACAAGTGGGCACAGCCGCCCAACGCACTGGCTCCTCCTGAATTCTCTCTCCTGACTCCTGTTCAATAAAACATGAGATGTCTTAGCACGTATGCTATTACACTAACAGCACAAAGTACAGCTAGTTGCCCTGGTAGCGCGAGCCAGGAATATTTGATAATTGCTTGCATTAAGGGGATCGTTTCTGTACCTTTCCACTGAAAAAAATAACTTAGCATTAAGTAAGTAATACCACAGCTATGGACGGTTAACAAACCACAAAAACCGCTAAACGCTAAAGTTTCGAGTTTTGGTCTAGCTTTAAAGGCAAAAAAACCACAAATCCATGCACCAGGAACGAAGCCTAACAAGTAGCCAAATTGGGAAAGCTTGATATAACCTACACCTCCGCCATCAGCAAATACGGGTAACAAGGTTAAACCCATAACTAAGTAGGCAATTTGTGAGAGTGCACCTGCACTTTTGCCACCTAAACAGCCAACTAGCAGCACCGCGCCAATTTGATAGGTGACACCTAGTGACAAAGTATGAATTCCAAGCTTACTCCAACTCCAAGGCAAGGTGGTGATATAGGCTTCTAAGAAGGTTCCACCCATAGTTAGCAGTAAGCCAATCATAGACCATAGTAATTGATTGGATGCGGCTAACATTTACAATGATAGTTCTACCATATTGAAGTGCTGAATTCTATTTGTTAGAGAGAATCCCAATTTTTTAAATTCTAGTGTAGGCATTTTTGCTGTGTTATGAGAACTCCGCAAAGTGTTCCCACTATTAAATTCGGTATGCTCGCATTTTTCTATTTTTAACCAATTAAAGTAATTAAGCACAGATCCGTTTTTGCCGATCTTTTCAATACACATGTACTACATGTATAATAGATATCACAAATTCACTGAGGGACTATATTTTTTGTCGCTACCATAAAAAATTTAATTTTCTGTAATTTTAAGCTAAGAAAAGACTCTTAGTAAGACGATGTTAACCTTCCCTTTACTATTAAGTTGTATAGTATATACGCTTAGCTGGAGAACTACCAAAAATTCATAATCATGTTTTTTCGTTCGTCTGTAACTAATTCTGCTCAATTAACAAGAGCAATTTCCGTACTTGCACTTAGTCTTAGTTTGGCTGCTTGTGGTGGCGGGCAAACTGGGAATAATGCCAGTACTAGCGCTCCAGAAGGATCTTCTAGTCCTGCTACTAATACGACAACTTCTAGTGAAGGAAAACTAGACCTTGGTGGAAACGTAGCTTTAACTGGTGCAGGTGCTTCTTTCCCAGCACCTTTATACCAAACTTGGTTCCAAGGTTTAAACAAGAAATATCCTAGTCTCCGAGTTAACTACCAGTCAGTTGGTAGTGGTGCCGGTGTTCAGCAGTTTACCGCAGGCACTGTAGACTTTGGAGCCAGCGACGTTGCTATGAAAGATGATGAAATCCAGAAGGTGCAACGAGGTGTCATCCTATTGCCAATGACTGCTGGTTCGATTGTGTTGTCTTACAACCTGCCTAGCGTTCAGCAAGAGATCAAGTTACCACGAGACGTTTATACAAACATCTTCCTAGGCAACATCAAATCTTGGAACGACCCCAAAATTACTGCTGCAAACCCTGGCGTTAACCTTCCTAACCAACCAATCACAGTTGTTCATCGTTCTGACGGTAGTGGTACTACGGGTGTTTTTACAGCACACCTTTCAGCTATTAATCCACAGTGGAAAACTAAAGTAGGTAGTGGTAAAACCGTTAACTGGCCTGCAGGTGTTGGTGCTAAAGGTAACGAAGGTGTAACCGCCCAAATTGCCCAAACTCAAGGCTCGATTGGGTACGTAGAGTACGGCTACGCCAAGCAAAATAATCTCAAGTTTGCTGCTTTACAAAATAAAGCAGGTAAATTCGTCTCAGCAAGTCAGGAATCAGCTTCCAAAACTCTCGAATCTGTAACTCTGCCAGCAAATCTCCGAGCTTTCATCACAGACCCCGAAGGAGAAGGATCATATCCGATTGTTACATATACTTGGCTTCTAGTTTACAAGCAATATCCTGATAAAGCAAAAGCTAAGGCAATTGAAGCAATGATTGAGTACGGCTTAACTGAAGGTCAAAAAGTAAGCTCACAACTAGGCTACGTTCCTCTACCCCAAAACGTAATTACAAAAGTTGCAACTGCGGCAGATGCAATCAGCCCAGAGTATAAAATCTCCGTAGGTGGCAATAGCGGTGCTAGCGCAAGCAATACCACTAAGTAATTGTTAAGACTAGTAACCAATAATTGAATTGTGTTCGCTCCCACTTTTTTGACTGTTAATGGGTAGAGTCATTTATGAATAGACAAGCCGAGAGTCGTCAACCAATAGTTAGACCTCCCTCTCAAGCAGAAAAGTCCCTGGATCGCGGTTTTATTTTGCTAACTCGGATTTTTGCACTGGCGATCGCGGGCATTTTATTATGGATAGCACTTCAGGTTGCTATTGGAGCAGGACCAGCTTTACAGCAATTTGGCGCTGGCTTTTTAGCTAAAAGTGCTTGGAACCCAGTCAACAACGACTACGGAGTCCTTCCACAAGTTTATGGGACTTTAGTCAGTGCTTTAATTGGTCTACTAATAGCTGTACCAGTTGGTGTTGGCACTGCTGTTTTATTAAGCGAAAATTTACTACCAAAATCAGTACGCGTGGTATTAGTCTTTTTGGTAGAATTACTTGCAGCGATTCCTAGTGTTGTCTATGGAGTCTGGGGAATTTTTGTTTTGATTCCCTTAATCACTCCAGTAGGAAGATTGCTCAACACCTACCTTGGCTTTTTGCCAATTTTTAGTACCCCGCCTACAGGACCAGGTTTATTTCCTGCTGGTGTTATCCTGGCAATTATGACTTTACCAATTATCACCGCCATTTCCCGTGATGCACTGATTGCAGTACCATCAAGTCTGCGTCAAGCAGCTGTGGGGTTAGGTGCGACTCGGTGGGAAACGATTTTTAAAGTTATTATCCCAGCAGCCTTTTCTGGCATTGTCAGTGCTGTCATGCTTGCTCTAGGTCGGGCAATGGGAGAAACAATGGCTGTAACAATGTTGATTGGTAACTCTAACAACATTAGTGGTTCGCTGTTTGCTCCTTCCAATACCATCGCGTCTCTATTGGCAAACCAATTCTCAGAAGCAAGTGGTCTGCAAGTGAGCGCTTTGATGTACTCAGCTTTAGTTCTGTTTATTTTAACTCTGCTAGTTAACGTTTTTGCTGAGTTAATTGTTCTGCGAGTGAAACGACTGTAAAATTTTGGTATAGTTATGAGTTCTTCTTTTCCGAACCAGCGGTCAAATGGATCTACCGGTAGTAGTCTCGCTCGTTCTTCCATGTCCCCCCGAACGCTGTTTAGCACGGTGATGACAATCTTGGCATTTGTGTGTGGGATACTGGCATTACTACCATTGTTAGCGGTGCTTTCTTACGTTCTTATTCAAGGCTTCAGCAGTCTTAGTCCAAGCTTATTTACGGAATTGCCACCACCACCATTAGTACAAGGGGGTGGTTTTGCTAATGCAATTGTTGGTACACTTATAATGGTAGGCGTCGGAGCTCTTGTAAGTATTCCTATAGGAGTTTTAGCAGCAATCTATCTAACAGAGTTTAGTACTGCTAACGTAGCACGTGGGGTTCGCTTTGCAACTAATGTTCTCAGCGGAGTTCCATCAATTATCGCTGGAGTGTTTGCTTACGGGATTATTGTTGCTACTACACGTACATACTCAGCTATGGCTGGGGGAGTAGCGCTATCAATTCTGATGTTACCAATTATTGTCCGTACCACAGACGAAGCTTTACAATTGGTATCGAAAGATTTACGGCAAGCCTCTGTTGGCTTAGGCGCAACGAATTTTCAAACTGTGAGTCAGGTAGTTTTACCCGCAGCTTTACCTGCTGTTGTCACTGGTGCAACCTTGGCGATCGCACGCGCAGCAGGAGAAACAGCTCCTTTGTTATTCACCGCCTTATTTTCTCAGTTTTGGCCAACTAGCTTATTTGCACCAACGGCTTCTCTGGCTGTTTTGGTGTTTAACTTTGCTATTTCTCCTTTTAAAAATCAACAGTCTCTCGCTTGGGCAGCTGCTTTGATTCTGGTTTTGTTAGTTCTGCTTACCAGTATTATTGCTCGCTGGGCAACTAGTCGCAAAGCTTATTCAGCTTAAACAAATTGTGGAAGGATAACAAAAAAAAATTTATGACAACTGATATTAGGGATGCCAATCAAACCCAGGACGTTCTACGCACCGAGAACGTCAACATTTACTACGGTAATTTTTTGGCAGTACGGGATATTTGGCTAAATATTGCCAGAAATCGCGTAACAGCTTTTATTGGTCCCTCTGGATGTGGCAAAAGTACTCTGCTACGTTGCTACAACCGTCTTAATGACCTCATTGAATCATTCAGATTAGAGGGGCAAGTTCATTATAACAATGAGAATTTATATGCACCCCATGTTGATCCTGTAGAAGTTCGCCGCCGAATTGGCATGGTATTTCAAAAACCAAACCCATTTCCTAAATCAATTTATGACAATGTTGCTTTTGGGCCAAAGCTGAATGGCTTTAAAGGTAATATGGACGAGTTGGTAGAAAGAGCGCTTCAGCAAGCAGCTTTGTGGGATGAAGTTAAAGACAAACTACGCCAAAGTGGATTGTCCCTATCAGGTGGTCAACAACAGCGTCTGTGTATCGCTCGTGCGATCGCCACTCAGCCCGATGTTATTTTAATGGATGAACCCTGCTCCGCTCTCGACCCAATTTCTACCCTACGTGTTGAAGATTTGATACACGAACTTAAAGAACAGTACACAATTGTCATCGTTACCCATAATATGCAGCAAGCATCGCGGGTATCAGATATGACAGCATTTTTTAACGTTCAAGCTTCCGAAAAGGGAGGTCGCTCCGGCTACTTAGTTGAGTACGATCGCACAGAAAGAATTTTCCAAGATCCTCAACAGGAAGATACAAAGCAGTACGTGAGCGGAAAGTTCGGTTAATTTCGTATAAACAGATAAATTACGATACAGACGTAGGGGCGAACGGCGTACTCTCCGAGAAGCCGGAGGCTACGCCCTTCCTATCTCATGTATTTAAAAAAGAAATATCTAAGCGGGCGGCGGGAATCGAACCCGCATTAATAGCTTGGAAGGCTATAGTTTTACCACTAAACTACGCCCGCGAATTAACAACTTAAACAATATAACACGACTCTCAAAAAAAAGCAAGCTATCGACGTTGAATTTTTATGCGAACTACTAGTTCAGCAGATTTTGATTTCTGTCCATTGCTAGAAGCGGTAGTAAATTCAACATCTTTGAAAGTTTCCTCTACATATTTTTGGTATTCGCTTTTTTGTGCTTCTGGGATAAGTTTTAGATCATCAGGGTATACCATTGCTCTAATGACCCTACCAGTGTCGTTATTAATCAGCAGATAAGCTCGTATTTCTTTGGGCTGAGAATCGTTTCCTGGGTTGATTGAAGGTAAATTGAATATTTTTTCTCTAATAGGTGTTTTAGGTTGAGCTGGGTTGTCTGGTAAATCCTTCTTTAATCCACCAGGTTCGACTTCCCAAGTCGCGATCGCTATTCCTCCGCCTTTTTTGTTTAAGGATGTTTCCGCCCCAATTTTAACTGCTCCCCCTGGTTGTTTAGGAAGCTCAGTTGATAGCTCCTGTTGTGTATCCATTGAAGGTGAGGGATTTGGCGAGGAATCAGCAGTGGGTGTTGGATCTATATCATTAAGTGGTGCAGAAGACTGTTGTTGAGTTAATGGTAAGTCTTGTTGTTCTGTATCAACGGGAGTCTCTGGAGGGGAAGTTGGCTCTGGGTTTTTATGAACAGGAATAGTTCTCGCTTGTTTAATAACTTGCTTCTTTTTGGGGGTTTTTGGGGTTTTTGGCGATTGTAAAGTTGCCGGAGTCTCCGACTCAGGAGTACTTTGAAAAGCTGCGAGATCTCGGTTATATATAGATTTGCTCTTCGGGGGTAATGTTTTTTGTGCAACAGTAGTTTTTTTGGCGATTGCTGGAGTCTTAGGTTGAGGAGAGTCAAAAAACGGCACTTGTTTGGGATTACTCAGCGCGATCGCACCCGTATCTTTAAAATTTTGAGGAGATTTTGCTGCAGAATTCTTGAGAGTAGCTTTTTTTGGCAAAGCAGCCGACACAGGCTTTCGAGTTACACGTTGCCGATGTGATTTTTGTTGTGTTCTTGCTTTTGCTGGCGATGAAGGGGAAGTCTCAAAAAATTCAATTGGAACAGCAGAAGAGTTTTGCGGCTGTTTACCAAAACTAGATAAGTTTATCGCTGATAACACGGCTAAGTGGAGAGCGATCGAGCTTGTTATTACAAAAACCCATAAAGTAGGTGAATCTGTCTTTTCCCTCCATGTTCGAGTTGGAATTGAAGTTTGATAATCAATCATCTACGGACTCTGGGGTAACAGCAAAGGTAAGAACTGTTTCATCGACTCCTTTAAGTTCTAAGGGACTCCGTTTAATAATTTCAGATTCTGGCAAATAATCTGCGACTACTGCTGAGACCAGTATAGTACCGGGTTGGGCAGCTTGTTGTAATCTAGCTGCAATATTTACACTAGGACCAATAGCTGTATAATCAGCTCGTTGAGCACTACCGAACATTCCTACAACAGCAGTACCTTGGTGAATACCACACCTAAACTGTACGCTGGTGCGTCCATCGCTGCCAAAAATTCCCTTTTCTTTCCAGCGTTGGTTTAATTTATTGAGCGATTTTAGCATTGCTCTAGCTGTGCGAATGGCACGGCGGACTTGTTCATTAGGCGTCAGTTCTTCCGGTGCACCAAATAAAGCTAAGATTGCATCCCCCATGAACTTATCCACCGTACCGCCATTATCAAATACGGCTCGTGACATTTCTTCTAAATATTCATTTAGTAATTCTGACACACGTCGAGACCTAAGAGTATTTGCTAGTTGAGTAAAACCAACGATGTCACTAAATAATACAGTAATTAAGTGCGGGACAGGTTGTAAATCCAACACCAAATCCCCTGCTGCTGCTTTTTGAACCAAAGCCGGGGGTAAAAAACGCTTAAGTACTGACTCTGTTAGATAATTGTTCAACTCCACAACTCGTCGTTCATTTTCCTTCAGAGCTAAGAGATTCCGTACTTCAGCCAGAAGTTCCCGATCATTAAACGGCTTAGCTAAATAAGCATCTGCCCCACGTTCTGTTCCTTCAATGCGGGTTTCTTCATCAACTTTTGCTGTTAGTAAGATGATTGGTATTCCTTTTAAAATCTCCTCGTGGCGGATTGAGCGGATCATCTCCAAGCCTGAGACTATAGGCATCATTAAGTCACTGACAATCAAGCTGGGTACAATTTTCTTAGCTACGTCGAAGCCCTCAGATCCATTGCAAGCTGTTTGTACACGGTAACCGTTAGCACGCAAAATTCCAGATACATAAACCCGTAGATCTGGGTTATCGTCTACCACCAAGATAGTGGATGAAGTGGAAGGCTCACATAAGAATATTTCCTCGTTAATTTCCTGCTCTTGGGGTTCTACGAGTTCTAAATCAGCTAATTCAACGGTAGCCCGATTTATATTTATCTCACTAGATTCTTCCTTGATTTGCTCTGCAGGTAGATGGCTATTTCCAGGGAGGAGAAAAACTGTAAAGGTAGTACCGTTACCGTAAGCAGATTCTACCGTAACTCTACCGCCGTGCAGTTCGACTAACTCTTTTACTAGAGCTAAACCCAAACCGCTACCTTCGTAAGATCGGTTCTCTGATCCTTCGGCTTGACGGAATCGATCAAATAGGTAAGGAATTTGTTCTTGAACAATGCCAATTCCGCTGTCTTGTATTTGAACAATACAATGGGCACCAGATGGTTGGACTTTGACGCTAATACTACCACCCTCGGGAGTGAATTTCATAGCATTTGACAACAGGTTGTAAACCACCTTGTCAAATTTTTCCATGTCCAAATATACAGCCGGACATTCAATCATGTGGGTAAGCAGATTCAGCTTCTTTCTTTCGCTGTACGGGCGAAAGGACTCTACAATCTGGCTAACAAATTCTACTAAATCGCATAAGTAGAAACTAGGCTGCATTCTACCAGCATCTAAGCGTTGCAAATCTAGTAGTTGATTGACGAGCCGCAGCAGACGACGGGAATTGCGTAAAGCAATCATCGACTGGAAGTAAGACAAGCCCTCCTTTGAGGCTACTGCTGACTCTAATGGACCTTGAATTAAGGTTATAGGAGTACGAAACTCATGGGAAATATTTTGGAAAAATTCTGTTTTTTGTTTATCTAACTCGAGCAGGCGTTCCGCTTGTTCACGGGTTTTTTGGTACAGGTGAGATTGCTGCACTGCGATCGCAGCTTGATCTGCTACTGCTTTAGCCAATTCTATTTCCGATGGCAGCCATTGACGTATGCTAGTTGCTTGACTTAGGGTAATACTACCAATGATTTTCCCATCCGTTACTAAAGGAACGACCATCAGCGATCGCACTGGATTATTTAAAGGTAAATCAAATCCATTAATTTCTATAGAAGCAGAGCTTATATCAGTAATTGCTACCGGCTGCTGTGTTTTTAATATTTCTTCTAATATAGAGTTTCCCTGAATCAGTCCTAAAGATTGGGGTAGAGTGATACTAAAAGAGGGAAAGACAGCGTTATTTACGGTTTCTTTATTTTCAGAATTATACAAGCCAACACATTGGACAAACTCATCTTCATCTTTCCATAAAGATAGAACACAGCCATCGACTTGTAGCGCCTGTCCTAATTGTTGGGTTATAGCAGCAAATATATTTTGAGGATCTAAACTCGAGCGGATAGCACTAGTAATTGTATTAATTAAAGCTTCTCGCTTAGCAAGAGCTTGTACTTGCTCATAAGCACGGGCTTGAGACAGAGCCAACGACGCCTGATCTGCTACCATCATCACCAGTTGCACGTCATCTTCTTCCCAAAGACGTGATTGGTTACACTGGTGTAAAGCCAGGATAGCCATTAGTTCTTGCCTACTAATGAGTGGTACTACTAAGCTTGAACGGATATTAACTGCGGCAAAAGCAGCAGAGCGATCATTCATCTCAGAAGTACGAGTATCCTGTGTTACATCATTAATCACTTCGACTTCCCGAGTTTCCCACATCGTTTGCGCTAGTAGGGACGACAAGGGAACATCTCTAGTGGCTTTACTATCGTTTTCGTCTCCTGGTACAACAATCTTCTGATAAATAAATCCTTCATCTACCAAGCGATCGTCTTGAAAGGGGCGCAAAAGACAAACATCAACCTCCAGCATATGACCAACAGTATCCACTATTGTTTGGAGAATTAATCGATAGTCTAAAGCGCTACGAATGGTATTGGTAATAGTGTTTAGCAGCGATTCTTGACGAAGCGTGCGGGTTAGTTCGCGAGTACGAGCCTTAAGGACGTTGTGGGTATCCAACGCTTGGCGTACTACTGTTTTTAAGTCCTCAGCTTCCCATGGTTTGGTGACATATTTAAACACCTTACCAGCGTTGATGGCTTCCACTAGATCTTCAACATCAGTGTAACCAGTCAACATAATCCGGATAATATCTGGATATTGCGTTGCTGTTAGGCTTAAAAATTCTGTACCACTCATCATTGGCATCCGCTGGTCGGAGATGATGATTGATATATCTTGCTCTTTTGCTAGCAAATCTAGTGCATCTGGACCAGAAGTTGCTTTCAACACCTTATAATCGCGATAAAAGGTTCGATATAGCAAGTCGAGATTGTCGAGTTCGTCATCGACAACCAAAATTTTAGGCTTACTGTTTGCTTGGGATTTCATGCACCGCTTTTGTGCTGCAATGGCAGTTGGATAAAGAATAATCTGATCAGGGAAAGATTTTCTCTTGTCAGTTAAGAGCAGAGCATTTCGGGTGATTAAGATGTTTGTCTATACCATCCGTGAATGCAAGAGCGTTTACCCCGAGACACTTAACCTCGATAGGTTGTCATGTGTACCATCTGCTCTAGCGCACCCCAATAAGGTTCATGATAAGTTGTAGTGTTACAGAAAAGATGCGTGGTTGCCAAATCTTGGTTCACCTCCACTAAGAAACTTCTACTTAATTTTTACAGCACTTAAGGCTGGCAAAACATCCGGTTGGGTGGATCTGCATATTAAGTTTTCCCATTACAGCACTGGTGCTAACACTGGTAGATAAATTTTATTTATCGTAGTCATGGTAGAGTGAGGAATAACATAATAATTCAAATTTATGGAGAAAGTATACTATTAGACAATTAACTATTTCCAATTTAGCAATTAAAAAATTCAGCTTGCAATCAGTTCACTATCCAGCTATCGGCTTATCAATCCGAGAAAGTTCGTGCACTTTTCCAGATCCGTTTCGGAATTATCAATTTCTTGGAACAAAGTTTTTGTCATTTAACACACTTAATTCAATAGCCGATTGTGTTTATCTAACAACATCACCTAACCTAGTAACCCTTAAAGAAGAAACTAGTGCGGTGGTGAAGGAGGGCTGTTTAGCGACTGCTGAAAGGGTTTCCTGGCATATAGACGCCCAGAGGGCGGCTTCATGCGTATAGCACCTGGTGAAACCAGCGCTGTAGGAGGATCCTCCCTCTGTAGGCGACTGGCGGTCTTCAACGCGATAGCGCCGCAGGAGCGTCACCTGTACCCCTGCGCTTAAGCAAGCTACGGTTGGCGCAGCCTCTCCAATGACTTCAGTTTGAATAGTAGTTTTATTCTTGCGAACTGTTAGTATCCAATCAAAAAACAGCAATTAAGCACCTAAAAAGCGGTTACTACAAGCCTAGGTGAGTGAATGTAACAGAACTCCCAAAAATAAATTATTTTATTAACTTTTCAACACCACTCTTCAAATTCGTCTCTCATAACCCTAAAAGGGATATCTATCCCCGTCCCATAAAATTCGATAGAAAACTCCCTAAGTTCTGAACCTGAGTTGACTGATGACCTTTTATATTAAATTGGTAAGCAAATTCAACAAAGGTATACATACATGGTTAAATATGAACACATTCCCCTACTCCTTTGACTTTCCCAGGAGTTTTCAACTCAAACCTCTCTCAGCAACAGTCCTCCAAAATTGCTCTATTAACTGCTATATGCTTAGCATAAGCGAACCTTAAAGTCGCTATCTCGATACGATTTAGTATCTTTTTTGACAGCTAGCACTGTTCAAACATATCTCAGAAAATTTTTTGTTGTATAAAATCAACACTAAGCTAACCTTGATACCCTGGTATTTTCCCCCTTCTCACCAAGAGTCAGTCGCAGATGCTGTTAATCAGGCTTCTTGCCAATTCCAAATGCGTCCGGCTACATCTGCTGACTTAATTGGTGTTGCTCAAATTATTGCTGAAAGCTTTCACTCCCAAAATGGTATATGGGCATGGACTTTTCCTTTAATACGTCTAGGTATTTACGAAGATTTAAAACACCGTTTCGCCTTACCTGCACCTCACCAGGTATGTTTAGTTGCCGTCGATACTACAAGTCATGAAGGAGATAATTTAGTTGGAACTGTAGAACTAGGTGTACGTTTTAGTGATACTTGGACACAGGGTGGGAAAACTTTTCCTTACTTGTCTAATCTAGCTGTTCATCCGAAGTATCGTAGGCAGGGTGCTGCTTCAGAGTTGCTTGCAGCTTGTGAAAAAGTTGCTCTTTCGTGGGGATTCCATGACTTATACCTCCATGTTTTGGAAGATAACCATCAAGCACGGGAGCTTTATTTTAAGTTGGGCTATCAGGTGCATTTTGTCGAATCTCACTGGAATATTTTCCTTTTAAAACGCTCGCGTCAAATATTCCTACATAAGCGTATACGCTGTGATTGAACTAGGGGTTATTTTCTAATTTGAAAGAGCCGATATTGTGGCAAGCTAGTTTAATTAAACTTCATAATTACTAGGAAAACTACGGATATAAAGGGTTTTTAAAGGAAAAAATAACCGGATAATCAATTGTCATTTCGGAACAAAAAGATAATTAGGAGAAGAATTGAAGTGTTTGTCTCTTATAGTTTTGTAAAGATATCTTTATGAAGTTTTATTAAAGAAAGTTTCTATTTGCTAATATTGAAACGAAATTTCTCTTTTTAAGAAAAAAATTTAATTAAGGTCTAATTTCAGTCATTTTAAAGCATAAATTTTAGAAATTTATTTTAATCTTTAAATTTTGAAATTCAAATCAGCATTCAGTAGAATTACGTTAATTGATATATCAATCCCTTACAATAACTTTGCATTACAGATCTTGATCTTTATAAAAACTTTAAGAAAAACACCTATATATTAGAAGACAAATGAAATGAAATTTCATACAATATGATTACTTAATTAGTTACTCTCTATGCTTATTTATCTTTACGATTAAGTTAAACAAAGCTAGAGTTATTGGCTTGATAATCAGAGAAAATCTAAAAGTTGATTTCACAGCAAATTCTCAACTCCAGTGCAAACTAGTTCCCAATCCATCAAAAGTCTTACAAAACATGGATAGCGAAAAGCTCGGACGCTATCAAACTGCGATGATCTCAACTTGCTACCCTGAAACCAGTTTTTTTGACTATTTTGTCATGCCAGATACAACTGGGCGTCCTTGTTGCTCGGACCTCCTGACAACACTGCTCAGTGGAGAAGTTTTTATAGTTAACAGTCGTAGACGGAATGGGTTAATACTGTTTAAGCATTACCATGCAGAGTTTGCTGGACCAGGAGCGGCGGTAGGCGGTGATTACGATAAAAATTGTATAGGGGTTTTACCTATAGGGAACCTCTCGCTATTAACTCCTGAATCTCATGAGGAGCGTCAGAAAGCCTATTTAATTAGACGACAGTGGATTAGGTTGATTAAACAAATCACGGAAAATCCAGTACCCAGACAACGAGTTCAAAAAATTCTCGATCAATTTGAACAGTACTTTCCGCCAGAAATAGTAGCTAAGCTACCAGATGAAGCATTTGCTCTTCTAGTCGGTGTTCTACCCCAAACAGTAGGTTTAGTCCGTCGCCTAGGTGATGAGCTAGATGGTAGATTTGATTATTAGGTTTAAAGTTTTAATTCTCCATTGCGGTAGTATTGATCGAAATGATTTAATGTCCGTAAATTTTCGTCAATCGTTCCTACAGTAATTCTTAATCCTCCACTTGTTTCTCGTACTAGAGTGCCAGAACTTTTGAGTTGTTGGTGAAGAATTTTTAGGGTAGCGTCTTTATCATTACTAGCTTTTGGTTTGAGTCGCAAGAAAATAAAGTTAGCAGCGCTTGGTGTGATTTCAACTCCTGGATTTTGAGATAAAGCCTGGGTCAGTTTTTCCCGTTCAGCTAGCGTTTCGGGAATTGACTCCAATAAAAGTTTACGGTTTTGCAGAGCAACTAACGCTCCAGAAATAGAGAAGGTAGGCAGATTGTATGGTAAGCGGACTTTCTCTAAAATAGCGATTAATTCAGGATGAGCAACGCAATATCCAACACGTAATGCAGCCAACCGGAAAGCTTTAGAAAATGTGCGTAGCAATACCCAGTTACTAGCTAGCGGTAATTCACTTACCAAGGTAGTCTGACTAAATTCAAAGTAAGCTTCATCGATGACTACTAAAATGTCTGATGGAAGTCCTTTTAACCATGCTAACTCCGCCTCAGTTAAAAGGTTACCTGTTGGGGAATTGGGATGAACTACAAAAACAGCACGAATGGGGGGATTTTGAGTTTGTTCTATAGCTAATTGTGCTGCTTGCAAATCAATTTCAAAATTATTTTCATTTCTACCCACCGTCACTACTGGAATGCCAAGAGTTTGCGCGATGATTGCGTACATGGAAAAAGTGGGTTGAGCTACTAGAACAGAACCTTCTCCTAGGCAGCTAGCAATTAATAGCGAACGAATAAGCTCATCTGAACCATTACCTACAGAAATATTGGCGGCAGTGACTAGAGATTCTGAGTTTTGAGCAGATTCATTAACATACTCAGCGATCGCATTCTTAAGTGCTTCATGTCCACCATCAGGATAACGGTTTGTTTCAATGACATCCTGATACATCCAGGCTAATTTTTGTTTTAGCTGAAGTGGTAAGTCATAGGGGCTTTCATTTGTATCTAAGCGATCAAGCTGGGTAGATGACGCAACTGGTTCGCTGGAAGTACTACTAGGGTGAGGTTTGTAGGCAGTAAATTTAATTAAGTCTTTGCGGATAAATGGAAACATAAATATTAAGAAGGAGTCAGTAGTCAGAATGCAGGAGTCAGAATCAGTTGGATGGTAGTGCGCGACTCCGGTCCATTATTGTAGACATTGTATAGACAAGGACATTTAAACTCCCATTATCACCTGCCAGATGTACAGAATTCAGACTTATATTCTGACTCCTGACTCCTGACTCCTGAATTCTATTCGATAAATTATACAACCTTAAGGTATCTGGCAAAACAAGCAAGTTTCCTGCCAGATTACAGGTAATACATTAGACAATGCGTGATCGCTTTCAAGTTCTATCAACTTCACCCAAGAACGTGACTTGGCGAAATCTTGACTAGCTTGAATAGGAATAACTTGATCTTCTCGTCCGTGTATGATCAATGTAGGAATAGGACGCTGTAACACGTTTTCTATGTAACGACCAGCATCCGTCACGAAATCATAACAAAGGGGAAGATATTTTCCCTCCCCGTAGTGATAAACCATCAACGATTTTTCTTGTTCCCAACTAACTAACTGTTCATTTCCTAACTTACCCATCCAGTGACCAAGAAACCCGAAAGCGGGTGCTAGCAAGACAAGGCGTTCTACTTGCGGGTATTGCTGTCCTAAGTGAGCAGCTATTAAACCTCCTAAACTAGAGCCGATGAGGGTAACTGGGGTAGCGTCATCACCAATTTGTGATGCAATTTGAGTTATCTGGCGGGTAATTGTTAAGTGAAAAAAATCCCCTGCATTCAAATCGGGAATTTTTATCTTTTTATGAATTTCTGCAAAGCGATCGCTTAAATACTGAGCTTTAGCAGAATTCGGACTGGATGCAAAGCCGTGTAAGTATATGTACTGCAAGGGATTAACAACTTTTCTTAACGCATAGTTACAAATTCTTCTGCTGCTGAGGGATGGATACCAACAGTCGAGTCAAAGTCTTTTTTAGTAGCACCCATTTTCACCGCGATCGCCACACCTTGCATAATTTCAGCTGCGTTTTCTCCAACCATGTGAGCACCTAGTACTTTATCGGTGTTGGTATCTACAACCAACTTCATCATGGTTTTTTCTTGCTCACCTGTCAGGTTATGGAATAAGGGACGAAAACGAGAGCGATAGATTTTTACTCGATCATCACCAAGAGTGCTTCTAGCTTCAGCTTCTGTCAACCCAACCGTAGAGGCTTCAGGATTAGAAAATATAGCTGTGGGTACATCACTGTGACTAAAAATCCGGCGGTTGTTACCAAATTCGCTGTCCGCAAAAGCACGACCTTCGCCTATTGCTACAGGAGTTAAGTTCATTCTATCAGTGACATCACCTACAGCAAAAATACTTTCCTGAGATGTTTGACTATATTCGTTAACAGCGATCGCGTTCATAGTGCCGTATCCGTGACCTTCCATAGAACTAGCGACAACCTCTACTCCTGCGTTTTCCAGACCCAATCCTTGTACATCAGGAATTCGACCAGTTGCCATAAGGATCACATCGGCGGTTACTGATTCTTCTTGTTCTCCAGACAACGTTAGCTTCAAACCTTCAGGTACAGGTTCAATGGCTTTCATTTCCGAATTGGGGATGAGCCGAATGCCATGATTGATCATCGCTTCCTGGACTCCAGAGCTAATATCTTCATCAAAGCCTTTCAAAATCACCTCTTTACGAAGAATTTGTGTGACTTCACTACCCAAGCCATGCATGATACCAGCAAACTCAGTCCCGATATAACCAGCACCAATAATGATAATGTGCTTTGGCTGAGTTTTTAGGTTAAACATTTCGTTAGAGGTAATAGCATATTCATTACCGGGAATATCTGGTTTGGCAGGGCGTCCCCCAACAGCAATTAAAATTTTCTCTGCTGTCACTTTGCGTCCATCAACCTCTACGGTATGGGAGTCAAATATTGTGGCGCGGCTCTTTATGAGTTCAACCCCTGCTTTTTCTAAGAAGGTTATATGCAATTGCGACAGTCGCCTAACTTCTTTATCTATAGCTGTTATAAGATATTCCCAGTCTAATTGAGTGTCACCAACTTTCCAGCCATAGCCCGCCGCGTTACGAAACAACGCAGGAAAGTCAGAGCCATAGACCATAAGTTTTTTGGGAATACAGCCACGAATCACACAAGTACCACCGACTAAGTCTTGTTCCGCGATCGCTACTTTTGCTCCGTAGCTAGCCGCGCGTTTAGAAGCTGCTAAACCCCCAGAACCAGCACCAATAACAAACAGGTCGTAATCATAGCTCATAACTCAGGTGTTCCTTGTGAAAGAAATTTTGAAGAAGAAGTCAGAAGTCAGAATTCAGGAGTCAGAATAAAGGCTGAATCCTGAATCCTGAACGCCAGATGCTTTATGCCGGGAAACCCTAGTTGAGTACTGGCTCCTCCTGAATTCTTCTTTTCAAAGGCTATTCAAGCAAGACTGACCAATCTGTTATTGACAATCAATGAGATAAAACTCCTCAGCCGTTGTCGGATGGATCCCAATTGTTTGATCTAGGTCTTGCTTGGTGATACCCTTGCGGATAGCGACAGTCAAAGTTTGAATGATATCTGCTGCATGTTCACCAACCATATGAGCGCCTAAGACGCGCTCGGATTCGCCCTCAACTACTAACTTGATCGTAGCTTGCTCTCCATCTTTCGTCAGTTGCGAAAAAAGTGGTTGAAAGCGATCTCGGTAACATTTAACAGAGTCACCAAATTTTTCCCGCGCTTTTGCTTCTGTTAGTCCCACACTTGCTGCTTCTGGACGTGCAAAAACAGCACTTGGAACATAATCATAATTCAATTTTTGTGGTTTTTTGCCAAATACTCTATTGGCAAAAGCAACACCTTCTGACCTAGCAACTGGGGTCAATGGCAAGCGATTGGTACAATCACCAACTGCAAAAATATTTTCCTGAGTTGTGCAGTTGTACTCATCTACTTTGATTGCGCCTTTTTCGCCTAGTTCAACTCCTGCGTTTTCCAAACCCAGATCTTTGGTGTTTGGCGCACGACCTGTAGCAACAAGGATGGTATCTGCTGTTACTATTTGCTGGGAGCTACCAGCAAGAGTTAACAAGAAAGACTCTTCTGCGTATTTGATTTGTTTCGCATTACTGTTGCCAATAAAGCGGATCGAGCGTTTGGTTAAACCTTCTTGAACACCGCGACGGAGATCCTCATCAAACCCTGATAGAACCATTTCATCTTGCTCAATAATTGTGACCTGACAACCGAAAGCCTTCATCATACTGGAGAATTCTACACCAACATAGCCACCCCCAATAATTGCCAACCGTTTGGGCAGATACGGTAAATGAAACATTTCACGAGAGGTTATAGAGTACTCTATGCCTGGGATTTTTGGCTGGATAGGTTGTGCACCTACAGCAATTAAAATCTTGTCGGCTGTTACTTTGTTTTCGTTAACCTTAATAGTGTGAGGATCACTAAAAGTTGCTTGACCCCGAATGAGTTCAATTCCAGCTTTTTGCAACTGCTCATCAGATGAGCGGTGAATACTTTCGATATGCTGATGCACTGACTTGATGAATTTCGTCCAGTCAAACGTAGTTTGAGAATCACTCCACCCGTAGCTATACGCCATTTGATTTTGTAAGGCGACATCAGCTGCGTGGACAATAAGTTTTTTGGGAACGCATCCGCGATTTACACAAGTACCCCCAAGGGCTTCTTTTTCGGCAATAGCAACACGTGCACCGTAGCTAGCTGCTTTTTTGGCTGCTGCTAGCCCTCCAGGACCAGCACCGATGACAAACAGGTCATAATCAAATGTCATGGCTTTTGGGAAGAATGAAGAGCGAAGGATAATATTCTTCTATTCTCGCTGTTTCCCGTGACACCAGCATCTATCTAGACTTTAATTTTTTATATCGGATTGGGGATTGGGAATTGGGTACTGGGTTTAATTCTTCCCCTGCTCCCTGCTTCCCTTGACCTTACATTTCCTCTAATTCCTTCCCTTTTGTTTCCCTGACCAAAAAAGCTACAAAAAAGATAGAAATTGCTGATGCGACTGTATAAATAGCATAAGCAGAGCCTAATCCAAAGGACTTGAGTAAGGGTGGAAATGTAGTGGAAACAATAAAGTTAGCAATCCACTGAACTGCTGCTGCGAGAGAAAGGGCTGCGGCGCGAATTTTATTGTTAAATATCTCGCCCAACAACACCCAAACCATTGGTCCCCAAGAAAACCCAAAACAAACAACGTACAAGTTTGCAGCCACAAGAGCAATAATTCCTGACGAACCGGGTAGAGTAGGATTGCCTGTAGCGGGATTAATCGCAGCGTGCCCAAATACATACGCTAAGGTTCCCAAAGTTATGGTCATCCCGATTGAACCAACTATGAGTAGAGGCTTACGACCGGCTTTGTCAACGAAGGCGATCGCAATTAAGGTCGTTAAAATATTGACAACTCCAGTAATCGCGGTAATTAGCAAGGAATTTTTTTCTGAGAATCCAACTGCTTGCCACAAAACACTGCTGTAGTAGAAAATCACATTGATACCCACGAACTGCTGGAGAATAGACAGCCCCATCCCAATCCAAACGATTGGTAGCAATCCTCCGCTTCGACTCAACAGATCTGAGAACTTGGGCTTCCTTTCTGTCAAAACAGTTTGGCGAATCTCTTCTACTTTTGCTCTGATATCACCGCCTTCGATTTCTCCTAAAACTTTAGCCGCTTCGTCATACCTTTTTTGTGCAACTAAGTATCTAGGTGATTCAGGAATCATCAAAGCAGAAACTCCATACACAACTGCAGGAGGAACTTCCGTCCATAACATCCAACGCCATGCAGGAATTCCAAACAACAGAGTTCCTTCTGCTGAACCCCCTGAAATCAAGGCAATAAAGTAGTCACTAAGTAGAGCTAGAAAAATTCCTATAACAATTGCTAGCTGCTGTAATGAACCCAGTCTCCCGCGTAAATCCGCTGGTGCAACCTCCGCAATATAAGCAGGCGCAATGACACTCGCCATCCCAACAGCAATTCCCCCCAATGTCCGCCAAAAAATAAAGTCCCAAATACCAAAGGCAATTCCAGAACCAAAACCGCCCACTGTGAATAACACCGCAGCAGCTAACATTGTTCTGATGCGACCTTGTCTATCTGCAAGTGGTCCTGCTATAAATGCCCCCACAGCAGACCCTAGTAACGCACAGGATACGGCAAAACCTGTCATTACACTATTGGCATTAAACGCCTTTGACAAAGCCGTAACGGCACCGTTAATCACCGCTGTATCGAAACCGAACAAAAAGCCACCTAGTGCGGCAGCGCCAGAAATTGTAATAACAAAAGAAACATTTTTTCTGCTTCTAATAGCTGGTTCTCTTAATGTCATTTTTTCCTTTCTGTAGTAATTATTATTTGATTAAAACTAAATGAAGTTGCAAAAAAGTTATTCTTTGTTTACACTTGTAAACAAAGCAACAAAAGCTAGCTATTTAACCTGTTCAAAAATCAAAATACACCTCTTACTTCTAAGAGGCTGCTTGATTTCACAACTGACTGTCTCGTTTCCTAGCCTGAAGCATTGATGACAGAAACGAATTTAATTCGAGCATTTTTTTGAACAAATCAAATTAGTTCAAAAATGATCACATATCTCAGACGAAATATTACTTCATCGAGTTATGGTTATCTTTCATAAAATTAATATTAGTTCTTAATAGACCACATCTAACTAGATAGGTATATTTATAAAATCATGTGGATAGCAGTTGAAGCACACCTATGCTTATGATGGTTAGCTATACATAAATAGGGCATATGATTTTATCTTAATTTTGTACAGAAAGCAAAAAACAGTTACTTTAAGTTACAATATATATTCAGATACAAAACTTAGCAAAGCGGTCTTGAGGCTGCTGCTAGCGTAGTTTTAAGATTGTTTGTTACTCTTAGACTAAAGAGTTATCACTCCACTCTTCTAGGTACAGTTTAATGTCCACTGAATCTACTCCTTTGATAGAAACGTTTATCCCAGACCGCTTAGTCGGTTGGAGTATGGAGTTTATTGGGGCAGGTTATACAGGCTTGTTAGTCAAAAATGGTCGCCTCGTGCGGACATTGCTCCCAGGGCGTCATTTTACCTTTGCTTTACCATTACTAGAAGAAAGTGAACTGATGCTAGTAGACACTAAAATCCGCAACTTGGACATTGTGTCTCAGGGAGATTTTTTATCAAAAGACCAGTATTTAATTAACGTTTCGCTTAATGTAATGTATCAGGTGGTTGACCCTAAGAGGGTGGCCTTAGAATTATCTGAGCCCATTGCAGCCCTTATAAGTGCGGTCAAAGATACTCTGGGGCTAGCCATTGGCCAATTAAGTGTTGAACAATTAATAGCTCAAGGGAGAGCCCATATCCGGAGATCTATCCTTGAAAATACCGAAGTTTCCTATTCTTTAGGCTTTTCTCTAGAAGATGTGCGGGTAAATGATATTAGCTTCCCTCAAGGTACTGGTATCATTCGTCAAGTCGAGGGTATGAGCGCTCGACAACAAGCTGAACATCAAGCAGCTTTACAAGCTCAGATAGCTCAAGCAGGTAGGCCTGACATTATATCACCGCCTGGACAACAAATCAATATTTTTTCTGGTCAAAAACCTAACTCTATTGACCCTGCTATCAATGCGATTTTAGAAGGGAAAAATGCTGCTATTGAAGGTCAAGCATATACTCAGCCCAGTCTTCCAACGAGAGATAGCTATACGCTTCCTCCAACAGTTATTGACCCACATTCTAAACCAGATCCAATAGCACGGTTAGTCAATAACTCTTCGGGCGCGATCGCTATTTTGTCAAATAGCCCTTTTACCATAGGGCGAGAACCTGTCAACACACTCGTTCTTGATGACAATCTTTCTTCTCGCCATCATGCCCAAATTCTTAAAGTCATCGATAAAGGTACAACTAAATACGAACTGATTGATCTAGGCAGTTCTAATGGCACTTTTGTAGATGGACAGCGACTAGTCCCAAAACAACCAGTTTCCCTAAATCCGGGAAACATCATCAAAATTGGTAGTCAGATATGGACGTTTGAAGTTGATCACCAAAAGAGTTGAAAGCGCAACCAAACCAAGTCTTTATAGAGATTCAAAGAATATTCGGCATGAACCAGTAGGGGCTTACGCTGTCGATTCAAGAACTAGTACACCTCGGCAGAAATAAGTAGACCATTTCAAATAGCCAAAAGCCTTGATATATAACAATTTTGACTTTTGACTTTTGACTTTTGACTTTCGCGAAGCGGTACTAGTGTTCATGCAAAACTTGGTGCAAGATGATCAACAATTCGTGGACGGTATAAGGCTTCGGTAAAAAAGCTGCGACTTTGGTTTGTGGGGTTTCCATGTACTGGAGATTTGAAATTAATCCGCTTGTGGCGATAATTTTGACAGCAGGATTCAGTTGCTTTAACGTACGGATTGCCGTTAGTCCATCCATCGTTGGCATCATCATATCCATCAGCACCACATCAATTTCATCACCATGTTGGGCATAAAGGGCGATCGCATCGATTCCATCGAAAGCTATGAGGGTTTTGTAATTGTATTCTGACAATGTGCTTTTCATCGATTGTTGAATTAACTTTTCATCATCCACAACCAAAACTAACTCCCCTTGCCCCATATGTAGCTGTTTTGCTTCAGTTGATTCAATCTTCAATTGATCTGTTTGGGCTGGTAAATAAACCTTAAAAGCTGTGCCTTTGACCACCTCACTGTAAACATTCACCCAGCCGCCGTGGTTTTTAACAATACCACGCACAGTAGACAGTCCCAGCCCAGTACCTTTTCCTAGTTCTTTGGTAGTGAAGAACGGATCAAAAATTCGCTCAAGGATTTCTTTTGGTATTCCCGTTCCCGTATCCGAAATTGTCACCACAACGTAGTCACCAACTTGAGCTTCTAGATCCATTTGGGTATAGGTCGAATCGATCACACAATTAGAAGCCACCAGGTTCAAAGTTCCGCCGTTCGGCATGGCATCGCGGGCATTAACGCACAGGTTCATGAATACCTGATGAAGTTGAGTCGCGTCACCAACCACCGTCCACAAATCTCTCGTTGAAACGTCCGAGTGAATGAGGATCTCTTTGGGAAACGTTTCAAGCGCGATCTTCGCTACTTCAAGCACCAAGTGCCCGATTTGCAGGCTCATTTTTCGCCCCTCGTTCCCGCGTCCAAAAGACAGAATCTGCTGAACTAAATCGGCGCCCCGACTAGCACTACTGTTAAGGATGCGCAGCATTTGATTAGTGCGTTCATCTGTGTTGGGAAATTTCCGTGGTAGCAGTTGTGCAACTGTTATAATCGGTGTAAAGATGTTGTTAAGGTCGTGAGCAATACCACTGGCGAGGATACCCACACTTTCTAGTCGTTGAACCCGCAAAAACTGAGCTTCCAGTTGTTTCTTTTGGGTAATATCTGTACTTACGACCAGAATAGCTTTCGGTTGTCCCACTTCATCGCGCACCAGCGCCCAACGACTTTCCACGATAATTTCTCTACCAGTTTTGGTGACTTGCTCTAACTCACCTTGCCAAGAACCTTGTCCGATAGTAGTCTCAAGTCCTACTTTTAGTTGCGATAATGATTCTCTAGAGAAGATTTCGTCAGCTTTTTTGCCAAAACTTTCCTGTGCTGTCCAACCGTACAAGCGCTCAGCGCCTCGACTCCAAAACAGAATGCAATTTTCTAAATCATGGACAAAAATCGCATCGGTAGCAACATCAATTAAGGCAGCTTGTTCATAGATTTTTTCCTGGGCTAATTTGCGCTCACTGATATCAAAAACCATCCCTATCATCCGCACTGCTTGACCAGACTCGTCATAAAGTCCTCGACCCCTAACCATTACCCAATGATTGCTACCATCAGGATGAACCACACGATAATCAATTTCGTATTTCGTCTGGTTAGCCAGAGCATAGTTAATTGCCTGTTCAACTTGGTCAATGTCTTGAGGATCAACGCGATCGCGCCAGATCTGATAACTGGGTTGAACAGAGTTTGGTATTAAACCGAGTAAACGATAGTGATTCACGTTCCAGGTTATTTCACCTGTAGTGAGATCCCAGTCCCAAAGACCAGTGTTGGTCAAATCCAGAACAAGCCTGCGCTGCTCCTCACTTTCGAGCAAGGCGGCTTGTTCTCGTTTGCTAGCGGTGATATCTTGAAAAACACAGATAAAATATTCTAGTTCACCCGACGAAGAGTGAACTACTGAGAAGTTTAAATTAATCCAAATATGAGTATTGTCTCGACGAAGATAACGTGTTTCTACACAATAGGTTTGGCTTTCACTAGCCAATATTCGGACAACGGACTTCCAATCTAGATTCCCCTTGTCAGGATGTATGATCTGTTTGAAAGTTAGCAGATTCAATTCTTCAGGCGTATAACCTAAAATGTCACAAAGATTTTGGTTGACTAGTAACCATTGTCCATCTAGTCCTATGTGTGCTGTACCAATAAGTAAACAGCGCCGCAGCATCTTCCAAATACCAGCATCAAACATCCAACCCCCAGAGCGTCCCTGGATCATTTCTGCTTCTCGTCCAGGAATTGGCTGGGATTGTGGTGTCTTTTTTTGCGTGAAGAATTTGTAGTTCATTTGTGAAACTCCCAGCCCTTGCGGGCAAAAAAGGAAGGTGGCGAATCAGTTATCAGTTATCAGTTATTAGGAGCAGCAGCAGCTATCTATTAACACTGCACCATATACCTTGATTACTGATAACTGTTTACTGTTCACTGAATAGTGGTGGAGCGGGACTCGAACCCGCAACCTCTCGAACCCTAATCGATAACCTTCATTCTTCGTCCTTTACAGGCAAGGGGTGAACAAAGATGTAGCGCTCTGCCAATTGAGCTACCCACCACATGAGAATTAAAAACTTTTAACACAAAGAACTCAGGAGTCAGTAGTCAGGAGCCAGAATTTACCTAAGTAAGACTGGCTTATGAGTAAAGGGGTTTAAATCCCGATCGTCTATACGTTGTCTACAATTAATGGAGATCTGAATCACCAATGGATTCTGACTCCTGAATTCTGACTTCTGAATTCTTTTTTAATTGATTTTGGTGTAGCAAAGCGGGATTTGAACCCGCATCTCCAGCGAATCAAGGGGGGTAATCGTTAAAAGCGATAACCCTCAATTCTTTCGTCCTTTTCAGGCAAACGGCGCTCTACCGTTGAGCTATTTGCCACATACAAGTTTGATCCGTAAGTTTAGCTTTTGACCAAAGGGTTTTTACTAATGTTTTGATGAAGAATTAAGCAAGATAGTTAATGCTTTTTGACACTCTCTGTTCTATGAAGCAGCGAGTCTTAAGGCATTTCAGTCTTGATATCCTTCTTATAATACATTATGTATTATAAGACTACCTGGTGTCAAGTGGGTGGGAAATTATAGATCGAGATAGCCTATTATGCCGCTCCATCTTCCCCACTACATATAAATGTGTAAAGCTACAAATCTGCAAAAGCACGTCATCCTCAGAGAGGGCTGCGGCTCTCGTCAATTAGCGAAAGCTGCTGGGCAACAGCCGAATCACACCAAATGCTGTTGGCTTGGCTGTGTTGCCCGTTCGTGGTGTCGGTTTTATCTGTTCTTTCATGGCTGTTGGGATTTTTGACTCATGGCTCAGGAGTACGTAAGCAACTTTGAGGCGCTCGCGTGAGCGTATCACCCTCTAAGGTGTGCGTCGGTCTTAACTATGGGCATTCAACCGGACACGATAATGATGCGTTAAAATTAGGCTGTAAATAAGACCGGTGATTCTCATCTATGGCAGATCGTTCTAGTTCACCTCCAGCATCTTTTGAATTGCTGCTTCATGAAATTGAGGCAACTCCTAGAGAGTACTGGGGAGATTTACTAGATACTTTGCGCCAGTTTCGACAAAAGATTACATCAACCGCCCCACCTGTGATCAATATTGAGCAAGCACGGAAAAATCAAGCTGCAATCGATCTTCTAGATTCTTGGCTGGATGAAGATGAGGATGCATCTGAACATCAGCAAGCTTGGGATTTTTTGAAAACTGCTCTCGACGAAGATCGATTATCTGATCGCCCCCTATTCCCATGAATCGTTTGATTTTGCTGGATGCTGGACCACTCGGAATGGTAACGAATCCCAAAGCTAAAGGCTTCCCCTCGATTGCCAACTATGGCTAAAATCCCTCTTGCGGCGGGGAGAGCGGGTTGCTATTCCTGAGATTTCAGATTATGAAGTTCGTCGTGAACTTCTCCGCGCAGGTCTGTTGCCAAGTTTGCGGAGGCTTGACAAATTGAAGCAAACGCTCGATTACATCCCAATTCAAACAGAGACTATGCTTTTGGCGGCTGAATTGTGGGCACAGGTGAGGAAAACGGGACAGCCCACCGCAGATCCCAAAGCGTTAGATGGGGATGTAATTCTCTCTGCTCAGACTCGCCTTCTATGCAATGAGGCAAAAGAAGTGATTGTTGCGACAACGAACGTGTCTCATCTGTCTCGCCTTGTTACAGCGTTGGACTGGCAATCCATCGTCTAAGATGAGACGTCGGGCTTCTAGCTGATTAGCTAAGCTTTTAGTCCAAACTCCAGATTGGGAAGTTTGCCAGGAAAATTTCGGCAAAAAATCACAAGCTGTAAACAAGAGCGCCAATTTTTGCCAAGATGATATTATAATTTTCCGAGAAGCCTTTTGGCAAAAATCGGCATGAGTGAAAAAACAATAGAAAGCTACGGCAAGGGTTTTCTCGTTCTACTTTTGCCAATCTCGTTTTTAATCATTTTCCTTGTTGCCACTTGGAAAATTTGGCTAGCGGGAATCCTACTAGTCTTATTTTTCAACCTCTGGCAGTACTATAAATGGCAAAAATGGTGTGTCGAAGTTAACCCGATCTTTAACCAACTGGTTCGGGAAAACCAAGGGAAGATTACACCAATTGACTTGGCAATCAAGGGAAATTTTTCTGGAGAGAAAGCAAAACGTTACCTACTGAATAAGGCAAGGGAGTTTGGCGCAAGCGCTCTTGGCTCTGAAAATGACGGTCAAGTGTACTACTTTATGACTGCTAGTGCTTTGGGCAGCATACTTGATAGTAGTGAGCCGCCTAAAGAACTTCCTCCTCATCCAGTAGCTAGCGTTTTACCACTTTTAGAACCACCAGAGCTTAAGCACGAGCAGGAACAAGAGCAAGAACAAGAAACAGAATCACCACCACCACAGACAACTTACGAGGAAGTAAAACAACCACTGGAAAAACAGTTGGTTTTTGGCTCTCTGATTCAATCTGAGCTTGCTAAACGGTTAAATGTTTATTCAAGCACAGTTTATAAGCGTAGAGAAGATCCAGATTTTCCGGAGTGGAGTCGAGGTAAAGATCCAGACGGCATTGCTTGGGCATACTCTAGAAAAACTAAGGAGTTTTTTCCGCAAGAAGACAAAAAAAGTTAGAAGGCAAACCCAGCTATCAACTCCATAAAGATGGCACAAAGCCCTAAATACCGAGATAGAGTCGGATTATGTAAACAATCCGACTCTATCGTTCTCCCAATCTTAAAAGCAAAAAGGTTAACCGATATTGGTTTTATTTTTTATACCTACAGCCTCAGAAATAGAATTTAACCCACTTTGTTCTAATAAAGAGATTAGACCTTTAAGAATATGGCGTACCATGAGAGGACCTTCATAAATCCACCCTGTGTAAACTTGGATTAAGCAAGCGCCAGCAGTAATCTTCTCCCAAGCATCTTCAGGGGTAAAAATACCGCCAACACCAATAATTGGGATTTGTCCTTGAGTCTGCTCCCAAATAAACCGAATGACTTGTGTAGAGCGATCGCGTAACGGCGCACCACTAATACCACCAGCTTCTTCTTGGACGGGTTTACCGGTTTGAGTTATTGTTTGGGTTAACAGTCCATCCCGGCGAATGGTGGTGTTAGTAGCAATAATGCCAGCTAGTTGATAATTTTTAGCCAGGGTTAGAATGTCAGCGATCGCTTCCCATTCCAAATCTGGAGCTATCTTGACAAATAGAGGTTTGTGTGAATCATTTTCCTCTTGTATAGCGTTCAAGATAGAACTTAACATAGCCGCATCTTGGAGCGATCGCAAACCTGGGGTATTTGGGGAAGATACATTAACAACAAAATAATCCCCATAATTTTTAAGTAAGCGAAAACTACTCAGATAATCCTTTCCAGCTTCTTCTAGGGGTGTCACCTTTGATTTACCTAAATTTATCCCTATAGGTATTGATAGGGTTAACTCCTTATTAACCTGTGCTAACCTTTCTGCCATTGCATTGGCTCCACCGTTATTAAAACCCATACGGTTAAGTGCTGCCTTGTCGGAAGGTAAGCGAAACAATCTAGGACGAGGGTTTCCTGGCTGTGCTAGAGAAGTGACAGTTCCTACTTCTGCAAAACCAAAACCAAGACTTGACCAAATTGGAGTTGCTACACCATCTTTGTCAAACCCAGCTGCTAAACCTACAGGATTAGGAAAGTGTAAGCCAAAAAGATTTTGTTCCAAACGCGAATCACGTAGACATAAAGATCGCTGTAAGCTGCTTTTGATCGAACTAACAGGTGGACGATAGGACGTCTGTCCGAGCCAGCTTAAACTACGAATTGTCTGCTGATGTAACCACTCTGGATCTGTTTTGAGTACAGAGAATAAAAGTGGACGAACTAAAAGTTGATACAGATTATTCAATTTCGTTTATTTTGGGCATCTTATATAGTAACAAGTTAACCTAACCGATAATCAGATGGGGCAGCCAAAAAAGCGAGACGCCGCCGAGCAACAGATCCTTCCATTAGCACGTGTTCTCCAAAGCTTGCGAGAAGAAGATCATGTTGACGTTCTGATTGAAACTACTATTTCTTATCTCAAGGAACACTTTAACTACAGCCTCATTTGGATTGCTTTATATGATCGCCTCAACCACATACTAATTGGGAAAGGTGGTATCACACCTAGTAAGGACACCGCTGTTTTACAACAAAGATTGGTTCTTAGTCCAGGTGATCTATTAGAGCAAGTGGTTATATCCCAAAATCCTTTGGGATTAGCGGATTTAAGAACCGAAAAGCGTGCACAAGAATGGCTAGATCTCGCACACAAGTTTAATATTCAGGGCACGATTATTTTACCAATCCGCTATAAAGACCGCTGTTTAGGATTAGTGCTGCTAGGTTCGAGGCGCTGGGGCTACCTACTAGCTGGTGAAGCAAAGGCACGACTAATGATGGTTTTGGGTGAACTGGGAGCAGCCCTTTACCGGATTGAAATAGAGTTGCATCATCAGCAGACTAGGCGTGCTGATGAGCCGTTACTGGAGTTACTAGAAAATTTACGTACTTTACCGAACCTAACTCAAAAATTAGAAGCAGTAGTACAAGCCACTCATAAATTTGTGCTACCTACCCGTACAAATATTTACTGGTTTGAGCCACAAAAGCGCTACTTTTGGTTGCGAGTAAGTAATCAGCTTCCTAATTTGGTATTGGGAAGCAACAATCAACAAGCAGTACCAGGAATGACGGTGCAGGAGTTGAGCGACTTTTATTATGCTTTATCAGTTAATCAAATTGTTTCAATTGGGGAAGGGCGTAGTTCTCTCAAAAGTTATTTCACAGGCAAGCTTTTAGAACGCCTACGAGTGCGATCAATTTTAGTAGCGCCCATCATTTGGCAAAAGGACTTGCTTGGTTTTCTTGCTATGGAATCTAAAGAACCTAGGATTTGGACTGAAGCTGACAAAAACTTTGTCAAAGGTGCTGCTGGGTTAGTCTCTTTAGCCATTCCTGGTGAAGGAATGGAAACCACTATCAAAAAAATTAAGCAAGATGCTCAATTAACTAGTCAAATTGCTCAGGCTATTTATAATGAGCATGACCTTGAAGAAGTTTTACGCAATTGTGCAGCAAAAGTTTTAGAGCGATTTAGCGCTACACGGTTTTTACTATTACAGTACAATCACCAACAAAATAAGTATGACATTTTTTACCAGACTCAACCGTATAATAAAAAGCCTCTGACATTTGCTTTCGACGAGATAAAGCAAGTAGATTGTGAACTTTTGCAACAAACAAAAGAAGCAGTCAGTATTGAAAACTTAGAAGAAGATTTACAGTTTTTTAACTGGCGTTCTCCTTTGCTGGAAAAGGGTGTGCGATCGCTTCTGATTAGTAACTGTGGTCAAACTTATATTCCAGTACCAGAAGCACTTTTGCTGATTGGAAATGATGTCAATCGTTGTTGGACAACGCTAGAAAAGCAACTACTACAAGTTATCAGTAGGCAGATTGGTGTAACTATCCGTCAATGGCAACTTCACCAGCACAATCAGCAGCAGCAGAAAATTTTGCTGAGCTTTCACAAAAACCTTAGTAGTCTTAAACACGCACAAAGTGCAAATACCAAGCCTATACGGCACTTGGAATGCACAACGATGGAACAAATAGCATCTGTTCTTAACTGTCCTTTGGTAGTACTGCTATCTTGGATGCCTGGAGACGATGTAGCTGAGATTATACCTGGAGTTATCTCGAATAATCAGTTTACTATTGTTTCTGATACACCTATCCCACTGAAAAGTGAAGTATTGATTCAGCGAACACTTAGCACGGATGGTTTATTACCTCTAACAATAAATGATTTACCTCCCAATACAAAAAAATGGCTGAGTGGGCAAAGTATTGGTCAAATTTTGGTTATGGTATTACGTACTGCTGCTAATTATGAACCTACTGGTTTAATCCTAATAGCAGACCATTTAGAACGTCAGTGGCCACAACAAAGTTTTACAGCTATAGAAACATTAGTAACTCAACTAGCGTGGTTCCGCCGTAATTTACAAATTACCCAAATTCTCCAGTCAAAAACTGAAGAATTACAACAACTGAATTGGTACAAGCACCGTCGTTTAGAGAATCTTGAAACAAAGGTAACATTGTTAGTAGAACAAATACATAATTTGGGAATCCGTGATAAAGAACTGACTTATGTCCATTACCAACAACTGCGACGGCAATTAGACAATACAACCGCCGCAATGAGTACCTTGATGAAACTTGAGCAATGGCAGTTTCGTATTAACCAGGAAATAATGCCAATTAGGAGTTTAATTAAGCGAGTACTGGAAAGAGTTGAGAACTTACTGCAACAGAAAAAATTATGGGTTGGTGTTCATGGTTTGGGACAACAATCCCTAGATCAGGTATCAGAAAAAACCTATATACAAAAGCCATCTTCACCTGAAAATTCCAGATACCAAGCGCTGGCTATCTCCGGGGATGTCATCAAAATAGAACTAATACTCTATGAATTATTGGAAACTGCTTGTGAACGTTCCACTGTCGGAGGCAGAATTGATATTTGGTGCCGCAGAGCCGATGAGCGTTCACTGGAAATGTCAATTACAGACAACGGCGTGATTGAGCCGCAGCTACTATCTCAGCTACAGCAACAAACATTTCAAGATATGCTTACTCCTTCCGTTTTCGAGCAATCGCTAGGACTACATTTACTAATTTGCCAAAGACTCATGCAACAAATTGGAGGATCATTACATTTCTATCAGTTACCAGATGGTCGAGTTGTCAGCTTATTGCTACTACCATTAGCAGTTCAAGTATAGCAAGGAATAGGAGCATACAAGTATGCTAAAACCAGCCTAAGTTTTCAGCCTTAAGTAAAGCTACTATTAGAAAAGCATGAAAATGAGTCAGGATTCAGGAGTCAGCATTGAATCCTAAATCCTAAATTCTTCTTTGGTAAGATTTTTATGCTGAAGAGTATCAGATGTAACTGTTATCTACACTACAGAAATAAAATCCTAATTTGCAATTACCATGGGACGTGTTCGTTCTAAATCTGATCTACCAACAAAAATCTGTCCGGTATGTCAACGCCCTTTTAGGTGGCGCAAGAAATGGGAAGATTGTTGGAACGACGTGAAATATTGCTCAGAACGTTGCCGAAGGAGACGTTCTGAAGCTAAAAATGAGACAAATCCTGATTAATACACAAACAATATCAAGGGGAAATGGCTTTACAAGTGCAACCTAAATTAATTATTCATGGCGGGGCTGGTAGTTCCCTAAAAAGTAAAGGAGGCGTTGAGGTAGTGCGCCGTTCACTTTATCCAATTATTGAAGAAGTGTATTCTTTACTACTATCGGGATTAAGTGCCACACAGGCTGTTGTACGGGGTTGTCAATTGTTAGAAGATGACCCCTGCTTTAATGCTGGTACTGGTTCAGTGCTTCAATCAGACGGTCAAGTCCGTATGAGTGCTTCTTTAATGGATGGTGTTTCTCGCAGTTTTAGTGGTGTGATTAATGTATCGCGGGTTAGAAATCCTATTGATTTAGCACAATTTTTACAAACATCTCCTGATCGAGTTTTGTCAGATTTTGGTGCAGCAGAACTAGCTCGTGAGTTGCAAATTCCTAGCTACAACTGTTTAACTGAGTTGCGATTGCAAGAGTGGATACAAGAGCGTCAAGACAATTTTAAACGGACTATGGCAGGAGTGGTCGCAGAAGAAGAGTTACTGGAAACGAGTAATGCGCGACGTGGTACTATCGGTGTTGTTGCTTTAGATACAAATGGAAAGCTTGCTTCTGGTACTTCTACGGGTGGCAAAGGATTTGAGCGAATTGGCCGTGTCAGTGATTCTGCCATGCCAGCAGGAAACTATGCTACAGAGTACGCAGCTGTGAGCTGTACGGGAATTGGAGAGGACATTATTGACGAGTGTTTAGCAGCACGAATTGTGGTCCGTGTCACTGACGGTATGTCCCTCCAAGAGGCGATGGAGCGCACGTTTACAGAAGCAAGTAAACATCATCGGGATTTTGGCGCGATCGCCCTTGACGCACAAGGTGCGATCGCTTGGGGGAAAACCAGTCAAGCTCTCCTCGCCGCTTATCATAACGGTAACAAAATAGGTGATACCTTGGAACTTGTTGTTGGGACAGAAGTCGGCTGTATCAATGATTAATGGTTGTAAATGACCAACAACCAACTCAACTTTCCTTCGTTTTATCCTTTTTGCTCCAACCTGGTTTCACAACTTGACGGGCACGAGCAATGACTAGACAATCATCAGGAACATCTTTTGAAATTGTGGAACCAGCTGCTACATAAACGTTATTCCCCAAAGTTAAGGGAGCAATTAAAACGCTATTGGAGCCTGTACTAGTATGATTGCCTAAGATGGTACGATGTTTTTTCACACCATCATAGTTTGCAGTGATTGTGCCTGCGCCGATATTTACACGATTTCCAGCAGTGGTATCGCCTAGATAAGCTAAATGAGCGACGTTAGTGCGATCGCCCAGCTTTGTGTTTTTTAATTCTACAAAATTACCTATACGGCAACTGTTACCCACTTCAACATGACCACGTAAATGGGCATAAGGACCAACCCGAGTTCCTTCTTGCACAATACTATCTGTCACCACCGAATACTGCACTGTAACATTTTCGCCTAACTGACTATTTTCTACTAAACTCCCAGGACCAATACGACTTCCTGTTTTAATCGATGTATTCCCGCGTAGGTGAGTTTGAGGTTCAATAATGATATCGGGTTGTAATTCTACTGTTTCATCTATTGTGACACTGGTAGGGTCAATCAAAGTAACACCAGCTGCCATCCATTTTTCTTTGACTCGCTTTTGTAAAATTTCGTAAGCTGTCGCCAGTTGTAAGCGATCATTTATTCCAAGAATTTCTTGGTAATCCTTGACATCGACAGCCATAACTGGTTCCATCTGGCTTACAACATCAGGTAAGTAATACTCTTTTTGAGCATTGTTTGGCTGTAAATGTGGTAAAACCTTTGCTAAACTCGGCCAGTTAAAGCAATAGATTCCAGCGTTAATGCGGCAATTTTGTCTTTGCTCAGGAGTGCAATCTTTATCTTCGATAATTTTTTGGACAATATTATCACTATCACAAAAAACGCGCCCATAGCCTTTAGGCTCACTCAGCTGAGCCGTGAGGAGTGTTGCGGCATTTTGATGGGTTTGATGAACTTTTACAAGTTCTTCGAGGGTTTGTGTACGCAACAGAGGGACGTCCCCGGATAATACTAGTAAATCACCGGTATAGTTTTCTAGATGAGGAAGTAATTGCTGAATAGCATGACCTGTTCCCAGTTGTTCAGTCTGTTCAACAAACTCAATGTCTAGGATTGACTGCATAGCTGCTTTCACTTCAAGAGCCTGATATCCTACAATCACTATCTGTTTTAAAGGTAAAAGTGATTTTGAATTGTTAAGAACTCTTTCGATTAGCGTTTGTCCACCCAAAGAATGCAAAACCTTGGGTAGATTTGACTTCATCCGTGTTCCGCGTCCTGCCGCTAAAATTGCTACAATTATCATACTTAGCTATTGGCTTTGAGTGAATTGCGATGAATGTGCTGACTTATTTGAGTTTAGGCCCATAATGATACCAGTTCATCCTCAAAACTCTCAATAAAAGCTAGTACAACATGGCGTGAATAAACCTAGCCGTACCGGACCCTTCTTTCAGACGTTGTAGGGGATTTTTTATTTTCGGGCGGCGTTTAGCTCTGATAAGAGTTAATAAATTCGATAAATTGTCTCATTAGTGTAGGATTGCGCCAACCCTTGCTTGTTTCTTCCTGCATAACCGCAATTGCTTCGTCTTTAGTGAAAGCTCTTTTGTATGGTCGCTCACTTGTTAGGGCATCATAAATATCAATTATTTGAAAAACTTGTGCTAGGTAAGGAATCTCATCTCCAACAAGTCCATCAGGATAGCCCGATCCATCCCAACGTTCGTGATGATGGCGAATAATAGGAATCACACCACGCATGGTACGCAATGGCTTGCAGATTTTTTCTCCAATCAAAACATGTGCTCTCATAATTTCCCACTCTTGAGCGGTTAGTTTACCTCTGTTGAGTAGCACTTCATCAGGAATACCTACCTTACCGATATCATGAAGATAACCACCCCACATTAAATCTCTAATTTGAGAACGTGAAAAGTTGAGGTATTCCGCAAAAGCCCGTCCGAGTTTTACCAAACGTTCGCAGTGATCTCCAGTATTTGAATCTCGACTTTCAATTGCTTGCGCAATTGAAAACAAGACTTGTTCAGCATGATCTAAATCTTCATTTAGACGCTTCTGTTGTACTAAGGACTTTACCCTAGCTGCTAGTTCTACACGGTCAAATGGTTTAGTAATAAAATCATCTGCGCCTATTTCAATTCCCCGAATACGCGATCGCCTATCATTCAAAGCGGTGATGATAATGACGGGGATAAGTCTAGTCTGCTCATTCTGCTTGAGTAACTGGCAGACTTCAAACCCATTCATTCCGGGCATCATCACATCCAATAAAATTAAATCCAATTGCTTTTGCCTAACATATTCTAAAGCGGAGTAACCACTTTCTGCCTCTATAACTTCATAACCCTCCATTTTTAAGAGAGCAACAGCAGTCATACGACTTGTGGTATGGTCATCAACCACTAAAACCCTTGGCGCATCTAGATCAAAGCCATTTACTGTAGAACCATTCTCTTGCACTGTTCTAGCAAATAAGGAAGTCTTTCTATAATTAACACATGGGTTTGCTAAAGGAAATGAAGCTTCATCGCTTGCTAGAGTTAAGCCCGGCTCAGATAAATCTGAGGCATAACCCGCTGCATTTTTGAATACTATAGGCTCGTTAAACCCATTAATAACTTGTTCGGTAGAGCCTGTATACTTGGATTGTAATTGCACCACAAAGGTACTCCAATTTTGAAAAACAGTTAAAAATGTCCAGTTTTAAATCTAGTTTAGTACTAGACTATATTTCATTCTGAGTTTTCCCCAGGAAAAGGTATATTTATGCTTAATGTTTTTATCATACATAGCATAGTTTTTTTATTTTTTCCTAAAATATAACAATCTTGATGTAACGAAAGCGAGAGTTGTTTAATAAACTCAATAGTCCATAATTGAGGACACTGGGGTGGTGAAAAGGGATCTAGAAAAATAGCGTGACAGCGAAAATTAGATTGGTTCACTAACTGGATTGATTGTCTGGCATCACCAATTATTAACTTTGCTGTACATCTTTCTGTTTGTACGTACTGCTCATGAGCAAGCTGCGCCAAAATCTCGCCACACTCGCTTGCCCAACTGTTGAATAAGTTATGTTTAATTGCAGCTTGCGGCACAGCTGGATTAATTTCCAAACCAATGACTTCTACATAACAGTTAGGGTTTACTGCCCAAATAGTTTGCAAAGCTGCTGCTGTATTGTATCCTAACCCGTAACAAACATCTAAAAGTCGTAACATTGGTTGAGTGGCTACTTTTGCCAGTTGTGTAGAATCTACAAACTTGAGCAAACTTTCCTGTCGTGCGCCATAATGGCTATGAAATAATTCATTGAATTCTTGGGAAAAGAAGGTAAAAGAACCATCTGCTGTGGCTTTTGGGATAAAGCTTTCTATATTAGACATAAACAGTGTTGAGATAACAGGGAGCCTAATAATGAAGCTACCATCTAAAATTAATTTTGCTTTGCGCTACTGACAATTAACAACTTACAACACACGCCCAGCAACTGAAGTACAATGCTTTTGTCTAGAGGCTAGACGAAAAATTTCTGACTTCTGACTTCTGACTCCTGACTCCTGACTCCTAAGTTCTGAATTCTTTTCTATGACTGAAATTCCTTATGTTGTCTCTACTAAATGGCTGTTTGAACACCTTGAGGATCCTCAATTAGTTATTGTGGATTGTCGCTTTTCCCTTGCCGAGCCACAACTAGGACAACAACAGTACCAACTAGGCCATATAACTGGAGCTTACTATTTAAACTTAAATGAGGATCTTTCTAGTCCGATCACTGAGCACGGCGGTAGACACCCTTTACCTGATCCTGCTAGGTTAGCTGATAAGTTGTCAGATATTGGGGTTGATTTTCAAAAAACTTTGGTTGTGGCTTACGATGATTCTCGTTTTGCCTTTGCCTCTCGTTTATGGTGGTTATTACGTTATTTTGGACATGAGCAAGTGGCGGTACTAGATGGAGGTTTTAAGGAATGGCAAAGCGCCGGATATCCCGTCACGGACATAATTCCTAAATCTCGGAAAGCCACCTTTGTGCCTCAGCTACAAACGGACATGGTGGTGGATATTACCGCAGTAAAAAGTCGCAAAGATAATCCTGGAGTAGTTTTGGTAGATTCACGTGAAAGCGATCGCTACCTAGGTATAAGAGAACCCATTGATAAAATAGCTGGTCATATCCCTGGTGCTGTAAATTACCCTTGGTTAGAAGTTACAGATGCTACTGGCTCTCTACGTTCACCAGAAGAACAACGCCATCATTGGTCTGAGCTAAAAAATGCAGAAGAGATTTTTGTTTATTGTGGTTCTGGTGTGACTGCTTGTGTAAATTTACTATCTTTAGAAATAGCTGGGATTCATAAGGCTAAGCTTTATGCTGGTAGCTGGAGTGATTGGATTAGCTATTGAAGGGATTGGATATGGGGCATAGGGCATGGGGCATAGGGCATGGGGCATGGGGCATGGGGCATG
>NZ_JAAKGC010000244.1 GCF_017591665.1 Aetokthonos hydrillicola CCALA 1050 | reverse complement strand
TTGTCACAAGAGATGTTGGCCCAATAGATGTTGGCTCCAGAGAGGTTGGCTCCAGAGAGGTTGGCTCCAGAGAGGTCTGCATCGGAGATGTTTGCATCAGAGAGGTTGGCTCCAGAGACGTTGGCTCCAGAGAGCTTGCTATATTGTAGGTGGGCTTTTTGGAGGTTGGCACGAGAGGCTCGTTGGAGGTTGGCAAAAATGAGGTTGGCTCCAGAGAGGTTGGCTCCAGAGAGGTCTGCATTAGAGAACTGGGCTGCTTGGAGGTTGGCTCCAGAGAGGTCAACTCCTTGGAGGTTGACATTGTCTAATGTGATAACAGATTTTTCAATTAATATTAGCTTTGCCTCAGATAAAAACTTTATTAATAACTTCTTACTATCCCTATTCTCGCCTAGTTCATATAGTGTAGACAAAGTTCTCACTCGTGCAATTATTTGAGGTATTTGAGATTTAGTTGGGACATAAGATTGATCTTTATTAGAATCGAGTAGATTGTCCTTGGTTATAAGGTGAGTCATTTGGTCGAAATATTTCGATAATAAATCTTGACGATAGTGTTCCTCAGCAATTTCTTGCTGTTTTTGATTTGTCGAATTTGTAAAGTTTTGACCACCAAGGAATATAACAATAGGAATAGATATTCCAGCTGCTAACTGCAAGTAGTCCCATAATTTTTTCTCAGCAATTCCAGTCCATTTCCAAAACCGTGGTAGAGTTGATAGACGGAATTTAATAAAAGATATTTTTAACGCGTGTTCGCAATAAATTTCAAACAAAGTGCGGTATTCTTCTAACGTCATATCCCATTCTTTTGCTTCCTTTACCAACAGGTAATTCCGTTGAAAAGCGTTACGACCACTTAAAATCTTGTCAAAACTTTCTTCCAATCTTTCCAAGCCTTCTGGAGCTTCTTGTACTCCAGCCTTGGGTTTTGATTTTGATGAATTCATACTTATTTTAGCTCTTTACATTTAATTCCTATCGCATCTTTTAAATTTGTTGTCTTATTTATAGTGGCTTCACATAGATTAGCTCCATGTAAATCAGCTCCACCTAGATTAGCTCCTCTTAAATCAGCATTATTCAACTTAGCATTAGTCAGAATAGCCTTAATCAACTTAGCCTCCTTCAAGTGAGAGCCAATTAAATTAGCATTATTTAAGTCGGCTCCATTTAAGTCAGATCCAATTAAATTAGCATTATTTAAGTCAGCCCCATTTAAGTCGGCTCCATTTAAGTCAGTATTATGTAAGTCGCATTTGGGACATTTATGGGTGATGATTAATTTTCGGACGTTATCGTGAACTTCACCTTGATTTTTAGCCTCAGATACAGATACAAAAACTAACACTGTTAGGAGTGCTGTAACAGCTAAAATTAATAAACTTATCCCTTTCCAGATCTTCATAAATCAAATTAAAATTATTTAAAGTATGGTTCTCTAACTAAGTAGGTAGGTAGGCGAGAAAATTTATAACTATGTCATTGCGAACGGAGCGAAGTGAAGTGAAGCAATCGCAAGGGTTTCGAGCGTTTTACAGTTCGTTACATAGTTAGGTTTATTTACTCCTACCTACTTATTGTTCCATTAGGTAGTCTTGCTCCTTTTAACTTAGCACCAGATAAAATTACGTTTATCAAGTTAGCACCCAGTAAATCAGCATCTCTTAAATCAGCATCTCTTAAATTAGCATCTCTTAAATCAGCACCTCTTAAATCAGCACCTCTTAAATCACATCCTGGGCATTGATGAGTGGTTATTAATTGCTTGACATGGTCAGCGTTATAGGCTTTAACTGAAGTTGGAATTCCTATTACGATTGAGAATACTATAGCCGCAGAAATTTTTGGATTCATATTTCTCTTTGTTGATATAAAACGTGAAACCGTTGGAAACGGAGTTCTAATAGTAGTGGTGGGAGTTACGCCTCACCAAGGCAAACGGGAGAGCCATTTACAGGGCAAAATTGCACATCTTGCCAAATTTGTCAATGCGTAATAGCCCTTTCAAGGTGGTGGAATAGGGAACGAACATTGGTCATTTCAACCGTCAAAAGGTTTAATTTTTCAGAACAGAAGTCAGGAAGAGTACCCCGAAACAACGTGTCTTGGTTAGCCACCTTGAAAGGGCTAGTCCTATAAATATTGCAGAGGCTGCCTTATTAATTGACTGATTTCCCCAAAAACGATAGCTGGTCAATCAAAATTTTGCACGGTAGAACCAAGCTTTCACCCCTAATCGTTACCAGTTACCAAGCAAATCATTAGCATCACTTTAAGGAATTTCTCAAATTAAGTCGCACATTTTCTTGCGACTTAGAGCAAAATCTTGCTATTTTTCTTGCGAAACTCTTTAGGGTTCATCCCTGTGCATTGGCGAAAATACTTGGCAAAATGACTCGGATTTGCAAAACCACACTCGAATGCTATGTCTGTAATTGTTTGTTCTGGGTCTTTTAGCAAATGCTTTGCCCATTCCACTCGTTGGTGAATTAAGTATTGATGGGGAGACATTCCAGTTGATCGCTTGAATAGGCGGCAGAAGTAGTACTGGCTCATACTGAGTTCATTAGCGATTTCACTTAGGGATAAATTTTCACCCAAATGCGACTGAATATACTCAATGACTTGCTTTAGCTTTTGCCTAGATAAGCCATCCTCATATTCTCGAAAACAATGGTTGCGGGTAGAGTAACCGCGCAGCAGATGAGCTGCCATCGCCGTCGCCATTACATCGGCGTAGAAACGACTGCCAGCCGCATCTACTTCTAAACTTGACTTAAGTGCTAGACCAATCTGTGCGATCAATGGATCGGCTTTTTTCGGTGTCAGCAATAGTTCGACACGATCAGGGTTCACCGACTCATAGGCAATCTCAGCCAGAAATTTTGGCTCTAGATAGCAATGAATCAATTCCATTCTTTCAACAGTGGTATGACAACGGAGCTTATGAGGTAAATTAGCAGGAAACAGCTCAATACAGCCACTTGAAAAGTCTTTTTCTTTATACGAAATCGTCTGCCAATGTCCCTCTATAACAAGTTCTAGATCAACTACTTGATGCCCAACTGGAATAACAACAACATGTTGAGAGTTGGATATTTCAGGGATATCAACCGAGGGAATCCGACAATGGGCTAGCTGAATGCTATTCCAATTTTGTTGAAAACTGTCGAGTAGTGGCGGATTAGATACCAGATCAGACCAGTCAACACAGTCAATTAGTAAATGTTGCTTTACAGACATCATCGACTCCTTCAGATAGTGGTTTATATGGCAGTCTCACCCCAGTTTTTATTCACCTCTGACAGATACAATTCCAATTACACTGTCACCCAAAAACAAAGCAAGTTAACTATTTAGTATCAGGCAACAGGGATGCTCGGCTGACTTTTCAC
>NZ_JAAKGC010000243.1 GCF_017591665.1 Aetokthonos hydrillicola CCALA 1050 | reverse complement strand
CGTAGCGGTATTATTTGGCACACCCAGGGGTCTGGTAAATCTCTGACCATGATGTTTATGGTACGGCGATGTACCGCCACGCCAACCTGTCCCAGTGGAAGGTAGTGTTTGTAACCGACCGTACCCAGTTAGAGCAGCAATTGGCAGAAACCGGGCAGAATGTTGGTTTTACTGTAAAAACTGCAGATAGTATTGCCAAACTCAAGGAACTGCTGCGAAGCGATTCCTCGGACTTGGTCATGGCGATGATACATAAATTTCAAGAACGTGACCTTCAGGAAACCTTTCCAGAACTTAACGCTAGCAGCAATATTTTGGTGATGACTGACGAGGCACATCGATCGCAATACGCCCTGCTAGGTGCCAACCTGGACAAGGCTCTTCCCCGCGCTTCCCGCATCGGGTATACAGGCACTCCTATCGACAAAACTGAAAAAGTGTTTGGTGACTATATTGATAAGTACACCATACGCGAAGCCATTGACGATGGTGTTACCCTGGAAATTGTTTATGAAGGTCGCACCCATAACGCCGAAGTAACCGATCAAGCAGGCATGGATGGCGCTTTTGAAGATGTCTTCAGCGAGTGCTCGTTGCAAGAACGCTTGGAGATTCTGGGGTATGGCTCACGAGATGCCTACCTGGAAGCAGAGTCTACGATTGCCGCAAAAGCCAGGGATATGGTGGATCATTATTTGCAATGGATTTTTCCTAATGGCTATAAAGCCCAAGTAGTTGCCACTTCTCGCGAAGCAGCAGTGCGCTATAAGAAATTTTTAGATCAAGCACTGGCAGATGCCATTACAACGCTGACACACTCCAATCCGCACAACCTCAATGTTACTCGCTTGCAAAGACTACGTACTGGTGTCGTCATTTCGGGTACCCATAATGACCTGCCCCACATAAAAGCATTTACTGATCCTTCAAGACATAAGACCACCATCAAAAGCTTCAAATTACCTTTTGACGTAGAAGATAATGGGGTTAATGGTGATATAGGGATTGTCATTGTGAACAATATGTTGCTTACGGGCTTTGATGCGCCGGTGGAGCAAGTCCTATATCTTGATAAGGTGATTCAGGCACATAATCTCCTGCAAGCCATTGCTCGCGTAAATCGAGTTGGAAGTGTCGATAAGGATAAAGGATTTGTGGTTGACTACGTTGGTATTGGTCATCACTTGAGAGAAGCAATTGATAACTACGATGAACGGGAACAAAAGGAAGTTGAACAGACCCTGAGTTTTCCAGAGGAGGAGATTCGCGAACTAGAGGATCATCACAGGGCAATTTTCTCATTATTGGGTGAATGTGGACTTACCAATATGACAGATCATGATGCGTTTTTCGACCTCTTTTACGATGAGGACGTTCGCTATGAATTTATGTTAGCGTTCAAGAAGCTGACCCGCAGCCTCAACCTGGTTTTCCCAGCTAAGGAAGCCTTAACTTATATGTCTGATTATCAGGCATTGGCAGAAATAAATGTTTTGGCAGGAAATCATTTCCGTGATGCTCGGATGAGTATGAAGGATGTTCCTGCTAAGCTGCGTGTCTTGACAGATGCTTATTTACAATCTAGAGGCATTGAGCAAAAAATTAAGCCCATCTCGATCCTAGATGATGAGTTTGAAAGGCAGGTAATCAAACGTAAGCGCACTAAAACGAAAGCCGCCGAGATTGAACACGCCCTGCGCCATCATATTGATATTGAAATGGATGATGATCCAGAATTGCAAGCATCCTTTGCCGAAGCTCTCGCAAGGATATTTGAAGAATTTAAAAACAATTGGGAGAAAATTTTTGAAGAACTGGAAAAATTGCGTCAGCGTATTAAAAAAGTAGACCATGAACCCACCTATGGGTTGCATAAAAAAAAGCAGATGCCCTTCTTCCGTATGTTCAAAGCAGAATTATTTAGCGAAAATGAGCTGAATGATGATAATATTGCCAAGTTGGTATCTTTAACCCAGCAGATATTTATGCTTGTGGAGCGTGAGCTGCAACTGGCAGGCTTCTGGGAGAGTATTCCAGCCCGAAACAAGCTCAAGGCAGAAGTTCAACAGGTTCTTCTATCCCCTGATTTTATCAAACTTCCCAATTTGGTAAAAAATCGGGAGCAAATCATTTCAAGGGCGATGGAATTGGCAGAAAAAAATAACGACCGTATTTTATACGCAGACTGATATGAATCTGGCTTACAACGTTGTTTATTCTTCCCGTCGCAAAAACTTGACGATTACCGTAGAGCGCGATCGCTCCGTTGTCGTAAAAGCGCCGATAGGGACAACTCCAGAAAAAATTCAGCAAGTAGTAGAGTCGCGTAAACAATGGTTGTATGAAAAAACCCACCACACGCAAAAATATCAACAACCGCTCCATCCCCCTGGCAAAGAACTGGTAAATGGTGAGTCCATGCCATATCTAGGACGAAACTATCGCCTGGAATTAGTAGAGGCCGAACATGAAATACAGTTTGTCAATAGCCGTTTCTTGGTTCCTAAAGCACAAGCCAAACAGCGCGGTAATATATTTCAAAACTGGTACATTCAAAAAGCTAAAGAAAAAATACTACCACGAGTTCAGCTTTATGCAAAACGTCTTGGTGTAGAGTTCAATCAGGCAAAAATTACAGATACCAAATATCGTTGGGGTTCGTGTATACCCAACGATAATGTGACCTTTAACTGGCGTCTGATAAAAGCTCCAATGTTTGTTATTGATTATGTTGTAGTTCACGAACTAGCACACCTCATAGAACCGAACCACACTCAACGTTTCTGGAATATCGTCCGAGCGCAAGTAGCCACAATGGAAAAGGCTAAAGAATGGTTAAAAGATCATGGCCAAATGCTTGAACAAACACTTTAAATGGTTGTTTTAATTGGGAGCAATTCACTAGCACAGCTTGGCGGAAGTAAGTAGACCATTAGTCAATACTCTTACTTTGAATGAATTGAAAAAACGGTTTGTACCTATAGTATAGTTTCAGCCAACACAATTTGCGATGAGCGATCGCTTACCAATTCTCCCCAATTCATCAAGATTTGATCACTAATCTGCTCTAAATCACATTTTTTACTTAAGACGGCAACTAAACTCAGTAACAGAAAATGAGGACGAGCGCTCTGATGAAGCGGACAAAAGAATACTATGCCTACATGCGATCGCCCAAGTGGAAAAGAAAATCCCAATTTTGTCACCGGCTTACAGGGCATCGCTGCGTGTTACTGCCTTGGCGCAGGAGCGAAGAGTGCCATCATTTGCATTATTTCAACTTTACTGGAGTTTGGACTAAAAGCTCAGACAGAAGCAAAGCACGGATAGAAGAAAAGATAAAAAATAGACATTAGTACTGAGGCGCGGATTGATTGTTAGAGAGGAAAGCAGTCAGAAGTTACACTGACT
>NZ_JAAKGC010000048.1 GCF_017591665.1 Aetokthonos hydrillicola CCALA 1050 | reverse complement strand
GAGTATTTTGAGTTTTTTCAAATTCCATATGACCAAAAATTTGTCAATGTAAACCGTTTGCATATCTTGAAAAAGTTCTCTCAATTCATCAAAGAAATTGATGATAATTATACTGAAATTAGCGCTTCAGAGAAGTTAAATAAATATCGTGAGGCTCTGCAAAAAGCTTATCAAGTATTTCTCGAATCCACGCCGCAACAAGAGAAGTTGTTCAAAGTGTTTAACGAGAAGCCTAAAAATGTAATTACGCTGACAGAAATCAGTTCTGATTAGGAGGTAAAAATTGGTAAACCTAACGCCTACCGAATTAGAACGTTATCGTCGCCAAATGATGCTCCCTAACTTTGGCGAGTTAGCACAACAACGCCTTAAATCAGCAACAGTGCTGGTGACAGGTGTGGGAGGATTAGGGGGTACAGCAGCACTTTACCTTGCGGTTGCAGGAGTTGGGCGGCTGATCCTAGTTCGAGGTGGTGACCTGCGCCTTGATGATATGAATCGTCAGATTCTTATGACGGATGATTGGGTAGGTAAGCCTAGGGTATTGAAAGCAAAACAAACTATCAGCGCTATTAATCCTGATGTTCAAGTGGAAGCAGTTCATGATTACATAACTCCTGAAAATGTAGACTCCTTGGTACAATCAGCTGATATGGCTCTTGATTGTGCTCACAACTTCACAGAGCGAGATGTGTTGAATGCTGCTTGTGTTCGCTGGCGTAAGCCAATGGTGGAAGCTGCAATGGATGGAATGGATGCTTACTTGACTACGATTATTCCTGGTGTAACCCCCTGTTTATCTTGTCTATTTCCTGAAAAGCCAGATTGGGATCGTCGCGGTTTTTCTGTTTTAGGTGCTGTTTCTGGTACGCTAGCATGTCTAACGGCACTAGAGGCTATCAAGTTAATCACTGGATTTAGCCAGCCTCTACTGTCTCAATTGCTGACAATGAACCTTACTCGGATGGAATTTGCTAAGCGGCGCTCTCACCGCGATCGCTCTTGTCCGGTATGTGGGAACACTGCACCTTGGAGATACTTGCAATCCACATCTCTAGAAACCACTGGTAATTTTACCAAATAGTTGTGTTCCTGAGCGCTACAAACCCTACACCCTGAATTACAACACTCAATAGCTAACTGGTTGATTGTTTTTACTCTACTAAAACAATCAACAACTAACAATTAACGGAGGTTCGATGACTGTTACATTGACGGAAAAAGCAGAATTTCGCTTACGAGCATTTTTACGTGGTTCTGCGCCTGAAACCGACACACCAACCAAAGGTATCCGCCTCTCAGTCAAAGATGGTGGTTGCAGTGGCTATGAGTATGGAATGGATGTTACAAGTTCCCCCAAACCAGATGATTTGGTGATTCAACAAGGCAAAGTGCTGGTTTACGTCGATGCTAAAAGCGCCCCATTGTTAGACGGAGTTGTTATCGATTTCGTTGAAGGTGTGCTCGAAAGCGGCTTTAAATTTATCAACCCCAACGCAACTGAAAACTGCGGTTGTGGAAAGTCATTTAAAGCAGGTGACTGTACCCCCACAGGTGTACCTTGCAGCTAATACCATTTTGGATTTTGACGTTGCACAAATCCAGCCAACAAACATAATTGTAAATGTCTGAGGAGAATCACAAAATGGCTACATACAAAGTTAGATTAATCAACAAAAAAGAAAATCTCGACACTACGATTGAGGTAGATGAAGACACTAACATTGTTGATGCAGCAGAAGAGAACGACATTGAGTTGCCATTCTCTTGTAAATCAGGTGCTTGCTCTAGTTGTGTTGGTAAGGTAGTTGAAGGTGAAATAGATCAATCTGACCAATCATTTTTGGATGACGAGCAAATTGAGAAAGGATTTGCTTTACTTTGTGTAACTTATCCCCGCTCTGACTGCACGATTCGCACTCATCAAGAACCATATTTAGTTTAATATAATCTAGGGACGTTACATACATGTAACGTCTCAACAGTTTTCTTCAAGAGCGAGTGCAATTTAAGAGGAACGCCAATTCTCGATTGGCAAATTTGGTACTCTTTGAAATTCCCTCAAGTTAGATGTTACCAAAATGTGATTGTGGGTTAGTGCTGTTGCTGCAATCAGTAAATCATAAGCACCGATAGGAGTACCTCCCGCTTTTAGGATACTCCTAATTTTAGCGGCAAGTTCTGCTTCTGACGTACCAAAAGGTAAGATTGTCATTGAACTTAAGAATGTTTCAATCACCAGTTGAATTTTTAAGGCACGTTGCGGATTGATTGCTAATCCATATTTCACCTCCATAATTGTTAGCGATGAAATAAAAATCTCAACAGGAGAAGTAGATTTTAAACGCTTGAGGGTGTTTTCTTCTCCTTTAACAAAATCACTAATCACGCAAGTATCGAGTAAATAACCCATCATTAAAACTCGACTTCTTTCGGTGGGAGGAGTTCATCCCGGTAAGATTCAAAAATTATACTTTCTGCTATACCTTGATGTTGCATAATAATTTCCGACCAAGTGGCTGGTTTGGTTTCTAAGAAAGTTACAAAAACTCGGCTTTCAATAATGTCAATTGGTGTTTCGGCAAGTTCAATTTTGCCGTTTTTATAAATTCCTTCAATTGTTCTTAGCATTTTTGTTCTCTGGCGGATGTAACGCGCTTTTAAGAGGTACAAAAACTATTATGGCAGACTCAGCTGATAATGATACCCAAACCGATCTCAAATTCCTTGAGATTTTTGCGAATACTTATTCTTATTTTTTACATTCACCTACTTCTCGCGCCTAACTACAGAATTGCACAAGTTCATGACGAAATAAAAATTAAGTCTTTTGTTCGTAGCAACGCACCACCACAAATTTAAGCTGCGTTACCGCTTTGCTTTGTCTATTAGAAAAAGTAGTAGACCGTCACACCCTAGGTCAAAGTAGATAGTTACGTGCTTTGTAACGATTGTATAGAAGCTGAGCCCAAGTCCAACATAGCAAGTACAATACTATGCTACCTCACTTAAACTCAGCTCATTAATCAATGCTTACCGAACCGATAAAATCTGTTGTAACACGAACGCCTGAACGCTTAGTTGAAATAGGTTGGTTTGACGACCTCTGCGGAGGAGATACACAATATCTAGGTGTATTGGATCACTCTCGCCGCAGCAACTACGATCACTGTCGCAATATTATGCTAACTGCTGAGCAAAAGGGGTTTGGTAATATATTGCTACCAACCTCATACCTTGTGGGACAAGAAGTCATTCCCTTTGCCGCAGCTATGGCACCACAAACCACAAGCATCAACATGCTAACCGCTGTGCGAACAGGCGAAATCTTTCCGATCATGCTAGCACGTCATATTGCTACACTCGACCATATTCTCAAAGGGCGGTTAACTATTAACATTATTAATTCCGCTTTACCGGGTATGGACGAAAGCCCTGAATTACGCTACAAACGATGCTCGGAAACAATAGAAATCCTCAAACAAGCCTGGATGCACGAAAGCATCGATTTTGAAGGCGAAATTTATCAAGTAAAACTTACTAGCACTGATCCAGTCAAGCCATACCAGCAAAATGGTGGACCATTGCTATACTTTGGTGGGATTTCTTCTGGTTCAAAACAAGTGTGTGCTAAATACTGTGATGTGTTCTTAATGTGGCCAGAACCGGAAGAAAGTATCTACGCAACCATGCAGGATATGAGCGATCGCGCAGCCGAATATAACCGCCAGATTGATTTTGGTTTACGTGTTCATGTGATTGTTCGGGAAACTGAAGACGAAGCCCGTACTTATGCTCAGAAAATTATGTCCAAATTTGATCCAGAACGCTTCAACCTCAAACAGCGCACACAAGATCACCAATCTCTGGGTGTCTTGCGGCAAGATGAGTTCCGAGCCAAATCCACGGATGATTATTTGGAGCCATTTCTGTGGGGTGGTATTGGTCGAGCGCGCTCAGGTTGTGGAGCAGCATTAGTAGGTACACCAGACCAAATTTTGTGGAAGATGAATCGTTACATGGACATGGGCATTCGGGCATTTATCTTATCAGGTTATCCTCTGATTGAAGAGTGTGAGTTATTTGGTAAGTACGTTTTACCACATCTGCCAACGGTTAAATTATCAGTGCTACAGGGACGTACACCCCAAGATTTGCCAACTACGCCGCTAACGACAGCAGTGCTGCGCTAGGACGTTGTCGCGCGCTTTTTTCTAAAATATTAGCTAGTTGATGTAGATTGATTTCACGCAGCGATACACATAAGCGATCAAGCTCTCGTGGAGATTTCCATGATTTGGGAACTTCGATGCCTTCCATTTGAGCAGCAGTGATTTGCTTTTGTTGATATTCAGCAGTAAAATGACTCCAGTCATTAACGGGGTAAGCGGTTTCCATAATGTCTTGTGGGTCTAGCTTAGACGCACGACAGTAGAGGATAAAAAGAGCTATTACACAAGTGTTTGTCGTTCCATCACAGACTTGCCCTAACTGAAAAGGTCTAGGTGATGGTGTTTTTTGGAGCAGCTGTCCTGCCAAAAACATCTTTTGAAGAATACCGTATTCGGTTTTCCATGTTTCGATCCGCATTGAGGCGTTGTTAGCGTATTCGTTAAATTCTTCAAGACTAAGTAATTTATACTCCATAAAAACTCCTCTTATAAATCTCAGATTTTTTATCCCAATTGCTCCAGAAGTTGAAGAGGTATAATTTCATGAATCTCTTTCAGTTCTGGGATATTTCCTTCACTGAGATTAATGTAGGCTATTTCTTAAAAAATTACAGTCCATAAAAGGTCAGACAAAGACACCTTTTTTTATAAAAAATAGTTTGTTGGGTCGTATTTAGTCAGTCAGAAAAAGTAAGATTATTTTGTCCTCATTCATGACTTGCCGAAAAAGTGTGCTGGGTGTGGTGTGTAGGGTGTGGGGTGTAGGACATTCATTTCATGGAACCCGTTCGTAGGGTAGTTCTATTCCGGTTCAATTCGGATTTCCCCTACACCCTACCCCCTACACCCTGTGACTATGGAGCTATAGCCTGTGGGCTTGGGTTCAATCAACCGCGACCATTACATCTGTTGCTTTAACAACAGCGTAAGCTTGTTTCCCTTCTTTCAGTCCTAGCTTTTCAGCAGATGATTTTGTGATAATTGCAACGACTTCTACTCCAGGCGCTATTTCTAACACTACCTCTGTATTAACTGCTCCTTCTACAATATGTTTTACCGTACCCTTCAAGGAATTACGAGCGCTAACTTCCATTTTCTATTTACCCTGTTTTATTTGATGAACAGTACATGTGTTAATAAAATGACCTGTTCATCCTAGCTCAACTGTAGTCTTTTGTTGACTTTTTAATATTTTTTTATACTTTTTTCTAAATAGTATTTCTATCACGTAAAAACTATATAGCAGCGGCATTTTAATATATGATTACTATACTCCTTAATGCAAATATTTATTACACACAGTTAGAAGTAAAAACTTACTTATTTTATGCCCGAGTCAGAAAATCCAGTTTTCAAGCGTGACTTTTGTGCTTACTATGATGCTGTTACTGGTCGCCCACCACGCGACACCCTACTTGCTGCTTTAGCTAGTGTTGATTCTGAACCTTCTACTAACGAAATACGCTTTGCGGTAGATCTTGGGTGTGGAGAAGGACGAGATACCGTAGAATTGTTGCATCGGGGTTGGCGGGTTTTAGCTATTGATAGTAACCCAGAGGCGATTCATCGCTTGCTCAGTCGTCCAGATATTAACCTGCAGCTTTTAGACACTCAAATTATTCGCTTTGAGGAAGTTATATTACCAGAATCAGTAAATTTAATAAATTCTAGCTTCGCTTTACCATTTTGTCCACCGGAGCATTTCCCAAGTTTATGGGAAAAGGTTGTTATATCTCTTCGTGTTGGTGGTCGTTTTTGTGGTCAATTATTTGGCGATCGCGACTCTTGGGCAATTCAAACTTCTATGAATCACCATAGTCGCACACAAATTGAAATGTTACTTCAACCTTTTGAAATTGAAATGTTGAATGAAGAAGAGCATCCCGGAAAAACAGCACTAGGCGACGAGAAATACTGGCATATTTTTCACATTGTTGCTCGAAAAAAACCCTACACTTTAGTGTAGGGTATAGTGGTATCTCTACTACCTTATTGAAGTTGCGCTACGTTTTTCTGAGCCATCTGTAGGTGTTCAGCCACAATTGGCGAGATCTTGTTTGCAAAGGCTTGTAAATCTGGATCTTGTCCTTGTTTAATATATTTTTGGTACTCAGCTTCAGTCTTAGTATGAGCTTGGATCTGTCCTTGCATGTATGCTCTATTGAACTGACTACCAGAAGTATTCTTCAAACCAGTCACTAAAGCTTGGTTATCTGCACCAACGCCTTTCGGTAAAGTGAATCCTTTCCGCTCTGCTATTTGCTTTAACTGGTTCGACGAATTTGTATGATCGCGAATCATTTCCTGAGCAAAGTTCCTCACAGTCTTATCTTGAGACTTTTGAAGCGCGAGTTTACTTATCTGAATCTCGGTATTGTCACTTTGTGCTGCTTTTGTCATGAATTCTTTGTCTAAAGCACTCAGTGAAGAAGAACCAGAATTGGTAGTGTTAGGAGCGGAGGTAGTACCAGAAGAGGGTTCACTCATTGTTCCTGGTGTATTCTGAGCAAGAATAGACTGTGTCGAACTGTCAGAGAAACTCGATCTGAAGTCTGCTTGCGCCAGTTTGGGAAAACCAATTAAAGCGCTGATACTAGCAACTCCCAGAAAGCTACCAGCAAGTTTTTTGATCAACCTTTTTTGATAGAGCATATTTCTTAATCCCTAACTTGATTTCAGTCTTTGTAAAGATGGAGATGGTTTGAATTGCCGTGGACTCATATAGGTGAATGTGCTTGTTGGAGTGAGCATACACAAGGGCTGAAGGAGATTTGGCGTAAGGAACGTTTTAAAAATCGAGCAGGTTGTATGGACGCTTTTGTTATTAGTACGTGATAGCGTCAATTCTTCGACGGCATCAACATTTGATCGGGCGATCTTACTAGTTACTTCTACCAATTCTCAATAATCAGACTGTGCGCTTCTAGTCTGTCATCGTCTGTAGACAATTTTCTTTGAAATTGTATCAATTAAGGCAGAACTGACCTTTGAACTCCCTTATACAAAGATAAGCGTCACAGTTTGCTCAAACTTCTACCCTAGGAATAACCTCTGTTACACCTCGAGAGAGACTTTGTTTTGAACTAGAGGCTAATCCTGTAGTAGGTGCTGTGCAGCTAAATAATATTTTTGCGGAGAAAAATTGCTAATGGAATCTATTAGCAAGAAACTGCAAATAATTGTCAATTAATAATATTTTGTGCAGGATAATTTTCTTCCCTAAAAGTATAATTGAAGTCATTTTTTTATTAAGTTATGTTTATTATGGGTTTATCTGGAAATCTAGAGATTAAAGTGTGAGGTATTGTTTTTCAGAGAGTGGATATCATGTTGGTGCAATTGTCTCTTCAGTTTATGTTCAGCAAGACAAATACAGCTAATTTTTGAGTTTGATAAACTTGCTTTGAATGCAGATTCGGGATTTGCCAACAGGGAGTTTGTCTATAATAATGCAATTTGTGCAGAGTTTTAGACAAAGCAATTCATAGATTTAAGGCTGAAAAGTACTTTGCTTGTTATGATGAAACACCGGATTTTTTTTGGAAATAACGAAAAATCCACTTTCATAATTAAGTGAGTCGCCGCGTTAAAACAAATGTATGTTCAGTTTTACAGATACCTTATAACGATTCATATATAAGGTTTTTAGAACTTACATTTCATGACATAGGGTCGTTTTTGGAACGCTAGTTTACTTATGGCAATTAAAATTTCCTAGGAGAAATAAAGAGAAAATGAGAAGCTATTTTGTACGTGATAACGATGATGTGCGTCCACTCCAACCTACATCAGCAGATATTGTTCTGCGTCAGAGATTAGAGTCTTCTATTAGTAAATTGTTTTATGAGCGTAGCGATCGCCGCATTCAAAATTTGTTGTCAAGCTGTAGATGGTATGTAAGAACTCATGCGACTGCTTTAACATTGGTCATAGAATGTCCAGATCAAGCGACTAATTGGCGTGTCTTACAACAAATCGTGCCAATGGCGTCGTTGCTCAACTCAATCATCACTAGTGCCAAAATTCGGGTTTGCCCTCCCAACAATCAGGGATTCCCATTTGAAATGAGAGTAGATGAATTATCAGTGTATCAAGAGCGAGCGTAGATCAGTGAACAGTAAACAGTTATCAGTTATCAAGGCGTTTGGTGCGGTAATGACTGATAACTGAACCATCTATTGGTTGAACCAAATATTAATTCTTTGGTCAAAACCCCCAGTGGCTAGTATTTGTCCATTAGGACTAAAGGCTACAGTTCTCACCCAATCAGAATGTCCGTAAAGCGATTTGACTAACTCGCCTGTAGTCAGATTCCATAGTTTAACACCATCTTTACCACCACTAGCAAGGGTCAAACCATTGGGGTTAACAGCTATAGAGTTTACCCAATTATTGTGTCCCACCAAAGTGCGAACTAATTCCCCAGTATAGACATTCCACAGTTTAATAGTATGATCGTGGCTAGCACTCACTAATGTTTGCCCATCTGGAGTAAAAGCTATGCTGGTTACAGTAGTAGAATGTGCTGGAATTGTGGTGATTAATTTTCCTGCTTTTAAATCCCATAGCTTAACAACGCCGCTATCGTCACCACTTGCCAGAGTCTGACCATCAGGACTAATAGCTACTGTATTAATGAAGTTATCGTAACGTACTAGATTAGCAAGTGGCCGCTGTTGTATCAAATCCCAAAGACGAATTCCGTCTAAAGCACCACTAACAAGCACTTTGCTATCTGGAGTTATAGCTATTGATAGTACATTGCTTGTATGTGCTACAAACGAGCGGGTAAATCTATTGGTTCTGAGATTCCAAAGATTTATTGTATCGTCGTCACTACAGCTAACTAAGGTTTGACCATCTGGCGAAATTGCCAAAGATTCTACGGCTGTTTTTTGCGCTCTATTAATAATCCCAGATCTCTTGCCAGTTGCCATATTCCACAGGCGAATGACACCATCATTCTCTGAGCCGCCACTAACAAGTACTCTGCTATCTGGACTAAAGGCTAAGGATTTAATAGTGCCTATATGATCTTGCAAGATGTAAACCAGTTGTGGGTTGAAAAAACCCTTGATAGGAGATGGAGCGATTGGTATTGTAAATTTCTTGGTATCGGCAGGATTGGCAGAAGGTGTTTGTAGCACGGTCGCGATCGCAACTGCTCCTGTTAAGCTCAAGAGCATCAACAGATTTTTTGCAATAGAGATTTTCGAGTTATGTAATTTCTTTGGAAATTTCGTCATACATTTTTAGATTTACGCTGTCGAACCATTGCTGGTTAACGACATTTAGTATTTCACGCGAACTGTCTCCGTGCCAAACACTTAAATTTAACAACTTCTAATTTTCAGTCCATTCATTATGAGAGTGGTTTTTTCTTAGAAACCGAGAGCATTGGTAAATTAGGACTTGACGAGCGAGGGGGTAAGTAATGTTGCACTACAGGCTCGTCTGGGATAATAGGACGATGCTGTTGTATACGCCACCACCGATAAACAAGTGTTACCCCTGCTGTTCCCAAACCAAAAGCAAACAATGACCAGCTGTCATCCAGTCCACCTATCAGTGCATCTACAAAGCCCATTGTAATCAACAGACTGATCACTGGCTCTTTTCGGTAAAATGATTTCAAAAAACGAGGCAGTACAAAATTCATAGCTTGGGTATTTTATTTCACCTACTTTTTGTCGCATTTTATACCACTTGCGAACAAAGTGGATTTTCAGTTTTCTCTAATATAGATTGAGAGTACTTGACTCGCAATCGGTGCTTTTAATTCTATTATAAATTTATTCGCTTCTATTGTTAAAGCTTAGCGAAGCAGAGCTTTACCACGCTGATAGAGTTCACGAGCATAGTCTGTCCAAGTTCCTTGTCCCCAATAGCGGAAGCAACTTGTTTGCAGCAATAGATTATATAGTAGGGCTTGTTGGTATTCAGGCTGCTTAGTCACAGAAGGATCTTGTTGTATGAGTGGATCGTACTTTGCGTGGAACAACACACTAAGTTGATTCATTGGTTCTAGGACATCTTCGTAACCTTGAACCCAACTTAAATGATTTGTCCAAGAAGCACCATCCATGTGGAATTGATGGTCAGTTTGTTTTAAGGACGCGATCGCATCTTCCACTTTCGCTGGTGTTGCGTTTTCTGGATCGACTCGCTGCCAAATTTTGTGTTGCTGCACAGCTTGACAAGCTGGATAATCTTCAGGATTAACACCAAGAGCTTCAATCAATTCTAGATATTCAGTACCATTAAGTCCGACTACACCAGATTTCCCCCCACCTTCGTTACGGATTTCATGCCAAACTCTAAATAAATCGCGGGGATATTCATTCATCATCACACCACCATTTTCCCCATCAGCGATTTGAGTCACCAGTGAAGGAATTAAATTCTCTCCAACTTGCTGCTTACCGCGTCCTTTTGCCTCAAAATAAGGCTGCATCTGGGCTACTAATTTTGTATCTGAGCCTTGGGTTTTAATTAATGCTGTGATGCTCATCGTTTCGCCTTGAGAATTGCGAGCAACCAAACGATTCGGGATATATTTATCCTCATGACGTAATCCTGAACCGTCGAGACGTTCTACCGAATGCTCCTGCACCATTAGCCAGCGATACCCGCATTCTTTCAACGCTTTAATATACTCAAACAGAGTATCTGGGTGATTAGGCAAGTGCATTTCTGGAGGAGAAAATCCCTTGACTCGCTTTAACGCGTCGTAGCCAAAAATAGCAGCAAAGTGATGCTGCCATGCTTGAATATGTAATTTAATATCGGGAATGGGCGTAGAAGGAACAACTGCATGACTCCACATTGTTCCTAGCCATTCAACATAAGGCTGATATTGGGGTTCACAAGTGATACGCTTGAGATTGTTGAGGATGTCGTCACGTCCCATTTGCTGCAATCCCCACAACAAATTACCTGAATAATCAAGCATAATTCGAGGATTACAACCCTCACTCACAAGTTGAGGGATAAAATCTCCCATACGGCGATAGCACCAAGCAAACGGTTCAGCGTTGTGATTATCCCCTTGATGAGGATGTTCAAACATATACTGAAGATTGCTAATGAGTGCTTTATTGGCACCTGCAGGAATAGTGGGTTGATGCATATGAAGCGCGCAAGCAAATCCTGCTTTGATGTCTTCTAGGTGTAGATTAGTATTTGGTAGAAAAATAGACTCATGGAGGTTCACGACGGAACGAATTTCTGCCTCCCAGCCGCAAATGTTCGGTAATCCTAACCTTATTTGTTCTAAAACAGGTAAGTTGGATGATGAGGCTTGTGCAGTCATGGGGTTTCCTTTGAGCGTGCTTTCAATATGCCCAATTCGAATAATACCGCAAGTTAGGATACACCTTTAATAAAAAGGAGTCAGGAGTCAGAATTCAGAAGTCAGAATGCACCACCCATAAAGGGATGGTGTTTTAAGAAAAGTTTCAACCTCTATCTCATCCACAAGGAACGAGGTTTTAAGCAACAACTTCATTCTGAACGCCAGGTGCTTTATGCCGGGAAACCCGTCCATCGCACTGGCTCCTCCTGGCTCCTGACTCCTGTATTCTTCATTTATAAACACTCATCGGTCTGTAACACCGTTTTACTCAAGTCATCATGGAAACACTAAAAATCAACAACAGCCAAAAATTACAGCTTAAACCCCTAGAAGTGCCTAACCGTCTACTATTGGGACCAGGACCATCTAATGCTCATCCTGCAGTTCTGGGAGCGATGAATAAGCCTCCAGTTGGACATCTTGATCCAGCTTTTTTGGAACTGATGGATGAAATTCAGTCACTTTTAAGGTACGTGTGGCAAACAGAAAACCCACTAACTATTGCGGTAAGTGGTACAGGTACGGCTGCAATGGAAGCAACAATTGCCAATTCTGTAGAACCGGGTGATGTGGTTCTTGTAGGGGTGGCGGGATATTTTGGTAATCGCCTAGTAGATATGGCTGGACGCTATGGTGGAGATGTGCGCACTATTACTAAACCTTGGGGACAGGTTTTTACATTACAGGAACTGCAAGCGGCTTTAGAAGTTCATCGTCCAGCAATTTTGGCTTTAGTACATGCGGAAACTTCTACAGGTGCGCGTCAGCCGTTGGAAGGCGTGAGTGAGTTGTGTCGCGAATTTGGTTGTTTGCTCTTAGTTGATACAGTGACGAGTTTAGGGGGTGTACCAATCTTTATAGATCAGTGGGGTGTTGACTTAGCTTATAGCTGTAGCCAGAAAGGACTAGGTTGTCCACCAGGAGCTTCACCTTTTACAATGAGCCAGCGAGCAATCGAGAAGTTGCAGCAGCGAAGCACAAAGGTGGAAAACTGGTATCTTGATATGCTGTTGTTGGGTAAGTATTGGGGAAGCGATCGCGTCTATCACCATACAGCCCCGATCAATCTCTACTATGCCTTACGAGAAGCCTTACGGCTAGTGGCAGAAGAGGGTATAGAAAATAGCTGGCAACGACACCAGGAGAATGTAGAATATCTTTGGGAAAGTTTAGAGAGTATAGGACTTTCTTTACACGTTGAGCGAGAGTTTAGATTACCACCCCTTACAACAGTTCGTATCCCCGCCAGCGTTGATGGTAAAGCATTCTCACGCAAGTTGCTGGATGAATATAATATTGAAATCGGCAATGGCTTGGGTGAACTAGCTGGTAAAGTTTGGCGAATTGGTCTAATGGGTTACAACAGCCGCAAAGAAAGTGTAGACCAACTCGTGGCAGCTATGCGAGAAATTCTGCCTCATTAAATATATTATAAAGCTTGTGAATTTATGTCTGTGAAAGTTTACGGAATACCAAACTGTGGAACCTGCAAAAAAGCTTTTCAATGGCTTAAAAACAACAATATTGACTACGAATTTATTAATACTAAAGAAAATCCGCCCACCTATGAAACAATTCAAAATTGGGTAGAATCTTTGGGTTCTCAAGCAATGCGCAATACTTCCGGTCAATCGTACCGTGCACTAGGTGAAGAGAAAAAGACGTGGACGGATGAGCAATGGGTTCAAGCATTTGCCAGCGATGCAATGTTGCTTAAGCGCCCACTATTTGTTAAGGATGAAAAGGCAGTGCTGGTGGGTTTTAAGCAGCAGGAAATTAACCAAAAGTTGTGCTATTCCAACCCCACATAGCTCCCTTAGCATCAGCAAATTCTATATAAATGCGATTTGTCGGGACTCCCAGCGTTTGGTTAATCTGCTGGCAAAATTCCTGACTCATCGCTTTGGTTTGCTCTGGCTTCATAGTGCCGATGCTTTTAATTTCAATATAGCAAACCGGGTCTGTAGTGCCAGCAAATGTCATGGGAACTTCTGGCTCAAAAGCTGTCATGACATAAGATTCTGGTTTTCCTAAATGTTGTGCCAACTTAGCTGATAAACTCAAAAGCATTGCTTCTACTTCAGCTTTTTGAGGAGCAGATACAGAAGATTGCACTTTAATTAAAGGCATAATAATTCCCAACTAATTCGACGCTATTTAGTTTATCGGATTCTCGAAACAGAACCTCATATGCAAACTGCTACAGACTCGGTTCCAAGAACACGCTGGCGTATTCCAGTTATTCTGGCAGTGACGGTATTCGTCAACTACCTAGATCGCAATAATATTGCACTAGCTATGCCACGTATTGCTCAAGATTTTGGCTGGACTACTCGTGAGATCGGGTCAAATGGTGAACTGCTGTTAGCTGCATTCTTTTTGCCTTATGCGTTATCGAACATGCTGCTTAGCCCTTTTGCTGAAAGGTTTAGCCCTAAGCGTAGTACGATCGCAGCAATTACGGCTTTCTCTATGTTTACTATTTTAATGGCAATATTAGGAAAGTCTCTTAAGCTATTGATTCTACTCCGTCTGCTTCTTGGTATTGGGGAGGGTGTCCACATTCCAATGCTAAGTGCGCTTACCAGTCGTTGGTTTTTACCAGGTGAGCGATCGCGAGCAAATGCAATTTGGGGTGTTGGTATTTTAGTTGCTAGCGCGATCGCACCACTAATTATTGTTTCGTTGAGCAACGCTATGGGTTGGCGTACAACATTCGCCGTACTTGGTATAGCTGGTTTGTTGCTCTCAATTCCGCTCGTTTATTTTTTTGTACAGGATGAGCCTCCCCGCAATAGTCTCATTAAAGACTCCTTTCGTGCCGAGGGTCAAGTCATGAAAACACCCAGCAGAAGCTACATTCGTGATCGGCGTTTTTGGCTAGCTGTGTTCGGTGGTATTCTCAACGCCTTTTGTGCTTTTGGTATGCTCAGCTGGTTACCAATCTACTTCAATCGTGCCAAAGGAATTGATTTTACCAGCTTAGGGTGGCCACTTGCACTGGTTTTTGCTGCTGGTATAGTAGGTATTGTTGTCATGGCTTACTTAGGAGATCGCTTCCAATGTCGAACGTTGCTCGCAAGTGGTGGTTTTCTGATAGCTAGTGTAATGGTATACCTTGCCTCAACTACTAATACATTGGGACTATTGGTGTTATTTTTTGCCATCGCTGTATTCTGTCAAAGTGCTTACGGTGCTCAAGAATATGCGATCGTTCAACGTCTGTTACCTGCTGAACGGGTTGGTGCTGGCACCGGATTGTACAATGGTCTTTCAGTACTATTTGGTGGTGTTGGAGGATCACTAATCCCTGGCTCGATCATCGCTATGACTGGCAATTTTGATGCTGCAATGTTAAGCATTGTTGCGGGTGCCTTAATCGCATCTTTTATCTTATTCGTATTAGCGCGGTTGATCAGGTATTGATTTTTCTAATCAGTTCCACCCCAAGTCCATGTCGGATTACCATTCTTGATACCTTTTTTAAGAACAACGAGAGGATAGTCGTTAGCTAATACCAAAAGAAGCCCCACATCTGAATCCGGTACTCCAGATCAGTGTGGGATGAATTTTGGGGCAATGACGAAACCGCCTCCGACCATAGTTGACCCTTCGGGTGACGCTCGTTCCTCGCTAACGCTTCGCTAGCGCTACCGCTTCGAAGATCGCAGTCGCCTACGGAGGGAAACCCGGAGTGCAGCGCTGTCTCACTGCAACTCAACTAGGGAGCGAGGTGGTTGAGGAATTACCCTTCGGGTTCGCAGTCGCCTACAGAGGGAAACCCGGAGTGCAGCGCTGTCTCACCATTCTCAAGTTTAAGGGAATCTATAAAATCCTCGATTATTGCTGTCATTGTTTTATCTTTCTGCGCAGCATATAACCTAAACTTATTTAATCTTCGCTCACTAATCCGGATTTGTAAATATTTGCTTTTCATATTGTTGTGTCAATGTCACTACAATAATGTTATACTAATTCTAGTAAGAAAAACAAAGGAGGTGATTACTACGCTGCTAAATTACCAATACAGAGCTTACCCAGACACCAATCAAAAACTAGAACTTAACGAATGGTTGAGAATTTGCCGCTATTGGTACAATTGGCAGCTTGGCGATAGATTTAATTGGTGGGAATTAAACAGGAATTATGTAATTCTTCCTCAAGGAGAATTCTGCTTAATCTCTTGCACTGTCACTCCTCCAGATCTGAGAGACAATCCAGATTTTTATAGCCAAAAAAAGCTATTACCAGAATTCAAAAAAGACTTAATCAAAGTTCGTCATTCTGGTGAGTTACTAGACTTTAAATCTGTACCATCTCAAACACTGCAAGATGTTTCAGATAGAGTTAAAAAAGCGTTTGATAGCTTCATCGTTGGTGACAACAACGGCAAGAAAAGCGGAAAGCCAAGATTTAAAAATACCGCTAACTTCCGCACGATGAAGATTGAGGGGCAAGCCGTAACCATTGAACGAGTAGAAAAAGACTGGTTATTCCTGTCAATTTCAAAGCTTAAAGGATGGTTGAAAGTGAGGCTGCACCGACCACTACCCGATGGTTTTATCCTTAAAAACATTCTTTTAACCCGTAAAGCGGACGGTTGGTATACCACTATCTGTCTCGAAGATCCAACAGTGCCAGTATTTAATCCTGACGATGTTACCCCTACTTGGGATAACTCTTTGGGTATGGACGCGGTGTTGCATGAGGATGATTACCTTGCAACGTCAGAAGGTGAAAAGCTACCCTCCCTTAAATCGTTCCGTAAGTCTCAAGCACGGCTCGCCAAAGTTTCTAAACGTAAGGCTACTAAGAAAAAGGGGAGTACTAACCGTCGTAAACTGGCCAAACGGGAAGCGCGAGAACATCAACGTATTGCGCGGTCACGTAAAGATCACGCTTATAAAACTGCTCATAAGCTGGTGCGTACTGGCAAAAAAGTTTTCTTTCATGAAGACTTGAATTTACGCGGTCTTACCAAGCGCAATAAAGCTAAAAAGGTGCAGCAGGGAAAGTTTCTTTCAAATGGACAAAGCGCCAAGTCAGGTTTAAATAAATCTTGGTTGGATGCTGGTTTCGGTCAATTCTTTACAAGTCTGGACTACATAGCCTCAAAAGCTGGAGCAGCTGTAGTAAAGGTAAATCCTGCGTACACATCACAGTTGTTGTCATATCGTGATGAACTTGTATTCATCAACTGTGATATCAGGAGTTACTTTGACCCTCAAGAATTGCTTTATGTTGACCGCGATGTGAATGCATCCATTAACATAAAGCGAGTTGGGCTGGGACTGTTCCCAACTATAAAAAGCCGGAAAGGGAAAGTAGTTATTTCTACTGCGAAAGCTAGTACCTCGAAGGAAGTTCTGCAAGTTCTGCGTAAGCTAGCCACTGTGTCTAAAAACAGTGTTGATGGGACGGCAGAAGGCCACTGTGACCGCTTGCGGCACTGTGGGTAGTTCACCGTAGATTGGTTTTAGAGTTCCAACCCACGTAACACTAAAATTATTGCTGTTAGTGATCGATAAATTAGTGGCGATCGCACTTAAGTTAGCACTTCCATCAGTAGCAAAACTACCTTCACGATAAGGTTGAGAAACTTCGGTAGCTACAACTTTACTTGGACAGCTTTGCTTGTTTTCGTTTTCACTATAAACTTTTAGCTCAATATTTTGTGCTTGGGCGCTTAAGGTAGGGAATAAGGACAGCGAACCGATTGCTATTCCTAATATTAGGTGTTTAGAGGAAAGGATAATCATTTCTAGAATTCAGTAGAATGGTATAACCTGTATTGCGCACGCTCAAGGTGCTTCAAGCACGACACTTGGTAAAACTATGCCGTCAGAAAACCTTAAAGTCAATACGCTACCAAGCACCGAAGAATTGACTTGTTCTGACGATATACCTGTGGATAACGAAGACCAGAATTTTCTCCCCAATATCTTACTGTTTTTACTAACCTCAATCTGGGCAAACCGCACCGACTGGTTTTTCGGCGTAGACATGGCAATTTATCACACAACAGGGGCTAATGTGAGAGTCCCGGTAGTCCCAGATGGGTTCCTGAGTTTGGGAGTTGCTCGTAAAAAAGGCGGGAAATCTCGGAGGAGTTACGCTGTTTGGGAAGAAAATGATGTCGTGCCAATACTATCATTGGAGATTGTCTCCCACACTCCAGGCGGTGAATACGACGAAAAATTAGAAATTTATCAGAAACTTGGTGTACTTTATTACATCATATATAATCCCGAATATTGGCAACGAGATCGCCAACAACCATTTGAGCTTTATAAATTGGTAGATAAAAATTATCAATTACAAATTGGCGAACCTTATTGGATGCCAGAAGTAGGATTAGGAATCGGACGATATAAAGGCGTTATTGGTGGAATTCAACAAGAATTTTTATCTTGGTATGGAGAACACGGTGATCGCTATTTAATGGCAGAAGAAATAGCACAACAACAAACCGAAAAGTTACAAGCAGAGCAGGAACGGGCTGAGCAATTAGCACAATATTTGCGTTCTCTTGGTATCGATCCTGATAATTTACCTAGCAATTAGAGACAAAAAATCAAATACTCAGCCCCTTTGTTAGTCTTCGTTTAAGGAACAGTGCGAGTCGTGCCAAGGTCTAACAGAGATAAAGTTAATTGTTTGAGCTAACCCATCTTTTCAAATACCTTAAACATAGGAAGATACATTGCCAGCAAAATTGTACCAACCATTCCTCCCAAGACCACGATCATCAACGGTTCCAAAACACTGGTTAGAGCTTTAACTGCTTGCTCAACTTCGTCTTCATAGAAGTCAGCAACCTTCATTAACATACCATCTAATTCCCCAGTTTCTTCACCAATACTAATCATTTGAATTGCCATAGCCGGAAAAACACTTTCTTTCTGCAATGCAATGCTGATCATACCTCCTTGTTGAATGTCTATACGGGCTCCATCTATGGCATTAGCAACCACCTGATTACCTGATGTATCTCGTACAATTTCCAAACAAGTAAGAATTGGAACACCTGAACGTGTCAAAGCCCCAAATGTACGGCTAAAGCGTGCAACAGAAGATTTTTGAATTAAGTCACCAAATAAAGGCATTTTTAAAGATAAACGGTCTATAGTTTGGCGTCCAACTGGAGTCGCATAGTATCGTTTATATGCAATATTTCCTGCTACAAAAATAGCGATGATAACCAGAACTCGCCAACTGCGTAATATTTCACTACACGTCATCAAAAATTGTGTAAGTGGTGGTAATTCTGTTCCTAATTCTTGAAATATCTTGGCAAAAATTGGGATGAGAAAAACGGTCATGCCCACAAAAATAGTAGTTGCCAAAAAACCAACAACCATAGGATACGCCAACGCTGATTTAATTTGGTTCTGTAATCGGGCAACATCCTCTAATAACTTGGCTAGGCGATTGAGTACTTCATCTAATACACCACCAACCTCACCTGCCTGAACCATACTGACATATAAACCATCAAAACAATCAGGATGTTTACGCATCGAGTCCGAAAGGTTAACCCCGCTTTGAACATCAAAGCTAATATCTCTTAAGGCTTTTTTCAGTTTAGGGTTAGAACACTGTTCAGATAGAACCCCTAAACTTCTAACAATTGCAACACCTGCATTCACCAAAGCAGCAAATTGACGTGAAAAGACAGCTTTATCTTTAACAGAAACTTTAACAAATGAGTCTTGAATTTTTTTAAAGTCAAAGCCTAAAGATTGTTTTATATCTTCGACGACGAAACCTTGCTGTCTGAGAGTTGTACGTGCCTGCACTATTGATTCTGCATTAATTGTTTCTTTTTTAGCTTGTCCTTGTGAATCCCGGATACGGGCAACAAAAGTAGGCATGGTAATTTTAAATTGTTAGATGTCAATTTTGGAAGAATTCAGGAGGAGCAACAGCTATCAGTTATCAGTTATTAGTTATTACCTCGTCATACGCCTTGATAACTGATAACTGGTTACTGTTCACTGTTTTAAGGCTCCTTTTTATAATTATCTCTTAATACCAACTGCGGCTTTTGGGGCTGGCGGTGGCGGTGGTGGTGGTGCAGAACCAATGAGCCGCTGAACTTCGTCTGGTTTAGAGGTTTTAGACATCGCTGCTTCAAAGGAAATAGTTCCCGCTTTGTATAAATCAGCTAGAACTTTTTCCAAAGTTTGCATTCCCAATTTACCACCAGTTTGGATAGCCGAATAAATTTGAGATGTTTTACCTTCACGAATTAAGTTAGAAATAGCAGGCGTCACAATCATAATTTCCTGCGCCATGACACGACCGAATTCCCCTGGTTTAGGATTCTTTTTAGAAACTAAAGTTTGACTAAATACTGCTACCAAAGAGTTGGACAATTGTACACGCACTTGAGTTTGTTTTTCATGGGGAAAAACGTCGATGATCCGGTCAACGGTTTGAGCGGCTGAACTCGTGTGCAAAGTACCAAATACTAAGTGTCCTGTTTCAGCAGCAGAAATAGCCAATGAAATTGTTTCTAAATCCCGCATTTCTCCCACTAGGATAATATCTGGATCCTCCCGTAAAGCTGCTTTTAACGCATTAGCAAAGCTCTTGGTATCTTCACCCAATTGTCTTTGATGAACTAAACTTTTAATTGATTCGTAAACAAATTCAATCGGGTCTTCTACTGTTAATATATGCTCTGCTTTAGTACGGTTAATTAGATCGATAATGGCGGCTAACGTAGTAGTTTTACCAGAACCTGTTGGTCCTGTTACTAGAATTAATCCTCTGGGTTTGTCTGCCATTTCGCGGACAACTTCTGGCAAACCTAATTTATCGAAATTGGGAATCTTTGAACTTAATGCTCGTAAGCAGGCAGCGTAAGAACCACGATCTTTATAAACGTTAACCCGAAAACGTGCTAATCCCTTAACTCCGTAGGAACAATCTAGCTCCCAGTTCTGCTCTAATGTTTTACGTTGGGAGTTGTTGAGCATACTAAAAATTAGTCTTTGGCACTGATCTGCTGTTAAGGGATCTTCTCCAATTGGGGTGAGTTTACCACTGATGCGAAAGTAAGGAGGTAAGCCAGCAGATAAATGCATATCTGAGCCGCCCATTTCGATCATCTGCTCCATTAAATCTTCAATCATCATTTCCATAGTTCTTCTTGGGGTTAGGGGGTTTTACTAACGGTTAACGACTAACTAATCTTTAAACCTAGGTGTCAGGCAGTAAGGACAATCGAGCCATTCTGGTTTCAATTCGGCATGACAAGTTTGGCAGGTTAAACTGGTTTTGCGTTTAGCTTTTAACTCTGCTTCTAAACCTGTGTCGGTGAAAGTCACCCGTTCTACTTCTTCTAGGGTGGTTGCACCTTGACGCACTAAATCTAGGCTGTAAGCTAGTAAGGTTTTCATACCTTCTTCTACAGCGACTTCTTTAATGCGTTCCGTTGGTGCTTCTTCAGTAATTAGTGTTTGTAGGCGCTCGGTAATTCGCATAACTTCGTACACACCACAGCGCCCTTTATAACCAACTCCATTACACTGTGAACAAAGCTGATTTTGACTTTTAGCTTGTTGGATTTGCTCGGGTGTTAGGGAGTTAGCTTTGTACAAGGTAATATCTGCTTCTTGAGAAGCTGATAACCCGTAGCGAGCTAGTTCAGCTGGAGTCGGAGTATAAGGAATGCGACACGTAGAACAAACGCGCCGAACCAACCGTTGTGCTAAAACACCAATTAGGGAACTAGAAATCATAAAAGACTCAATCCCCATTTCCCCCAAACGAGCGATCGCACCTGGAGCGTCATTAGTGTGCAAAGTTGTTAATACTAAGTGACCAGTGAGCGCTGCTTCGATGGCGGTTTTTGCTGTTTCCTTATCCCGTGTTTCACCAACCAGAATCACATCTGGATCTTGGCGTAAGAAAGCTCGTAAAGCGGTGGCAAAATCCAACCCTTTTTCACGAATCACCTGTACTTGAGTGATCCCTGGCAAACTGTATTCAATTGGGTCTTCCACAGTACTGATATTAATTCCTGGAGAGTTCTTTTCAGCCAAAGCCGAATACAGCGATGTTGTTTTACCAGAACCAGTTGGTCCAGTCACTAAAATCAGACCAAAGGGGCGAGATACCATTTCCTGGACAATTTGTAAAGTCTCTGGATCTGTAATTAGCTTATCCAACCCCAATTGAGTTGCTGAATTATCCAAAATCCGCAGTACGATCTTTTCTCCGTAGCGACTAGGCAAAGTATTAACCCGAAAGTCTACTTTACGTCCTTCAAATAATCGTCTGATGCGTCCGTCTTGGGGTGAGCGCCGTTCAGCAATATCTAGGTTGGAGATAATTTTAAATCGCGCCGTCACAGCAGGGATAATTTTCTTCGGCAAGGGATCAAAAGCTTCACGTAAAACCCCATCCTTACGAAAGCGAATGCGTAAATGTTCTTCTTGGGGTTCAATATGAATATCAGAAACCTTGTCAAATAATGCTTTAGCCAAAATCCTGTTGACTAGATTAATGACCGGAGCATCCTCCGCACCCTTCATTGCTGCGCCCAAATCAGTCTCTGCTTCTTCGGATGCATCCTCTACATTCAGATTTTCGAGATTTTCTAAATCTTGATTAATGTCTATAGACTTTTCTTGCTCAAGGTGCTTTTGCCGAATAGCCTGATCATCCAAATACTTGTTGATGATCTGCTGGTAATCCTCCTCGGTAATCACCATGCGCTGCAATGACAAGTTTTGGGGGCGCAAGATGCGGTTTAGATCATCGCAAGCCTCTAAGTTATCTGGATCCACCATTGCCACTAAGACATAGGGTGGATTTTGATCTTCATTTTTTGCTAGTGGTACTATGCGATGACGACGACAAACATCCACTGGGATCAGAGTATCAATCAGTTGACATACCATTGTATTGCCAACCTGACTGACATCGAGATCTAAGCATTCAACGCCATAAAGTATTTTAAGTTCAAATAATTGCTGTTTCTTATATTGTCTGAGCAAATCTGGTGTTAGTTGTTGCCCAGTAATAGATTCCAGCACTTCTATCAGTGGTCTGCCAGACTTACGGCTTTCAAGCAGAGCCAGCCTCATTTGTTCGCTATTGACGTAGCCAGATTGTACTAGCTTAGTTCCGAAGGGCGAAAACTCTGTTCTTGTTGTTAGAGCCGTACTACGCCTTTGTAATGAGGAGTAAGTCATATATAAGTAATGAATAGGGAAAACCTCTAAGTAAGAGTATTCCCATCTTCTAAAGGAAAATTACTATGGGGCAATGGGCAATGGGCAATGGGCATGGGGCATAGGGCAATGGGCATGGGGCATGGGGCATGGGGTATGGGGCACCAGTTATAAGGTTTTAGTGTGTCACGAGGTTTCTTTTAATGCTCCGTACGTTTTCATCAAGTAACGTATATTTCTATACATATAAGTACTTACAGGCTTGCTCTGGTTGGTAAAAAAGCAGTAAACTTCCAGAGCGAGAGAGATAAGGCGCTGTTGGTAAGCTTTTCTACATTTGAACAGCATTTTGCTGTTTTTTTGGGAAAAGCTTCAAACCTCCAATGCCCCATGCCCCATGCCCCATCCCCCACTCTTCGGTAATCTCCCTTTCAGGCATCTACACCAATAGGCTCAGCATTTGTCACAATAGAGGACGGTGAAACCAGTTCCAGTGAAAATGGCGGCAAAAAAATCCGCCACTTTTGTTAGCAGTGAATGGCAATAGCGCAACAGGAGATCTAACCCAGTCTGTTGCTTTTTGCCTCCTAAATTCAACGGCTGCAAAATGTGGCAATTGACTGTTGTGTTGAATATCTGGGAAGAGTACACATAATGATCGAAGAGAATAAACAAGTTAACAATACAAGTGAGCAATCTGATGAAGCAGTAGAGGTAAAGCAAGCAATGAACAGCGACTCTCCAGCCCAAATAAACTCTAATGAATCTGGTAACGAGGTGACAGAGCAAGTGCAAGATCAAACAAACACAGCTGAAGATCCAGCTACTCTTAATCAAGAAAATAATGCAGTGGGGGCTGATCAAACAGCAATTGACACTGCGGTTATAGCGGAAATGACCCAACAAATAGAGTCTTTAAAAACACAGCTAGAAGATCGCAATACCCAGTATATGCGGATCGCAGCGGATTTTGAGAATTACCGCAAACGAACTCAAAAAGAGAAAGAAGAGGTAGAACAGCAAGTCAAGCGAAACACGATTATTGATTTACTCCCAGTAGTTGATAATTTTGAACGGGCGCGAGCACAGCTTAAACCGCAAACAGATGGGGAAATGACCATCCACAAAAGCTACCAAGGTGTTTACAAACAGTTAGTAGATAGCTTGAAGCGCTTAGGTGTATCCCCCATGCGTCCAGAAGGTCAACCATTTGATCCCAATCTCCACGAAGCAGTAATGCGGGAACCTACGGATGAATATTCTGAAGGAACAGTGTTAGAAGAGTTAGTGCGCGGATATTACCTGGGAGAGCGCGTGCTGCGTCATGCTATGGTCAAAGTTGCGGCTTTGAAGGAAGATACTCCACCTTCTGAAGAAAATCAGTCGAATTCAGCAAACACTTGAACAAGTATCAGCTTGCTGTCATTTGTTGGTTGTTATTGTTGGTGAGCGACTTGTTGGAGAGCCAGCGAGATTTAAAGAAGGGTTTTTAACACCCTTCTCTTAGCCAAGACCGTACGCGCGAGGCGTTAAAGTAGTTCCTCGCTGGCGAGGTGGTTATACCCGCAGGGCTTTACAAGTTCCCTAGTTACCTTTTTAGGTGACTTCCTGTAGAGTTGTTTGTTCTTAACAGCCAGTCACAATTAACCACAAATGACCCAAAAGTCTTGGTAAACTTGGAACAGCATTGCACATCCCAATAAATAGTCCGCGAAACATCAACCTTAAGTTTTGAGCGAAGGTTTGCTTAAACAGCAAGGTAGAAGCAATCAGTAAAAATACCGATTTTTATGGGAAAAGTTATTGGGATCGACTTAGGAACTACTAATAGTTGTGTAGCTGTTCTCGAAGGTGGTCAGCCAATTGTTATTGCCAATTCAGAAGGTGGACGAACCACTCCTAGTATTGTGGGATTTGGCAAAGGCGGCGATCGCTTAGTGGGACAATTGGCAAAGCGTCAAGCTGTAACTAATGCCGAAAGCACAATTCATAGTATTAAAAGATTCATTGGTCGTCGCTGGGATGACACCACTGGAGAACGTGAGCATGTACCCTACACCTGTGTTAAGGGTCGAGACGATACGGTTGATGTCCAAATTCGCGGACAAAATTATACACCCCAAGAAATCTCCGCCATGATCCTGCAAAAACTAAAACAGGATGCGGAATACTTCTTAGGCGAATCTGTTCAACAGGCAGTGATTACCGTACCTGCCTATTTTACAGATGCGCAAAGACAAGCAACTAAAGATGCTGGGACTATTGCTGGACTAGAAGTACTAAGGATTATCAACGAACCAACAGCTGCTGCTTTAGCCTTTGGTTTAGATAAACTCGACAATGAACAGTTAATTTTAGTCTTTGACTTAGGTGGTGGTACATTCGATGTCTCCATTTTGCAGCTCGGGGATGGAGTATTTGAAGTTAAGGCAACTTGCGGTAACAACCACTTAGGCGGAGATGACTTTGATAACTGTATTGTCCGGTGGATGATGGAAAGCTTTCAGAAAGCCGAGAACATCGATCTTTCAACTGATAAAATGGCTTTGCAACGCCTGCGTGAAGCAGCAGAAAAAGCAAAAATTGAGCTCTCTAGTATGGTGAATACCTCAATTAATTTGCCATTTATTACTGCTGATGACACTGGTCCCAAGCACCTAGAAATGGAACTTAGCCGTGCCACATTTGAGGAATTAACTAAACATTTAATTGAAGGCACTATCGCTCCGATGATCCAAGCGTTGAAAGATGCAGATCTTAAACCGCAAGATATTCAACGGATTATTTTAGTGGGTGGTTCCACTCGCATTCCCGCAGTTCAAAATGCTCTGAAGGAATTTTTCCAAGGAAAAGCACCAGATCGCTCCGTTAACCCTGACGAAGCAGTCGCACTTGGCGCTGCTATCCAAGCTGGAGCACTTGGTGGTGAACTGGATAATTTCCTACTTTTAGATGTTACACCTCTATCGCTAGGAATTGAAACTTTAGGAGAAGTATTTACTAAAATAATTGAGCGCAACACCACAATTCCTACCAGTAAATCCCAGGTTTTTTCCACAGCCGTTGATGGACAAACTTCTGTAGAAATTCACATTCTTCAGGGTGAACGGGCAATGGCACGGGATAACAAGAGCCTTGGTAAATTTTTACTAGCAGGAATTCCTCCAGCCCCCCGTGGTGTGCCACAAATTGAAGTTTCTTTTGAGATCGATGTCAACGGTATCTTAAAAGTTTCCGCCCAAGATAAAGGCACAGGTAGAGAACAAAGCATTCGTATTACGAATACTGGTGGTTTGAGTGCGCAAGAAGTAGAAGCGATGCGGCAAAAAGCTGAAATGTTTGCTGAACAAGACTCTAAACGAAGAGAGTTGGTTGAACTCAAAAACCAAGCTAATAATTTGTTGTACAGTTACAACTCAACTCTAAAAGATAATGGTGACTTAATCGCCGAGCAAATGAAAGATTTGATGACTGAAAAAGTCTCACAGATCCAAGCAGCAATAGCTAATGAGCAAATCTCGATACCAGAATTCAAACAACGCTTGAATGATTTTCAACAAACTATATTCTCAATAAGTGCCGAATTATACAATAAATCTGACAGCCAACCAGATAAAGTTCCTGAAAGTTCCCCAACTACGTCGACTTCAACAGTTAACAATTCAAGTGATGATGAAACTCCAACACCAGAATTGAATTTTGATTGTCAAGACGAAAGTACCTTACAGGTTGATTATGAGGCGATAGAATAATAGGGCAATGGGCATGGGGCATGGGGCATGGGGCATTGGCTAGAAGAGAAGAATTAAATCAGTAAGTCTTTAGCGAGCAAGAATTAACACTGTTCGGATACACCTTTTTTCCTCCCCTGCTCCCCCTGCTTCCCCTGCTTCCCCTGCCTCCCCTGCTCCCCCTGCTCCCTGCTCCCTGCCCCCTGCTCCCTCCTGTGGGGTTTTCCACACCTTGAGGTGCGGCTAGCCCGTCTATAAAATCAGCGTAGTTTTTCGCTGGTAAGTAGCACAATTGTAAAAGAGACAGCCACAAGCACTAATTTTTTTCCTCTTCCAAGAGAAAGAATCGGGCGCTCGTGGTTTGTTGGTGATTTTTGTAAAAGGTAAAAGGTAAAATATATTATTAATAAAACTTAACTCTTGCCTTCTGCCTTCTGCATAGCTAGATAGCTGCTTTCTACCTTTTAACCTTCACCTTTGCTATATGGCCCGCGATTATTATGAAATTCTAGGTGTCTCTCGTGACGCCGACAAAGAAGAAATTAAACACGCCTATCGCCGCTTAGCCCGGAAATATCACCCAGACGTGAATAAAGAACCGGGAGCGGAAGAACGCTTTAAGGAAATTAACCGTGCTTATGAAGTGCTTTCCGAACCAGAAATGCGAGAGCGTTATAACCGCTTCGGTGAAGCTGGTGTGTCAGGTGCTGGCGTAGGCTTCCAAGATGTTGGTGATATGGGCGGTTTTGCCGATATCTTTGAAAGCATCTTCAGTGGCTTTGCTGGCGGGATGGGGGGTCAAACGCAAAGACGGCGCAATGGTCCGGTACGAGGCGATGATTTGCGGCTAGACCTAAAGTTAGATTTTCGTGAAGCAGTATTTGGCGGTGAAAAAGAAATTCGCATTTCTCATTTAGAAACTTGTGAAGTTTGTACCGGAACAGGGGCTAAACCAGGAACCCGCCCTCGCACTTGCTCCACTTGTAGCGGAACAGGTCAAGTGCGTCGTGTTACTAGAACCCCTTTTGGAAGTTTTACCCAAGTTTCAACTTGTCCTACCTGTAATGGGACAGCAGCAGTTATTGAAGATAAATGCGAAGCTTGTGATGGTAAGGGTGCAAAACAAGTCACGAAAAAACTAAAAATTTCCATTCCGGCTGGGGTGGATAACGGTACACGTTTGCGAATATCCCAAGAAGGGGATGCAGGTCAACGTAGTGGTCCTCCTGGGGATTTGTACGTTTACTTATTTGTTAATGAGGATGAAGAATTCCAACGGGATGGGATCAATGTCTTATCAGAAATTAAAATTAGCTACTTGCAGGCAATTTTAGGTTGTCGCTTGGAGATAAATACGGTAGACGGACCAGTAGAACTGCTCATACCACCGGGAACGCAGCCCGATACAGTTATGAAGCTCGAAAATCGGGGTGTGCCGCGTTTAGGTAACCCTGTGAGTCGAGGGGATCATATGATTACAGTGTTAATTGATATCCCAACTAAAATCACACCAGAGGAAAGGGAATTGCTGGAAAAACTAGCTAAAATTAAAGGAGATCGTACTGGTAAAGGCGGTCTAGAAGGCTTTCTGGGAAGTTTCTTCCACCAACGATGAGTCCATCCTCTCAACTAATTCCTGATGCTCAACTTGACTTGCGCGGAACCCCTTGTCCAATTAATTTCGTGCGCACAAAATTGCGTTTGCAGCAAATGAACCCCGGAAGCTTACTGGAGGTTTGGCTAGACCCAGGTGAGCCAATAGAGCAAGTTCCTGATAGTCTAACGATGGCAGGTTTTATCGTGGAACAAATTACAGACTGCAGCGGGTATTTTTCCATACTAGTGCGCCGTCCTCTTACTTAATGGAAAGGGAAGCAAAGGTCGCCACGGGAGATTTGCTTGGCACGGTTGTGGCTGTGCAAGCAAATTTTTACCAAGTACAGCTAGATGTTGTAGAGGCGGTAAGTGTTACGTCTCTGCTCTGTACCCGTAGAACGCGTTTAAAAAAAATTGGACAACAAGTGATAGTTGGCGATCGCGTAGTTGTAGAAGAACCAGATTGGGCTGGTGGACGGGGAGCGATCGCCGATGTTCTACCCCGTCAAAGTCAGTTAGACCGCCCAGCAATTGCTAACGTTAACCAAATTTTGTTGGTTTTTGCTGCTGCTGATCCACCTCTGGAGCCTTACCAACTGAGCCATTTTCTAGTAAAGGCTGAATCCACACATTTAAATCTCGTTCTATGCCTAAATAAAAGTGATTTGATTTCCACTGAGCAAGAGATGGAAATCCATACTCGTATAAAAAATTGGGGTTATGAACCAAATTTTATCAGTGTAAATAAAGGTATAGATGTTGACAAACTATCCAGCCTACTAAAAGATAGAATAACTGTTGTCGCTGGACCTTCAGGCGTTGGTAAATCTAGTTTAATTAATTCACTAATTCCTAGTGTTCGCTTAAGAGTGGGGGAAATTTCTGGCAAGTTAGCCAAAGGTCGCCACACCACCCGTCATGTAGAATTATTTGAATTACCTAGTGGTGGTTTACTAGCTGATACTCCTGGTTTTAATCAACCTGACCTAGATTGTACCCCTGAAGAATTAGCCTATTATTTCCCAGAAGCAAGAACACGCTTAGAAGCTGGTAGTTGTCGCTTTAGTAATTGCTTACACCGTGATGAGCCTGAGTGTGTAGTTCGCGGAGACTGGGAGCGTTATCCCCATTACTTGAACTTTTTGGAAGAGGCGATCGCACGTCAAACAAAACTCAACCAACAAGCAGATCCCGAATCTACCGTAAAGCGCAAAACCAAAAGCGAAGGACAGAGCAAGTACGAACCAAAGTTGGAAAGTAAAAAGTATCGCCGTGTTTCTCGAAAAACTCAACAGCAGTCCCTCCAGGAGTTGTATCAGGAAAGCGAAGAATAAAATTTTACAAGCAACCCCGAATTATACTAAAAACGGCTGAGAGCTTTACTTTTCAATAATCGCCAAAAGCTTATTTGCTTGCTCCAAGCTTATAGCCATTGTTCAAAAAGTCTCGTTATTACCTGTTCGCACTATAGTATCATTGTTCTATCATCTTAAGCGTCAATATTCCTTTTGGTTTATTGACCACTAATTCCATAATATCCAACCACAGCGAACCCATGATGGTATCGGGAATATCGTCGCCAACGTGTACAGGTATGATTACTTCAATGCCATCGATAATTACTTTACCTTCATAGATGTTAAACCGTGCGTTCCCTCGTGCTGTGGTCATTTCAACCTGTGCGGTAAGCAATGACCATTCCAAAGCTTCCAGGTCTTGGGTATTAATGGCTAACCATCCGTCGGTAAATCCGGTATCAAACAGAGCGTCCACCGAAAACTCCTCACCCGAGACAGCCACAAGCTGAATTTCAAAGTATAGCTCACCGTTGTCTCCAAACGAACCTACACCCATAATCTGCCGCAGGTTCCCGTGTCGTTGAGCCTGAAGATTGTTAGTTTTACCTCGCCAGTGTTGCCATAGACCTCGCGGATTTTTTGCGTTATCCCTAAAAGTGTTGGGTCAAGGAGATACTGTTCCGTATCGGGATCAATGGCAATATGCCAGTTGTAATGTGTCTCTCGGAGCTGGGGATGCAAGCGCAGGAAAATGGGACGACACCGCGTGGCTAGCGCATCGCGTTGCTCTTGGTGATGATTTTTTTCCGATGGCGATATAGGAGATGGTGGCAGAATGCGGGTACGTCGTGGGTGGGATACTTGTGTCATGTAATCAATATATAAGTAGTGGCTGTGAATATTTTTATTATTGCTGGATGGGATGGACTTTACCATCCCATCCAGCAATATTCTCACCCAAGCGATCGCGGATCTCGTTTGCGGGTGTAGCTGATAAACGTCCATTCCCCCGATTGACTACGCCGAAACAGATCCACGGACTTATACCAATTCTCTAAAATATGACTACACATCAAAGTAGTAGGTTGGGTTGAGGAACGAAACCCAACATTTTTAGGATTTTGTTGGGTAACACGAGCGTTCAACTCAACCTACAATTATCCTTAACCGAACCGTATTGCGCCGTACCCTATCCTTGCGGGCTCGCTGCGCTAACACCGAACCCCTAAAGGTGAACGCCCCTACTTTAGGTATCTGTAGCGTAATTCAAGAGAAATGATATTAGTCTCACATCCCACTCTAGCTAAATTGGCATTTTGGCATATCGACAACTAGGAAAGTTGTTATCTTTACAGCACTCCTCTTTGCTATAGCTAAATATCGACTTCTTGCAGAAGCCCTCGGTTGCTTACCGAGGGTTTTTATTTTAAAGGGGACTGGGGAAAAGTTCTTTCCCAATCGCCAATACCCAATACCCTCAGATTTTGTAAAGATTACGCTGCTAACGCGATCGCTGATGGTAGCTAACCAGCATTGGTCTTAAATGCATGAAAAAAATTTGCTACCATCACCAACGGCAATATTTTTAGCGTACACGTTCTGGATAAACTCCGAAAGAATCAAAGAAATTAACAGCTTCTGTGGTTAATTCTCCTCGTGTTACAGCTGCCATAAAATACATCCGTCCTTTGACTATAAATCCTCGATATTCTCCGGTTGTGCCATCAGTATGTTGCACCAACAACTCTAAACCGGGGTATTTATTAATTTCCAAATTAGTGCTTCTCACGATTTTACCTGTACTAGTCATTTCTTCTCGCATTGAAGTTTGTAATACTTCGCGAATTTGTCCAGCAGATAAATAAGGTGCTTCGACTGGCAAATCTCTGTGGATAATCACGTATGCGGTTTGGGTTGTGTCACTCCACGATGTTAATTTCCTAAGTTTATTATCTTGTATGGAACCTGGCATCTGAATTGAAAAATCCCGGTTTAGTCCCCAGTAGGTGTCATTGAGTGCAACTAGGGTAGGTTGTTTTGTTGTTAGCTGGTTGTCATTAGGCGATACTAAAAATGTTGATTCAGATTGATTGACTTCGGTTTTTGATAAGCTAATAGCTTGTGCTTTGGGAAGGCAGACTGAAGTTCCTAACACCAGGATTGCCAATGTCAATTTCCATGCTTTCATGACTATTTATCTCCTACCAATAATATCGAGGTATTATTTTTGATGTGAGTTCGATTGTTTGAACCCCTTCATTAGGAGATACGAATTTATTGAGGTGCAATTACGCAGTTGGTAAAAGATTTTTTTGATTTTGTGGAGGAATAATGTAATGCTTTTGTAGGGTGTGTGAGGGCTACAATAAATCATTAAGTGCGGCGAAATAAATCGAGACTGCTGTCACGCACCAATAGATAAGAATAGTACCCAAGACTGCACGGGTTTTGGAAAATCGTAGGTTGGGTAGAGCGCAGGGCAAACGCATTAAAACTCAAAGCGAGGCAGGCAGGGGAAGCAGGGGAGGCAGGGGAATAATCGGAGAATATGTGCTTGATATCGAGTTTGGTTAATGACTTATAATAGGTTAAAAATAAGGGGTTGCGGAAAGATAAGGATAAAGTACAAGCGATCCCTACGCTAAGCATGTCGCACTCTCTGCTCATCCCACAGACATGCGATCGCCAGCCTACCGCATTATTAGTTACTAATTGTGGTGCGATCGCATTCCGTATTTAATCCACTGAAATTTTTAGCAAGAGGAGGTGATCGGCTGTAGTTGAAAATCACGCCACCGCAAATTCTGTATATTGTCTAACATCCTCTGGATGAAAAGCCAAAACAATTTTATCTTTAGGAATTCCTGCGGCTACAAGTTCATTGGCTATGCCATATTCAGTCCCATCACGCTGAATCCAGATTTTACCATTAATAATTTCAATATGAATAATACAACCATGAACCCGTTCTTCTCCTTGCCATCCCAAAGTCATTACTATGTAATTAGTTGCTGTGCGGTCAATGATGAGTTTTGTTTTTAATTGACCATAGGCATAGGGAATTTTAACATATTCAGTCAAAATGTCTTCGATAATTTTTTGATATTTTTCTAAGGTATCCATTGCACAATTACCTCTTGTTTTTGGTCAAATATTAGTAGACGCAGACGATTCTTTTTCAATAAAATCTTGCCTATGGGTTCGGTTAAAATTTCAGTGTTAAGTTCGCTGGGAAATGTTTACTGGGTTTGGAAATTGAGCAATATTATAGATTAATATTAGGGTTATTTGGGAGATAATATAGTATTTATAAATGATTGGTGATTACAATAGCACAATTCCAAAATTCAAAGCTAAGTTGACCAATCTTGGATTGTAAGTCCTGGAACTTTCTCAAAATCTCGCAGATTTCTCGTTAAGAGGATTCCTTTATTTGCAATAACTATTGAAGCGATACGTAAATCTTGAGTTCCAATACGAATACGTTGCGCTCTGAAATTTTGATAAATTTCTTGAGATTTTTCGTCATACGTAAGGACATTAAATTCAGATAGTAGCATGACTGTTTCAACTAATCGCTGATAAGCATTTGATTGGACAAATCCCTCTCTTGCTTCAGCAACTTGAGCCAAACGACCTCTTAATTGTTCTTCAACATTAATCGCAGTTGTTGTTAGTTGTATTTTCGCTGCTAATAGTTTTGGGATTAGGATAGGATGATTTCGCCCATAAAGACTCAAGTGGTCTGTATCTAAAATATAAATCATCACTCATCTACTATTGTATTTGATTCTTTGCGGATAGCAGCTAGTTTCTCCATGAAATCATCAAATGTTGGGTCGTTAGCAAATATTCCTGCATATTTCATCTGAGTTATTTCTTGGTGAGGTAGTTCTTTAGGATTAACTTCAATAGTCACAAACTTACCTGTTGCTAATTGCGTTTCTAACGCCGTTTTAACCTTTGATATAGCTTCTTCTTCTGTATTAGCCTCAACTATTACAGTTGGCATACCAATCACTGATGCCACAAAGTTATCTTTTTGATTTTGGACAAAAATTTGGTATTGCATAATTGTTGATTTTTAGGTTTAGAAATAAGAACTATCTATAATAATATAGCAATCCTATATGAGTTATGAAAATTGAAAGTCTTAGATCCCCAACTTCTTAAAGAAGTCGGGGATCTGGCACATGGTGGGGGAGGTGAATCACCTCAACGCTTGATATCGTCACACAAACGTTGATCTTCTGCGCTGACATCGGGGTTATTTTGCAGGTAGTTTCGTATCAAGCCACAACCTCGCACCAACAAATTATCTAAATCAAAATTCCATAGAATTATCGTACCGTATGATGCGGAAGCAAGGGTTTTGCCATCTGGGCTAAAGCTGACACTATTAATCTTTTCTTTATGCCCTTGAAAGGTTTGAATTGCCTTACCACTGTCTATATCCCATAGTTTCACGGTTTTATCACCAGATACTGAAGTAAGGGTTTTGCTATCTGGGCTAAAGCTGATGACATCTCGGCTAAAGGGGATACTTTTAAAATCCTGCCACTGCCCTTTAAGGGTTTTCATTTTCTGACCAGCGTTAATATCCCAAAGTTTCACCGTTTGGTCTGATCCGAAAGCAAGGGTTTTACCATCCAGGCTAAAGCTGATGCTACTAATACGCCCTGTATTAAGGGTTGCAATTGCTATAGCAGTCCTAAATCATTTGTGAAAAAAACAAGCACACCTGTGTACACGTATATATCCGTCTTTCCTGTTCCCCGTTCCCTGTTCCCTGTTCCCTCCCTAAGCCGAGAAGTTTACAACTCATTTAGGATTGCTATATATTAGTGTTTATGTCCCCATATAGTTCCCAAAGTGAACCCCATAATTTCACATCTGTATTCCAGAATTTCACAGTTCCGTCCGAAGATGCGGAAGCAAGGGTTTTACCATCTGGACTAAAGCTGACACTATCAACACTGTCTGTATGTCCTTTAAGGGTTTTAATTTCTCTACCACTGTCTATATCCCACAATTTCACCGTTTGGTCATCTGATGCAGAAGCAAGGATTTTACCATCGGGGCTAAAGCTAATGCTCTCAAGATGGTCTGTATGTCCTTTAAGGGTTTTAATTTCCCTACCACTGTCTATATCCCACAATTTCACCGTTTTGTCCCAAGATGCAGAAGCAATAATTTTGCCCTTGGGGCTAAAGCTCACGCTTCTGAGAGGAGCTGTATGTCCTTTAAGGGTTTTAATTTCCCTACCACTGTCTATATCCCACAATTTCACCGTTTTGTCACCAGATGCAGAAGCAAGGATTTTGCCATCGGGACTAAAGCTGATGCTCTTAACATACTCTGTATGCCCTTCAAGGGTTTTAAATTCTCTACCACTGTTGATATCCCACAGTTGTACCGTTTTCTCACCAGATGCAGAAGCAAGGATTTTGCCATTGGGACTAAAGCCGAGGCTAAGAACCTGGTTTGTATATTTTTCAAGAGTTTTAGTTTCCTTACCACTGTCTATATCCCATAGTTTCACCGTACCATCAGATGATGTGGAAGCAAGGGTTTTGCCATCAGGGCTAAAGCTGACGCTACTAACATAGTCTGTATGCCCTTTAAGGGTTTTAATTTGAAACTTGTATACCACCTCCTGCAGTGTGGATGTAGCTTGCATCTGAGTTTCCCCTGCAACCCAAGGTTTCCAAATACTTTTTAGGAGTTTTCCTGCTTTAATTGCTTCTGTTAATGCTGCTTCCTGGTCATTTACTCCAAAATACTTTTCTGCACTGCTACTTAATCTACCAATTTCCGCATCAGTTCTGCGAATTTCACTCACCGCAGCAAATCCCGAAATCATGAGCAAAGCACAAAGCAACCCAGCAATAATACTCCTTCGTAACCTCTGTTTCTGCTTCCTCTCTCTCTCCCGCAACACCACACTTTTCTCAATAAACCATCGCTGCGCCTCACGAACTTCCCCACCCCGTTGCCGCAACCAATCTTCCGCCACCGCCAAAGGCGCACCCCGCAACAAAGCCCCATCATCTTTTTTACTATCCACCCATTGCTGCAACGCTACCTTCAACCCTTCCTGCCAAACACGAAACTTACGGTTCTCCTGCATCCATCCCCGCAACCGTCCCCAATGGCGAATCAACGCCTCATGAACGACTTCCACTGTTTCTTCATTTGTCAACTCGTTGCGGTTCGTCACTACCAAACGCTCATCCGCTAAGTGTGTTACCAAATCCCAGTTATCCCCCACCTCATCACGAGTCGCCAACTTCCGGGTATCTTCTGTTCCTTCTCCTGGATGTACCAACTGAATAAACACCTGTTGTGCTTTTTCTCGTTGTTCTTCACTCAACGAAGCATAAACCGCCTCGGCGTAATTAGCCAGTGCTTTCTCAACTCCTCCTATCTGCTGATACGCATGATGGCTTAACCTCCCTGAATGCTGTTGCTTCCACAACTGAGTGAGGGTAAACTCTAGCAAAGGTAAACGTCCATCTCCGTCTTGGATATCATTAATTATTGTGTTGCTTAAACCGAATTCTAGCTGAAAGCCCAACTTAGTAGCAGGGAGTACGATCGCTTGTTCCAACTCCTCCCGACTCATCCGCACAAGTAATTCCGGTTGATAATTCTGCAAAGCTTTGCCAAAAGGTTCGTAATCGTCAAGCGCCTTGCTAAAAAAGTCCGCCCGCAAGGTAAGCACGAGAGTAAAAAACGGTGCATTTTTCACCGCTTGCAGCAATCCATCTAAGAAAATTTTGCGTTCCGATCCATCCGCGCAAAGGGTATAAATTTCTTCAAATTGATCGCCAATAAGCAAGAGTCGGCGCTGGGAGTTTGGGGGTAGGGTTTGGATGCGTTCGATAGTTGTTTGCAGAGTGGATGTATCTTTTCGCAGTTGGAGCTCTAGTTTACCTTCAAGTAAGTGGCGATCTTCATCCTCTAGGTTAAACGCCGCAGCCAACGCCATAGCTAACGACTCAAAAGGATTTTTCAAAGGACGAAACGAGAGAATCAGCCAATTATTAACAGTATCCCGACGCAGCTGGGGAATTAAACCAGCAAACACTAAAGATGACTTTCCGCTTCCAGAAGCACCAACCACAGCAACTAAAGGTTTGTTGTTAACTGCCAATACAAGCTGGGAAGTCGCCTTCTCTCTACCAAAAAAATACTCAGCGTTCGCTTCCCCAAAAGCCGCTAATCCTTGGTAGGGACAAAAAGAAATTATCCCCAAACTTTGCCAAGTTGGTGGTGTTTCTGTCTGATTTTGGATAATAACAGGTAACCAACTTGCACAAGGATGTGTTTGCTCAAGTGAGCGTAATTGTTCTCGCGCATTCCTAACAGAAATATATAGAGACTTGCCACCCGTAAACTCTTGGAGAAAATACTTCAAAAACTCCTGCGCTACCTTATCTGGTACGGGGAGGCGCATCACAATTACTTGAGGAATATTCAGTTGTTCTAATTCATAGGCAATACCCAAACCATCGCAAGAATTGAAAAATGCTACCTGCAATCGTCGCTGAATGGCTATTTGTAAAGCATCTCTCAATTCCGCCATTGTCAAACTATCATGACTGTTGAGACGAATTTGTCCTTGTGTACCTTGAGTTTGAGAATGCCCAGAGAAAAACAGAATATCCCAACCAATATTATCTTGCAGATGTTGATTTAATTCCTCTCTTGATGGTTCTTTAAGTAAGACAATTTCCGCCTCACCGCAATGTGTTTCCAGTTGTTGTTTATCAGCTTCTACATTAATTCCCGTGCTGTCACCCAGAATAATTAAAATTCTAATCTTTTCTCTGTAAGGGCGGTTACCGCGTTCAGCATGTGGCGAACTTAAAGCAATTTCCGCGCCTTGATAATTACTTAATACATCCCACAAATGCCAAGGAAGTTTACGCAGTTCTTGACACTCAGTGCAAATAATCACCCGAATTTCATCTTCAGGCTTTAATTGTTCTAGACAACTTATGATAGGACTAAAAGATTTTGATTGTAACCAGGTGTTAAAACTTTTAAGTAATTGTTGTGACTGATGCTGACAAGCTTCGTTAAGAGATTCGATATTTACGTTTCTACGATTAATCTGTTTAATTCTAAATTGACTATACCGACTGCGATAGGTATCGTGCCATTTATTCAATAACGAGGCAATAGTATTATTTCCTGGTAACTTACCTGTGATTGTTCGATAAGGTCTTTCTCCGTCATTAGCAATTTCTAAATTTACATGAATTTCTGAATTAATATTACCATCAAACTTGAGGATAACTAATTTTTTCATAAGCAATGTAAATTAATTTTTTGTTCGTAGGGACGAACGGCTATAAGAAAGCAGGAACCCTATAGGCGATAGCAAAGCGCTGCTGCTTTCAGCAGATCGCCCCTACACAATAGACTTATCATACAACGAAATCTTGTGTTATTTTTGACTCTCCTAAAATCACATCAACACTAAATTTCTCCCCAAATTGGGCGCTAAATTCGACTTCAATCCAATTATCATTCTGCCGAGAAGTAGTATATAAAACTTCTTCTCCCTTATCGTCAATCACAGCCACCTTTAATTTTTCAGGTATGTACACTTTTGCCCCTGGTATATACTCATCTTTAGTGAGAGACACTTGTATCAAAATGTTAATTTCGTCTTGATTTTTAATTGCTGACTTATTTTCGGCTGCGAGCGTCACAATTAAAGCAACAGATTCGCCATTTAACTCCAAGCCCAAATCAATTTTTTTACCGCGTGTGATACTGAAACTTCTACACCCCATCCATTCGATTTGTTGAGGATGTAAAAGTTCATCAATTGTCTGCCACCCTTCTGTTATGGTTTTTCCTATCCATTGTTGAAGATTAACTATTGCAGCTTGTTCTTTCTCCGTCAAATAATCGAGTAATTTATCTACAGGTTGCAATTGACTAAAATGAACTTTTGCTGCTGGTTGAGTCGTAAAACCTAAAATTGTTGCTGACTTTAAGGATTGGCTAAACTGTACGGCAACGTAACCTATTCTATTGACGATCGCTTCAGTGGGAATTTCTAGATATTCCGCATTTGGTAACACGGGACGACACTCTATTGTCCCAATATTTTTCACCTCTAAATCAGCCAAATCTATTAAACTTAGCATCCAAGGATTGCTGCGATCGGCATCTGACCAATTAGTTTCAAAGCCCATACAATCAAGATAATAATTCACTGCATAAACAGCTAAAGTATTGAGATATATTTTTTTTGCATTTTCAGTATTTGAAATTCCTTGTCTTCGTTTTTCAGCTTGGTCGTGTGCTTCAAAACTTAGGGGAACTTTAAAAGATATTTGCTCGGCGTTCATGATGAATTATCCTTAATATTACTGTGCATGAGTGAATGATTGTGACTTACTGTAAATATCTACGAAAATAATCGATAATTTTATGCTTTTGTAGGCTGCGCTGATAAAGTTCCGAAAGTCTTGGTATGGAATGACCTAATTTTTTAGAAATATCTGACCATTTCTCTTCATTAAGTCTCATCAATAATACTTTTTGTAAATTGGCATTTTTATCTTCTCCAATACAAGTATTTTGTAAAATTCCTTCAGGGTCATTTTTGACAAATTCTCTTAACAATTCATCTTCAGTTTTTTGATGATTTTCAAAACCATCTTTTTCTAGTATTTCTCTCTGAACTCTAGAAGATTCTTTACTCGCATGGCTATCTGCATCATTATTAATACTATTTAATTCATCTAGAGAGAACGTTCGCGGTCTATTTCTGATTGGTCTTAAAAGATCAAGAAAACGCCATTCTAATATTTGATTTACCCAAGCCATTACTTTATGATCCGAATCGTATTTGTAAATCTTTTTGCAAATTTCCGTAAAAGTTTTTGCTTGTGCTTCGTGATAAATATCTTCAAACTCAGGAAGATTCTGCCATTTCACAAAACGGTTTAATTTCCCTGATACCTGAATTTTTGTAATTAACCTATTCAACGCCCTCCGTTGTTGAGTACTATTTGGCGGATGTTGTTGTGCTTCGCTGACTAGCTGACGCAGTTGATAATCTAAAACATCATCATCCATCAAAATCTCCTGCTTAGTCCCGGATTTTTGGCAATTTGTTGTAACCATAAATACATAAAGTACACTGACGCGCTGTGAGTAACATCGATACAAATCTATAAAATGTCTTATGGAGCTTTTCAATGCATCATGCTTTCTCCTCTACCTCCTCAAACCCTTATACGAAGGAGGTAGGGAGTTTTTACGCAGGTTTTACGAAAATCTCTGACGATTCGTTATGTATGATCAGATTACATAGTTACAAGCGATATGGCAAAGCCCTTACACCTCCGACGTATCGCACATCTTTAGGCATTACTACCAGACTAACCCTTAAGTTAAAATAGGAATTGAACTATAAAACATTCGTTTCCATTCCTCTTATAGAGGAATTTAGCTCTTAGACAGGGATTTATAATCCCTGGCTGATTTAAATGCACTCACACAATCAGTATCGTCGCAGTAGCATTTATATTTACCATTTTATTGGTGCAAGATATCTGTTTAGCTTAAGTTGACACCAATGATGGCATTCGCCCTTACAATGGACGGGAACACCTAATTACGTGGAAAAAATTTTCGTTGACGGTCTATTAATTCCTAGATCCATATCAGATGATTTTTGTCAATGCGTAAGCCATAGTACAGCGCGGCGTAAATAACCATACCATTCAAAATCTCTGAAAAGCCTACGCTGTATTCCTAACAGAATTTTGAATTTTGAATTTTGAATTTTAAATTCCGCCTTGCGGTACTAGTACGGTTTTCAGTAGTTCCTGTTCACGTTGTCGTTGTTGTGGGGTAAGACTTGCTAGCTTGCACGTAAGTGCTGATCTAGCCGATATTAAACTCTTGTGTTTGAGCAGGTAGAAAACTTCGGTATTGAAAAAGTGTTTCCAGAATGTAGTGTAATTATGCTACAATAATAATCAAATGCTTTTTTCAGAGATTGTTATAATGCATCTTAATTAAAGTACAGAGAGTTCAATCTCACCGATAATAGTGAGAACAAAACCCTATTCTTTCTAAATATTTAGTACTGTGACAGAAACTGGAAGCTACAAAGATACTGTAAACCTACCTAAGACTAACTTTGATATGCGGGCGAACGCGGTGAAGCGCGAACCCGAAATCCAGAAATTTTGGCAAGAAAATAAAATTTATGAACGCCTGTCGGAAAATAATCCAGGCGACTTATTTATACTACATGATGGCCCACCATATGCGAACGGCTCCTTGCATCTTGGCCATGCTTTAAATAGAATTCTTAAAGACATTATTAACCGCTACCAACTTTTGCAAGGGCGTAAGGCTCGCTATGTTCCTGGTTGGGATTGTCACGGCTTACCAATTGAACTCAAAGTTCTGCAAAATATGAAATCCGCAGAACGGCAAAGCTTGACCCCTTTACAACTGCGCCAAAAAGCTAAAGAATTTGCTCTCAAAACAGTAGACGAACAACGCGAAAGTTCCAAACTCTACGGGATTTGGGGTGATTGGGATCATCCGTACCTGACTTTACAGCCGGAATATGAAGCCGCTCAGATTGGTGTTTTCGGTCAGATGGTACTAAAAGGCTATATCTATCGTGGTTTAAAACCAGTACACTGGAGTCCTAGTTCTAGAACCGCTTTGGCAGAAGCAGAGTTGGAATATCCTGAGGGTCATACTTCTCGGAGTATCTACGTTGCTTTCCCAATCACTGGTTTATCAGACGCAGTTAAAGCCCAAGCTGGTGAGTTTTTGCCGAATTTAGCTATAGCTATCTGGACTACAACCCCTTGGACAATTCCTGCAAATTTAGCCGTTGCTGTTAATCCAGAACTGTCCTATGCAGTTGTAGAAGTGGAAACATCTGGCAAATATATCATTGTTGCAACGGATTTAGTGGAAAGTTTATCCACTACACTAGGCAGTCAGTTAACCGTAAAAACAACCTTCAAAGGGAAAGATTTAGAACATTCTACTTACCGTCATCCTTTGTTTGACCGTGAAAGCCCAGTCGTCATTGGCGGTGATTACGTTACGACTGAGTCTGGTACCGGATTGGTACACACTGCTCCTGGTCATGGTCAAGAAGACTACATGGTTGGTCAACGCTACGGGGTACCAATTCTTTCACCTGTGGATGATAATGGCAACTTTACTGAAGAAGCAGGACAATTTTCTGGGTTAAATGTCCTGGGTGATGGGAATCAGGCGGTGATTGATGCACTGTTATCTGCGGGTTCTTTGTTGAAGGAAGAACCTTATGTTCACAAGTACCCCTACGACTGGCGGACAAAGAAACCAACTATTTTCCGTGCAACTGAACAGTGGTTTGCTTCTGTGGAAGGGTTTAGGGATGAAGCTCTAAAAGCGATCGCCTCTGTAAAATGGATCCCACCTCAAGGAGAAAATCGGATCACGCCAATGGTTGCTGAACGTTCTGATTGGTGTATTTCCCGTCAGCGTATTTGGGGTGTACCGATCCCTGTTTTCTACGACGAAGAAACTGGGGAACCTTTGTTAAACGAGGAAACTATTGCTCACGTTCAGACAATTATTGCATCCAAGGGTTCTGATGCTTGGTGGGAACTCTCAGTAGAGGATTTGTTACCAGAAAAATACCGCAATAATCATCGGTCTTACCGTAAAGGTACTGATACGATGGATGTGTGGTTCGACTCTGGCTCATCTTGGGCGGCTGTTCTCCAGCAGCGTCCAGAATTGCGGTATCCTGCTGATATATACTTGGAAGGCTCAGATCAACATCGCGGCTGGTTCCAGTCAAGTTTGCTGACTAGTGTAGCGGTTAACAACCGCGCACCTTATAAAACTGTTTTGACTCACGGTTTTACTTTGGATGAACAAGGACGTAAACAAAGTAAGTCTTTGGGAAATGTTGTTGATCCCAAAATCGTGATTGATGGTGGAAAAAATCAAAAAGAAGAACCGCCTTATGGTTCAGATGTACTGAGATTGTGGGTGTCGTCAGTTGATTACACCTCAGATGTTCCTTTAGGGAAAAATATTCTCAAGCAACTTGCCGATGTAAGAAATAAAATTCGCAACACAGCGCGATTCTTGTTGGGGAATTTGCATGATTTTGACCCCCAAAAGGATGCTGTACCTTTCGAGGAATTACCAGAACTAGATCGGTATATGCTCCACAGAATGACGGAGGTTTTCAACGAAATTACAAAAGCGTTTGAAAGTTTCCAATTCTTCCGCTTTTTCCAAGTGGTGCAGAACTTCTGTGTGGTGGATTTATCGAACTTTTATCTAGATATTGCCAAGGATAGGCTATATATCAGTGCGCCAAATTCTTTCCGTCGCCGTAGTTGTCAGACAGTGCTGGCGATCGCATTGGAAAATTTAGCACGAGCGATCGCACCAGTGTTGTGTCACATGGCAGAAGATATCTGGCAATACCTTCCCTACAAAACACCCTATAAATCGGTGTTTGAATCTGGTTGGATACAGTTAGACAAACAGTGGTTCGATCCCGAAATCGCAGTCTTATGGCAACAGCTGCGCCAAATTCGCACTGAAGTGAACAAGGTGCTAGAACAAGCAAGGGTAGAAAAAATGATCGGTTCTTCCCTAGAAGCTAAAGTCTTGCTGTTTGTCACAGATGAGAAGTTACGTAATTCAATAAAATCTCTCAACACAAGCAATGGTATAGACGAACTGCGCTACCTGTTTATTACATCCCAAGCAGAGTTGTTAGATTCCCCTGAAGCGCTGGAAGGCTTGAAGCACAACCTACAGTCCGATACATGGGGAATTGGGGTGGTAAAAGCAGAAGGAGAAAAGTGCGATCGCTGCTGGAACTACTCAACTCATGTAGGCGAATTCGCTCAACACCCTCTGCTTTGTGAACGATGTGTCCCAGCCTTGGCGGGAGAATTTTAAAGAAGGAGTCACAGAAGTCAGAATTCAGAATTCAGAATTCAGGAGGAGCCAGTACTTGACTAAGGTGTCCGCATGCACACTGGCTCCTGTCTACAGGGTGAGTATTTAAAACCCTTTATTTCATCTACCAGTCATACGAATATATTCTGACTCCTGACTCCTGACTCCTGAATTCTTAATAACCCTCACAACTTTTGCAACAACTCTTTAGTCAACTGAAAGAATGCTTTAGATCCTGCTGATTGGGGAGCATTAAGAACAACAGGTAGAAAACTATCAACAGCTTTAGCAACATTCACATCAACAGGTATTTGTGTCTGACAAATTTTTGCCGTTCCAAAATCCTGCTGAACGCGCTGTATCACCTGCTTGTAATATCGTCCAGTTAAAATGTTATTATTGGACATTGTAAATACAATCCCCAGCATTTGTATATCCATCTTTGCTTCATTTTCGTGGCTTTCTTTTAATTTAGTAATTCGTCTTTCTAATAACTGAATACCGATGACAGACAAGGGTTCTGGTTTTGCTGGAAGTATGTAAAAATTACTAGTCGCCAAAGCACTACGAGTCAAAAGATTATAACCTGGAGCGCAATCAAGCAGGATATAATCGTATTTCTGCCGAATTGGTTCTAAGATTTTAGTTAATAAAACTCTTTCAAAACGATTCCAAATTGTTTCAAAATCTAGTGCGCCTAGAGCGACTGCTTGGTTATGGAGCATTTCTGAAATAACAAATTCATCATAAAGGTCAATGTCACCTGGTAATAAATCTAGTCCTTCCAGATTGCAGACCTTATACTGAATGATATCCTCAATCGTTAATTTTTCGCTTTGTTCGGGGTTGATAATTTCATCTATCATGTACCTCAAAGTCCGTCTTTGTTTGCGATGTTTTGCAAAATCCAAAGGCGACATGAGACTAAGTGTGGCACTAATTTGGCTATCCAAGTCAAGAACAAGCACTCGCTTGCCATGTTCCTTAGCTAAGCAGGTAGCGATATTAACAGTAAGAGTGGTTTTGCCCACACCACCTTTCATATTTGCAGTTGCAACTACATATCCCATTGATTAAGTCCCATCTTAGAAGCTTACACGTCTGGTTTCGCTTAAAGCAGTCAGATTATAGCAGCAAGGGGCTTGTTTTTTTCCGTAAAGAAGTAAATTTACTTTTCTTCCTGTAATCAACACATTATATTAACGGAGAAAGATGACCTTTGTGCGAAGAATTTTTACAGTCTTCGTAATTCAACTCGTGTTAAAAATCTTTGATTATATCTGTGTATTTTAAGACACACTTAGATAAAATATGGTAAAAAAGGAAGATAATTCCCCAAATTGTCTAAAATTTTGGGTCAAGGAGTGTACTATGGAATATCTTGCTTATTCACACTTGGTTCTTGCCAATACAGAGGCAAATCCAGATACTGAATATAGTCTCCCCGAGATTAAATTTAATATTTCTTGGAAAAAACATTTCAAATCCGCTTGGTTAACTTTTGCTAGTATCGGGTTATTAGCTGCAATTCTATCTCATACCCAAGTAGCTTCAGCAGCATATTATGACTCTGATCGATACTTTGTAAGTACACAAGGTGGTTCTCTAAATATCAGGGATTATCCTAGCTCTAATGCAAAAATTGTTGGTAAATATTACAACGGCGCACAACTTCCACGAATCATAGGATTCAGAAACGGTTTTGCACATTTATCTACAGGATATTGGGTTTCTGCAAATTGGATTAGCAGTTCCTCGGATTATAGAGACACCTATCGCGATAGAGATGGTTATCGTGATAGAGATCGTGACAGAAACGGGTATCGTAATAAAGACCGCTATACTAATGCTCCTAGTGTCGGCGGTCAAATCCATCTCTCCTACGGCTCTCAAGGTCCCCTTGTTTGGAAACTGCAAAGAAGATTAGGTATTCGCGGTACTGGGTTCTACGATTACACAACTGTTGACGCAGTGAGAAGATATCAGAGAAGTGTAGGTTTATATCCAGATGGAGTAGTGGGACCAACAACTGCTAGCTCACTTTTTGAATAAATACCTTCTAACTTGAAAGAGGGAGCAGGGAGTAGGGAGTAGGGAATATTCCTCTTTCATGCTTGTCGGTGAAAATTTTTTCATCGGGACTGCCCTCTACCCTCTGCCTTTCTTCGATAACTGAAACATCTTGCACTTAAGAGATGTTCTCTGAAGAAGATAGAGAAACAAAACCAACAAAATGCCATTTTGGCATCTTTCAACTTGAAAGAAAGGTATTGTTAAGTCAACTAAGTGCAAGTAGATACAAATTGCAAAATCCCTCGGCTAATCACCGAGGGTCTTTCTTTCTAAGAGATTTTTTTTGCAATTTGAGCTTCGTAGGCACTTTTTAGCACACAACGATCCCATGGTAATTACTGCTGATTTTGGAAACGACACAAAAGCAAGCGATCGCGCTTTAATACAAAGCAATTACTAGCAAGATTATTAGCATCAGTCAAATTTTTCCCGTGATTGTCTTGGGCGCTATGAACTAATATTTGAATTAGTAGAGGTGTCCAAACAAGAACACAAGCTAAACTCAGAACTCTTGTTAAAGTGCTAGGCCGAAGATTTTTTTGATTTAAATTTTTTGTTGATTGAGCGCAGACTCTCTTTGAAGGCCAGAAATGCTTGTCGAAGTCGTAGTAACTCACTTATTAACTTTCTCCGAAACTAAGAAATACCCAAGGGTACTCTTCTATTAGTCGGAGAAGTTGCCAAATCGCCAAACGAAATAAAAAAAAAGGATAAGTTTTTTTCTATTATCAAAGCATTTCAGTAGAGCCAAAACTTTCTATCTTGGCTCTATTAACAATTGAACTAAGTAAATAGAATTTCTAAAAATCACTAACTTTTGATTGGCAGTTTTTCCAAATTCAAAGTTAATTTTTTAACAGGAAAACGATGAATGGGTGAATCTTTCAGATAATCAGCAATAAACTCACCGTACTTTTCTTTTATATCAGCAGGCAGAAACTTAAACCCACGGGTTTTTAATCGGCAGTTAGACGCACCACAACTACATTCTGGAACAGCAATAGAAATATACTCTGTTGTTTCATAGTCCCATGTGATCTCTGTTCCTTCAGGAATATCAACTAATGCTATGAAATCATAAGCTCCGAACTCATTATTTCTAATCCCTGTATTTGGCTCACAAGAATGATTGATCAATCGTCCTGGTTCATCTAATTCTATATGCAAGTCAAAGTCTATCTGAAAAGAATGATTAGTTCTTTCTGGTAGAAGCATCTCTCTACGTCCGCTCACCACTGTTTCACCTTTAGAGAAACTCCGGTTAGCAAAGACGCCTCTTCCTTTATGCGTCAGCTTCACTGTAACGTCGGTTAAAATTTCTAAGTTCATATTCTAGTTTTGATGAGCAATACTTGGTTGTATTATCGATGTGGGTTCTAACTTAAGCTGTGCCGTTTGCAAATACTCAGCAGCATAGTGCGAGATACACATACAAATTAAGTTGATTGCTTTCAATTTCGCATTAAAATCAACTTTCAGTCTTCGTGGAAATCTACATTGCAAATCTAAAGTTTATATTAAGAGAGACGGTATATGTATACTTTTGCCTATTGTGTATCTATGTATAAACACAAATATTCTAAAAAAATGTGCAATAGATTTACATTATTTTTATTATCGTTATTGATCAACTAAGTATTTTGACTTGAATACTGTGTGATTAAATTACATAGACTTGTCTTAGTATTAGAAGACTCCTATAGACAGAGGTAAATACAAACCAGTCAGTCTAAATGAGAATAGCTTTATTGAGTTGTTTCTTGAGTGTTGATATTCTACCACGTCAGAATCGTTATGAAAAGCCCGTTTCGTCAATCGAGTAAGGTGTTCAGGCTTGGACTTTAGATGTTTAAAATATACCATCCCTCAGACAGGCGTATCCTTGTCTTTTTTTTGTCAAGATTTTGGTAGCTATGCGACTTACTCCTCAAGGTTTTTCTGCGCTTAGGAAGTTGTACATATCTACTAATTGGTCCCTTCGGGCAAAATTAAGGATCATGAGCTTTTGAAAATCTCTGTAAATTCCCCACCATATTATAGTTATTAGTGCTACAATAAAAATGTATAGTTTAACGTAATTATGCTAGGATCCTTACTTAGGAATAATCCGTTAGAAGGATATCTTATCACCTAATTAGCTAAGACTGTACGGAGCAATCTGCTAGAAATATAGTTGGCTGTTTTTTACCTACTGCTGGGTTTTAGTTTTACCTATGGACTAGGTAAAGTGATAACACGTAGACTTTTTTTAAAGGTGATCTTTTCAAAGCTCAGGAGCCTTCATTCTTAAGATACTCTACGTGTGCAGATAAAACAACTCAAAAAATTTTACCAAGAACATGATCTGTTTATTTTTATACCTTATGTAAGGAGAGTGTAAACGAAAATAAAAATTGAAAAAGTAATGAAATTTGATAATTTGAGTTTTGATTCTGGCATACTAGGATCTGAGCAGTTTTTTCTAGTTCTAAGACCAAGCACTAAACTCATGTAGTCAATGTATAGAGTTCTCCTTTCTCTTAAAAAGGAATAGAATTTCCAAAAATATTCTCCTAATGACTCTTAAATAGCGGTTTAGTACATCATGCGCCGAAACAACTGCAATCAAAAATTTCATAATTATCAGGGAAACAAAATGGATAGATTTAAATCACAGAATATTTTTTCATTACTTCAAGTAGAGCATCGCCAACTTCAGCAGCTTTTTTTAGTAGCTGCCAAGGTTGACAGTAGTAACACGTACAACGGCTGCAATCTGATATATGAATTGTTGAGTTTACATACTAGAGATGAAGATCGAATCTTCTACTCAGCAACGCAAGAATGTGAAACAACAAAAAATATATTGAAGACACAACAAACAAGGGAAAGAAACGAAAACTCTATTAGAGTGGCATATTAAACTTGCAATGGCAGAATAATAGCTGCTCTATTGACAATCAAGCTTGTTTTTTTCTAAACACAGCAACCAACTTTGTTTTGGAAATGTAGTTTTTACCTATTTTTGATAGTAGCTTGATTTACTATAACTTATGTGTATAGTATTTTACACTTAAATATACAAACTTCCTTCTCTAAAGCTGAACTTTTATACAAAGACATGAAAACTTTATACAACAGCCTTGATCTACGTATTTTTAATGATTCAGACTGCACTAGCACTTAAGTTTTAAGTAAGATAGTGTAATAAGAGCTTTCAGTATCTATGAATTTTCGAGCAAATAAGATAAAGTTTCCTTGAAAACCATACATTAAGACCCCAATTTCTACTATTTAGTATAGATAACGGAGTTTCCAAGCTGATGTCACTCATATATGTTGAAATAAAAGGAACAATGACTTGTATTTATTCGTCACGATTTGACTGGAAATACATAAGTGTTTTTACTATGAATTACTGATTGTGTAAGATAAATTTTTTAAAAATTTGACCAAAACTTGATTAAAAATTTAACAAATAACTACCGTAAATTTTACGAAATTACTAGAATCACAATTGAATGAATCGGTAATTTCCTACACTATATAAATTATCAATAAGCAAGGATAAAGCAAAAAATATGATGACTCGTTTAGTAAGCGCGATCGCTCCTCCTCTAATCTCACTGACTGCTATGTCTTCCATTGCAGTAGCACAGCCAGTTCCAAAAACTCCGCAACAAGGAACACAACCAGTTCTAACAACCCCTCAACAAGGAACACAGCCAGTTCCAAAAACCCCTCAGCAAGGAATACAGCCAATACCAAAAACCCCTCAACAAAGAACACAACCAAGTCCGACAACTTCTGATCAGGACGTAACGCAGAAGGTTTGCTCTTTTGATGCTGTGGAGAATTCATTGCCTTCACCTGAAGGTAAACCAAGTAATTCTCCGCTGTCTTACCTAAAAGAACAAGGTTTTGTACAAAATCCCGATGGCTCTTGGGTGTGTTATGTGAACGATTCTCAGAAAGACAGACGTTACTATACTCTGTTCAAAGTTCAACAGATCAATGGAAAGCTTGTAGCGAGTACTTTCCTAGATAGTGGAAATCTAATTGCCAACCAAGATAAAGAGAGCGTGGACTTGTTCATGAAGCTGATCTCAACCCATACGAAGATAACCCCCCAGAACCGACAAAGTATACAGAGGTATTTAGAAACTTTCATAACCCTTGTAAAGCAAGGTAAGATACAACCGTCCCATCGTGCGTATCTCTTTGATCAACCAAACCGTGGTTTTGTTATATACAACGCTCTCACAGGAGGAAAACTTAAAGGCACAGCAATCACCATAAATATTGACTTACCTCAAAATTTGGGTTCTACCCCTGTTAATTAGAGGTACATGTTTATCATTTTTAGGAGGTTTATTTTGGTCAAATCAATTGTTCAAACAAGCACGATTAGTAACACACATAGCACGCAGTCTTGTCAAGGTAACTCTGAGAAAAAAAATCAGGTTATAGCAAAAGGTTGGCAACCTGCACCACAACTTCTGGGCATCGTATTATCGTCGTTTGCAGCAGTATTGACTGTGAGCCAGTCTGCTTTCGCTCAACTCAACGTTGGACGCTATGGTGTTCAACCAGGACTGGAGTCAGAGTATCTTCAATACCAAATGTCTGGACGAGATCTCAGTCAAATGCGAGGTATTGGTGGATGTACTGTCGGATTTGGTCTTGCGTGTAACAAGACAGGATCTATACTTCATCAATTACTAGAGTCGAACAACAAAGCAACCTACCAACAGTTGTTGATTCGAGCCGCCGGAGGACTCGACAACTTCCAAAATTTTGCAAGCTTCTACGGTAACAACCCTAATGTTTCTTTGATACCTTACGCATCATTTTGGCAGAACGATTCTCCCTCGATTATGGATGGATATCGGTACGTTCTTGGTTCTCCGGTCGGTCAGTCTCCTGTGGATGGTTTGGGACTTGTAACCAAAAACTTTTACTGGTCTCCGATATCGGAAGGTGGTAGTGCACTCAGCCCTCGTAGTGGATTACTAGATTTAAAATATTCGTTCGGACGGCTTCTGCTAGAAGAGGTTGCAAAAATTCCCAATATTGAGCAGCAGATTCAAGCTTTAAATTTGCCGCCACAGATGACTAATTATTATTTGTCAACCCTTTCTACAGGGTTACGTGCGCTCGATAGTGGCAATAGCCAGCAAATCCAGCAAAGTATTCTCCATGTACTCTCTGCTCCTTACTCTCCGAGTGGTGGAGAGTTTCACCGCCCAACTATTGGTGTGCCAAGAGAGTTTGATCAGCTTTATGGACAAGGTCTTCCAGGAGATGAGATTGTAGGAGCAGCTCCAGTACTATTGGATCCAGAAGTAGCAATTCTAGATTTTCCCACCACTATAGGAGAAACTTTTTCTACCCCAGATGTTACCGGCGGTAGATTTCCCGGTTGGTTATTCGGACTTGGCGGTGCAGGTCTTTTAGCACTTCTTCTACTAGCAGGTGGCGGTGGAGATAAGTCTTCATCTTCAAGTGGTGGATCTAGTCCTGTAAACGATTTTTCTGTTACACCATCACTACCACCAGGTGTTGTGACTGGTGGACCTAATGGTGGAGGCAATACTACAACCTCTCAAGGAGGTCCCAATGGTGGTGGCGGAACTGTAATAACCCAGAAAGTACCAGAACCAGATGCGTTCAAAGCTCTTGTGATAATGATTATCGTACTGTGGATAGTTGGTTACAAGCAGTGGCGTACGCAAACGAGGAATTAAGTGTTTGCTTTTTATCCCAATCAGAAAAATGCCTTGAAAGGCTTGTAGTTGCGCGCTAGGTGCTTTAGCTTGGGAACCGGTCCAACGCCTTGGCTTGCGTTAGCACATGGGAGCGTAACTACAAACGATGATTGGAATTTGTTTTTTCTTCGCGTTGTCACTTAAACACATAATTCCTATTACGACTGAACAACCCAGCCGTTGTTGGAGAATTCTTTGCCAAAGAGTCCGACAAGGCTTTTTGTACTATTTGATCTGGGAAAACTTGATCTTCCTGTGCCGGGTTTTGACAAACAGCATTAAGTAACAGCTTATCAGGCGTTACGGAGTTGTTAACTTTATTATTAGCTATAATCTTTCCTTGCCAATTAGCTTGTTGTTCCCATAAAGCTTGAAATACACCGCTAGAACAATCACCTACAGTATATATACGAGAGATAGCAACATTGCCAATAGGCGAGATTGTTTGAGTCCAAAAACCAGTAAAATTTCCTAATCTTGTTATAGTTCCTTTGTCAACTGACAGTATATTGTTGCCAGAATCATGCAAGACTACTTGCCATTGTTCAGTAGGTAAAGGGATTTGCTCAGCAGAGGCTGGCTTATTGTAAGCGATCGCCGATACAACCAAACAAATGGCTGAAACGAACTTGATAAGTTTTTTCATAAATCTTAGGATCACTTCTTATCCTCTAGTTTCGCCATTTGGAGTTAAAAATTTCCTCAGAGAGAATAACGAATTTTTAGCCACATCTGATGAAGAGATTGTGAGCCTCTTAAAATATTTAAGTATATTAATGTTAAAAATATAACTTTTACAATCTACCTTAATACGCTTGCATTTTCTGGTTAAGTTGTAAATTTATACGGATTTAGCAGGAGGAATACAGAAGTTAATAGAAAAAACCAGCTACAACAAAGTTATGAATAAAAGCAATTTATACGTTCTCAGCTTAATTATTATATTAATAGTGAGTAGCCTAAGCAGTTGCACTTATAATCTTCAATCCACTACAGCCCCTCAGAGCGAAATATCTGCATCTACTAACGCTAAATTATCACCAACACCAAGCATGGCACAACTAAGGGCCAAAAAATCTACAACTTCTAGTCCTGCTACCAGTAAAACTGTTAAAGTGACACTATATATAAGTGATACCGAATGTCAAGCACTGATTCCAAAACAAGTTTCAGTATCAGCTGTTGAACCTTTGATAAGTACAGTCGGTAAAATCATAGAGCAACAAGACAGCGGTGATTTTAGCTTATCTGGTTACCGCGTCAGTATCAATAACGGCGTCGCGACAGTGGATTTGCGAGTCTCTCCTCATTCTCAGCGACAATTAACTTCTCTGTCGAGTTGTGAGCAATTTGCTTTGTTTAGCAGTCTTCGTAAAACCTTAACGAGCCATCCTGAATGGAAAATTAAGGAAGTTCGCTTCACTGAATTAGGCAAGGAAATTACTAGTTGACACTTAAATTGCTAGGAACTGCATAAGTTGATAACAGCTAAACCTATATAAGAATACCGCTCAGCGGCTTATTTCTCTCGTTTTTCATGCCCAACCTTCAGCCTCTAGATTATTCTAGATGATTTCTGGAGGCTTTTTTATTGGTCCTGTTTACGATTAAACTCGTCTAGATCTAGTGCGTAGTTCAATTTTAGAACATTGACTCCTGGCTCACCAAAGATCTTTAGAAATCTGTCCTCTGTATACTTATAAATTAAGGGAAGGATCTCATCTGGTCTAACATTGCGAGCCTTCGCCACTCTAGACAATTGTGCCTGTGCTGCTTTTACTGAAATATGGGGATCTAGTCCCGAGCCAGAGGTGTAAAGTAGATCGGCGACAGGTTGAATGCTTGCATCTGTGAGTTGGGTTACAGTTTCTTCGATTCGCTTAAGCAACTTTGGGTTACTAGGAGCCAGATTACTTGCTCCAGATAAGCCAGTGGATTTAGCTTCTTTCCCTTGACTATATTTAACGGTACTGGGACGACTGTGGAAATAACGCTTAGATCTAAACTGTTGACCAATTAAAGTAGAACCAATTGGTTGTCCCTGGATATTATGCATTATGCTACCGTTAGCCTTATCTTTAAGAATGGGAGCTTGACCCACTATAAGTATCAATAAAGGATAGATAATCGCAGTTATTACCCAGAGAATCAAAGTTATACGAACTGCTCTAGTTGCTTCTTTAAAAATCAGCATAAGTAACTTAAGCCAATCCTACTGCTGTAACTAAGATATCAATAAACTTAATTGCAATAAACGGTGCAATCACACCACCCAATCCATAAATCAAAATATTTCGTTTTAAAAGCTGATTAGCTGACAACGGTCTAAATTTAACACCTCTCAAAGCTAAAGGAATCAAAGCAGGAATAATCAAAGCATTATAAATCAGTGCTGAGAGTACAGCAGAATTTGTACTAGTTAACCTCATAATATTTAAACTTTGTAAGTTAGCTGAGGTAAACAATACAGGAAGAATTGCAAAGTACTTGGCAATATCATTAGCAATAGAAAATGTAGTTAAAGCACCTCGGGTAATCAAGAGTTGTTTACCAATGGCAACAATATCAATTAGCTTGGTTGGATCTGAGTCTAAATCCACCATATTAGCTGCTTCTTTTGCTGCTTGAGTACCAGTATTCATCGCTACTCCAACGTTCGCCTGAGCTAACGCCGGTGCATCGTTAGTACCATCACCAGTCATTGCCACTAGCTTACCTTCTCTCTGTTCCCGTTGAATCACCTCAATCTTGTCTTCAGGAGTTGCTTCAGCAATAAAGTTATCAACACCAGCTTCTTGCGCTATAACTGAGGCAGTGATTCGGTTATCCCCAGTTAACATAATGGTTTGCACTCCCATTCGTCGCAACTGTTCAAAGCGTTCCCGAATACCAGGTTTAATAATGTCTTTAAGATAAATAACACCGTAGAGATCACCATCAAGAGCTACAGCTAAAGGTGTACCCCCAAGTTGCGAAACTCGTTCGTATGCGCTATTAAGTTCTGGAGTATCTTGTCCGTTGCGAGAACGTATAAATCCCTTAATAGCAGCAACTGCACCCTTTCGGGCTTGGCTTCCATTCGGTAAGTTTGTACCACTCATACGAGTTTTAGCAGAAAACTCTACTCCTTCAGCTTTATCTCGGTCAAAATTTACCTTTGCACCCAATTTTTCTGCTAGTCGCACAATTGATTTTCCTTCAGGGGTATCATCAAACACGCTAGCAGCTAAAGCAACATTGGCAACTTCTTCTAAAGAGTGTTTATTGATGGGAATAAATTCTTCTGCCAAGCGATTACCAAGAGTAATTGTACCTGTTTTATCAAGCACAAGGGTGTTAACATCACCACATGCTTCTACTGCTCTCCCTGAAGTAGCAATAACGTTAAATTGGGCAACTCTATCCATACCAGCTATCCCTATAGAACTCAGCAATCCCCCAATTGTTGTGGGAATCAAAGCTACTAATAAGGCAATTAATACTGGTACACTGACTGGAGTATTGACATAAGCTGCGATCGCGGGCAATGTAGCAGTAACAAATAAAAATACTAAGCTCAGAACTGCTAGTAAAACTGTTAAAGCAATTTCGTTCGGTGTTTTTGTCCGTTCTGCACCTTCCACCAAAGCGATCATCCGGTCAATAAACCCTTTACCTGGATCGGCTGTAACACGGATAATGAGTTCATCGGATATGATGCGCGTTCCCCCAGTAACAGAACTCGCTACATCTGAACCCGTTTCCTTAAGTACTGGTGCTGACTCTCCGGTAATGGCTGATTCATCAACCGAAGCAACACCCATGATCACTTCTCCATCAGCAGGGATAATATCACCAGCCGCCACGTAGACAACATCACCTTGACGTAGGCTTGTGGAAGAGATTTCTGATAATGTGCCTTCAGAGGATAGTTTTTTGGCGATCGTCTCAGATTTAGTTGACTTTAAAGCATCAGCTTGCGCCTTACCTCGTCCTTCGGCGACTGCTTCAGCAAAGTTAGCAAATAAAACAGTCAGAAACAAAATGACTGTGATCAATCCGTTGAACACTCGTGGGTTTTTGCCAGGAACAGAACCAAATAAATAAGGATCTATAGTGACTAATAAGGTGATGAGCGTCCCAACCCAGACTAAAAACATCACCGGATTTTTAATAGCGTACTTAGGATTTAGCTTAAAAAAGGCGTCTTTGATGGCTCTTTGGTAAAGTCCTTTGGTATTTACCTGAGACTTTTTGCGTCGATTGCGGCGATCGCGTGGATGAAACCGAGGAAATCTCGACTTGGAAGAATTTGCGGAATTCATCGAACTTTTGCATTGTGGGTTGAATTGTCTGCTAACTTATTTAACAGAATTCAGGAGTCAGGAGGAGCCAGTGCGTTGGGCGGCAATGCCCTCCTTGAAGCACCTGGCGTTCAGAATTCAGCATGAATTCTCCAAGACTGTGGACAGTTGGAATCCCCCACCAAATTATTCTGACTCCTGAATTCTGGCTCCTGAATTCTTCAATTAACACCATTTGCTAGTTGAAAACCTTCAGCAATTGATCCTAACGCTAGAACAGGGAAGAATGTCAACACCCCCAAAATCAAAATCACCCCAGCAGTGACAGCAGTAAATAGTGCTGTATCAGTTCTAAGGGTACCTGGTGTTTCTGGGACTGGTTGTTTATGAGCCATACTCTCTGCTAAAAGCACAATAGCAATAATTGGGACATAACGTCCTGCTAATAAACTAGGAAGAGTACTCAAATTCCACCATAACGCCGTAGCTGCAGGATGTGAATTACCCAAGCCAGCTAAACCAGAACCGTTGTTAGCAGCAGCAGAGGTGTATTCATAAACCACTTGAGAAACACCATGAAATCCTGGGTTACTAATTCCAGCAAGCTGATCAGGAAACGTTAAGGCGATCGCACTAGGAATTAAAACTGTGATCGGGTGAATCAGCAATACTATGCTGGCAAGAACAATTTCCTTTTTTTCAATTTTACGTCCTAAAAACTCTGGAGTCCGTCCTACCATCAACCCTGTCAGGAACACCGTTAGAATCAGAAATATAATTAAGTAGGCTATTCCAGTTCCCTGACCACCCCAGACGATCTGAAGAAACATATTTAACATCGTAGAGAATAACCCAGGAGGCATTAAAGAATCATGCATTGCATTGACAGCACCACACATTGTGCTAGTGGTTAAAACTGTCCATAATGCTGTTTGCGCCCAACCAAACCTAAGTTCCTTACCTTCTAAGTTCGGTTGTTCCTTTCCTAATAGAGGATTAATCAAAGGATTACCGTGATACTCTCCAGCTGACGTTATCCAAATCAAAACCACGGTTATCCCAAACACCATCCAAAAAAGTTGCCAAGCTTGCTTAGTGTTGTTAGCAAAAATACCATAGGTGTGAATTAACGCTGCTGGTATAGAAATCATCGCAACGATTTCTAATAAATTAGAAGCACGACCAGGATTTTCAAACGGATGTGCAGAGTTAGTCCCAAAAAAACCTCCTCCATTCTCTCCAAGCTGTTTAATGATCTCAAAAGAAGCAACTGGTCCCCTAGCAATATACTGTGTTGCTCCCTCCAATGTGGTTACAACCTCTGGTTTTTCAAGAGTTTGCGGTACACCTGAGATTATGAGTGCGATCGCACCAACTATAGAGATTGGTAGCAGTATCCGTGTAATCGAGCGAGTGAGATCAACATAAAAATTCCCCAATTGTCTACCTGTCAAACCGCGAAGAAAAGTGATCCCCACCGCCAACCCTGTTGCTGCTGAAGTAAACATCAAGAAGGTTAAAGCTGCTGTTTGACTAAAATAACTTAACGTTGTTTCACCAAAGTAGTGTTGTTGATCTGTATTCGTCAAAAACGAAATAGCCGTGTGCAGTACTGTATCCCAAGATGGCGTTGGTAACCCTGTCGGATTCAACGGTAAAAATTGCTGATTTATCAAGAGCAAAAATACTATAATGCCCATGATTAAATTACTGTATAACACAGCCCTAATATACTGCCCACCCGTCATATTCTCTTGACTGCGGACACCAGCTAGTACATAGATCATTCGCTCTATAGTATTCATTACTGGGTCAAGCAGTGTTTTTTCTCCAAGAAAGACACTGGCTATGTATCTTCCTAATATTGGAGCGATGGCTATGACTATACAGAGCGTTACCCCGATTTGAAAAAATCCTTGTCCCAATTCTAGATATTCCTCAAAGTCGCATGTCTGACCTTATCTTACTAGCAGGGTTCCCTTGAACGCCAAAGGGGTGCAAGGGAAATCAATTACCAAGATAGATAATACGGGAGACTGAAAGCCCCTAGCCTTTAGGCAGGGGACGGTTGGCTCCGCGAGGGGATTTATCCCCCGTGAGTACTCTTTTTAGCTAAATCCTTGATGTAATCCCTGAGAATTTCACCCATTGGAACACTTTTTTTATCTGCAATACTTTTTAAAAAATTGTACTCATCATCTGTCAACCAAAGTTGAAATTTCTTTTGTCTAGCCATTGATCTAACCTTGTTTTTGTCTTATATTAGGAGTATATCGCAACTGCATATCAAATGGACATAGGAACCCAAAAAGACTTAACTAAACCGGATGCCATCACAGAACAAATACTTATAATTCTGGGCATAGCGTCAAACAGCCTGTACAACACAGGAGTTTACCTGAGTCGTCAAAGGTATTTCAAGGACAAGAAAGCCGTTAGCTATGCCAAGCTATGCAGCGAGCTAAAGACTGATGAAAACTATAAAATCATGCATTCTCAAGCTGGACAGCAAACATTGAGGAGTGTGCAAGAGGCTTTTTCATCTTTTCGGGAACTGGAGAGGATGTCAAAAAGTGGGGAACTAAAACAGAAACCGAGACTACCCCACTACCGAACCAAAGGCGGGTTGTACCAAATAACCTACCCAGGTCAAGCCATCAAAGTAATAGAGGGTGATGGGTGTAAGTGGTTAGAAATTCCTTTAGGCAGAGCAGGTAAAGCTTTTTTTGAGGGAATCAAATACATAACTTTGCCCTACCCTAAGAGGATGTTTGAAAAGGGTCAGCTTGAGACTCAAACGCAACTTAGAGGAGCGAGGGCAAAAACCAGAACCCTTATTCTTTCGTAGCACCTTCTCGGTGACTAGGGTATTTAAACACACTCTAAAAGACTTTTCAAACATCCTCTAAAAGGTTATGGGATAAGAAGATCCGGGAGTTGCGGTTTATCCCATCTCACGGTACATTCATGAACTTTCATATTGAAATTTCGAGTGTGGCAGAGGCTGAAGCTGATAGTATCTTTCTGAGATTGTCCAAAGTTACTTCTCCTGCAAAGGCAAGTCAACGGTATTCAGGATTACTCAAAGCAATTGAATCATTATCTCAAATGCCAAAACGCTGTTCATTAGCACGATGGTTATTTCAGACTTGTAGGGGCGAATAGCATTCGCCGTTTCAATGGATGGGAACACCCTCTTTTGTCGACAAATCCTTCGTGAGGCGCCATTAATTCCTAAATCATATCTGATGATTTCTGTCAATGCGTAAATCCTAAGTTTGATTTTGATAAAAAAACCCCGTGATGGGGTCGATAAGCTATTGAGCTAATTGTTATAGCAAATACAGCAAGCCGAAAAGGATAATCCAAATCACATCAACAAAATGCCAGTAAATTTCGGCAGCTTCTATACCAAAGTGATGTTCGCTGCTGTAATGACCTTTAGTGCGCGATCGCCACAACACAGCAAGAATTGCGAGAACCCCTATAGTAACGTGCAGTCCGTGAAATCCAGTCAAGACGTAAAAAGCACTAGCAAATAAGTTAGTAGTCAGACCAAACTCTAAATGGGTATATTCATAAACCTGTCCTGCCAAGAAAATAATACCCATTAACGCAGTTAGCCCAAACCAGAACTGCGCCCCCCGTACATCGTTCTTTTTAATAGCGGTATCAGCCCTGTGGATAACGAAACTGCTAGAAATCAGATTGATGGTGTTAATTCCAGGAAGCAATAATTCTAGCTCAGGAGTTCCCTCTGGAGGCCAAGCAGGTAATGTAGCACGGAAGGCTATATAGGCTCCGAATAAACCCATAAAAATCATTCCTTCAGCAACCAGGAACATGATAAGCCCAAAGATACGATGATCTGGATGTGCTTCGTGATGACCTTCTACAGTCGCATCATGGTGATGATTAAGGGCAGTTTTAGCTGGGTCAATAGTTTGACTTTGCATGAATCTTTAATATTGATAGTTGTTAGTGGTTAATTGTTAATGGTTAGTAGTCTTTTTACTAACCACTAACCAGTACAACATGTTAACAGTTAACAGTTAACTGTTAACTGTTAACTGTTTACTCTTCTTTCTCTGCGACGATAGATGGATATGGTTCGTCAGGTTCAGCGCGTAGTACAGAGTTCGTACTACCAGACAAAACTGGATCAGGGTTATAGAGAGGTACTCCCTCTTGAGTCCTTTCCAAACCATAATCGTATGGTCCAGTAGCTAGCACTGGAAGTTTGTCAAAGTTCTCAATCGCAGGAGGTGAGGTAGTCATCCACTCTAACGTCAGTCCTTGCCAAGGATTATTACTTGCTTTTTGACCGTACAACCAACTCCAAATCGCATTAACAATGAAGGGTAGTGTTGAAACTGCCAGTATGTATGAACCGTAGGTACAGATTTCGTTCAACAACGTAAATTTTGGATCATATTGGGCAATACGACGATTCATACCCATCATGCCTAACTTGTGCATAGGCATAAAGGTCAAATTCAGACCAACAATTGTCAAAGCAAAGTGAACCTTACCCCAAAATTCGTTTAACATCCGCCCTGTCATTTTGGGGAACCAGTGGTATATCGCTGCATAAATGCCAAGAACA
>NZ_JAAKGC010000242.1:1714-3469 GCF_017591665.1 Aetokthonos hydrillicola CCALA 1050 | reverse complement strand
CCGACTTTCAAGCGTGAACATGCTTCCGTCAGTGTTGCTTAAACACCTGTAAAGTAGCCTGTCTATGTTTGGCTATGTAAAAGGTAACTATATGGGTTGAATCCTCTAATCCTACAATCACAAACAGCACTTTCACTAATAGTGTTCGCGAGGGCATTTTCCTCACGGGTACAGCTAATCCAAAAATTGAAAATAATCTGTTTATTCAAAATCAGGGGAACGGAGTTTCGGTCGCTAAATCCGCTCAAGGAGAAATTCGCAACAACCTATTTGAGAACACAGGTTTTGGACTAGCCATCGGTGGAACCTCAACACCGTTAATAGTAGAAAACAAAATCCGCCAAAACAAAGATGGTCTTTATATTTCCGAGTCAGCCAAGCCTGTGCTACGTAGAAATGTCATTGAGAACAACACCGAAGATGGTGTAGTGGTAACTGTCGATGCTCTGCCCGACCTTGGAACCAATGCAAATCCCGGTGGCAATAAGATTTCCAACAACACTGGCTATGATCTCAACAATGCCACTAAGACGAATAAGATTCTTGCGATTGGTAATGAAATTGACCCCACACGCATTCAAGGTTCAGTAGATGTAGGGGACCGCAATACTAATCCTTCCGGACCACAATCAAGATAATTTTTAGACATTAAGGCTCTTGGGACCAGATTAACTACAACTGGGACCACATGGTTCCAACTGCCTGCGAAACAGTGATTTAATTTCAGCAGGTTTGGCATCAAACTGTTCAGCTAAGCCTCTATATAGATTTGACTATTGTTTATAAGAAAAATGCAGAAAACCCTTGAGGAACAGCACCACAGGTGCGTTTTCCGTACTTTAGGCAAGGGATGAATGCTCATTGCAGTCTTTAGGCTGCCGTGGTATGATCTGGGCATGTCAGTACAAGACATTTAAATAAAACCTACTCCCGGACTGGGAGGAAGTCTACGCCCAAAACACTGCAAGGAGATATCAGTACGCCCTAAGTGGCAAACGTATTGAGCCTGGGAACCTGTGAAAACAGGATATTAAGACGCTCATGGTCTTAAGAATCTCCGTCTCTTTAGAGCGGAGAGTGTCAATAGGTATCTATTGTACTGCTCAGTGCACTTGAAACAATTGCTCTTACTTTAGCAGCAGAATCTTGTTGCAATGCGGAGTTGGCGATCGCCTGTGCTTCCTGGGCTGTTAATTGAACAATCACTTGTTTAAATCTAGGAATAGCTTGAGGGTTAAGACTTACCGAATCTAGTCCTAATCCCAGTAAAATTGGTACTGCTAGAGAATCTGCTGCTAGTTCACCACATAACCCCACGCTGATTCCAGCCTGATGTCCGGCTTGGACAGTTTGCTGTATCATACGCAATACCGCTGGATGTAATCCATCAGCCAAACTTGCGACTTGTGGGTTAGTGCGATCGCAAGCCATAACATATTGACTAAGGTCATTAGTCCCAATACTAAAAAAGTCTACTTCAGTTGCTAAATGCTCAGCAATCAAAACTGCTGATGGTACTTCCACCATAATACCCACTTCCATTGCTTCATCAAAGAGTATACTAGCTTGGCGTAGTTCAGCTTGCACTTCAGCCAAAATTGCCTTAGCTGCTTGTATCTCTTCTACGGTTGCAATCATCGGGAACATGATTTTAATCTGATGTCCAAAGCTAGCTCTTAAAATAGCTCTTAACTGGGTTTTGAAAACATCCCGACGATTCAAACAGAAACGAATTCCTCGCCATCCTAAAAATGG
>NZ_JAAKGC010000242.1:0-1704 GCF_017591665.1 Aetokthonos hydrillicola CCALA 1050 | reverse complement strand
GGGGTTTATCGCCTCCAATATCTAGAGTCCGAATAATCAATGGGCGGTTCTCTAGAACTTGGGCAATTGCTTGATAAACTGCCAATTGTTCTTCTTCAGAAGGAGCCGTGGATCGTTCTAAATAAAGAAACTCTGTACGGAGTAATCCCACACCTTCTGCACCCTGGCTCAGAGCGATTCTTGTCTCACCTATACCACCTAAGTTTGCATATACTTTTATTTGTCGGCGATCGCGGGTGATAGCAGGCTGGTGTGCAAATAATAATGCCTGCTGTTTAGCACTTTCCCATGCACTTCGCTTGGCTTCTATAGCAGCTAGTGTATGTGATTCTGGTTCTATCCAAACCTCACCCGTTTCACCATCAAACGCGACCAAAGTATGGTCAGTAAGTTGCAGCAATTCAGGTGGTAACCCAACAACTTGTGGTATACCTAAAGAGCGGGCAAGAATTGCGCTGTGAGAGTTAGGACTACCAGATGTCATGCAAATACCCAACACTTCTGCTGGATTTAGCTTAGCTGTGTCGGACGGCGTTAAGTCCGAGGCAACCAAAATGCTTGGTTGGGCAAAGTTAAGATGATGAGATTGGTGTATATTCTCGTTTATAGTTATTTGGGGTTGAGATAGTAGCCGTAACACTCTTTGCCCTACATCAACAACATCAACAACCCTTTGTTGTAAGTACGAATCATCTACTGTAGAGTACCTATGAGCAAGTTCATCCATAGCGCCTTGCCATGCAGCTTCAGCATTCAGGTGCTGTTCAAGTATACGGTTGTATACTGCCTCAATCAGCACCGGATCTTCTAAAAAGAGCATGTGAGCATCAAAGATGGCTGCTTCTGCATCACCAATTTGAGTAGATGCTTGTGAGAGCAAAGTCTGAATTTCTTGTTGAGCAGCCTCTAAAGCATTTTGCAACCTTTGTAACTCTTCCTCTGGATTTTCTACGTGATATTCCTGAACAGCGACAGTTGGAGCATGATAGTGAACAATTGGTGCGATCGCCACTCCTGGAGAAGCTGGAATCCCTCGCAAAACGTGCCCAGATGAGGGAGCGGATGCCGCTGTTTCAACTGTTTCGCTCCACTGCACAGAAGAGCTATCTTCACCAAAGTGGCTTTCAACTAAAGCTTGTAAAGTACTCAGCGCTCTATCAGCATCAGATCCAGTCGCAGTGATCGCAATTTCGTGTCCTTGACGTATAGCCAAAGTTGCTACCTGATTAATACTATCAGCGCGAACAAATTCAGTACCTCTTGTCACATTCTGCACTTTAATAAGAGACTGAAACCGGGCTGCTGTTGAGACAAACTGAGATGCTGGACGAGCGTGTAATCCTAAAGCGTTACGAACAATAAGACGGATTTCTTGTGTTGTTTGACCCTCGCTAACCGTGGGCGTAGCTTGTTGTATAGTGTGACTATCTATCCCTAATTGAGAAGCTTTTGCTAGCAATGCTCCTCGAGCTTCAGCCATAACCTGTTCAATATTGTTCCCTGCTGCGGCTGCAACTGCTGCGGCAAGTACGCCCTCTACCAGAGGTGCTTCACATAAATGCACTTTATCTTGCTGTTCCTCGGTAAGAAACTCTAGCGCTATTTCAGCACTCATTAAGGCGCTACCAAGATCCATTAACACGATAACACCTTCATCAGTATAGACGGAGGCGATCGCTTCATAAACCTTCATCGCATTTGTGC
>NZ_JAAKGC010000241.1 GCF_017591665.1 Aetokthonos hydrillicola CCALA 1050 | reverse complement strand
GACCTTCTTGACATGCAGTATACCAACTGGTAGTTACCCATCCTCTATCTTCAGGATGAATTGCTTTTACCCAACCCTCGTTTAAACTCTCCTCTTGATTTATGCCATAGATAAACTGGTAACGAGGATTTGTATAAGTACATTTACCTTCAATATCTGTAAGAAAAATACCAACGGGGGAGCAAGCACTTAAAGAGCGAAACATCTCTTCACGTTTTTTCAGCTCGTTGTTCATCGCTATTAACTGTGCTGCTTGTCGTTTTACTTCGGCCGTTTTCTGAAATAGCTCAACAAATGCTGCTACCTTCGATTTTAAGATTTCTGGTTCAATTGGCTTGAAGAGGTAATCTACAGCGCCCAGAGAATATCCTTTAAAGACCATGTTGTCGCTGGTGTTGAAGGCTGTGAGGAAAATTATTGGTGTGTAGCGCGATCGCTCTCGTTGTCGAATGAGATTTGCAGTCTCGAACCCGTCCATTTCTGGCATTTGCACATCCAGTAGAATCACTGCAAAATCTTGGTTAAGTAGATGTCTTAATGCTTGAGCGCCTGACGTAGCTTGCACCAAATTTTGCCCAAGACTATCCAAAATCGCCTCTAGAACCAGCAAATTTTCTGGATGATCATCAACCAACAGAACGTTAACTTTCGGTTCAAACGACATTTTCTGTGTATGCTTCCTGGACGATAGTAAGGCGTTTTCACGTCTTCCTTTTGACTTTGACGCTTATAGCTAACGTATTTCTACTATCTTAAGTCATAATTTTCATTTTTAGTTCATAGCTTTTTCAATGCTAGTGATAGTAAGCGGTTAATTCATTATTAAAAGTTACAAATTTTCACTAAAAAATCTGGAATATCTTCTAGCGGCAGAATTCTGTCTGCAACCCCAGCAATAATGGCTGCTTGAGGCATGATCCCACAAACTGCTGTTGATGGTTCTTCTACTACAGTTTTTCCACCATAGGCTTTGATTTTTGCTAGTCCGTGACTACCATCATGATTTGCTCCTGTCAACAGTACACCAATCACATTCTCGGCGTAAACATTCGCTGCTGTTTCAAAAAGCACGTCTATTGAAGGTCTGGCGTAAGTGACAGGATCATCTGTAGATAAAGCAAAGTAATGCTTAGGTGCTGTTCTTGACCCTTCTACTAATAAATGATAGTTTGCTGGAGCCAAATATACACACCCAGGTATAATATCTTCTTTATCCTGCGTTTCTTTGATAAGCAATTGGCTGTAATCCTGCAATAAGTTTGTCAATATTGCTCCATCGGAAGCTTTGTGGCGGTGGATAACGACAGCTATAGGTACTGGAAAGCTTTTTGGTAAGTCCTTCAGTAGTATTTGGAGGGCATGTAATCCTCCGAAAGATGTACCAACAACAATTAGTTGAAAACTCATAACTTATTCGGGGATGGAGGTTGAATCAGTGAACAGTCAACAGTTATCAGTGTTCAAGATCCATGGTGCGGTGTTAACTGATAACTGATAACTGATAACTGTTTTTAGTGAATCCTGCGATAAAGTTTCTCGCCTCTTTCTAATTCTTCATATTTTTCTTCTTGGGGTGTAAACTTAATTGATTCTTGGCGTCCTAAGCCCAAAATCCCAAACATAATGAGACTGTCATAGAAGAGATTATGGACTCGTTTTTGTAAAACTTTATCAAAATAAATTAAGACGTTACGGCAAACAATAATATTAAACTCGTTGAAAGAGTTGTCTGTTACTAAATTATGTTGTGAAAAAATTATATTTTCTTTTAAAAATGAAGAAAATATAGCATTTTCATATGCAGCGGTGTAATATTCTGAAAATGATCTTTTGCCTCCTGATAACAAATAATTTTGAGTATATTCTTTCATTAATTCTAACGGAAAAATTCCAGATCTTGCTTTCCGTAAAGATACTTCATTAATATCAGTAGCGTATAAACGAGAACGGTGGTAAAGCCCTTCTTCGTATAACAATATTGCCATAGAATAAACTTCTTCACCAGTAGAGCATCCAGCGTGCCAAATGCGAATGAAAGGATAAGTTTTGAGTACAGGGACGACTTTGTTTCTAAAGGTAAGAAAGAAGCTAGGATCTCGGAACATCGAGGTTACGTTCACCGAGAGCCTATACAGCAATCTTTCCATACATTCAGGGTTGTGAAGAACTTTTTCCTGTAGTCCAGAGATGGTGGTCAAACCTTCTGCATAAACTGCGCTCCAAATCCGGCGTTTGATTGAAGCTAAGGCATAATTTCTAAAATCAAATCCGTAGTAACGAAAGATGCCTTCTAATAGTAATTCAATTTCAATATCTTCAAGCTGCTCCTTATGCATAATAAAGGTGTGTATTGTTATGAACGGAGGTAATAGGGAATGGGCACTCTTGTTGTAGATTTTTTTTATGAAAAATTTAGGATTGCTATAGTCAGCAGTAAATGACTAAAAATTCCGAACATCTTGATTCTTATAGTAGTTAGTAAGTCTGACACTATCCTTTTATAGCGTCTTAAAGTTAATAGTTGCATCCATCTATTTCTAGAAGTTACAATACGACCTTATATCTCAGGATGGAAAGCAAGCCAAACACGGAAAGCAGAAATTGAAAGCGAATGAGGATAACCACACTTTCAAGTAGAATTTTCTTCCTAACAGAAGATCTTCGGATCTGCTCAGAGTAGAAATTTATGAAGAAGAATTCAGGAGTCAGGAGTCAGAAGTCAGAATGATAAATACTGGTTAAAACCTCGTCTATGAGTGGACGTGCGGAGTGGTTTAAACTTTTCCTAAAGCACCATCCCTTTATGGTTTGTGCATTCTGACTCCTGTATTCTGACTCCTGACTCCTTTCTATTTATAAAGCCAAACACGCAAAAGAGAAAGTAACTGCTCTGTGTCTACAGGTTTGGTGATATAGTCAGAAGCACCAGCCTGAATACACTTTTCGCGATCGCCTTGCATTGCCTTGGCTGTAAGTGCAATAATGGGTAAAGATTTAAACTGGTTTTCTTGACGAATCAGCCGAGTGGTTTCATAACCATCCATTTCTGGCATCATTATATCCATCAAAACCAGATCAATATCTGGCTTGGAGTGCAAAACATCAATTCCATCACATCCATTTTCAGCATACGAAACCTCCACCTGATAACGCTCTAGCATACTGGTAAGAGCAAAAATATTACGCACATCATCATCTACAATAAGGATTTTCTTGTTCACCAGAATCTCAAGAGAAGAATGCAGTTGTTCTAGCATTTGTCTTTTGGGAGCAGGTAATGCTGCTTGAACACGATGCAAAAACAATGCAGTTTCATCTAACAACCGTTCTGGCGATCGCACATCCTTAATAATGACTGTTTGTGCAATTCGCCGTAGTTCCGTATCTTCCGCACGAGTGAGTTCCCGTGCTGTATATATAATGATAGGTAAAGTTTCACCATTAGCCTCTTGCTTAAGTTGTGAAATCAGTTCAAAACCGCTCATATCCGGTAGTCCTAAATCTAGAACCACACAATCAAATTGTCCATTCCGAATTTCAG
>NZ_JAAKGC010000240.1 GCF_017591665.1 Aetokthonos hydrillicola CCALA 1050 | reverse complement strand
CCTAAAGCTTGTGCGATCTGTTCCGCTGTCAATCCAGCAGCTAACATTGGTCGGTCAAATCTATTTTGTGGTGAATGCGAACCATGCTACTCCTTCATCTCAGCCTACTGCTTCTCCTTGTCAAGCGCCAGAATTAGGGAACGGGGAGAAAGGTTTGTCAGCAAGTTGGGCGAAAGCGCTCTAGCCTACGGCAGATCGCGCTTTGGTCACTGTGCGATTGGCTCTAGCCACTGCTATGAAGGGCAATCGCACTTCAATAGTCTCAGCAGTTGATATTTAACCTTCTTCTTCCCAATCCTCAATCTGTAACCCTTTCACTCTGGCAAACTCTCGTGTATTATGTGTTACCAACGTTAATTGATGCACTAGGGCAATAGCAGCAATTTGTAAATCATACGGACCAATGGGAGTCCCCAAGCTACTGAGTTCCGCACGAATTCTACTGAAGATTGTTGCAGCCAAATCATCAAAAGGCAAGGAGACAAAATTTTTTAAAAAAGCTTCTTGTTTAGTAAGCGTACGTACAGGATTGTTACTTCTCATCGCGCCATAAAATAGTTCAGCTTTTACAACTGAACACACCGCCACATCCTGTGGTGATACCAATTGTAATCTTTGCCTTACACCAGACATAGGGCGATTTAGATAAACAATGCAAGCATTAGTGTCTAACAGATAAATCACTCCAGTGGCTCCCGTTGTTCATATTCGCCTTGGGGATATCTCACTATTGGATCGTCCTGTAACGAACCGGCAGTCTGCTCAAAAAAACCAGCAGGCCATCCCAGCTCTTCAGGTGTTTTTGCCTGTGTTGGTGGTTCTACCGGCTGATAAATCACCATAACTTCTATTTCTTTGTCTGTCACACCAATCGGGATATCTAGATGCAAGATTCCATCTTTACCCACATTAGAGCGTAATTTTCGACTTTGCATTGTCTTTTTCTCCATCAAATACTTCATATTATGACTATACTTTTGCAGTTTTTACCTTTTATCAGTGAGTAATAATACTTAAATATTAAAAAGTGGATTTCTTTACATAAGCAATTGAAGAACATCCGGAACCAGTTATTCTAATTCAAAGAACCACTTGATTTAGATCTAACAAGCTTGATTTATTTACTCAGCAGATTATTCTTTGTCGGGCTGTAATGGTAGAGTAGACTGTGATTTCCAAAGTCCAAATTCTGAATATGCAACAGTTTATTTCTCTAGAGTTAATCAGCTATTTTTTGATGTTTCAAACCCATTTTTCGAAACCGAATTTCATTTACTTTCAAGGGTATTTATGGGGACTGTTGCTGACTGGGGGAAGAAAAACTATGAATAATATTGCTCACTGTTGCTTCTGGATTGACCGAAATTGAAGTAGTTGGGAACGCAGGGTAAACGCATTAAAATATGTCAAAAACAGTCTTGACAAAAATATGTATACGTGGGTGTAAAAGCTGGAAAGTAATTTAAGTTAATGAAAATACTGTTTCAGCGAAACTTGATAAGGAAACAAAAGAATTGTAGAGCTACTAAAATATAATCCGTGTATTACATGGGTAAAGCTGCGTGAGGTTGACCGTGTATTATATGGAAAATATTCGTCGTAAATGAATGATTATTAATTAAATCAAGGAAAAATAATAAATTAATGTAGTCAAAATATTTAATCACTCAAAATCGAGTTTACCAAATCTTTATGTACTTGTCCTCAAAGTTCATCAAGGTAGCAATTAATCCTCATGCTTTACGGCATATTTTCCATACTCATTTGAAAGACATTGGAGCCACTCCTCTACAGCTAGAATCTTCTGCGTATTGGATGAAACATGATGAACGAACAGCAGCAAAAGACTACACTCATCTAGATCAAATAAAAAAGCTTCGCCCAGCAGCGGAAATGATGGCGAAGCTCAACAAGGTTGACTAATTTTTAGATTGAGAAAGGCGCTAATAAATGACTAGTACCGCTTAGCGAAAGTCAAAAGTTAAAAGTGTTATAAATTAAGCCTTTTGGCTGTTTGAAATGGTTGCTTTATTTACGCCGCGCTGTACTAGGCTATTTTTACTTATTTTGTAACTCTGTAGACGACTATATACAGAATAACTGCGCCTTATCCTTATTCATATAGTCCACAATTGTAGGCAATATGTAAAAATACTCCCAATGAATGAGTAAAAAATAAAATACACAAGTCTTAATCACAACCTGTGATATTTTATTTATCCTTTATTTTTGATAATCATCGCATTCACAATACTATGCGCGGTTTCATCTGAAATTCCTAAATTATTCCACAGATAGTTTAAGAGGTTTTCTTCTTCTTCGGTTACTTCACCATCTGCCAAGATCAGATCTGTAGCTACCGCAAAAGCAGTATCATGTAGCTCATGAGGAAGTGAAGAAATTGCAGTTTTTACAAAAGCATCAAACTCTAGGCGTTTAATCATACCAGATAGTTTATCAAACATTTTTCTCAGCACCTCGCTGGGGTAGCTTCGGAACAAATGCATTCGGGACAAGGATGCTACCATTATCTGAATTTCGTCATCTGTCAAGTAGCCATCAGCTGCAATAGCAGCTAAAGTGATAGCCGCAAATGCTTCGGCTGGTCCTAGAGAAGTACTGTCTTTTGTGCGGAGGTTAGAATGGTTGCTAAATAAGCCCATACGAACAAAGTTTTAAATCTACAACCTTATAATTCCCACCTCTCACTTTTTTATATAACGATGGAGATTTTTTTTGTCGCTAAGCTTTTACTTTAGGCTTATGCCGATTGAATGCACTCCACTCAAGTCTATGATGATGGATGGGGTACATTCAATTTGGCATAAGGCATTAGTATTCTAAGCCCTATGTACTGTGGCTTTTAAACTCTACGCTGCTAACAATACAGCCGTTTGTGCGTGTTGCGTTGCTTCAAGTATTCCGATTCTGAAGATGTCAGTCTACTACAAACATGTTACCAACAGAGTTAATTAACACTCTGAAATTTTTCAGATCACTTTAGTACCTGCTTAATCTGTAGTGAGGCTGCTCGTTTGCGCACGCAGTTGGGTAACTTGAGAGATCATCATTTTCTCTAACTCTCCCAATTCCATTGTATCCATCCAGCGGATCGAAGAGGAGAGGAACAGTTCTTTGAAATATGCGAATGAGAAGCCATCAGTTATTTCGCTAATCTCTGTCACTGCTTTTCCCCCAGATGCATATCAGCTTTGAGTGTCTCGTTCCATAGCTTTATCTAAGCTAAGCGTTCCTGTTGATCTGTCAGACCAAAGTGGTACTTACGGTCGAAGCGGCGTGGATTTCTCACATGTGAGCGAATAATGGGCGATGATCCTTATTGCGGAAGCGCTTCGCTATCACAACCCCCGACATAGATGGAAGGAACTTACTCTCTAAGAAAATCAAAAAGTACCGTTTTATAAGACTTTGAGCGCAAGTTCCTTATCAGAAATTCAGGTTTATATCAGAATTGTCTTGCCGACACAATTACTTTGTAGACAATTACCTATCTTTGATTTCAACAAATTTATAACTCTGGCACCTGTAGATTACGTTTATTCCCTGCGTAAT
>NZ_JAAKGC010000239.1 GCF_017591665.1 Aetokthonos hydrillicola CCALA 1050 | reverse complement strand
TGTAGATTTACCATCCCTGCCAGTCGAGATATTGAAAGTATTATTGACTACGTTGCTTCTAATAAAAACTTTAATGCCGCAGATAAATTACTAAAGAAAATCAACGATAAATGTAAGAAATTGGCAGATTTCCCCAGCATGGGATGCAAGCGAGATGAACTTTATCCTTCGTTGCGTAGTTTTCCTGTTGATGATTATCTAATATTCTATTGCCCCATTGAAGGAGGGATAGAAATTCAAAGGGTAGTTAGTGGTTATCGCGATTTAGATGAACTATTTGGAGAATAAAGTGAGCAATGACTAGTACCAACAGCAACACCAGTATTTAGGTTGGCAATATTCTTTGCTCGCTTATGCTGTCTGCAGATAATTAACAGCATCTGGCTCCATGATCTATAATTTACCCTTCGTTTACTCAAGGCTTGCACTCAAAGCAAATAATACTCTTCAGTTTTTTCTTTGAAATTTAACTTTTGGTTCATTAGTTTGTGTTGAACCAGCCTGTTTAGCAATTCCTCGTAATTCTATTCATAAATCGGAATTATGCATTATATACATTGAAAATGAATACTTCTGATGCTGAATGCTTCTCCCTGCCATATCTATTTATCGTCATGGGATTGAGACTTTATGCATAACAATAGGCACCAATACTGCGTAGGTTTTGAGCCGGGAAATAAATTTCCCGGCTCAAAGCTGAAACCCATTACAATGGGTTAAAAAATTACCCAGTGAGCTTTTAGCTCAATGAGCGCTATTAGCCCGAACTTTAGTTCAGGGCTAATTTTCGGGCAAAACCTTCAAGGCGCGTTATACCAATTCAAAAAATGATTGATACAAATGTAGGTTGGGTTGAGGAACGAAACCCAACACATCAAAGCCTTGTCTTTGTTGGGTTTCACTTCGTACCCCTACGCTTAAGCAAGCTACAACCCAACCTACCCATCTGTTTCATTTTTTTCGTGAAATGGTATTAGTGATTTCTATCAAGCACCCTAAAGCCACTTTATATATATTGAACTTTTCTCGCCGACTTATTTACTTGATTTTCCTGTTGTTTTTCCAAGGTTGTGCATAATCACCAGTTTTCATCCAGATAGATTTTTGGAAGGACAATAAACAAGCTGTATTGACTATGCAACAGAAATCATCGACTCTTAACAACACAGTAAAACACTATCTAGAAACCATTCATGTTGAATCTTCAGGAATCACTTGTCCCGCATGTGGCTCAATTTTAGGAATGAAAAGACAAGGTAGTACTGAAATGGTATTAACAGAAAATGCTCGGTTAGAGTTAGATGGCTATATAGCAAGCTATCGACGCAATCTAGAAACACACTCTGTCATATTGACGACGGGGATTTTACACAGCCCTATTCCTAGGACTCTTAACTGGGTACTAGGGGCTGGGATGTTCCCCAATACCCAATCCCGGAGCGCCCATTCCTCCCTGACAGTGGTATCGCACATCAAAGAAGCATTAGACCGCGAAGTCATCTTCCAGTGTTATGCTCAAGTATTTTTAGGCATACAGAAAAACTATGCTACCACAAAAAACTTTTGTAGCAAATCTACCAATAGCAAGTTTCTTCTAAAAGAGAAATCCAACTTAAAGCTGATGCTCATAAATATTTTCAACATTATTCTTCTTGTTATAGAACATGTGTTCTTGTTCATGCTAAATTACATAGTTATGCCTCATCAATTTGCAATTAGAAAAAGAGGTAGGCTTGAAGCCACTCATTTAAATTTAAATGGGTGGTCTAATGTTACGACTATTCTTGCCTGTCCGATTTCAAGTAGAACGACAGTAATGTATGAAAAAGTATACTTACTGTTTAAGTAAAACCACTTGATAAATGATTCTATTGAGTGTAAAATCTTTATCAAGAGAGGTAGAGTGCAACTAGATTGAAGGTATTTATCCCTTCTATAAAATGCGCTTTATTTATGGAGTATACCAAGTAAACCAAGAGTTTACGATCGCACTAAATTTGCATTTTAGTTTTGCACTAAATTTGCGATTTAGTTTTGATCATATTGGTATCCAAAAATACCCGAACTCAATCTTCCGACTTGTCTATTATTTTTTGAATGAAAAGTATTGCTATAAAAGTTAAAATCTGTAATAGTAAGAAATGAAGTCTAGAAATCCTCACATTCAAAAAATATAATTTTGAAATCCCTCGGGAGGATTGTCGAAAGCCCAATAATGAGGTTGAAAATGTCATTTCACAATCAAATCTAATGTCTACCGTTAGGCGGCAGGCTTCCCATCTAGCCATTCGGCTTACCATCCGGAGGTACAAAGCTATTTACAAGCCATTTTTTTGGCCGTAGCGTGATGAAGCTATGCTTTTCACGCACATATGGATTCATTGTACTAAGCAGAATCTGAAATTTCGCAAAAGCTTACCGACCAGACTGGATAAAATGGAAATAATAGATGGAAGAAAACAATCAACAATCTATGGATTTTCGGCTGTATCACTGAAACTGATTTAAACCTAGTAAACGGGATTCAGAGTTTCTCAATCAATTAGTACCCCATTTAATGGCTTTAAAGTTTAACTCTAATAGACTTAGGTTAGCATCAAACACTATGTGATTTACGATTTCGTTGCAGTTGTTAACATTTTTGTTACAATCTTTAACAGTTCCCATACAATTGCACGGATGCAAAATACAAGTTCTAACCAACAAGCCTGTTACAACCTTGATTAATGAGAGCGGCGATCGCTTTTCTCAAGGTAGACGTTTTGCGTTTACCCAAACTAGGTCAAGCCGTTTTTTCTAGAAAATCTTCTCGGTTTAATTTGTCAAAATGTCAACTTCGAGGAAAGGTAGATAGTAATTATGACTATTGTTCAGTCAAAGCTGCAAGTTACAGAGACTGCATTCCATGTAGAAGCTTACGAAAAGATTGAGTACAGCCTTGTCTATGTTAACGGAGTCTTCGACATCAAAAATAGAGAATTGGCTGACTGTTACCAAAAATTCAAACGCTGCTTGGCTGTTGTAGATGCGAATGTCTACATGTCATACAGCAGCCAAATGAAAGAATATTTTCGGCACTATGGCATTGATTTGACAGTATTTCCTCTGACAATCACCGAACCGAACAAAACAATCCAAACTTTCGAGAAAATCATAGATGCCTTTGCGGACTTTAAATTAGTTCGCAAAGAACCTGTCTTAGTAATTGGCGGTGGATTGATTACAGATGTCGTAGGTTTTGCCTGTTCCGCTTATCGTCGTAGCAGTAACTACATCCGCATTCCTACCACTCTAATTGGATTGATTGATGCGAGCGTTGCTATTAAGGTAGCTGTTAACCATAAGAAGCTGAAAAATCGTCTAGGTGCTTATCATGCTTCCTCAAAAGTCTTCCTCGACTTCTCCTTCTTAGGAACCTTACCTACAGAACAAGTACGTAACGGAATGGCAGAACTAGTGAAAATTGCCGTCGTTGGGTGCAAAGAGGTTTTCGATTTACTGGAAGAGTATGGGGATGAACTGCTGCGCACTCACTTCGGTAACATTGATGCCACAGAGGAAATCAAAGAAGTTGCTCAAAAAGTGACTTATAAAT
>NZ_JAAKGC010000047.1 GCF_017591665.1 Aetokthonos hydrillicola CCALA 1050 | reverse complement strand
TAATTACAAAAAAGGAACGCTGCGAGGAATGCATTATCAAACTCCTCCGGCGGCAGAAACAAAGTTAATTCGCTGTACCAGAGGCGCTATTTTCGACGTGATTATTGATATGCGTCCTGAGTCGCCGACATTTCTCTCTCATATTGGCGTAGAATTAAGCGCAGAAAACCGTCGCGCCTTGTATGTTCCAGAAATGTTTGCTCACGGATATCAAGCACTCACTGACGAAACTGAGATTGTCTATCAGGTAGGTGAATTTTATACACCAGGTTATGAAAAGGGTTTACGCTATGACGACCCATTTTTCAATATCAAATGGCCAATAGAAGTCACTGAAATATCCGAAAAAGACCTGAATTGGCCTTTAATGAGAATGATGACGGTTGGTGGAACACAACCAACTGGTACGTATAATTGAGCACAGAATATTAGAAGAAAGCTTGTGCCTCACTAAGTCATGACAAGTCGTTTGAGCAAGCTTTCTACAAAGAAATTTACAAAACAAGCAATATTCAAAGTTTTGGATGGGTTAATGCTACCAGTCCAAATCTAAAAGAAATTATAACAAATAGCTTAGGGCTTGTTTATCCTTCTGTCTACAAAAACAGACCGGTTTGCACTAATAAGCTAAATAGCCAGTAAGTAACCAGACACAAACTATTGGAGAGTTTAAGTTGATGATTATTGTAGATCGCGCTTTACAAGCTCGGGCTGAAGCAGGTAACCCTGTTAAAGTGGCAATGATTGGTGCGGGTTTTATGGGGCGAGGAATCGCTAATCAAATTACTAACTCTGTTCCGGGAATGGAGTTAGTTGCTATATCCAATCGCCATATTGCAGCCGCAAAGCAGGCTTATTCTGAAGCTGGAATTGAGGATGTTACAGAGGTTTCAACTGTAAAGGATTTGGAGAGTGCGATAGCTTGCGGCGCTTATGCAGTGACGGAAGATCCCATGTTGATATGCCAAGCTCAAGGTATTGATGCTGTAATTGAAGTCACTGGTGCGGTAGAGTTTGGTGCTCATGTCGTGATGGAAGCGATCGCTAATCACAAACACGTGATTATGATGAATGCTGAACTCGACGGCACTGTTGGTTCTATCCTAAAAGTCTACGCCGACAAAGCTGGCGTTATCCTGACTGCTTGTGATGGAGATCAGCCAGGAGTACAAATGAACCTTTACCGCTTTGTCAAAGGCATTGGTTTAAAGCCTTTACTTTGTGGTAATATTAAAGGCTTACAAGATCCTTACCGCAATCCCACAACACAGGAAGGATTTGCGAAACGTTGGGGTCAAAAGGCTCATATGGTAACTAGCTTTGCCGATGGCTCTAAAATTTCCTTTGAACAAGCGATTGTAGCTAATGCTACTGGTATGAAAGTTGCCAAACGAGGAATGTTAGGATACAACTTCAGCGGGCATGTTGACGAGATGACCAACATGTATGATGTTGAAGAACTTAAAAAATGGGGTGGGATTGTTGACTACGTTGTTGGAGCAAAACCAGGTCCCGGTGTATTTGTATTTGCAACTCACGAAGATCCCAAGCAACGCCACTACCTGAATTTGTATAAGTTAGGTGAAGGTCCTCTCTACAGCTTTTATACACCTTATCACCTTTGTCACTTTGAAGTTCCAATGTCTGTAGCGCGTGCCGTCCTCTTCCAAGATCATGTTTTAAGTCCCTTGGGTGGTCCTTTAGTTGATGTTGTCACAACTGCCAAGATCGACTTGAAAGCGGGAGAGACATTAGATGGTATTGGTTACTACATGACTTACGGTCAATGTGAGAATTCTGATATTGTCCAAAAGCAAAACCTCTTACCAATGGGTTTAGCCGAAGGATGTCGATTGAAGCGAGACATGTCTAAGGATGAAGTCCTCACCTATGATGATGTGGAATTGCCTGAGGGCAGACTTTGCGACAAACTACGCGCTGAACAAAACGCCTACTTTGCCCAAGAAAAAACTCTTGCAGCAGTTAGATAACATCTGATTGCGAGCAGCATCTTGCTGTTATCAAGAGGCTCCTACACCAACTCCAAGTAGTACGGTGTAGGTTTTAGGCAATTTGCGCTTACATTTGATCATCACTTCCTTTATACTACTATAAATGTTTCATTTGGCGATACTTTAAAAAATACTTGGTTATAAACTTTTTGATAAAAAAGAAATGTTGATACCTTTTATCGTTTAAAACATAATTATATTATGCAAGGCTAAATGCTAGGTGCAAAACCTGCTAATAACTGATTAATAAACCTACTTTATCTAAAAATTATTTTTTCTTTAAAGGAAATTCATGAAAATTGCTTTGGTGCATGATTATCTAACCCAGCGAGGAGGCGCAGAACGGGTATTTGAATTGCTCTGTAAGCGCTACCCTGAAGCAGATGTTTTTACTTCACTGTACGATCCCGAGCAAAGCATTGATCTTGGCGAGCGGTTAGTCAACACAACTTTCTTACAAAAGATACCAGGTGCGATCAAATATTTCAGGTTGATGGCTCCGTTGTATTTTCCCGCTTTTCGGGCTTTGGACTTACAAGATTATGACTTAATTATTAGCAGTAGCACTAGCTTTGCTAAAGCAGTACGAAAAAGTCCACAGGCACGCCACATTTGCTTTTGTCACAATATCACACGTTTCCTCTGGGATACCGAAACCTATTTGCGTGAATACGGGGACTATCGGTATTTTGCTCCCTTAATTGAACAAGTATTCCAAGTCATGAGGAAGGTAGACCTGAACTACGCACAGGAACCTGACCTTTACATTGCTAATTCTAGCGTTGTCGCGCATCGGATTAAAAAAATTTATAAAAAAGAAGCAATTGTTATTAATTATCCGATTGATACGACTAAGTTTATTTTTTCTGATCAAAAAGATGATTACTATCTTGCCTCAGCACGTATGATCAGTTATAAGCGTCTTGATATAATAGTTGAAGCTTTTAACTGGCTAGGGTGGAGGCTACTTATATCAGGGGATGGGCCAGAGGGAGAACGGTTAAAGTCCAAAGCATTGGGCAATATCGAGTTTTTAGGACATGTAACTGATGTAGAACGTACTCTGTTATTTTCCCAAGCCAAGTCTATCATCGTTGCAGCTTTGGAAGATTATGGGTTAGTTCCAGTCGAGGCTAATGCTAGTGGCACACCAGTGATATCCTATGGAGCAGGAGGGGTGCTAGATACTCAGATACCTGGTAAAACAGGAGTCTTTTTTAAGAGGCAAACACCTGAGTCATTGCTTGCTGCACTACTAGAAGCCAAACAAATCAACTGGGATTATCACAACATCCGCGATCATGCAATTCAAAATTTTTCAGAAGAAGCCTTCTTTAGTAAAGTTGAGCAAGTTATTGGCCAAGCTTGTGGCGTACATTAATTATTCATTTTATTTATTTATTAACTGAAGGATAGTAATCGTGGTACAAAGTAGTTTGAGTCCTCATGTAAATCCAGTTGTTGAAGAAGAAGCTGGTTATGGACAAATCTTTACAGTTCTGATACGTAGATTTCCTTGGTTTTTAACAGTATTTATAGTTTGTATCGCCATTGGGGGTTTAATCACTAAAAGGACTCCGCCAACCTATAAAAGCTCAATGCAACTTCTGATAGAACCTAACTATCAAGGTAAAAAAGAAGGAAAAAATCCAGAAAGTGAGTTTGCGGATCCTAGTATTCAGATAGACGCGGCAACTCAGCTTAATGTGATGCAGAGTTCTAAACTTCTTCAAAAAGCAGTTTCTCAACTCAAGCCCCAGTATCCTGATATGACAGTAGATGGTCTTAAACGCTCTCTACTGTTAACTCAAGTCAAGGGAAAAGAGGATACTGTCCCTACAAAAATATTTAAAGTAGACTACTCTGATAAAGATCCAAATAAGACGCAGGAAGTTTTAGAAGTTGTCCGCCAAGTTTATATAGATTACAACAAGAAGCAGCAAGAAGAGCGTTTGACAAAGGGACTTAAAGTGATCGCCGAACAGTTAAACAAAGTAGGCGATGAGGTTACTAAAGCTGAAACAAAATTACAAAGGTTCCGCTCCTCGCAAAATCTCATTGATCCAGAATCCGAAGCTAAAAATATCGAGGGAGCTTTAAGCAATATACAACAGGAGCGCCGTTCTACTCGTTCTCAATACGAAGAAGCTGTGGCTCGTTACAGTACTTTACAAAAGCAGCTGCAAAGTACTCCACAAAATGCTCTTGTTGAAGCCCGTCTTAGTCAGTCTACACGATATCAAGGATTACTCAATGAAATCCAAAAGACAGAGCTAAGCTTAGCACAAAAACGTTTGCTTTTTACAGACAGCACTCCTGAAGTGCAAAAGCTTATCGAACAACTCAAAAGCCAGAAGGAATTATTGCAGCAAGAGCAGAAACGGACTTTAGGAGGAATACCTGAAGGAAACCAAGGAGCTTTGTTAGAGCAAGGACAAAAAAGTCAGATTGATCTCAACTTAGCCAATCAGCTTGTTGAAACACAAACAAATATAGTTTCTTTAAGTGCTCGTGACAAAGTTCTTGCTAAAAAAGAACAAGATTTGAGTACACAACTCAAGCGCTTCCCAAATTTGCTAGCCGATTTCGGTCGCTTACAACCACAGATCCAACTTGGTCGAGAAAGGTTACAGCAGCTTTTGAAAGCAGAGCAGGAGTTGAGACAGGAAATTGCCAAGGGAGGATATGATTGGCAAGTTGTAGAAGAACCTCAACTAGGAGCGTTTGTTGGTCCTGATCTCAAGCAGAACTTGTTGCTGGGTGGAGTCGTTGGGTTAATGTTGGGAGGTATTGCGGCTTTTGCTCGTGAAGCATCTGATGACTCAGTTCATTCCACTGCCGAGTTAGAAAAGCAAATTCCTTTACCACTATTAGGCACAACTCCCAAGCTACCACCTGCTAGACCTAAAGAATCAATGGTTCAGTTGCCTGTTGGTAAGGCAGAAGTTTCTGGTCCTTGGACAATTCAAGTGCTCCAATCACCACCACGTTGGGAATCATTGGATCTAATCTATAAAAATATTGAACTGTTCAATACTGTTAGCACGCTGAAATCTTTGATGATCACTTCAGCGTTACCAGATGATAGTAAGTCATCTTTGTCTTTAGGTTTGGCAATGAGTGCTGCGCGATTACATAAAAAAGTACTCTTGATTGATGCTAACTTACGCGATCCCAGCCTGCACAAACACCTGAACCTTCCTAACGAACAAGGACTTTCAACTTTACTAGGAAGTGATAGCATGCTTCCTCACAAGATTGGGATTCAATCATTAGGCTCATCTTACATCGATATTTTGACGGCTGGCCCAGAGCCTGCTGATCCCGCTAATTTGTTGAGTTCCCCACGTATGCAACAGTTGATCTCAGCATTTGAGAATCACTATGATTTGGTTCTTATAGATGCGCCTCCAGTTCTGGGTATGGTCGATGCTGTACTTACAGGATCTTATTGTCGCAGTGTGGTACTCGTGGCAAGCATTGGTAAGGTGACTCGAACTCAGTTAGCCCAAACTACCACTATGCTGAGTAAGTTAAACCTCATCGGGGTTGTTGCTAATGGAGTTTCAAACTCTAATAGTACTTATGTTCCTTACACCAGACAACATCGATTTGCACTGCAGCAGGCAATGGAAAAATAATTCAATAAACTTAGTGGGTTTCCACAGGGTTTTACATTAGTCAATCAACTGATATAGCAATCCTAACTCAAGAACCAAACACCTCTACTTTTTCAGCTTTGTTTGGAACTCAAATAGGATTGCTATATTAATTTTTGGGTAAAGTCATACCAATTCTCTAAAACAAAACAACAAATAGAGTATAGGCTACGCCCCTACACTACGTATTTGTCTCAGTATTTTTGTGAAATGGTATTATCCGCACCAGAGTCAGGCTCAAACTACTTCTTTAAATTGAGTTTTTTGGAAAAAAATAATTAATTTTCTCTGGGTATGGAAAAAGAAAAAACTTTGATTTTTACATACCCTCAATCGACGTTGTTTAACTACTTTATTTACAAAAATTCAAGATTAAATCTTTGTATCGCAGTATATGGTAAATTTTTAGTACGTTGGTGATTCAGGGCGTTGGTAGACCAACCTACGCTACTATACAGCTTCTTTATTTACTACTTTCAAAGGGGGGATAAAATATTTCTTTCCCTATTTCCTAGATAATACAAAGAAGGCTTTTTGCGAACACTATAGCGCAAAAAAAGACCATCTAATTATTTACACGAGTTCTTTTTACTTTTTAAATTTTTCATTCAGGCTTGGGCAGAAGTGTAAAGGGATCGCTTTAAGTAATTAAAATAATCTTGATAATTGACCTTTTTTGTCTGAGAAATATACTCGGTAGTTATGCTATTATAAGTCTCAGTTATCAGGGCAATCCTAGCAGGATAGTTATATTACTGAGATAATTCATCGGAACTTAATAATCTTCGTAAAAACAGAGTGAATATTTAAAGAGTAAATAAAGAATTTACCTAATCAATATTCCTACTGACAGGCTACTATATCCTAGATAATATAACCCTTTCGAAAAATAGCAGCATAGATTTTAATTGTCTTGATTGATATCAAAACTAGTGTTTTAGTTATCGGTATCTCACAGTAAAGTGGATCTACAGAATATGTTATATCCTGTAAAGGGTTGTAAAGCTGCTTGTTCCCGTTCCCCGAACGCACTTTAAGTTTTCTTGACAATTCTAGAGATAAATGCGGAATCAAACTCGTCGGCGTTGTATGCCTTTGATATAGGTTCCTCGGCGTTTACTAAAATTTATGAGTTGAAATACTTATGACAACCTCCTTAATCCCAGCATCTAAATCTAATACTAGCTACTATACTTCAGCACAGGAAGCTCAAGATAATCACGCTCCATACTGCACACTTCAGTGGCGGTGTGGTCAGCTGTTGGTTAAGTCTCCTAGAAATGAGCAACAGCCATATCTTGCTGCACTCGATACAGAGGAGTCTTTGACAAAGTGTTTGGAACATTCTCGTATAAATTTGGTCCGCATAGATCCAAAATTAGGTGAAGCAAAGATCTTGCTATGGGCAAATGCTTGCCTGCAAGCTAAAAAGCCAATATTTCTCAATATACCCCCCGCACATAAGCCCCCAACATCAGGTGGATCACTGTCATTATGGGTGAAGAAGGCAATTAATTGGAGTCTTGGCTTGGTATTTCTAGTAGTATTAAGTCCAATAATGTTCGGATTGGGTCTTATGCTCCAGCGTCAATCTCCTGGTTCCGTGTTTACTCGTGAGTGGCACATTGGAAAACGCGGTAAACTATTTAGGGTGATCAAGTTTAGTACAACTACGGTAGCCAAAGAATCTTTAATTCAGGATGATGAGCAAAATACTTCATCATTAGGGCTTTGGATCCGTAGGTATGGATTGGACAATCTACCGATGTTATTGAATGTGCTGTCTGGTGAAATGAGTTTGACTGGATTCCGTAGCATAAGTTTGACAGAAGCTGTACGCCTGAGTCATGAACAGCAGCGACAGCTTAATCAAAAACCAGGAATGCTCAGCTCATGGGAAGTCGAGCCAGAAACCAACGTATTGCATCTAGATGGCCAAACTTTGTGATCGCTTAACTTTGTTTATTAAATATTTTGAAGGAGGTTTGCGATTAGAACACCTATCTGAAAAATATTATGGGCGCTAAGAGCGATCGCAAAAAATGATCTCGGCGATGGTAAATCTAGTAAAGTTATTGTTAACCTACTGAAAATTTGGTCTTTGTGTGAGTGTGCGGTAATTGATGCTTTCTTTTGCCGCGCTAATACCTGATCATGTTTTTAAGGCTAATAAATAATTCAATTTCAGAATTCTGTCAACAATTGTTGCAAAATATCAATCAATGCATCCCAACTCATTCGGCAATCTGCTCAAAACTACTAAATTCTGGCAAGATAACCGTTTAATATTACGGGAATTTCAATATTTTCGCAAAATTACTATTTTTGCTTTAGTATTTTCCTTCTTAGCCGCAACCTTTGAAGGCGTTAGTATTGGTTTTTTACTTTCATTTTTACAAAATTTAACAACTCCAAATTCTCCACCAGTGCACACAGGTGTTGAATGGTTTGATATTTGGATTTTAGGAACTAAGACATCAGTAATAAGTCGCCTATACCGAGTCTCTATTTTAATTTTATTAAGTACTTGGGTACGTGCAGCATTCAACTACTTTGCGCAAACCAACACTGAGTTTGCACAAATACATTTAACAGATCGCTTACGTAAGCAAATTTTTGAACAACTACAAGCACTACCACTGAGTTTCTATGCTAAAACTCGTGCTGGTGAAATTATCAATACAATCACGACAGAAATCGAGAGAATAAAACAGGGATTTGGGGCAGCCGCCTTTTTGGTGTCTAGATCGTTGACATTGATTGTCTACCTGATATCAATGTTTCTGCTTTCATGGCAACTAACATTGCTTTCAATACTACTAGCTTCACTGTTAGCGGTGGGATTAAAAACCCTGAATGCAAAAGTCAGAGAAAGAAGCTTCAGTACTTCGACTGCTAACGGTCAGTTTACCTCAACAGCTGTAGAGTTTATTAACGGTATTCGTACTGTTCATGCATTTTGCACCCAAGAATTTGAACGCCAGCGTTATTATAAGGACAGTGATGATGTCGTAAAGACTACCAAAAGAGTTATATCGGCTTGGGCATTGATTAGACCAATAACTGAAGGGGTATCCTCTACAGTTTTGATCTCGATGATCATTTTGGCGTTTACTATCTTTGTGCAAAATGGAACGCTTCAAGTCGCTTCTTTGCTAACATTTTTCTTTGTCCTGTTTCGCCTCGTGCCAATTGTCCAAGATTTCAACGGTACGATCGCCTACCTCAACACCCTTCAAGGTTCAACAGAAAACATTAAGGATCTGTTGAGAACAGACAATAAGTCGTACATGGAAAACGGCAAAATAGAGTTTCGGGGTTTGCAAAGAGCAATAGAATTTCTATCTGTAGATTTTGCCTACCAACCTGACAAGGTTGTATTGCATAACATTAACCTCACCATTGAGCGAGGAAAGATGACAGCCTTGGTGGGAGAATCAGGTTCTGGTAAAAGCACCCTCGTTGACTTGCTCCCCCGATTTCGTGATGTAACAGAAGGACAAGTGTTGATTGATGGGGTTGATGTACGGCAGTTTAACATCAATACCTTGCGTACTAAAATGGCTGTGGTTAGTCAGGATACTTTTATTTTCAATACTTCTGTTTGGAATAATATTGCTTACGGAACTCCAAGAGCAACCCCAGATCAAATTCGAGAGGTGGCGAAGCTAGCAAATGCGCTCGAATTTATAGAAGCAATGCCTGAAGGGTTTGATACACAGTTAGGGGATAGAGGCGTTAACTTATCTGGAGGACAAAGACAGAGGATTGCGATCGCGCGCGCCTTGCTGCGTAATCCAGAAATTTTAATTTTAGACGAAGCAACCAGTGCACTCGATTCTGTAACTGAGCGCTTAATCCAAGAATCATTAGATAAACTGGCTGTAGGTAGAACAGTGATTGCGATCGCTCACCGCCTCTCCACAATTGCCCAAGCAGATAAAGTTGTAGTACTAGATCAGGGACGTATCGTAGAACAGGGTAATTACCAACAACTATTAGAGCAACGTGGAAAGCTCTGGAAATACCACAAAATGCAGTACGAATCTGGTCATGCAGCTTAGCATTGACTGAGTCAGTAAAACAAAATAATCGCGCTATGACATTAGATCATAACTCCCAACAACCCTTAGTTAGTGTTCTCACTCCCACCTATAACCGTCCAGAATATTTAAAAGAAGCTCTCTCAAGCGCTATTGGACAAACCTATCAAAATATTGAAATTGTTGTTTCAGACAATTGCAGTCCCCAAGATATTCAAGGACTTATTGAATCTTTCAACGATAAGCGGATTCGTTTCTCCCGCAACGAAAGCAACTTAGGCATGATTGGCAATACCTTAAAAGTCTTTAAAATGGCTAAAGGAAAATACGTTGCTTGTCTGCTGGACGATGATATGTGGGAGCCAGAATTTCTGTCAAAGCTTGTCCCAATCCTAGAAGCCAATTCCAATCTCGCTGTTGCTTTCTCAGATCATTACGTAATGAATGCGAATAGCGAAATCGATCAATTTGAAACTGAAAAATGTTCACGTGGTTATAAGCGAGCAACTCTTAAAGAGGGAATTTATCAACCTTTTTATAAGTTAGGTTTGGTTGATAAATCCGTACCAACAGCAATGTCCACTTTAATTCGTCGAGAAGTTGTTGATTGGGATAGCATTCCCACCGACGTCGGAGGTTCATGGGATGTTTACTTAACTTACCTCTGCTGTCGTTCTGGTTTAGGAGCTTATTATTATCCAGAAAAATTAACTCGTTATCGCCAACACGAACAAACAGAAACAATGCTCAGTGGTAGTCGTCGAGATGTTCACATAAAAATGGGCAAAGCCAAGGCTGATGCTTTTTGTTATGAACAATTCATGAACGACGAAAAACTTCAAGAATTTAAACCATACTTTCAACAAAGGTGGGCATTCTTGAACACAACTATAGGAGTTGCATTTATGCGGACTGAACAAATGGAACAAGCCCGTTCTTATTTTTGGCGTTCTTTAAAACAAAATTTCAGTTTCCGAGCAGTTGCAGCACTTGCGCTTTCATTTTCTCCACCATCACTAGCCAGTCGATTTTAAAAATATAAAATTTATTGGAAAACCTATGCTTGAAAAATTTAATGTATCGGTCTGTATTTGTACAAGAAATAGACCAGAAAATCTCAAAAAAGCCTTAGATTCTCTAGAAAAATCAACTTACCCCATATTTGAAACTATTGTATCAGATGACAGTACCAACACTGATACAGAAAATTTAATCAACTCCTCCTATCCTAATATTAAATATCTGCCTGGTCCAAGACTAGGTTTAGGAGCAAATAGAAATAATGCATTAAAAGCTGTCACTGGTTCTCACGTTCTGTTTATTGATGATGATGTTGTCTTAGGGGAGAAATTTCTGGAGACAATTTTTACTAACTTAGAAACCTACACGAAGCATGGTGAGGATATTAGTAATCTTATTATCACTGGTCCACAATTGGATCATGGATATTTAATGTTCCCCAATGACCAAGACTTTTTAGGGTTTCAACGGATTACTTATAAAGAAGGTGAACCTTTAAAAACTGTCGTTATTAATAGCGCAGTTTTTCCTGCTTCTGTTTTCCAAAAAGTATTGTTTGATGAAAAATTAGTCTACGGTTGTGACGAAGTTGATTTTACAACCAGAGCAGTTAAAGCCGGTTACAGAATCAAACTTTGCTCCGAGGCTGTGAACCTTCACTTACCTTCCCTAATTAATCGAGACTTCTATAAACCATACCATGAAGCCTCAAGAATTTATGTTACATTTAAGCGGTATTTTTCTACAGAAAAAAATAAATTAAAAGCCTTGCTCTACTTGCCGATCGCATCAGCACATACAACAGCTCGAACTCTAAAAGTAGAAGGAATAAAAGGTCTTCCCAAAGCAATGCATACGTTTCGCCTAGTCTCATCCTACGTAACGCTAGAGTACTTTCCATCAAAGTAGATGTCGAGAAGTCAGGAACGAACAGGTGTAGGAACCCCATAGATAGCATGGGTAAAGCAGCTTGCGCGATCGGTAAAAAGCAAGACTCCGGTCGCTTGCAAGTTAAGAACAGGTGTCTTAACGCTCTAGGGTGAGAATCCCTAGCTCAAGTACCTGGGCGTGCGCTTGAAGGTGCGGCTTATTGTAAACCTAAGTTTGCCTAAGTTTTTGATAGCGCAAAAGCAACATAGTTGGGGAACTATGGCACAAAACTGTGTGGATTTATTCCAGGAACTAAGCAAGAATGGGGAATACGGTTCTTATACCGACTTACCACTGCCTTCAAGATCTGTCACGTTGCCTGTCGGTACTTCAAGCACAAACTAAATCACCCTTTTAGGTGTTCGTGGTTGTGAGAGATATCGATATGTAAAAGGGTAAGTATTAGCTGCTTTTTAACTGTGGAAATATTATTGTGAATTCTAAACAAATACATTTCAATAGTTTTTTAAATGAAAAGTACTTTCCAGAAAAGCGTTCAGCACAGGGTTGGATAGTCATCATAGGTTTTGTCTTGTTATCTATAGCAAGCTATTTTTCTGGTTCTACCTTACGTCTAATCTTCCCAGTAACAGCTTTCCTTGTAGCTATATTTCTCTACCTACGACATCCCATCCTTTACTTGGGCTTTAACTGGTGGATATGGTTTCTCACACCATTAATCACCCGCTTAGTTGACTATCGAGTTGGATGGGATCCAACTCGCCAAATGATAGTAGCACCTTATTTGGTTACACTGGTCAGCATCGGAACCTTAATCAGAAATATTCCCAATGCTTATCGTACGGGTGGGTTACCCTTTCTTATGGGGATCGCAAGTGTCTTCTATGCCTTACTTGTGGGACTGATTAGAAACCAACCAATGACCGCAGCCCGTGCACTTCTAGACTGGTCAACTCCCGTCATATTTGGGTTTCATTTATTTATGAGCTGGCGAGATTATCCTAGCTATCGCCAGAATATAAGACGCACTTTCCTGTGGGGTGTTTTAATTACTGGAGCATATGGTATTTTTCAATTTGTAGTTGCTCCTGAGTGGGATCGTTACTGGCTTATACAATCAAAACAGTTTACAAGTTCTGGAAATCCCGTACCTTTTGGGATGCGGGTATGGAGTACAATGCACTCAATTGGTCCGTTTGCAGGTATGATGCAAGCTGGTCTACTGTTATTATTCACACTCTCTGGTCCTTTAACCTTTCCTGCTTCCGCAGTGGGTTACTTGTCATTCCTGCTTACCCAAGCACGTACCAACTGGGGAGGATGGGCATTGGGATTAGTGATGATTTTCGGATCGGTCAAGCCACGCATTCAAATGCGCCTCATACTCATAATTTTGGTAATGGCATTGTGTGTTGTACCATTGACAACTTACGAGCCAATCTCCAAGTCAATTTCAAATCGTTTGCAAACTTTTTCTAATCTGGAACAAGATAACAGTTTTCAGGGTAGATCCGCAATATACCAACGAGACCTCGAGCTAGCCCTTTCTCAAGGGCTAGGTAAAGGGCTCGGAAGTACATGGGTTATTGATGAGAAGGGCGATCTCCAAGTCATAGTTATCGACAGTGGTGTTTTAGATACGTTTTTCACTCTTGGCTGGTTTGGAGCGATACCCTACTTAGGGGCCTTAATTTTGTTAACGGTTATGGTGAGCCAATATAGTGAAGCTCGTTTTGATAGTTTTGCCAGCGCTGCGCGTGCTATTGCTATAAGTTGTCTTCCTCAAATGATTATGGGTAGCGCCATGCTGAGTATATCAGGCCTTATTCTTTGGGGATTTTTTGGTATAACCATGGCAGCACATAAATACTATCAACATAATGGTCGGGAATGATCAAGGAATAGGGTGTATCAATATCATATACCTTCTGAAAATTAAAGCAAAAGAAATATATAAAGAGGTTAATTCAATGAAAATTCTTCTTGTTATGCCCCTGGCTGAAAAACGAGGCGGTGGTGAAATGATGCTTTGGGATTTGCTGCAGCAGGGGCGCGATCCAAGTATTCACTGGATAGTGATATTTTTGGAAGATGGTCCGATGGTCGAACAGGTAAGAGGACTAGGGATCGACGCGCGAGTTGTTAAAAGCGGTCGTCTGCGGGAAATCCATCGTTTGATCCTCACTGTTTTTAGAATAGCATCTATCGCTCGACGAGAGAGTGTAGATGTCATCGTTAACTGGATGTCCATTACCCATATATATGGAGGTCTTGCAGCAATGCTGACAAAGTTACCTTCTGTGTGGTATCAGCTAGAAGTGCCTTCTGACAAACCTTTGGTGGTAAGGCTTGCTACTTTAATATCAGCCCGTGCTGTTGTAACACTCTCAAAAGATGGTAAAGAAGCACAGTCCAAAATTTGGCCTTATAGACCAACGCTGCTAGTTTATCCAGGTGTGGCACTAGATCGCTTCGATCCCTCTATTTTGCCTTCTCCTGCTGATATGCGTCAGAAGCTCGGCTTACCATTAAACGGACCTTTAATTGGTATTGTTGGTCGATTACAGCGATGGAAGGGAATGCACGTTCTTGTGGAAGCAATGCCCAAGATTTTGCAGAAGTACCCCGATGCTCATTGTCTTATAGTCGGAGGTAAGCATAGTCATGAAGCCGATTATGAAGGCTTTTTAAACGAGAAAATTGCTAGTATGGGTCTGGATGAGCGAGTTATCAGAACTGGTTTACAAAGCAATGTCCCTGACTGGGTGCAGGCAATGGATGTATTCGTTCATGCCTCTGATAAAGAACCGTTTGGCATTGTCATTATCGAAGCGATGGCACTGGGTAAACCAGTTATTGCTGGTAATGCAGGAGGACCAACTGAAATCATTACTGAAGGTGTTAACGGATTGCTAACACCTTATGGCGATGCGGATGCCCTCGCAAATGCAATTTTGCGTTATCTTGATGATCAACAATTTGCCAATAATCTCGCAGCTGCAGCGCGACAACGTGCTCTTGATTTCTCAACTCAACGTTACGCCCAAAACTTGATTAATGCAGTTTCCTCTTTTGTGGTGCCAAAGGTTTCACAAGCGAAATTGTAAGATTTTTACCAGAATCCCTCCACCGCTATAGTCGGGGAGGGATTCAATTTAGACCTTAATCTAGACCTTAGCTTCGGTAAGCTTATCCAGTTAAGACAGCAGTAAAAATTGTCGGTATGAATACTTGCGAAACGAAGGAAATTGAAACAAATAATTATCTAAACCTTGTAGTTGTTTATGAAAATGCCCTTTGAGCAGATACACTGATGCCAGACCAAAGAAAACTAATTCGGGGTGCTCTACTTTTACCGAGAAATTTTTCTCCAGAATTTGGACTTCTTTGGGCATTAAAGGAAACTCTTCATCATCACCATACTTAGGAATACCGAATTTACCCACCAAGTTATTCCGAAACCAAATCAGAATATCACTAAAAGCACTATTTTCATGGAAAAAGGCTTTTCCTCCAGGTAATATTGATGCTCTCAAAATATCGGAAAATTCGGCGAATGGCTCCAAATGATGCAAGATCATATTACCAAATACAAAATCGAATTTGTCTATTTTGGCAATATCAAATGCTGAAGCTTGAATAGCAGTCAGATTCGGGATATTGTTCTGGCGACAAAATGCTGTAAGATTATCCACTGCTACTTGGCTAATATCAACAGCCACTACGTTTGCGCCTTTAGAGGCAAAATATAAAGAAGTGTCACCATCTCCACAACCCAGATCTAAAAGTTTTGCTCCTGTGACATCTCCAAAATGGCTCATTGCTGCTAACAAAACTTCATCATCTTCTTGCCTAAAATTGATATTACTATGTTGAGCATATATGTTGTCCCAAAAAACTTGTTGACTCATCTGTTAATTCCCTCTATAATTTTTTTTGCAAAAACTGACCTCAAATAGAGAAGAGGGCAAGCTTTTTTGCTCAATTCTCCAAGTACAATTACTCCTAGTTTGTGTGATGGCAAGCGTTGCGGTAGTGCGGAACGAGCTAATACTCGTGCCCTCTTCTCCAGAGAAAATGCGTGGAATGTGCCGGTAATTCTATAAATAGGCAGATGCGTTTTTTCTAAGATTGTCAGCGAACAGTCGCGACTCATCCCAGCCCTAGATCTCGTTGACTGGAGGGAGCCAAAGGTTTAAGCTCCCCAAGAGATCGTTGCCAAGTCTGCCAACCTTGCCAACGCCCACCCATAGAGGCAAGCCACTTTCGCCCTGCAATGGCCCCTTCTTTGGGCAGGAATCGTAAAAACTGTAACAAACCGAAGGCATCTCTAGTGCCAACGAAGATAGCCCAGAGGAAAAATACAGCCCGTTGTACAGGTGGGAAGTGTTCCAACAAGGCAAGGGTTTCATTATGCACCATATTACTGACGGCGATGTCGTTAAAATTGTCTCGCTGGTCTTCATCAAAACGCTGGGCTGGATAATGATCCACGGCCACTAGGGGATCGTAGATGATTTTCCAGCCTTTGCGCTTCAATGCCAAGGTAAATGCCAATTCAAAGTGCACCTGAGCACCTGTACCCAGCAGGCGCTCATCAAAGCGCATATTAGAGATTGCGCTTCGTCGATAACCCATATTCACACCCTTGAGTACATCTACCTCCCGAGGTCCTCCCACACCAAGATGATGGTTGCCAATCATTCGTCCAAACCACTGTAGGCGACCTACAATTTCGTACTCACCCAATTCCTTGAGTTGGTCCCCGACGTACTGCCAGTCGCGGCCACCTACACCACCAACGCGGCTATCTGAGAGAAAATGTGCCTCCATACGCTCCAACCAATAGGGATGCGGCGCGGCATCGTCATCAGTAGTTGCGATTATATCCCCCAATGCGGCATCTAAACCGGCATTCATGGCTGCTACTACCCCAGGGACACTGACACTAACGGTATCGAGAGGCAAAGGATCTGTATCGAAGTCTTTGAGCATCGTCCAAGTTTCAGTGTCGCTGTCGCGCACCACCACTATGACTTGATCCGCTGTTCGAGTTTGCTGCTTGAGCGCTAAAAGACAACGAGCTAAATCTTGTGGGCGACGGTAGGTCGGTATGAAAACAGTAATCTTCATTATTTATTTGTTATAGATTCAAATAAGTTGACGTAGCTTGCTGCCTTACTAGCCCAACTATGCTGTTGTGCTACATGGCGAGCAGCCTCACCCATTCTCTTCCTCTGGTCGTGATTGCTAATTAGTTTACTGAGTGCCTCTGCTAAAGCATTGGTGTCCTCCGAGTCAGACAAAACTACTCCGCAATCTGGTGTCACTATCTCAGCACCACCCGCTGTAGAAGCAGTAATCACTGGTAGACCTGTAGCCATTGCTTCCAACAATACAAGTGTACAAGCTTCATAACGAGAAGGAAACACAAATAAATCTACCGCCTGCATAATCTGTGCTACATCACGGCGAAAGCCTAAAAAATGCACTCTCCCACCCAATTGCAGCTTTTGGGCTAGCTCTGGATACGGGCTACCTTCAAGACTGCCCACAACTGCCAAGTGTAAATCCTGAACTTTAGTTAAAGCATAGAGAACTGTATCCAAGTTCTTGCGGTTTGAGCGGATATCGCCCACGAAAACAGCGAGGGGAACCCCTTCAGGGAGACCTAATTTGCTTCTTGAAGGCTCACCTGGAAAAAACTCCTGTAGATCAACCCCATTCAAAATTACGTGAATAGACTTGTCTGGGACCCCAATGTCTAGCAATTCTTTCTTAATTTTCTCAGATACCGCAATTACCACTTTTGCCTGACGAAACGCTCTTTTTTCTAGAGCTGCGTTGAAAAGTGTATAAAACCATTGGTAAGCAGCATAATAATCTCGACGTATTCGCGAAATATGTACTGGCGACTTTATCCAACCACTATGGACAAACTGTACTGTATTTACGTCTGCTGCTGCCCAGGTGATCGCTCCGTAAGCCTGTACTAGATCGAACTGTCGTCGGTGTTTTTGCAACCAAGCGGTGCTTCGACTAGCGAATACTATTTCTCGTAGAAGGTAGGTTGGGTATTGGTTAACTTGAAGAGAAATCCAGTCAACGAGGCTATGGTTCGCTAACTCTGGATCTACCTTACTCGCCAATAAAGTAACGTGATGACCCCGACGAACAGCTTCCCAGACAATCTCGTAGTTGGCCCGACCTTGACCATCTCCTTTAATGACATTAGGGGTAACGATACAAAGTTTCATAATTCACTTTAAAGTTCTTGACAGCACTCATAATATCTAATGGTATGGTAGATGTCTGCTTCTAAAATAAAATCGCCAAATTTCAAAGCGCTAAAAGGCTTGATTTTACTGAATACCTAGACTATGTTGTTCTAACTTCTGACAAACTCTTCGTAACTCTAACTGCACCGCAATTACTTAATAATTCATTATAAACATTTAGCGTTTCCTCCGTGACTCGCGCAACGCTAAACCGCTCCAGATTTTGTGCCGCTTCGCATCTCCACTTTTCCAATTTAGAAGGATCACTCAGTAGTTCTGCCAAAGCATCAGCTAAAGCATGACTATCTTTAGGCGGCACCAGAATACCAGCTTGGCGATTATCTAAAGTTTCAGGGATACCGTCAACATCGCTGGCAATAATTGCACAACCAGCTTCACGCGCCTCCGTGAGAACCAAACCAAAAGATTCGTTGTATGAGGCAAGAACGAAGATGTCTGTTGATAGCATGTAACGTTGAGGATTTGGCTGAAATCCTTCAAAATGAATGCGATCGCTAAAAGCTGTTTTTTGAGCTTTTGTCTCAAACATTGCCCGATCTGGACCATTACCTACTAAATATAGATGTGCTTGTGGAAAATCATTAGCAATTTTCACAAAAGCATCTATTAACTCGCCGATTCCTTTGCGTTGATACATCCCTGCTACGGTGGTGATCGCCGGACGTTGTAAAGGTAACGCTTTGTAGTCTTGAATTCTCTGACTGCGCGGACTCCCTAATGTCCCATTGGGAACTACCCGCAACTTCTTTTCGGGTATACCACGTCGTATCATTGAATCAGCTACTGCTTTACTAACTGCAATCACCCGATCTGCCAATCCCATTAATACAGCACTACGCTGAAATTCATTATGTACTGTGGAAACCAAACCATAGGAACTATTTCTCATAGCAGCTGCTAGCACAACTCCTGTCATCATATGCGCATGAACTATATCCGGTTGAAACTCATGCACAATCTCGCGATAATTCCGTGCAGCTTTTACAATATTTAATGGTGTTCTTGCTTGATCTAGTCTATAGTGTTTGATACCATAGTCTTTTAGTAATCTCTCGTACTCTCCTCCCGCCGAGGCTACAGCAACGTTATGATTACCTTTTGCTTGTAAAGAAGCGAGATCCACTGCAACATTAACAATACCGTTACCAATTTCTTGTAAATGATTAACTACATGTAGTATATTCATTTATATTTTCTCCATAGAATCGCTTTTAAAAATCCGCTAATCATTGTTAAAACTCTTCTGTTTTGAAGAAGATCTCATACGATCCCAAAAACCTCTTCACAAACCCATGGGGTAGGCTCTCTATTTGAGAACGATACGAGGCTATTGCTTTATTTTTTTTGTCTTGAACCGATGCAATAGAAAATCGGTAACCAGTAGCGATGTCCTCCAACTTGAGCATAATAAACAGTGGTGATCTCCAAAACAACCAGATAGGATACTGTACTAGTTCAACTTCAATTCCTGCCTGCTTGTAGAGGTTTTGCGTCTTTTCGTCACGTATTGCTTCCTTAACTAATTCATAGGTAGCCTCATGATCTTTATGACAGTCTTTTCGGTGTGGAACATAAATTTCTTCTGGCTTGTAAAAACTTATCAATTCAGCCAGTTGCTCAATGGTTTGTTGACGTTGTCTTGGTTCTAAATCTTGCAAAGTTCCATCTGGTTTCTCCAAAAAGTGAATTCTTGATTGCTCGACTCCTAATATTTGTAAGGCTTTGACTGCTTCTTGTTTGCGAATTTCGACGATTTCATTTTTCGTTTGCGCATCTGAACCACCAAATCCCTGTCCATCCGTGAGAAAAGTAACTGCGACTGGTATACCCTGTTCACGTTTGAGAGCAATCATCCCACCGCAGCCGAAGGTTTCATCATCTTGATGAGGAGAAAACACCATCATTGATTTTTGACTAAACGTGAGTGACTTACTCCCACGGTGTAAAATCCAGCGGAATAGTAAACTAGAGTGGATTTCTTGCAGCTGATATAGCCAAGTATGGGGAATTAATGTTTGAATTTTCTGGAGAATTTGTTTTGTATTCATAATATTATTTGTCGGTCTCTTATCAGCTTTTTTTATTGTTGAGTTTTTAGCAGATTATTCTTTTTAAGCGAAAATTATTCTAATCTTAATCAAACTATAGGTTTAGTGACAGCAATTAACTGGAATTCTTCGCTCATTGGATCTCGGCTTCCCCAAAATTATGGTTGAACCTATATAAGCTTATTACGAAATTTGCAGCTAAAGTTGCTGTAGTCAAACTCTTTTGTTAAAAAGTTGTCCACTTTCACCTTGCTTATTTTTATTTGATTGTAAAATTTGTGACCCTATCATAGCATCTTAGCCTGTACCAATAACTAGTGGAATTCTGAAGATTTCGTCAAAATCCAACTTTTATAAATAAATTTAAGATTAAAATATAGGCTCAGCTTGGATAAGAACAAAGCAACCATTTATTCACGTAATATTTTATACACGTGCTTCTTAGCTTGATAAATGATTTTGTGACTTACTCCAATAGGTAATCTCCAAGTATGAACGTATTCCGGTCAATTATCAGCCTTAACAAGGACATTTCCTGTTGTATAAATTCTTCCCCTTTCAAACTCGGAAGAAAATAATTGTCTTTGTGAAACATGCTCTTATTGATGATATGACTACTTAAATACTGAAGAATTTAAACCCTCATACTTAAACCGTGGATTTTCTCTTCTTCATCTGCCATAAAACAAATTTTGGCTCATATATCAGGTTCTTTGAAACACGCTGAAAGGACGGTACGTTGCGGCTTAGAAGTATTATTATTTACTAATTTACCAATAAAAGCTTTCATTGATAAGAATACTTCTGTGTTTCATGACTTTGATTAAATAAATGTATTTGAAACTACAAATACATTGATTCAAAGTCTAAAATCGACTTAACACCCATTTTTTGTATAAATTAAGTGTTTCTGGATTAAATATATAAATTTAAAAATAAGAAAAAGCAGTTTTACAAAAACTTTATCAAAAAAAATAAAAAGCTTTAAGATTTTAATTACCTAATTTTTCTGCATCAGAGATTCTTAATTGTAATAATATTAAGTCATCCCGTCTAATTTGGCTTTATACGAAGAAACTTGCCATCAACTCGAAGGAAATTCATCTCTTTTTCACCTTCACCTAAGCACCTCTTTCTCAACTTGTATGTTATGGGTAACAGGGTTCCAAATCATGATGTATTTATAGCTACGTTTTTTATTTTGTATTAATCATTACATCGGTGATCAGCATCACTGCTTTATATACATTCTTAGTGTTCTCTTTTCCTTGTAAAGAGTAGTATTCACCTAATTCACTCGTAACAGATTACCATGATATCGGTTTGTGGGATAAGAAATTTTGCTGAAATCCAAGAAAGAAACTCAAGTATCAAACTAAGCTTAATACGGAATTTTAAGGACAACAGTGAATAATGAGTTTATTCCAACAGTAACTTTTTAAATTTTTTCGCCAAAAATCGGTTATCCTGTTCCCTAAAATTCGTAGCGTGACACTTAAGGGTACAGAAGATGGGTTGAATTAAAAATTTTGATGACTAAAGAACTGCCGATGAGATAGACTGCTCTCCTACGAGAAACGGATTTCTCAAGATAGAATCCGTAAACCGATAATTTCAAGTATATTCTACTACTCAAGTAGGTTTTTTTAGGAGTTGGGAGTCAATCTCAGTTCGGAGCGGTAAGTTGTTTCATCGTGGATCTACTTAAAGGACGACTAAAACAAATCTATCATGTCTGGAATCTGGTCTGATTGAGTAGTAGTATTAAAAGTCTTTTGCTTTCAGCAAAATACAGTTGATGTGAATGTAGGAGAGAACAAACACAAAGATCTGTAGATCTATATAGTAAGTGGAGAAAAATTGGTGGAAAGTAGCAAAAAAAATTCTATTTCAGCATCTATTCTTTGTCTGGGATTAGGGTGGTTCCCTAAAACTCCTGGAGGTTTAGAACGGTATATGTATGAACTGACGCAAAAATTAGCAGCAAATCAAGACCAAATAGAAGTGTGTGGAGTTGGGCTACCAGAAGCTGAACCTAACATGGGAATTAAGCTAACTAACCTGGGTTCACCAGATGCGCCTATTTTACAAAGACTGTGGACTATTCGGGAAAACTTTCGGAAAACAAGAGTCGGCAACCCAGATGCCATTAATTTGCACTTTGCCTTGTACAGCTTGCCTATTTTAGATCTTTTACCAAAGAAAGTACCGATTACCTTTAACTTTCATGGTCCTTGGGCGTTTGAGAGTGAACAGGAAGTCGCTGAGAAGAGATTCAGTATTTTAGTCAAGCAATGGCTTATAGAAAAAAGAACCTATCACCGTTGCGATCGCCTTATTGTTCTCAGTAAAGCATTTGGCCGGATCTTACACGAAGAATATCAAATCCCTTGGGAAAAAATTCATGTTATTCCTGGTGGGGTTGACATTGAGCGGTTTCAACCGAAATTATCAAAGGAATCTTGCCGAGAAAAGCTAAATTGGCCTAGCGATCGCCAAATTTTATTCACCTCGCGTCGTTTAGTCCACAGAGTTGGAGTTGACAAACTATTAACCGCCCTAGCTAAAATTAAACACAATGTTCCAGATGTTTGGTTAGCAATAGGGGGGCGTGGACCAATACAAGCTGAACTACAACAACAAGCTACAGAACTGCGACTAGATAACCACGTAAAATTCTTAGGGTTTTTACCTGATGACGAATTACCCTTAGCATACCAAGCCGCCGACTTAACCGTGATGCCTAGTCAGTCTTTTGAAGGGTTTGGTTTAGCACTAGTAGAATCTTTAGCGTGTGGAACTCCCGTCTTGTGTACTCCGGTTGGTGGAATGCCGGAAATCTTACAACCTTTCTCTCCAGATTTAATCACTTCTTCTATTGAAGCCTCTTCTATTGCCGAACGATTAGAACAGGTTTTACTCGGAAAAGTCTCTATCCCTTTACCTCAAGACTGCCGCCAGTACGCCGTCGGTAACTTTGATTGGAATAAAATAGCTCAAGATGTGCGACAAATTCTATTAGCGTGAATTCAGGAAGTCTTAAATTGGTGGCATACTAAATGTTCGGAAGCCCTTATAGGCGCTTATATGGCTGAAAAACTAAATTCTCACTTATGAAAATTCTCTTTCTCGACCAAAGCGGTAAACCAGGCGGAGCAGAACTGTGCTTGATAGATATTGCTAAATCTTATAGCGATCGCTGTTTAGTCGGTTTATTTGCAGACGGTTCTTTTAAGAATTTACTTGAGCAAAACCAAATCCCAGTCGAAGTCCTGACAACTAACCAAATCCAAGTTCGTAAAGAAAGCAGCTTCAAACAAGGACTAAGCAGTCTGACTCAACTGGCACCTTTGATTGCTAAAGTTGTACAAAAAGCAGCTAATTACGATTTAATCTACGCCAATACACAAAAAGCGTTGGTTGTTGGGGCTATAGCTAGTTTTTTCAGCCGTCGTCCCCTAGTTTATCATTTGCACGATATTCTATCTCCCGAACATTTTAGCCCAACTAACCGGCGAATTGCTGTTACTTTAGCCAATCGTTTTGCATCACTAGTTATTGCCAATTCTCAAGCAAGCAAAATCGCTTTTGTCGAAGCAGGAGGACGTTCAGAAGTTACTGAAGTTGTTTACAACGGTTTTGCTCCTGGAGTGTATCATGTTAGTGAGTCTGAAGTTACTCAAATTAGACAGCAACTAGGAGTAGACAAACAATTTGTAGTCGGACACTTCAGTCGTCTTGCACCCTGGAAAGGTCAGCATATACTAATAGAAGCACTCGCAAAATGTCCTCCAGAAGTCACAGCAATTATAGTTGGTGATGCACTTTTTGGTGAGCATGATTATGTTGAGCGGTTGCACAATCTAGTAAAAACATTTGAGATAGAAGCCAGAGTCAAGTTTTTAGGCTTTCGTTCCGATATTCCCCAGTTAATGACTGCTTGTAATTTGGTAGCACACACCTCGACTTCTCCAGAACCTTTTGGGAGAGTTATTGTAGAGGCCATGCTTTGTGGACGACCTGTGGTAGCATCAAAGGCTGGTGGTGCAATGGAAATAGTAGAACATGGCGTCAATGGTTTTCTAGTCACACCAGAAAACCCTCAACAGCTTGCACAGGTTATTACGACTTGTCTCAACGACAAAGAAAATACGAGCGTAATAGCCAATAACGCACGTACTAGCGCCAGTCAGCGTTTCAATGTGACAACTATTAATCAGCAAATTGCTCAATTACTGGAACAGGGGATTGGGGATTAGGCATTAGGGTTTGGGGTTTATCAAAGTACTGTGTCAGTAGTTTTCCCAAGGCAGTTTATATTAGGTTTGGTGTGCGCACGTAACCCAATATGTAAAAGAATATGAAACAACGTTCATTCTTGAGTGTCCTTATAGTTAGTATCGTCGTCCTGTTGCTAGTAGGTATTACAGCTTGTAATAAGAGTCAGCTTGGTGTATTGAGCAGTGTTGCAACTACAGGAAAACCAAGTACTGCTATGTTTGTGCTTAAACAATCACCAGCTATGGTGTCTATGCTAGTGAATCCAGATCGCTTGGTAGAACAAGAAGGTAACGGATATCTCTCTAAAATAAAAACCGGCTTACTGGCTGACACTGGCATTGATTATCAAAAAGATATTCAACCCTGGTTGGGTAACGAAATTACACTGGCGGTTACTAGTCTAGATATTGATCACCAGCCAGAGAATGGAAAACAGCCTGGGTATCTCATGGTAGTTACAACTAATCAATCAAAGAAAAGCCGCGAGTTTGTAGATTCGTTCTTTTCTAAGCGGGAATTAGCTGGAGCTAAGTTGTCTGTTGAGAATTACAAAGGCGTTAAACTGATTGATGACAACAATCATCTTGTAGGTACAGCTGTAGATGATCGCTTTGTTCTATTTGCCAACAATCTCAAAGTTCTGCGAGAAGCAATCAATAATGTTCAAGCTACCGATCTCAATTTGGCGAGTTCCAGCCAATACCAGCAAGCTATCAAAGAGCTACCTAAGTCGCCAGTGGCGATCGCTTTTCTTAATCTGCCTAGAGTAGCAGAATGGCAAGGGTTACAACTCAAAGATAAGACTTATGATAGCCAAATTCTGTCTGTGGTATTAAACCCGAAAGGATTGCTAACAGAAACTACTTTTATAGCTAAAGACGAAACTTTGCCTCCAGCAAAGCAATTATCTAAGCCTGTAGGAGCATTACAATATATTCCAGCATCAGCGGGCTTGGCAATTTCCGGTTCCGATTTAAGCACTTTAGGTCAAGATAATTTATCTCAACTTTGGAAACAGGCGAACGCCGTCATATCTGGTTCGCAGGAAGATACCAAATTACCCAAACCTTTAGCCGATATTCAAGAACATTTGGGCATAGATTGGAAAGAGGATGTGTTGAACTGGGTAACAGGAGAATATGCCATAGGTTTGTTACCCCACCAAGAGCAAAAAACTCCTGACTGGGTTTTTGTAGTAGAAAAATCAGAGGCAACATCACCAGGAATTGCACGTTGGGATAAAATTGCTTCATCCCATGGACTTTTGCTCAATTCCTTTACTCTAGGGGAACAGCAAATTGCCGGATGGACAAAGTTAACAACTAAACCTGCTAGTACAAAAGACCAACAAGCGTTTACAATTCAAGCAAAGGTTTATGGAACGCACACCAGCCAAGGAAATTACGAGATTATTACCAACTCAATAGAGGCGATGAATCAAGTCCTCAATCTTAAGGGAGATTCTTTAATTGACAATCCCAATTTCCAAGCGAGTACAGCTGCTATGCCTCAACCTAACCAAGGGTATATATATCTCGACTGGAGAAAGATTCAGCGGACTGTAGAGAGCCAAATACCAGTTCTCAAACTCGCGAAAATAGTAGCTAAGCCGTTTTTTGAGAATTTGCGATCGCTCACCATTAGTAGCTATGGTAACGACACACAATTACTCAAAGGTGGCGTATTTTTCCAACTTAGTGATCCATAGAAAGGTAAAATAGAGTGTAACTTGTTTGGGCAAACGAGGTTTTGATAAAAGTGCTATCTACACTCCTTGCAGACTTTCGTATTATCTTTGATCGTGACCCAGCTGCTCGTAGCTGGTTAGAAGTTTTGTTTTGCTACCCTGGTTTGCAAGCTCTGTTATTCCATAGATTGGCTCATTGGCTACACATCGTTGGTGTTCCCTTTATCCCCCGGTTGATTTCTCATATTGGTCGCTTTTTCACAGGTATTGAAATTCACCCTGGCGCAACAATCGGACAGGGTGTTTTTATTGACCATGGGATGGGGGTGGTGATTGGGGAGACAGCTATTGTAGGTGATTATAGCCTGATTTATCAAGGGGTTACTCTTGGTGGTACAGGTAAAGAATGTGGTAAGCGCCACCCTACTTTAGGTGAAAATGTTGTAGTTGGAGCAGGAGCAAAAGTACTCGGTAATATCCAGATAGGCAACAACGTTCGTATCGGTGCTGGGTCTGTTGTTTTGCGAGATGTACCTTCTGACTGTACTGTAGTTGGTATACCTGGTAGGATTATTCACCGTTCTGGTGTTCGAGTCGAACCTCTAGAACACGGATCTTTACCAGACGCAGAAGCTCAAGTGATACGTGTTTTAGTAGACAGAATCGAGAAACTTGAACAACAAATTGAAAAAATGCAAGAACAAGAGCATCCTGCTTTAAGTTCAGCTTTTAGAATCCCTTATATTCCTGATTCTCACGTTTTAACAGAAGAAGTACATTTGACTAAAAATCGCTCTTGCCTTCTTGAAGATAGAGTGATAGAAGAGTTTTTGGATGGATCGGGGATTTAGCTGTAAGATAAGCCGATGGGGTCTTTTGAACCAGGATTTATTGAGCATCAGTTTATTAATCAAAATTTACTGCGTACTATCCGGTTGATTGGTGAGTACAAAGGTAAGCAAGAGTTATTCAAAGAACAATCACCCCAAGTCTTGGAAACTCTTCGTCAAGCAGCAATTATCCAAAGTACAGAGTCTTCTAACCGGATAGAAGGCATTACAGCACCTTTGGAACGTATTAAGGAACTAATCGCCGAGAAAACCACTCCGCGCGATCGCTCTGAACAAGAAATTGCTGGCTACCGAGATGTACTCACCACTATTCACAGCAGCTATGCGTATATTCCTTTTACTCCCAGTGTAATTTTACAATTGCATCGTGACCTTTACCAGTTCACTCCTGGGCAGGGTGGGCGATGGAAGTTAACAGACAATCTAATTAGTGAAACTTACCCAGATGGTACTAAGGTTGTTAGGTTTCGACCAGTTCCAGCTTACGCCACACTATATAAGTCCTCCCAAGACTGGCATCAAGGAGAGCATAGTTTATTACCTTGGTGGGAGTATTTTCTAGAAGTGATGTTATTATCAGCGTACCGAAATTTCGAGCAGGGAGTTGGGTTAGTACCTATTTAATATGGATGGCAAGATCAAAGTATAGGTAACAAAATAATCTTTTCGTAGATCCAATACTGGCTAATTTCAGTGTTGGATGTTCATTATGCTAACAGAGTGGGAACTTTAGGGAATGAAACAAAAAAAATATAACATTGGCTACATAAAATAATAAAGATGAGACTAGCTTTAAAAAATCGTTTGCCTCCACAAGAACACACAACGCGATCTGCCTTTGGCAGCAGCGCTTCGCGAACGCTATCGCCTAAAGTGCAGCGCCAAAGGCGAATGCGTAACTTGACGACGCCATTGATTTTGATTAACACAACCTTGATTGTAGGAGCAATCGGTATTTTTAGCTATCTACTAGTTCGACAGCTAATTCTTGAGCAAATTCAAGCAAAAGCCTTACTTCAAGTTCATCAAAGAACAGATGAGATTGATCAATGGTTAGCGGTTCGTAAAGCAGAAGTCTACACTCTTGCGAATACAGATACTGTACGTTCTTTAAACTGGTCACAAATAGAACCATATTTGCGCGGAGAAGTTAGGCGTATTCAGGAATTTTTTACATTTGCTGTCACCTATCCCGATGGTTCACATTACAACACCCGAATAGGTAACACTCACAAAAACGTCAAGTCTAGAAATGATATACGCAAAGCACTAGCGGGACAAAATAATATTTCTGATCCCTTCTTTACGCCTATTACTAGAATTCATGTGGTGGCGATCGCGACACCAATTCGCCAAACTTATGATCCAGCCAGTCCTCCCATAGCAGCACTTAACGGAAACCTAACAGTCGGTCGTGTCAGTGAGATAATAAATAAACTACGCTACGGCGAGGGCAGTTATGCTTTCGCACTTAACTCTACTGGAGAACCAATCATTCATCCTCCTCAAGCGTTGATGTCAACAACCAAAAAATCAGCTAAAAGCTTTTTGGAGTCAAACGATCCTAACTTAGCTGATATTGCTCGGCGAATGGTCAACAAACAGGAAGGAATGAAACTTGCTTTAGTCGATGGAAAATGGAAGTATGTTGCCCATGTTCCTCTTGAACAAGCAAATTGGTCAGTAGCCCTGATTATACCCCTTGAGAACATCGAATCTCAACTAGTACCACTCAATGTACTTGCTTCGGTATTGGGCGGACTTCTTGTAATTGCCACAATTGTAGCTTGGCAGCAAATACTATTAACTGAACAAACAAAAGCGCAGGTATTACAACTCAGTGCACAAGAAAAAACACTGCAACAGCAAGCGCAGGAACTCGCGCACACTTTAAAGCAATTGCAACAAACCCAAATTCAGTTAGTCCAGACTGAAAAGATGTCCAGTTTAGGTCAGTTAGTAGCCGGAGTAGCACACGAAATCAACAACCCTATTAGCTTTATTTCTGGTAACCTGACCTACGCACGACAGTACACTGAAGATTTACTTAAACTTGTACAACTTTATCAACAACACTATCCTAATCCAGCACCACAAATTCAACAAGAAGCAGAAGCTATTGAACTAAATTTCTTGAGTCAAGACTTACCAAACCTGCTCACTTCAATGGAAGTCGGAACTGAGAGAATTAAAAAAATTGTGCTATCTTTACGAAACTTCTCCCGCTTAGATGAAGCAGAAAAGAAAGCGGTTAATATCCACGAAGGTATAGATAGTGCATTGATGATTTTAGAACATCGCTTCAAAGCTATCTCTAACCGTCCAGCAATCAAAGTTACTAAAGAATATAGTGAATTACCAACAGTAGAATGCTACCCAGGACAACTCAATCAAGTATTTATGAATATCTTAACAAATGCAATTGACGCAATTGAGGAGTCACTTGTAGAGAACGAAGTACAAGGGGTAAATCCTGAAATTCGTATTTGGACTAAACTCACCGACGACAAGCACTTGCTTATTGGAATTGCGGATAATGGTTCGGGTATTCCTGAAACTCACCAACAGCGATTGTTTGATCCTTTTTTCACAACTAAACCTATCGGTAAAGGTACAGGATTAGGTTTATCTATTAGTCACCAAATTATCACACAGAAACATTGCGGAAAATTACAGTGTATTTCTTCTCCAGGGAATGGAGCAGAATTTATCATTGAAATTCCTGTAGGTCAATAGAGGAATTAAAGAGAACTTAATTTCCTCTTAAATCTAGTAATGGATGATATTAGCAGGTTCTTATGTGCGCACAAGACGAATTAAAGACAACTAGAAACTGGTGAGCTAATTTTAGTTACTCCAGAAAACAGAGCGAATCTGCAATTGAGAAATTTGACCAAAGGATTATATATGTTGAGAAGCAGACAATGGGCTGGTGCAATTACCAATGGATTGGCGGTGTTAGCTAGTGTCGCAATGAGCGCTCAAGCAGCGTTAGCAGCGGTAGTACCGAGTTTTGATCATATTGTTATCGTCATTGAAGAAAACCATGGATACTCACAGATCATTGGTTCCAGTAGTGCACCATACATTAACTCGCTAGCAAGCCAAGGAGCGCTCTTTACTAATTCCCATGGTGTGACACATCCAAGCCAACCGAACTATCTGGCGTTGTTTAGCGGATCAACACAAGGCGTTACAAACGACAATTGCCCATTAACATTCAGTGGAGATAACCTGGCTCACCAGTTAGTGGGCAGTACTCACACGTTTATAGGTTATTCCGAGAGTATGCCAAGTGTGGGTTATACAGGATGTTCGTCTAATAGTTTGTACTATCGCAAACACAATCCTTGGGTTGATTTCAGTAATGTTGCTAGTAACCTAAATCAGCCGTTTACAAGCTTTCCTACGAATTTTAGCAGTTTGCCAACTGTTGCAATTGTTGTTCCCAATCAGCAAAATGATATGCACGATGGTACGATTCAAATAGCTGATACCTGGCTCAAAAATAATATCAATGCCTATGCACAGTGGGCAAAAACTAACAACAGCTTACTGATCGTAACTTGGGATGAAGATAATGGAACTACCAGCAATCGGATTCCGACTATCTTTGTTGGTGCTCATGTCAAAACCGGACAGTATAGTGAGTCGATCAATCACTATAATGTTCTACGCACAATTGAAGATAGCTATGGATTAGCTGGTTTGGGTAATGCTGCTACCGCAGCCTCAATTATTGATTGCTGGCAGTAAATTTTTAGCACCTGTGTCGTTAAAAAGCTAGGATAGCGTAACTTACGAAGGTCGACGTGAGTTGACTTGACACGTTGACCCTCGTTTTTTGCTTACTACAGACGTGTCATGCAATGGAGAGTTTATCCCAATTCTCTAAAACAAAACAACACATAAGGTGGGTAAGGGCGAACGCCGTTCGCCGCACAAGATTATTGATCTGTTGCAACATTTAAGGTGATTTACACGAATAAATATACCACCCTAGTTGGTTTCGGCTTCGCTCAACCAACTGAGAGATCGCGAGTTGAGCGAAGTCGAAACTCGCATTCCCCAGGTATTTTCTTTTTTGGAAATCACCTAAGAGAATGATTATGAACAGTTGGGATTTCTGTTTTCTCGGACTGAGGCTTTACTCACATCTTGCACCTCTCAGTATAATCCCAGATAACGTAAAAAAATGCGCAATAAAGCTACCTGATTTTTCTTGACTTTTATCGCTACATCAAGAATTGTAGTTTAATACTGAGTAATAAAAATTATATCATATTTTCAGGTGCAAGATGTAAGTTTAGAAGAATTTGACCCTAAGCAGAAGTAATTAAAACGGCTATGAATATGGCAACGAGAGGTAACGACGGCGATAAATGGAACTTTACACTATTAGTGATGTCCACGATCTATAGTTAAATTACGGTCGGAATCAAGATAGGTGTTTCAAGTCTAGGCAGACCCTTATAGTTGTCGCAAGCTTAGGTAAGTCTTCCTTTTCTTGTACCTAGTCTCGAATCTCCCTTCAACAAATTAAAACAAGACAAGGAAAACTAAAATGTGGTTAAGGCCAAAGAAACATGTCGAAGTATCAATAAAAATTGATACTTCTTGGATGATTGTAAGCGTATTTCTTAGTATAGCAATAGTAATAACTACGACTGCTTTGCTAGGGAAGAATGTAACTACTAGCTTCGGAAATTTCAGAATGGAAATAAATTCAGCTAGTACTTGCAGGATGACACCAAAAAAACCAGAGAAAAGAGAAGCCTTAATAGCTAAGGATATCTGAATCTGTTCAGAAGTTTAATTAAGATTGCCATTCATATTGCTGATCTTATTGGTTGCTGGTCGCCGGAATCTTGAATCTGGCGACTTTCTCTATTAAACGCCCCCGTTCCCTGATTAATTAATGGTCTAGCATAACAACTACCGAAGAACCAATTTTTTTGATTAAGAATAGACTTTTAAAATATTCAGTAATCGTTGAAGTAGCAGTTGAACAGATGTTCAACTGCTGCCCCAGCTGCCCGTAGATTTACTCATTAGTACTAACTTTTGAGCCCTTTGGACAGACCCTTATTGTTGTCGCTCTTATATCTTATAGGATCTATTTAGAATCGTCAATCGCAAAAGTCAAAAATCTCATTGTATTAGATACCAGAGTAATCGTCAATAAGCATTGTGTCAGTCTCCATAACTACACATAGTTGTTCAGAGTGGAAACTGAGTAGGAGTATGGAGTGAATTTGCTCGAATGTGTATAAATAAAGCTGCAGTGTTGCTGAATCATGAAACGATTTCATCCGATGGGGAACGAACGAATGTTCAATTGTTTCAACTGTCAATTGGCTCAGTTTTTATGCAACGCCGAAGTTTCTTACCGAAGATCAAAGACGAAGTCTAAAATGTGAAAAAAATCAGTAACCGTAATATAGTTTCAGCCAATATATAGTCTTTTATTATTTGGTTGTTTAGTAAAAAAACCTTAGAACAACTGTATTCCGGATTATTGTAATCTTGTCAAAAAATGATAACTTTCATTTCGTACTGAAGTTTAAGATTCCAATTCAAACGGAACAGGAACCGACGCTTTTAATCACTTCTCATTACCCAGAACTCTAAATTCCGCCAGCAGCAACAGATATACCTTAACAATCATCATGATTATACAAAGATAATTTTTTTTTATTTTAAAATTAATTATTATAGAAATTTTAAATAATCCATAAAAGTATCAATCTAAGATAACGAAATCGAATGTAGTAATTAAATATAGCACTCAAGGGTTTGCAGCACCTAAATTCCAGAGATTTTAATCGGTACAGTTTTTTTGCCCTCAACCAATAAATATAGAATTTGTCATCATTGCTTACAGTACTATCAATTTCTTTACCCGTTAAGCATTTTGGGCATTTTAGTACCTCTGCAATAGAGGTAATTCATTAAATATTGCCGCTTATTGCCGCCTGTCGCTACTCACAGTATACTTCTTGCATGGCTATCAGTATTGATAAAAAGGAACCAACTAACCATGAATCAAAGTACTGTTAACAAAAGTTCCGCTAAAAATGTATGCAAGCACAAGGCAAATGATAACTGGGTAGAAGGCTGTTGTGGACAAGATTTGTTAGCACAGAAGAACTTTAGCGATATTGAGGAGCAAGAAAAAGACAGTATAAACACTGTTAAGGCGGTTACACCAGGTGACCAATCAAAATAACTATTCCCAGTAATAGAAAAATAAGTTAAGAATTGAAATTAGACAACTAACTACCCACACGTACATACTTCCATAACAAACCTGTGAACGTTATTTGGTTTGTGGAGTGAGGAAAGATAGCAAGAGTAAAACGTTAGGTTTAATAATTAAGTTTACGAGTGGGTATGTAAAATACTTTTGCCCGTATTTGAGTAATCTGTTGTACGTCTGTTTTTTTGTGTAAACTCACTCGGTTATACTGATAACTCTGTAATAGTCAGCTACCTCCTTTATGCTTCAACTCAACAATCTAGTATTTAGGAGCAGCCCTTTGAATGTGACTAACCAAGACAGCTTGTTTCAGCTGCTAATCTGACTTCTATCCTGAAAAATTTAATCTCTTGACAATTGAAATGGCCGATTTTCGTTCCCCATTCCACCACCTTGAAAGAACTGGTATTTAGGATTTAAGCACTGTAAAAGTTGACCAATATATGAATTACAAGCTAGTTAAAATAAAAACCTTATACTACCAGGGAACGCCAACCAGTGAGTTTTCCCTCCCAAAATAACATCAGAAGGTGGAGAGAGTCCTGTAAGGTTACACATATGTTTATCTCATAAACCATCCGATACTCAACGGTCACAATTAAATTCAGCGGCGATAAGCGGCAATAAGCAGTGATTTCGCATAATGTAAAATCTTTCACTTTATAATAGAGCAGTCTTAAATCATTCATGAAAAACTAAGTACATCTGCAATTCTATCTTTCCTATGCCCTGTCTTAAGCAGTAAGTTTGCAACTCTTTCACGAATTACTATAGATGTGTTAGTTTTTAAAATCAATTTTTTAAGATTTATTTTCTAGCTAATTTGATAATATAACGTCTTTAGTAAATAATAATTCCTTAAAAGGAGTAAAAAAATGGCAGTTGAAGTTGATGTAGAAGTTTTTAAAAGATTAAAGCAAGCTTATAGCAAGCAGTGTGGTAGTTCGCCTAAAAAACTTGTAGCAAAGCTTAATGAGAGATTTAAAAATGAGGTTGAAAAAGACTATAACTTAATTTCAGAGAGAACGATTCGTTCTTTCTTTAATGATGAACCAACACCAAAAATACAGGAAATAAACCTCAATTATTTATGTATTTTTTTGCTAAATAATGATAGTTATTGGGAAGCATTAAATCAATCACAACTCCCATCTATTTATGTACGAAAAAGCTGGATAAAATCTTACTGGGAAAAGATTGAACGAGAATGTAACAAGATAAAAATATTGATAATGAATCAACCTATAAAATTAAATGATATTTTTGTAAAAGTCAATCTTTTAGAGGGAACTTTAAAAAGACGACAAGTAAAAACAATAGAAGAATTACTTGATGATAGATATGATCTGAGTCGGGACACTAATAACTTTGGTCAGGTAGTTATTGAGAAAGGTCTTTCGGGCGAAGAAGTAGTAAAAGGAACCCGCAGACTTATAGTGTGGGGAACAGCAGGAGCAGGTAAAACTACTTTTCTAAAATATATTGCTACCCATGTTAAGCAAATTTTTTGTATCGATAATCAGGAAAATATAATAGAACAACCTTTACCTTTTTTAATTCCACTAAAAAAATTTGCAGAAGATAAACTTGAACTAAGCCTGGCAGATGCTCTTATACAGGAGTTTTCTAAATCTATTTCTGATATTCCCTTGAATGTTCAAAAACAGTTAGAGGAATTTATTCGACAATATTTAGAGCAAGGTAAATGTTTAATTTTGCTAGATGGATTGGATGAAGTTTTAACTAGAGATCTTAATCATGTATACAAAAGTATCGATGATTTTAATGAAAAATACAATAAAAACTATATGATCATAACTTGCAGGCATGGAGCTTGTGAATACGTATTTAAAGACTTTGTTGAAGTAGAAATTGCCGATTTTGACATAGAGGAAATAAAAATCTTTATAAGAAAATGGTTTAATAATTCTCACGAAGATAAAATAAAACACTTTCTATTCAAACTAGAGACAAGCAAATCTATTATAAATTTAGCTAAAAATCCTTTGCTACTCACTCTATTATGTTTAATAGTTGGAGAAGGTTATGATTTACCTAAGAATAGATATCAGTTATATCATGATGCCGTGGAGATACTCCTAAGTAGATGGGATGCCAGTCGGAATATAGAGCGTGAAAATATTTACAGAGATATGCTTTCACGTCAACGCAAAATCAATATGTTAGGAGAAATAGCTTATGATGCATTTATCCAAGAACCTCAACGTTACTTCTGGCATCAATTCGAATTAGAAGAGCAAATTGGTAAGTTTCTCGAAAATATTGATGGGGTTGGAACTCAGGTGGATACCCAATTAGTGTTAAAGACTATTGAGACTCACCATGGTCTTCTTACTGAACAAGCTAGAGGAATTTATGCATTTTCTCACTTAACTTTTCAAGAGTACTTTACCGCTCAACATATATTGGAAACTCGTGATACTCATTTCTTAAACTACGAAATCATTAATCAGCATTTGACAAATTATCAGTGGCGAGAAGTATTTGTAATAATTGCTGGATGCTTATCGCGTGATACTGATAATTTTCTAAAATCCATCTTCTCCTATGCAAATAAGCTGGTTAAAAGTGACGAATTGCAAAAAATGTTAAGATGGTTAAAAAAAGTTACAGATGCATTCCAAATTTCATCCAGTTCATGGAGAATAATGTACTTAACTCTTGATTTAGATACGGACTTATATATTAATAATGATATAAATGTTGACCGAAGTATCGCTAAAAGTATCTCTATAAAATTAAGAGATATTAATGAGAAAAGAAAAAAGCTTATTAAACCTCAACCAATATCTTATATTGCTGTTAATTTATCAGTAATTCATAATTTTGCTACCTATAAAAGCTCTAGTCAAAATTGGCAAATTCCACAAGCTGATCCCTTTATTCATAAACGTTTAGACATTGATCCTAATCATTTTAATATTCGCTCTAAGTTTAACGAAACAGTTAATTTAGTAAAAGATAACGCCTATGCTGATTTAGCAGATGATTTAATATCTTTACAATCTTGTCAACCAGCCAATGATAGCCCTGCATTGGAATGGGAACATTGGTCAAACAAGTTGCAACAAGTAATGATTCAGCATCTGGATATTGGATATAGTGTAGAGTTCTGCGAAGAAGATAGTAAAGCTCTAGATAAGTATCTCTACGTCATTAATCTTTTGTTAGATTGTCTTCAAGGTGATAGCTATGTGTCTAAGCATCTGCGGGACGAATTGATTGATTATTTACTGCTTCCAAAGGAAAGTATTCCAATACATCTATTAGGCGAATAGTACTCCGTTAATACACATGATAGTCAATTTGTATAGTGCGTAAGTCTTAGGGATCAGCCCTTTCAAGGTGGTGGAATAAGGAACGAAAATTGGTCATTTCAATCGTCAAAGGGTTTGATTTTTCAGGACAGAAGTCAGAATGATCGCCCTGAAACAACGCGTCTTCGTTACCCACCTTGAAAGGGCTGGTATTAGGGATTTAGCGATCGCGTCTAAACTCATCCTTCTGCGTGCCTTACGATGAAATTATTATAACTTCCACCTAGGTAGTAAGGAAGATACAACGATTTTACGGATTAACCTCCACAGTAGACCAAATCTCAGACTCCCCACGTAAATAAAACCACCGATTTTGGGGATCGCCTTTTAATTGCAAATGATCAACCTTAACAGGATCGAGTAACAATAAACAAAAATTCCCTAAAGGATTAACTGGATCAGGCGAAGGTGGTGAGAAAGTATCTTGACTAGCCCTAGCCTCACCAGGTTGTTCCCAAGCAAATTGTAACCGAGCATTATCCGAAAGACCTTGCCAAGTTGACTGACGCGCTTTTTGGAGTTCTGGATCGGGATGATTAGCATCGACGAGTGTCAATTCTCCTGCAAGGCGAAATTGCTCACGAGTTTCGGTAAAGTACCAGCAAATTTCTCCCCAAGGTTGATGTAGTATTTGCTCATACTTTTGGCTGCGAGTGTCTATAACAATTTTGAGTTGATTCGTATCGCCAAGAAAACCCCGAAAAACAACGGTACGATTAACTGGGCGTCCATCAGCTTGGACAGTCGCTAGTTGAAAATACCGGGAATGTGGCTGACTGCTGTTACAATTAAGCGCATCATTAAGAGAAGATCGCCAAGGGCTTATGTTCATGATAAGAAATATAAAAATTAAACGTCCGGAAGCTTAAAAGGTTGATCCCCTGTCTCTAGCCCAAGATGTAGCGTAAATATAATAATTTTTCAATCTTTGACCCATAATTTCAGTTAGCGTATAGTCTTGATCTGTCGATAAGCAACAAGACTTAAATTATGGTTCGAGAGCTTGAACGCAAACGCCAAGGTGCAAAATTTCCGGAAACTGCTCCCGCTGCTAATCCTGTGTTTTTTAGGACATATAGCCGCTCTAAAGGTTCTCTGCTGCGAGAATCATGGGATCAGGTGTGCGATCGCACCCTACAAGGTTTAATCAGCCTTGGAAAGCTACTTCCCCATGAAGCTGATATTCTAGAGCGGATGCAGCGAAACTTAAAAGCACTACCTAGTGGACGCTGGTTATGGGTTGGTGGTACCGATTGGCTAACAAAGCAAAAGAACTTTTCTGGCGCTTACAACTGCACTTCTACCAATCTTCAAAACTGGAGTGCTTTTGGGTTAATTATGGATTTGGCAATGATGGGCTGTGGTACTGGAGCTGTTATAGAGCCGAAGTATATCAACCAATTGCCTACTATCCGCAATTACCTCAATGTTACTGTGCAGGGTGAGCTCGGTAGTACTCCTGGGCAAGAACGTCGTGAGGAAACACAAGTAAATATAGAAGGCGATAGCGTCACAATTCACGTTGGTGATAGTCGTCAAGGTTGGGTGAAGTCTTACCAAACCCTATTAGAACTGTCCACAGATGAACGATTTTCAGGAAACGTTCAAGTTACTGTTGATATCAGTGACGTCCGTAAAGCCGGAGAAACACTCAAAGGCTTTGGCGGGGTAGCAAATCCTGTAAAATTGCCTGGACTTTATGAACGATGCGCATCCATTCTTAATAATGCTATAGGAAGACAATTAAATTCAGTAGAATGCTGTTTATTAATTGATGAAGCTGCTGTTACAATTGTTGCTGGTAACATTAGAAGATGTTTACCTGAAGATGCATTGGTTCATACCTCTAAAGGTCTTGTTTCTATTCGCGATGTTCAAGTGGGTGACTTAGTACAGACTCCCCTTGGCTTTCGGCGAGTTGTCGATAAATTTGACCAAGGATTTCAGGATGTTTATGAAATCGAAACCAATGCTACTTACCCAAGAGCAACGTTAAACCACGAACAAGCAGTTCTTTTTGATGCTAAGGGCGGAATTAACTGGAAGCGTGTTGCGGATTTAGTTGAGGGCGATCGCCTTCTACACAATACACAAGTACTACCCGGTACAGTTACACATCTACCTAGTAAAGACGGAGTGAACCGTCTCTCTAGTTTAAGAATTCCGGATCTCACTCCTGAAGTAGCTTGGTTAATTGGGTTGACTCATGGCAAAAGCTATATAACCCTAGGTTTTAATTTTGGTAGCGTTGAATGGTCAACAAACAACGTAGATCAAGAATTTTGTGCAAGAATTCAAGCAAAAATAGATTCTGCTTTAAGTTTATTTGGACTGAGTGCTTCTCACAGCATCAGCAAGGTTGATAACACTGCAAAATCAATCTGCTCATCCATGGAACTGGCTGAATATTTCGACAGATACATCAAGCAGCCAAATGCTCCTCTTGAAGTTCCTAGTTTTATTCTGCAAGGTTCAGTAGACACTCGATCTGCCTACTTAGCAGGATTAATGGATAGCAACGGATCTGTTAATAATAGACCACCCCATTTAGTAACAACAGTCTATCGCTCATTTATTAGACAAGTTGGAGCAGTTTTATCGAGCTTAGGTATTGCAAGTAGAATCTCTATCACTCATCCAGAGCAACAGGGATGGCAAGCTAAGTATAACCTTACGATTCCAGCGTTAAAAGAGCGTTATAATTCTTTGATTGCTCCCCACAGTCTCAAAGGAGAGCTCAGCCAAGGACTAAAAATGTACGGCTTTACTGTACCCAGTAATATTATGCAGGAGGCGTACACCTTTAACGAGATGCGAGAAATGGGCTTTCAAAGTTCTCTCTCTGTTGATACGAACTATGAACGTTATCTCGCTGAATCAGATATCTCCTTGGATATTCCAGTCACAGTGATGGGATTAGGTAGCTACGATTATGTTCAAACATACGACATAGAAGTAGAAGAAGCTCATTGTTTTTACTGTGATGGCTATCTAACCCATAATAGTGCGGGAATGCGGCAGTTTGATTTTAATGATCAATTAGGAAGCACCGCCAAAGATAACTTATGGCAACAGGATGAAAACGGAAACTGGCGCATTGATCCACAACGTGATGCTCTCAGGATGGCAAACCATACAAGAGTTTTTCACCGCAAGCCCTCATTAGAAGAATGTATTGATGCTGTACGTAAACAGTATCATAGTGGTGAAGGCGCTATTCAATGGGCTGGTGAAGCTGTAGCTAGAGCAAATTGTGATCTGCTTACAACTAAAGCCCTGAAAGTTGACTTTTTGAAATCCTACGAAAAAGGACAAGGAAAGGAATGGCTACAGCAACATTATCCTAATCTTGATCCGTTGGAGTTAGAACATCGCTTAGCTAGGTTTGGTCTTAACCCGTGTGGTAAGTAATTTTGCCTCACGTTAAACATCGGGCAAATACGGGGAAAGCTGAAATTTGCTAATCCCGTGGTAATTAAAGGGACTAAAAAACCTTTAACACCGTACAGCGTAGAGAGTGAAACTAATCAAATCAGTGATCAGTCATCAGTCATCAGTTATCAAAAAAATGATAACTGTTAACTGTTAACTGATAACTGTAAAAGAATATAATCTCTCCAAGAGTGTCCGACTACGTAATGTAGAAAATGTACGCGGATCTACTGCGAATGATGAAGTAGTAGAACTAGAGGATAAAAAGCCTCTAGGATAACAAAAATGGAAATTATTGGTTCTAACTTCCACTGCAATTTGGCAGAAGTTCACCTGAATCAAATAGATCCAGATAACTACAAAGAGCAGGAGGAGGCTTTCACTGCAGGTGCTTTGTCTGTAGCAACGCTTTTACATCACGAATTTGTTGAACCACGCTATCAGTACAGCCGGGAGTTAGATCCCATTGTTGGTGTTTCTTTTACAGGCTTATTTGATTTCTTTGTTCACGCTTTTGGTGCTGATTGGTTAAAATGGTGGCAAGAAGGAAGACCTGAAACTGCCCAAGGACTGATATTTAAGAAGAAAGAGGAGGAATACCTGAGTTTTTGGAAAGACGTTGTGCATCGTGTTGTTTGGGAGTATTGCGATCGCCATAATCTCAAACGTCCAAATCGCTGTACAACTGTTCAACCTAGTGGTACTAAATCTCTATTGACTGGTGCTAGTCCTGGTTGGCATCCTCCAAAAGCACAAAGATTTATTCGTCGAATTACCTTCAGGAAAAATGACCCAGTAGCTTTAGCTTGTATTGACTACGGCTACAATATCATTCCATCTCAATCTGATAAAGACGAAAAAGGTAATTTATTGAACGATCCTTTCGATCCAAGAGTTAGTGAATGGCTAGTGGAAATTCCTGTTGCTGTACCTTGGGCTGATATACCAGGAGTCGATGAAATTGACGTTTCTAAGTTTCCTGTTTTAGCGCAATTTGATTTTGCTATGCAGGTTCAACGTCACTACGTAACTCATAACACATCTTCTACTTTAGAACTACGCTTTGATGAAATCGAAGCTTTAGGTCAGCAAATTCACCAAGCTATTGAGAATGATGAGGGATATATTTCCGCTGCTCTTTTAGCTCGCTTTGATGATCACCAATCATTCCCTCGTTTACCATTTGAACCTATCGACAAACAAACATATGAGCGTTTGGTTGATGAGGTGAAAGCACGACGCAAAATAGATGACTTTTTGACCGCCCTCAGCCACTACGATGCTGGTGAGTTGATAGAGGCTGGACCATCTGGTTGTGATAGTGATAAATGCATGTTCCCTGAATGAAAGGGAGCAGGGAGTAGGGAAAACTAGGTTGCCACCATTCCACTCAGGTTCAACCTACCCTGCAATAAAATTGCGCCCATAAGGGGCGTTTTCTCCCCTGAAGGGTAGGTAGCAGTTGATGTTGGGAAGCCGCGCTTTAAGTGATTCGCGGAATTCCCCATCCTCTACTTCTTACGGTGGGGAAGCAAGCTTGTTATTTGTACTATACTTAATAATTGTTGACCAAAGTTTTACGCATTGTTTACTTTGGTTAAGAAAAATTCAAACTGTGCCAAGCGAAGTGTTCAATATTTAGTTCTCTGAAAGTCTAAGGAAATTTTTTATGTTTCTTGATGAACTCACACCGATATTCAAAGAATTTATCCAGCACCCAGGTTCATTTGCAGGCGGATTCTTCTCTGGGATACTGCGACTTCACCTTTCGGACGAACCTGTTAAAAGCTGGCTAGATAAACAGACTGGCTCAACTAACCAAACTACTTTTACCACTAATGCCCATAATGGAAGATCTGATGGTCCTCAATCGATCTCAATTGATTGAACTTGAGTCGATGCCATTGTGCAATAGAAAACTTCTTGCCCTCAATCTGTGATAGGGACAATTTTATAAGGAAGGCTAGGCTTTCATCTAACCTGTGTAAATCTGGGCAACCTTGGCAAAAAACGCCCATTTCAGTGTCAACAATACCATTTAATGAGAATGAGGGGGCGTTTTTTGCCCCCCAACCATTTAATGGAAGGCTTTCCACACTTAAGGTGGGGGAAGGTTGCCCAGATTTACCTATGTTTACCCAAGGGCTGAAAACCCTTGAGGATGTGGCACGTCATAGTGACACATCCGTACTTTAGGCTCATAGATGAAAGCAGCAGTAGCGCCCTTTGCTTCTTTTTTAGATTGGGACAATATCCCAACTTATAGACCTAACAAAAAGCATTCTTTCTCCGGTCGACGTCTACAAAGAGCGTGGTATGTTTCCAAAAATGGTACCAAGATCCATGCCGATATCAATGGCGCGTTTAACATTGGTAGAAAAGTAATCCCAAATTATTTTGATTGCTTGCAAGAACAATTAAAGAGGGATAGAGGGTGTCTGGTAGTACATCCGAGGCGTATCACACCGACTTTCAAGCGTGAACATGCTTCCGTCAGTGTTGCTTAAACACCTGTAAAGTAGCCTGTCTATGTTTGGCTATGTAAAAGGTAACTATTGAAAGAACAGTTTCTTTGCCTTGAGCTTACCAAATACATTTAAGCATTTATACTTAATAACTATTTCTTAACCTTAAAATATCAAATAATTGGGACCAAAAAAGTTTACGCTGGCTCTCTCTTAAGAAGAATTATATCTAGCGATAATTTAAATTTATGGATGTTTGTGAGATTACATACTTTGAAAAATCTCACAATCAGTTATTATATGAGCGTATGCGAAATTTCAGCATAACTATTGGTTAGGTTCAGATTATGCTGCCGTATTGGGTGCTGATTTGTTCCAAAGTTCACCATGGTTAATTCAGATGAGACGAAAGCAATTAGTGCTTGTTGTTTCAAACTGTTTTCAAGCTGGAGCGATCGCTAAGATAAGCAAGTTGCGTGATCCACATGACTATTTACGTTGGAAATCTCTCCTACCGAGCCACCGAAGCTGATTTGAGATTAGTCTTCGCAGAATATGGCGAGGTTAAAAGAGTTGTACTACCTACAGACCGCGAATCAGGCAGATTGCGCGGCTTTGCTTTTGTTGACATGAGCGAGGATGCCCAAGAGGATGTGGCCATCAATGAATTAGATGGCGCTGAATGGATGGGCCGCGAACTCAGGGTTAATAAAGCAAGACCACGAGAAGAAGACCGCCGAAGTAACTGGACTAACAAAGAGTCTTAAGAGCTACTAAGAAACAATAATAGCAAATTGTTTTTTACTTGGGCAAGTCTAATCTGTAGAAATTTCCTACAAAAATTAAGAATTTTACAGGGGGCAGGGGGCATGGCGCATGGGGCATAGGCTATAGGTGGGGAAATTGCAACCATTATCCATCACCCATTACCCGGTGCCCATTGCCATTACCCATTACCCATTACCTATGCCCTATGCCCTATGCCCATTTTTATTGTATTTAAATTACCTGTTAGACCAGGTAAACCTACCTTAACATGGTATCTGGGAATAGCCATGAGACTTTGGGTTTGCCCAGAACAAAATAAATTCTTTAGTTTATCTAAAATCACATTTCGGTTGTCACATTACCTTTCTAAGATAGAGGCAGCAGCAGCTGTGAAGTTGCAAACTACGGGATAAACCAAACTAACACCCAATCTAAGCGCGAGGACAGACAAATGGCTCAAGCCCCAGAATCTTTAGAGTTGCCTAACAACAACACTACAGACAAAAGTTTAGATCGCGACTGTACAACATTATCCCGTCACGTTTTACAGCATCTTCAGAGCTTTGCACAAGAAGCTCAGGATCTGAGCGCACTGATGAATCGGATTGCCTTAGCTGGCAAATTGATCGCTCGTCGCCTCAGCCATGCTGGCTTAATGGAAGGAGCTCTTGGATTTACAGGGGAAGTCAACGTGCAGGGAGAATCCGTCAAAAAGATGGATGTCTATGCTAATGATGTATTTATCGCGGTCTTCAAGCAAAGTGGCTTAGTCTGCCGCTTAGCTTCTGAAGAAATGGAAAAACCCTACTACATTCCTGAAAATTGCCCAATTGGTCGTTATACTCTACTTTATGACCCGATTGATGGTTCATCTAACACTGATACCAATCTCGGTCTGGGTTCTATCTTCTCTATTCGTCAACAAGAAGGAGACGATCTAGACAGTGAAGCGAGAGACTTGCTAGCTCCTGGACGTAAACAGATTGCAGCTGGGTACATACTTTATGGTCCCAGTACGATGCTGGTCTATACTATAGGAAAGGGAGTTCATTCATTTACCCTTGACCCTAGTTTGGGCGAGTTTATCCTCACCGAAGAAAATATTAAGATTCCCGATCACGGTTCAGTCTACAGCGTCAATGAGGGGAATTTTTGGCAATGGGATGAGTCGATTCGGGAATACATTCGTTACGTTCATCGAACAGAAGGTTATACCGCTCGATATAGTGGCGCAATGGTGAGTGATATACATAGGATATTGATTCAAGGTGGTGTATTCCTATACCCTGGTACACTTCCAAAACCAGAAGGAAAATTGCGCTTACTTTATGAATCGGCTCCGTTAGCTTTTATCATTGAGCAAGCAGGCGGTCGCGCTACTACAGGGCATACGGAGATATTAGACGTAGTGGCTAAAAAACTTCATCAACGCACTCCTCTGATTATTGGTAGTCCTAAGGATGTAGCAAAGGTGGAATCTTTCATTCAGAATGGGCATTAGAGAAGTGGTTAGTCGTTGGTTATGGGTGCTTAATAAAACAACTAACAACAAAATTTCAATCCCAGAAGCACTCTGGTTTGGGTGAGGGAATGTCGAGACGCACTTTTTGAAACTTCAGTCACCATGAGAGCAAGCTAACCCTCAAGGTAACGCTGGACGTAGTAACAACAAAAACAAGCAGGAGTTAAACGAACATAGCTATGGCAACTAATAAACTGTTAGAGATTAAAAAGTACGGTCAAAGTATCTGGATGGATAATTTGTCCAGAGATCTCATTCGCTCAGGTGAGTTGAAAGACTTGGCTGAAAATAAAGGGATAGTGGGGATTACTTCTAATCCAGCTATCTTTGAAAAGGCGATCGCAGGCAATGCCATTTACGATGCTGATATTGAAGCGGGTGTTCGTGCAGGATTATCTCTAGAGAAAATTTATGAATCACTGGTTTTCGACGATATCCGCAACGCTTGCGATATTTTGCGCCCTGTTTATGACGCGTCAAATGGGTTGGATGGCTACGTGAGTATAGAAGTACCACCAACCATTGCTCACGATACAGAAGCAACAATCAGAGAAGCTCGTCGCTACTACCAAGAAATTGGTCGTGAAAATGTCATGATCAAAATTCCTGGGACAGACTCTGGTTTACCTGCTGTTGAGCAGGTAATTGCTGATGGAATTAACGTTAACGTAACGCTGCTGTTCTCTGTACAAAGCTACGTTAGTACAGCTTGGGCTTATATTGGTGGCTTAGAAAAACGGGCAGCAGAAGGTAAGGATATCAGCAAAATTGCTTCTGTAGCTAGCTTCTTCCTCAGCCGGATCGATAGCAATATTGACGGTAAAATTGATGCGAAGCTGAAAAAAGGCGTTGATGATATAAACGTCGAAGCAAAGCTAAGAGATGTGAAGGGCAAAGTCGCGATCGCCAACGCTAAAATTGCCTACCAAGAATACAAAAAGATTATTAACGGCGATCGTTGGCAAGCCTTAGTTGCAAAAGGTGCAACAGTACAACGCTTACTTTGGGCAAGTACCAGCACCAAAGATCCCAGCTACAGTGATGTTATGTATGTCGATGAATTAGTTGGTCCCGAAACCGTTAACACCTTACCACCAGCAACAATAGATGCTTGTGCAGATCACTGCGACGTTGCTAGCCGCATTGAAACAGATGTAGAAGAAGCTTACACACTCATAGAAAGTCTCAAAGATCCAGACATAAACATCGACATCAATCAAGTGATGGACGAACTGCTAGTTGACGGAATTGACAAGTTCGTCAAACCCTTCCAATCACTGATGGATTCTTTAGAAAATAAGATTAAGCAGTTGTCACCAGTGTAGGGACTTTAACAGTTATCAGTGAACAGTTATCAGTTATCAAGAGGTATGGTCACTGATAACTGATAACTGATAACTGATAACTGAAATCCCCATGCCCCATGCCCTAAAAAACTCAACAAAGTCCGAAATTGTTATGGTTAGTCTATTAGAAAATCCTTTGCGAGTTGGTCTGCAACAGCAACGGATGCCTGATCCTCAAATTATAGTCATCTTTGGTGCTTCCGGAGACCTTACTCAGCGTAAGTTGGTTCCAGCACTTTACAAATTGCGAAGGGAAAGGCGCATTCCACCAGAAACGACTGTAGTTGGTGTTGCTCGTCGAGACTGGAGCCATGATTACTTTCGGGAACAAATGCGGCAAGGTCTAGAAGAGTTTCATGACGGTATTGGACCTGCAGAACTCTGGCAAGATTTTTCCCAAGGTTTATTTTACTGCTCTGGGGACATGGATAATCCAGAGAGTTATCAGAAATTGAAAAACTTGCTAACGGAATTAGACGAAAAAAGAGGAACAAGAGGAAACAGAATATACTATCTTTCTGTTGCACCAAAATTCTTTGCAGAAGGAATCAAGCAACTAGGTGCAGCAGGAATGTTAGACGATTCAGAAAAAGAACGTCTAGTCATTGAAAAACCTTTTGGTCGTGACTTGGCTTCTGCCCAAAGCCTGAATAGAGTGGTGCAGAAATATGTTAAAGAGAACCAAGTTTACCGTATTGACCATTACCTAGGTAAAGAGACAGTTCAAAACCTGTTGGTATTTCGCTTTGCCAATGCAATTTTTGAACCATTGTGGAATCGTCAGTTTGTTGACCACGTTCAGATAACTGTAGCAGAAACAGTGGGAGTGGAAGACAGAGCTGGGTATTACGAGAGCTCTGGTGCACTGCGAGACATGTTGCAAAACCATCTGATGCAACTTTTCTGTTTGACTGCGATCGAAGCGCCTAATTCTTTAGATGCGGACAGTATCCGTACAGAAAAAGTTAAAGTACTTCAAGCAACTCGATTAGCTGATATCAACAATCTACAGCGTTCAGCAGTGCGGGGTCAATACAGCGCTGGGTGGATGAAGGGAAAACCTGTACCGGGGTATCATGACGAACCTGGAGTTAGTCCCAGCTCTACAACACCCACCTATGTTGCAGTAAAGTTTCTGGTAGACAATTGGCGCTGGCACGGTGTTCCATTCTACCTACGCACTGGTAAGCGGATGCCGAAAAAAGTTAGTGAGATTTCGATCCACTTCCGCGAAGTTCCTTCTCGGATATTTCAATCGGTCACGCAGCAAACAAATGGCAACATTTTAGCAATGCGAATCCAGCCGAATGAAGGAATTTCCCTACGTTTTGATGTCAAAATGCCAGGAGCAGCATTCCGCACCCGTTCCGTGGACATGGATTTTAGTTATGGTTCCTTTGGTATCGAGGCAACTTCCGATGCCTATGACCGCCTCCTCCTAGATTGTATGATGGGTGACCAAACATTGTTCACACGAGCAGATGAAGTGGAAGCCGCGTGGCAGGTAGTAACACCAGCCCTTTCTGTTTGGGATCTACCAGGAGATCCGGCGTCCGTTCCAAAATATGAAGCCGGTACTTGGGAACCAGCAGAAGCAGAATTGTTGATTAACCAAGATAATCGCCGCTGGCGCAGACTCTAACAGTTATCAGTGAACAGTTATCAGTTATCAGTGTACTATACCCCTCGATAACTGATAACTGATAACGGAAATTCCCAATCCCCAATCCCCAATTTACCTATGACTTCCCAAGCTCCTACTATTTTTTCACTCCAAGCACCGAAGGATATTTCACTAACAGAAATTGAAACGGAACTTAGTCAAATTTGGCAAAGCTATGGCATTACGGGTGACGACGGCACACTCCCAGCTGCTACCCGAGCCACAACATTCACTTTAATAGTTTACGAACCAGAAGAAACTCAGTCTTTGTTAGCTACGTTGGGATATTATCATGGTCCAATTGATGGTATCCTCGGACCACAAACTGTCGCAGCAGTACAGGAAGCACAAAAAGCTCTTGGACTAGAACCGACAGGAAAGGTAAATCCGGAAATGGTAGCCCGACTGAGAGAAGAACTTGCTAAACGGTACAATAGTGGAAAAACAACAGATAATTCTTCTGGAAGTGTAACCTATAGCGCAGAAGCGTCAAGCCCCAGAATTGCTGATGAAATTGCCCTCCGTAATCCCTGCCGCATTATTACTCTGTCTCCAATAGCAGGAGAAGACGAAGGTGTTAAGGCTCAGGTTTCTGCTTATTGCCCTATACAAAAGCATTCGTCAAGTACACTCGTTTGCTGCGAATACATTACTCTTACAGGAACTGCGATCGCTTTAGAAAGAATAGGCGGTATGATTCCAGCATTATTAATTGGGGGCTTACCCAAGTTTCTTTGGTGGAAGGCAACACCAGATCCCAATAATGCTTTATTCAAGCGATTGGCGTCAGTTTGTAACAACGTGATTGTTGATTCTTGTAACTTTAACACCCCAGACACTGATCTGCTTAGCTTACAAGAGTTGATAGAAAGTGGTGTACCATTGGCTGATCTGAATTGGCGTCGCTTATCAGGTTGGCAAGAGTTGACAGCTGAAGCTTATGATCCACCCCAACGTCGTACAGGTTTGCAAGAAGTAGACAGAGTTAATATTGATTACGAGAAAGGTAATCCTGTACAGGCTTTGATGTTTGTGAGTTGGCTAGCTAGCCGGTTGAATTGGCAGCCTGTTTCTTACCAAAAAGAAAACGGAGATTACGAAATTACGCGAATTCAGTTTGTTGCACAAGACCAAAAACAAATAGAAGCCGAGTTAGCAGGAGTCCCGGTTGGTGATGTCGGTGAAGTTTCTGGTGACTTGATTGCTCTACGTTTGAATTCCACCAACCCCCAAGCAAACGCTGGTACACTGATCTGTTCTGAAACAGGTGGTTGTATGCGGATGGAAACACAAGGTGGTGCTCAATCTAGTGGTGTGTATCAACAGGTTACTTCTCTTTCTGAGCAAAAAGCCGAAGCTTTGTTGAGTCAGCAGGTTCAACGCTGGGGTAGAGAAGCATTGTTTGAAGAGAGTCTCGCAGTTGCAACTAAAGTTATAAATTTAGGCGCTAAGAGTTAAGTTCTTGGTTTGTAGTTGCGCTTCAGCGCACCAACGTGCAACTACAAGCCTTCCAGTCCATCTTACAAAAATTTACATAGTTTCTATTATTTTCGCAGTTTGCTGCAATCAGCATCTGGATATCTCTGAAGCTTTCCCCGCCGTTTTTTGCGAAAAATACCCTAGTAAGATTCTAATCAATTCTACCAGATGCCTGAATAGTAATATTTACTCAGTGCTTATAATCCCTAATTTCTCGTTAAATTATTGACATTATTCTCAATATTATTGAGAATAAACCTAGATTATTGAGAAAATCAAGCAATTTTCATTTGATATAAAACTTAATATTTAAATAACTTATTGATTTTTGGTGTATTTTGAGTCTGACTTATTACGAGATACGGAACAATTTTTTAATTTTAAGCAACCAAAACTTTTGTAGTTGCACCGTCTTTGGACAATAATTAGACTCCATCAAAAGCAGGTGGATAAACAACCTTACCGATATATTTTTTCTGATAGTTGTGGAATGGCTTAACCATGAAAAAATCTTCTGGAACTGGAAACGGCGACTCGATTCCATAAACAATTGAAGGTTGAAAGCCAAAGCGAGTATAGAAGTCCGGATGACCTAATACAACTGCTATCGCTTCTCCTTTTTTATCTGCTGCTTTTAACCCTGCTTCTACCAATGCGCTGCCAATACCTCGTCTTTGAAACTGTGGACGAACTGCCAAAGGTGCTAAACCAATTACCTGTAGTGTTTCTTCGTTAACTAGATCAATATAACTAAATAAAATGTGACCGACTACGACATCCTCAATCTCTGCTACTAGTGAAAGCTCTGGAATATAGCGGTTAGATTGGCGAATTTTATCGACAAGTCTAGCCTCATTGTACTGACAAAAGGCTAATGTATTTACCTCAGCTATTGCCGGGTGGTCTTGCAAAGTTTCACAACGAATTTTGATCATCTCAAAGCCAATTCTCTTCTAACAATCAATTTCCTGCTTTCCACGTTATAATATGAATAAAAAATAGAAATTTATTCAAAAAATTAGGAAAATGCAGCGCTTTTCTGTTAAAGAAATCCAAAATACTCATAGTGAAGTTTTAAATCAAGCTGCTGTTGAGCCTGTTTTATTAACAGAAGAATCACAACCTAGTTACGTCATTATGTCGGTTGAAAACTACGAGCAATTGATAAACAGACTAGCTCAGTTGGAAGATTTAATTATAGGTCAACAAGTCGAAGCTGCGCTATCTAACTCACGGATGGTTGGTACGGAAACTTTTACCGCAGAACTCAAGCGTTTGGCTGCGCTTGAAGATAATAGCTCAGTAGTATGGCGAAACTCGACGCTCTTGAAACGGTTCTTGATTTCCTCAAAGGTTGACAGCCTAAAGCCGATCTCTTCTAGGCTGTCTGACAAAATCTAATTTTTTGCGCCCCCTAAATTCATCAAAATTATTGGGTAGAAACCCCGTCCTAGAAGGACGGCTTTACGATTACTACCATTACCGCCTTGGAGCTACTAAATCCGGGGTGCCATTGTATTGCACTTTCAACGGGACAATTACCATTTCAAATCGTTCGCTCTGTACGCATAATGGTTTTGCTCAAATGAGCCTTCCCGAATCGGGAGTGATGTTAGCCTTGCCAAGGTTAAAGGGCGGTGAAGCAGTGTGCAGAACAGGGGGTTTCCCCCATGAACAACTGCTGAACCCCGAAGGGGTAACTATCCAAGCAGCACTGACTTAACCTGATAAATCTGTTTAACCACTTGGTTCTAGAGCTACAAACTGGCTGCGCATCTGTAGGTAGGAACTTAAACACTTCCCTTTAACGTAGTACACAGGGTACTTAAGCGGGTCAACTATCCCTAAAGATTAAGGCACGTTCGCGTAAGCTTCTCCCAAGGGGAGAAGCCCTGCACCTTTAGGTCAGGGTGCTGACTGATGAATTGGACCTGTACCCCGATAACTAATTAAGATGGCTCGTCAAGCTCGTTAATCCATCTGTCCAAATCCACCAAAGAATTTAAACCTAAGTTTTTTACTGCCAAAGCTAGGCACAATCTTCCATTAGTACCTGGAGTACTATAGCAAGAATCGAGTAGACTTTGCCGTTTATGAACTATCTCAGTTTTCAGGAGATCTCTACATAAATCTCTATCCAGTGTGGTTGCATCGCAAACCGCAAACAAACTGTCTTTTACATTACGTTGTTTCCAAGCTTGTTCAATATCGTCATACAGTTTACTTCTGGCACTGTTTGTATCGTCAGAATCAACAAAAGCTAAAACCTGAATAGGTGCTTGGAGTTGCTCGGAAGATGCTACTACATTTGTGTTGACATCAGCAAAAGATGTGGTGATGGTAGAGAACCAAACAACAATGCTGACAAGTGCGATCGCTAGCTTACGGTATGTACTCATTTGTAAGGCTTTTCCTGTGATAATTTGAGCTAATTGCTTTAAGTTGAAAACAAGTTTAACTACTCGGATTGCTCGATTCTATTCAACTCCATTTGCATTGAAGTTGTCTAAATTAATTCGATTCAACCGCTTATTAGCTAAATATTAAGCTCTTTTTATGGCCACATTTAACAGTAAGGGATGAGAAAGCATACAGTCAAGTAAAGAAAGATACATTTTGTGTGCAATTGTCCAATTAAAAAAAATCGGAAAAAATTTTTGTCAATCAACTCGTTGAGTATCCCGCTTTCATGGCCAGTACCTTTATTGAGAGGAAAAATATTATGAATACTGAGCGATTTAAAAAGTTTACCATCTTATACCATTTTTATATGAAGACGCATAAGAATCCGCACCGCCTTCTTTCCTCCCCTTTGCAAGGGGAGGTTAGGAGGGGTAAAAATAATGTGCAGCTTCACCCAAAATTGGTATGAACTATGCCTAATTTCGCCTAACTTTTTCTTGTGCAGCACAAGCGCCGATCTCTTCTAGGCTTTCTGACAAAATCTAATTTTTTGCGCCCCTTCAATCATTGTTAGAGCAAATTGAGCAGACGTGAAATTTTCTTGGTAATTTAGCTTTTTTTTGATACTATCAGCTAAATTCTCGACGTCGATCACTCCTAGTTCTTTATTTTTAAAGGGGACGTTTATTTCTTTTTTGCCTTGCTCGCCTTGCTCTCCATCCACTTGCTCTCCATCCAATTTTCGCAATCCTTTTGTTATTATTTGACCTTGATTAATTGGATCTACACCACAATTCACTGATTCTGGCTTAAGAGAGAAGTCAATTGTCTTCACTTCTCCCTTAAATAAACAGAGTAATACACTATCTGATAACTGCTCTTTGCGTAGGATTGTCAGTTTCTTGCTTGAGTCAGCAACACTTAGATTGTCTCTAAGGTCACTGTAACCCTCTACTTCTAAACCAGGCCAACCAGATACTGCTTCTGAATGTAACAAAAAACCCGTAATTAGTTCATCTGGTCTCGGTACTGATGCCTTAAACTGAATTTGAGTATCTGTTTTTAAGTCTTCTGCTGTGACTCGCCCGATGCTAAAAGCTCCATCTTGCAAACAGTCAACCCAATAAGAATCTACCCAAAAGAAGCGGAGAGATTCAGGCGGGAGCAATTTTTCGTCGGGAAGGAGATAGTTAAAGGGAATATGCCTCAGGAGTTCTAAATCTCTGAACCAAGTGGCGATCGCTTCTGGCGGCATATTCGTAGTGCCGTTACTGGCTTCTCCCTGGAAAGGCAAGTAGAGTACCTGTTGCTGTATCTGATGGAGATTTTGAGCATTGGAACGTTTCCAGTTAAAAAGTTCAACGGCAACAGTTTTGTTGTGGAGAGTGAGCATCCGCCCTAATTGCCAAGCGGCAGCATAGGAAACATCAAACAGACCGCTATTAGAATCGTAACGCACCAGTGCATCAGCCATGACAACTGGACCCGATAGCTGATCAGGATTTTTTCCCGGACTGAGGGGACTGTGATACCAGGAGATAGTTTTGTCTCCTTGTCGGAGAGCGTGGGCGAGAGGTATATAGCCTAAATTTAGGTAATTATCTGCCTGGTTATTGTTTCGGCTAGGAAGTCTCACAGTTCCTGGTTCGCGATCAAGTTTTTCCAGTAATGCAGTGAAATTGTGCCTCTGATTGACGCAGGCAAAGCTCCAACTTTTAAGACTGACTAAGCGGATTAAATCGTCATCTTTTGCTCCTTGGTAGTCAAATTGTCCATCTGGGTAGCGATTTTCCAAACAAACCAAATGGACTGTGCTGACTTCACCTGCTTGAGGTAGGCGGTTACCTAGGATAGTTGCTAAGGGTTCACTGAGGGAGCCGATATTAGGATCCGTATTCGTCAGTTGGTTGATGTGAGCAAGGAGAGCCACATCTTTTTGGGTAGGAAGAATCTGTGCTAAAAGTTTTTTGGGGACATCAATAACGGTGAGTTCATCCTCTGGAATTTCTCCAGGATCCGAAATAAACTGAGGGAATTTTGCGGGACTGGCTTGAATGTCTTTTAATTGAATAGTTTTCGGGGTTGGTTTTTCTGATTCCCGAAATAGGAGCAGGGCTAACCAAGGGAGTGTTGGCTCTTTTACATTGATTGAGCGTTCCCAAGGTAAGGTGCTACGCTTGAGGGTAATATGTGGTAGAGCATTAGAGTACTCACCTAAGTTGCCTGATGGGGGAAAAATGGCGTAAATATCATCAGAGGTTAGAGGGGCAAAGCGATGTCCACTAACCACAAAATTAAGCGTATTTGAGAATTCCTGTAGTGGTATTTTGCTAGATTTATTGCTTTTAATGGTTTGCTTAACCGTGATTTTATAGCTCCCACTATCTAGGGGGGGTTGGTGATACTCGATGAATTTAACTTCAATATTGGATGCAGACATAGGATTAATCCTCTTTGTAAAAAAGCCGTTGATTGTGAGGGAGTATTCGTTACGCCTTAACTTGTGGAGCAATAACAAAAGCATCAGCTACCGAATTAGTTAGTTTCACGTCTTCTGTAGGAGTGAAACCGAGAGACGTTAAGATCTGGTTACGGCGATTAATAGTATTGGGATCAACAATGTTGTTTTTAATAGTCGTTATCCGCTCAGCATCTAAGCTTGAACTGACCGCAAATTTAAGGATTTCTTGCCAAGCGTAGACGTCGCTTATTAACTTTGTATCATATTGCAACTTGGTGACCTTGATACTATCTGTATTGCCTGCCTCTGGTGGTTTTCCAGGAAGAATGCGGAAACCAGAAAGAGTATTTTCTAAAAACCTTTGTTCATTTGTTTCTGGTGGGAGAAGGTACTCATTTGAAGCCATCGTCTTAACGCGAGCATCGCCCCAAAGACCAGTAGGAATTTGTTTAGTCGCCGGCTTAAATGTCCACTCTGCTTTCTTAACTTCTATGTCATTATTGCTGCCATCCTTGCGGGTAATCTTAATTGTATGAGTTGTCTCTAAGTCGCCAGCCTTAATGCCCATAGAACGAGCGCCAAAATTGGTATTTGCCCCCTCATCAGGGAGAACAGTGTTATCGTTATCGTGATAATATCCTTTCTGCGTAGGAATGACAGAATTAGTGACTAGCTCAAACTCTAAGGGATTAACAATAAATAAAGGCGTTCCATCCGCTTGTGAGAGTTGCCTGGCAAGTCCTTGAGTAACGGCGATGGTACAAATTTCTTGATCGCTCGGTAAGAAAGATTCTCTGAAAGTCTTCCAGTTAATCGGACTTGGGAAGCGAGAAGACTGATCGCCAAATTCAATTACCACCTTGACGAACACAATCTTTAATCTGACAATACCACCAAATTCTGGACCCCAAATCTGTAGTTGGACTCCAAGGTTAACAGGGCCTAAAATCCCTACACCAGCTTGAATTCTTACTTGTATCTGGATCGAGTAGAAGTAGGGCTTCCAAGAGATTAAGAAGTGAGCTTCGGCAACAAAATACGCCCACAGGGAACCACTACGGAAACTCGCTTCTAACTTACCCCCAACCATCAGGGCATGAGAGCAGAGGGCAAAGTACATTTCGCCTTTGAGGGAGAGGCAACTGTCAACTTGCCAATTAAACCCGAGGCGTGGGACATTGGGGTAGTGGGCAGGTTTTTTGAAGCTGGGATGGTAACCACCCAAAGTAATCACAAAGTCGCCAGCGTTAGGGCCATCAAACCAAGTGTAGAAGGCAAAGCCCCCAGTTAATCGGCAATTTTTGGACAAGATGTAGGAATCGTTAGAAAGTTGGGCTTCAACGGCGATTACCCCTTCATTAAGGGAAAACCTGGCTCTGAGGAGCATCGTCACCTCGGCGACGGGGGGGATTGTTTTCTCGGCTTCTCCTTCTACTAGAGGGGGCAATTTCATGCTGGCAATTCCCAGGAGATTGATCTCGAAATCTTCTCCGAAGGCAATGGTCAACAGGGCAAAACAGTCCACCAGCTTAAAGGAGGTAAACTTAATGCCAATAGCAATAAATCCTGACCCTGGCGATAGGGTGACGTATTTATCCAGGTTTTGCAGTTGCTGGGTAATTAGTTTACTGGTGTCTTTTACCTCGTTCTTGGCAACTCCACCAACAGCTTGCGCGACAAGGGGGAATTCAGCAAGTTTATTAATGGGTGGAACTTTTAGGTAGCGGTTGTAGCCGAAGCCTAGGGCAAATCCGGTGACGAAGAAGAACGCAGGTCCCCCCAAGGGATAATCAAGTACAGCATAGAAGAAAAGAGCCGGTTTGCCATTGTAGTTGGCATAGGAACCAATAGCACTCAAACCGAGAGTTTTACCTGGTTTGTCTCCCTTGCCTGCGAACTTGAATTTGAGGATGGCCATACCCAGATATTCGTCATAGGCAATGCCATTTAATGTCTTTTGCTTGCGTAGTAGTGCACCTGCTATTTCTATATTTTCGCTCTTGTACTCTACGCCAACTCCATCTAGGTTGAAGGATGGTGTGAGGTTTTTTAATGGCAATTTGACCCCTAGATTGTCACAGGTTAGGGTAAAAGCAGACACCTTCAGGGCAGCATCAAAGAGAATTGCCAGTTCTTCTTTCTCATAAATGAAACCAATCTGTTTGACAGATAAAGCACCGATGGATTTTTCGATATCGAACCAAACGCCTTTTTTGCTGATTGCGGTTGACTGGCTAGGTGTTGGTGTTGGGGTGTTTCCCCCTGCATTTCCTGGACTGACGGGTAGGTTTAGAACATAGCTGGTATGGGAAAAGTCTAATTTACCCGACAAGCTAAAGCCTTTGGGGATAGCTATGTCATCATCCTTGCCTTTGCCTTCACCGGGATCGGGTAGTTTGTCTAAGCTGGACACCTCTGTGGGAAATAGTTTGTTGAAGTCGCGAACTTCTTTGAGCGTGAAGGATTCGGAACTAGCAACAATTCGTAGGGATGAAATGATGGATGTTTGATTTTGGAAAGCGTCACCCACTAAGGGGAGGTTGCTGAATTGCAACTGGTTAGCGAGGTCTAAATCTAAAGCGAACAGCCATTTACTTGGTTTGCCAGATTGATCTTTGCTGTAAATCACTATCAGTCTTTTGAAACTGATAGATTGGTTCATCAACCCTGTGCCGGTAAGCAATTCGGCAATTTCTGTAGATAGGGTTTGGATCACACTGCTCACTTTTAGCTTGATTGCGTTGCTTGTTGTATAACCCAATATGTTTTTGTTCGTTTGATCTACGCTTTTCTTGTAGTTAAAAGTTACTTTTGTTGAATCAATCTGAATCGTGATCACGCCCGCGCTTGGAGTTGTTTCAGCTGCTGTCTCTAGCTCTTGTGCTAATTGCGGTTTGGTGGTAGTCATGGGCTTGAGTGTAGATGAGTTATGAGTCGTCAGGTTTTGCTGTAATACAATCTGGGAACTTCTATTTTGATCCCAATTCCGTATGAAAATGCGCTAAATCAAGTGGCAGCTTTAATCTATGCTGCAAGCTTTCTTGCCAAACAGAATTGGGCGCAGCTTCACAAAAAAATGGTATGAGATGTTCGTGCAGTAGTCCTCATTGGTGTCAATGGTGCCCAATGAGTTTGCTCTTGAGTTACTTTCAAGCAGTTCGATTGAAGAATCGTGTCAAGATAAAGTTTCTATAATTCACTCCAATGAAAGTAACTCAAGAGACAAAAGTAACTACCAAGAGATTAGAATGATTTCACTAGTTTTGATGAAATAAATACAACTCTGATCTCCCATGACTTTTCTGCGACGCCTGGGATGTTACAGCGGATGACCCACTTATTATTTTCCACTTCAGGCAAAAAAGAGAAGGGCGGATAACCTCCCGAGCCTATTGATTCTCCTACTCCCACCATGGCATCAAAAGGGGGTCCGATAACTTTAACCCCCGCTACTATTGGAAACCAATCTGAAGTAGAATAAGCTGTCCCAATTGTTGGGTTATTCTTCGTCGATGTATACGTGCGATATTCGATGGGTGGCTTTCCGTTGATATGAAACTCCCCATGAACATCCAACGTAGCAGATGGAGTAGTCGTACCAATGCCGACGTTACCATCATTGATAACCATCTGTACTGTTCCCCCCCCAGGACTCAGTCCATCATAAATATGTTGACCACCTTTGTACCAGGCGAAGTGATTGCTAGTCCGAAAATATTGAGTACTATTTTGTATCCCAATACCAAAAGATGTGTTCCACAAATTAATCATCTGTCTGGGCTGGTCACCAAAGCTAAGATTTCCTACTACCTTGCAGCTTCCGTTAACTTCTAACTTTTCACTTGGAGATGTCGTACCAATGCCAACATTGCCTTGAGCATTAATTCGCATCCGTTCTGTATTGGCTGTGTATATGGCTAACTGGTTGTCCCCTTGTTGCTGGAGTCCTGTATCGTGATCACCAATTGACAGATGAAGGTTAGGACTAGTCGTACCAATGCCAACCTTGCCTCCATCAAGCGTCATTGTATGGAGAGTGCCAATATCATCTTTCTTGTCGGAATCCTTCTGCCAGACATAAAAGTCCATCGCATTGCCGCTCTTGGCGGAAGCATTATGTCGAGTTTTAATCGCATGGCGATAATCGTCTGTGTTACCATAGCCAAACGTAATTTGATTGCTCTTATAATTGTTGCTATTGTTGCCACCTCTCAGTTGTAGGGATATCTCCCCAGTATCAGCAGTTCCAGCAACGTCTAATCTCGCTGTCGGACTAATGGTACCAATGCGGACTCGATTCTCTTGATACAAAAGTGGTGTTTTTTCCACAGGTACGACAAACTGACCATCTGGATAGTTCGGAATATTTTTGTAGCGGACGTACAGATAGCCAGAACCGGAAGAATTGCCCGTCACCAGATTGGTAATATTTAGCTTAATTGCCTCGTCTGAAGCTAATGAATTAATTCCCGATTTTGGCTTAACCGTCCACTCTGTCGAACTCGGAACGTGCTGCACCTGCCAATTGCTGGAAGTGGTACTAATGCTGATATTTTTAATTTGCGCCTCGGTTGCCACTGCTCCTTCTTGAGCTTTGTCGCCCATCTCGAACCTAATGACAAACTCAGAATCTTGACTTAAGGACAGGTTACTGCTAGGCCAGTTTTTATTAGCGATTAATAACTCCAAACTATTTGTTGAGGTGCCATCGTTGAGAACAGAATTGCCAGCGGCGAAACCTACTTGCAGTGGCAGGGTTTTCTTTCCCGATCGATTGTTCGTAATGAAAATTGTATTCCCGTAAGAGAAATATTGATTGTGTTCATCCTTAAATTGCTTGTCGTCTTTATTTCTGAGCAAGGGTCCGTATATCAACTCAGCGCGGATCGTGCGAGTCCCACCCTCTGGAAATGCCCTGAATGTTCCCAGGTTCAGCACGATTTTGTTAGTTGAGGCGTTAGCAGCTTTCGGCTGTAAATCGCTTGCTTCCTGTTTGAGAAAATAGAACAAGTTGTCTGATTCTTGTACTACTTTCCATCCCTGTGGCGTCGTTTCTAAGCAATATTGTCCGTCCAAATTCAAATAAAAATGACAGTTCTGTCCGCTGGCATCTTCAGCGTTATTAGGAGGAGCAGCAAATTTGACAACTTCGTCGGACTGATTGAACAGTTCCAGAGACAGGTCAACTAGCGGACTCCCATCATCTAGGTAGACGGTATTGATTACTTCATAATTGCCATAAAAAAGCAGGAAGTTTAAAGGATGGTTTTTACGAAATTCCGCGAAGTCTATGGCTCTCAATTGCTGGGATTGCATAGTATTTTCTCCTTGATAAAAATGAACTACTCGCTGACAATTTGACTTTCCATAGGAAGTATATTTGCATTTGCAGGGGGCTGCAATTGGTCTTCTGCTTGTCTCTGAATTTTGCCAATTAGTTGATAGATTTGCCGGTAAGGGATGTTGCCCAAAGCATCTAATATTTGGTTAACTTCCCCTATACTTAACGTGAGTTGAACTTCCTGATTCTCATTCATGGATTTAGTGATTTTTGAGTTAACTTTAGCCAGCCTTCATAAATTTTTTGCGGGCTAGATGAGGTGGCTTGGGAATTAAATGGCTTGAGTTCTACGGTTGACCAATTATTTCCCTCTTTCCCCAACCAAGACCAGTCATAACCAGGCACTTCGGGAAGTGAGAGGTTAATTTGGTTGAGGTCACTCAGGAGGGGGGCTGACAGGAACGTGACCTCAATCGCTTGTAAAGCGGGGACATACTGTTGCGGCGGAATTGAAATCGTCTTGGCGGGAAGTACGCCGCAACTCGCGTGTATCTGCCCTCGCGGATCTATTAACATGACTAGGGTTTGTGCGGTGTTTGCCTCCAAGGTTTGTTCCAAGTTCACTGGGGTGGGATCGTTGGGATTGTCAAACAGAGTTGTAACCTGCCGGTGAGGGACAAAACAACTCTGAGGAGCGTAAAAGTTGTTGTCTTTGTAAGTACCATCGGCTGTTTCTACCCAGTATCCTATGAGACTATCATTTAACTGCTGGTACTCACCAATGCGGATGGGAAACTTAACTTTGGGGAAAGCATGGGTTGTGCGGTAACGGTTCGTCTCAACATCCGCCCTCATATCAGCGGAATTCTGGCTAATGGCAGGCAGTCCTTGCAGTTCTAAATTAACTTGCGTCCGTACCAATGCCAGAGGTCGCGCCACTAGCAAAGATATAGCTTGATTTTGAGCAAAATTTTCCGGGTCAATTGTTTCTAAACCTTTATTAACAGCGGTGAGGAAATCTCCAAAAAACTCTTTTGTCTGATCAAGCAGATATTTCACCAGTTGGCGCAGGTATTTGTTGGCAATGGAGTCGATAGAAAGTGGGTTGCTACCGGGAATTGCTTGCCAAATTCCCTCGCGGTTAATAATACCCAGCGGACTCCCCTGATTGTTATAAATCGTCAGGCTGCTATCTAAATTGTTGGGCAAAATCCAGCCGCAAATGGGAGTTGTGGTCGGAGCGTCGTTCATTTCCTGCTGTCCCTGAGTAGCAGACAGCCAGCGGAAATTCAGGCGAGCCGGTTGTGCAAGGCGCGGTGGCAGGTAACTGGAGTTTGGACTAATCCGGTTTCGACCAGCAGTTAACAAGCAAGGGCAGGACAGAGGGACTCAACTTCAAATTTGAAGCTGAGTCAAGCGGCAGGATCAAGAAATTAGCCGAAACTAAGCAG
>NZ_JAAKGC010000238.1 GCF_017591665.1 Aetokthonos hydrillicola CCALA 1050 | reverse complement strand
ACGCGTTATTCAGGCTATTAATCAGTATCTCTATGATGATTTAGGATTTGCTGGCAATCGAAAAGACTTCTACGATCCTCGCAACAGTTTCTTCAATGAAGTTATTGATCGACGAGTTGGGATTCCTATTACCCTATCGCTGGTTTACTTAGAAATTGCCCGAAGGATTGATTTTCCTATGGTTGGGGTGGGAATGCCAGGACATTTCTTAATTCGTCCAGATCTTCCAGAAATGGAGCTTTTTGTGGATCCGTTTAATTCTGGGGAAGTGATGTTTGCTCAAGACTGCCAGGAAAGACTTTCTCAAATTTATCATCGACCAGTACCGCTACAACCAGAGTTTGTGGCAACAGTCACTCCTCGACAATTTTTACTACGAATGCTGACGAATCTAAAAGCGACTTATCTACGTCTACACGAGTTTGAAAAAGCCTTGGCGGCAGTTGATCGGATTTTACTTTTATTTCCTGGTATACCTTTTGAGTTGCGCGATCGCGGTCTTCTTTGCTATCATCTTGGCCTATTTTCTCAAGCTGCTGACGATCTACAAAATTATTTAGACAAAGCTCCCAATGCCTTCGACGCTCACGAAATTAGGCGGTTACTAGCCCAGATTAATCTTGAATAACAGTAAACCGTTATTTCCGAAACAGAAAACTTACATCCTTTCTGCTAGCTGTTTGAGCCGATGTAGTTGAGCTTGCATGTCCTGTTTAGTCCAAGCTTCAGCAAAGGTTTGAAAACCCCAACTCACAAGAGGGTTAGGAATCTCAAATTCAAAACGGTTCACCAAGCGCGTTCCTTTCTCAATTGGCTGACATTCCCAGCGATCGCAGCCTTGAAAAAAACCTTCAAACTTCCACACTATCAACCCAGGTCGTCTTTCCACAACTGTGCTATTTAATTTAGGTTCTATGATTGGTATTTGAATGATGAAATAGCTTTTGCTACCTACATCAGTACTCCAATCACCCACAGGTTCACAACGTAAAGCTGGGTTCAGCCAACGGTGCATTAATGACAGATCAGTAATACAGCGCTCGACTACTGTAGCTGTTGCATTAATTTGAATTGATTGTTCAAAAACTTCTGACATTCCAATTCTTTGATGCTATTGGCGCACGCTTACTAACTTGATATTATGCACAGTTAAGCACATATACTAGGCTATATTGTAACACATTTCGGCTAACGCTTGACTTTTTTAAGCAACTCATCTTTTATCCGGCTGAGAATTGAGCTTTCATCTAAAGATGATACAATTCTGGTAATCACGGCTTTAGGGCCATCAGGACCCCAATTTGCGCCATTAGCTAAATAAGCTTTGGTAACTTGACCAATACCATAGGAAGAAACACCAGCCACCGCCCCTTGAGTTACAGCTACAGATAGGTAGGGACCAAATGTTACCCCTCCAGTGGCGGGTGCAGAAATTCCAAGTAAAGTTTTTAGAGAACTTAAACCTAAGTTTGCTAGTAGTTCGCTGGCACCAATACCACCCATACTGAGAGCAATTTTTTGTAATAATTTTACTGCTCCTGTTTCCGTCATAGGAATAGCATACAGTTTTGATAACCCTAGAATCAAGAAAATATCAATTACCGTAGCACTGAGAATATCCACTACTGTGATCGGGTTAAGAGCAGTAGCTATAGCCTTAGTCATCACAGCCTTCCAAATCAACTGGTTCGCACTTTGCTCACGAATTGCCAGTTTCCGCTCTACCAATTGCTCATTCACATTATCAGTGTAAAGCATTGTGTTAAGAGCAACCAAAGCTTTGCCCTCCTGGTGCAGGATCTCTAAAATTTTGAGCTTTAGTTCCTCAACTTGGGGTTTACCTTTACTCGTCTGCAATTCCCTAGTACCATCAGGGCGACGAACGGCTGTTTTTACTAATGGTGATGCTGCCACCATGACAATTTCCTCTGGTGAAAGTAACTCACGCACTCGTTCATCTCGGATTTTTTGGTAAATTGCCATTCGATCTGCTTGTGGATATTGATCTATTTTGTTGAACACCAACAAGATAGGTTTACCTGCTTTGCGTAACAGGGAAAGGGCTTCGTATTCAACTTTAGTCATATCGCCTGCAATCACAAACAAAAGCAGATCCGCTTGTTTTGCGACTTGTTCTGCTAAAGCAGCGCGAGTTTCACCATCTACTTCGTCTAAACCAGGGGTGTCGATCAATTCCACTTGAGATTGATCTGTCGCTTTTAAAGAGACTCGTACAGTTTGCTCTGTTTGCCCAATAGATTCTTCTGTAAGACTCCAGTTAGCTGTTTGAGCTACACGAGTTACGCCATGCAATGAACCTGTTTCAAAAACTTCTTGCCCGACTAAGGCATTCAGCAGAGAAGATTTCCCTGTTCCAACCATGCCAAAAGCAGCAATCTGTACCATCATCTGCTCTAGCTTTCCTACCATGGTTTCCAAATCGGCAATTTCGGTTTCCAACCCCTGTTTTTCGGTGGGTGTGAGGTTGAGATTTGCTACCAGGTTCCTTAGTGCTGTTTGTGCTTGTTTATAATTGAGTTCTGCCTGAATGTCGTCAAAGCTAAAAATAGCCTCATCCATTTCTTTACCAGAGTTCGGAGAATTTTCCTCTTGGTTGGGCGAGTGATTGTTGTACGGTTCAGGCATAGGCAATATTGAAGTCATATTTTTACAATTAACTCTTAAAACGTCATAAACTGAAAAATGCATCTAGTAGCTTTTAATAATTGACTAAATTACCTGTGCGAAAAATTGTTATTTCTGGTAACTGGAAAATGTTCAAAACCCAGGCAGAGTCTGAGGATTTTTTACGCGGATTTCTGCCTACCCTAGAGGAAACCCCTCATGACAGAGAAGTCGTATTGTGCGTACCGTTCACTGACTTAAATGTATTATCCAAAAATTTACATGGTAGTCGCATACATCTAGGGGCGCAAAACGTCCACTGGGAAGAAAGTGGAGCCTATACGGGTGAAATTTCTGCACCAATGCTAACAGAAATTGGGGTACGCTATGTGATTGTCGGTCACAGCGAACGGCGACAGTTCTTCGGAGAAACCGATCAAACTGTCAATCTACGCCTCAAGGCTGCTCAACGAAATGGTTTGACTCCGATTCTTTGTGTGGGTGAAACTAAAAAACAACGGGATACGGGCGAAACTGAATTAGTGATTAGTGAGCAAATAAAAAAAGACTTGGTTGATGTAGATCAAGAAAATCTGGTGATTGCTTATGAACCAATTTGGGCGATCGGCACTGGTGACACTTGTGAATGTCTGGAAGCTAATCGGGTGATTGGTTTAATTCGCAAGCAATTAAGCAATCCCAATGTCCCAATTCAGTATGGTGGTTCTGTGAAGCCAAATAACATAGATGAAATCATGGAACAACCAGAAATTGATGGCGTTTTAGTTGGAGGAGCAAGTCTCGAACCTGCGAGTTTTACTCGAATTGTGAATTTTAAGTAGATTAGTGGGCGTGGGGCATGGAGCATGGAAAAATTGCAACCTTTAACCATCGCCCATCACCCATTACCCATTACCCATTACCCATTGCCCTATGCCCTATGCCCTATGCCCTATGCCCTATGCCCCATGCCCCATGCCCCATGCCCATAAAAAATTTAATGATTCGC
>NZ_JAAKGC010000237.1 GCF_017591665.1 Aetokthonos hydrillicola CCALA 1050 | reverse complement strand
CAACAATATCGAAAGTTGTATCAGGGTAAAGTTTTTGAATTTCTGGCAGGACTTTTTTGCTGAAAAAGCAAACCGCATCAATATTTGCTAAATTATCCATTGCACCGATAAAAATTATGTGGTGTCCTCCGGGATTGTTGGTGCGGCTGGGAAATGAAACCAAATCGACCCCATTAGGAATAACTGTAATTTTCGTGTTAGGGTTAAACTTTTGGAGTTGAATTTTATCCTCTTCTGTTGTGACTACGATCGAGGAAAATTTAGAGCAGTAGCGTTTCTCGTAACGACGCAGAAGCGGTAGGAAAAGTTTGTCTCTAAATTTATTTTCAGAAATGCCGGTTTCTAGCTGGTTATAAGATGCACCGTATACAGAACTATGAATATTGACTACAGTTCTTAGCTGTTTTTGAAAGTGCGATCGCACATAAATTTCATTGACGCTATGCTCACAAGTAATCACGTCACATTTTCTTGACTCTATAAACAGATCAATCCAGGCTTGCATTGCGCTGGAATAGCGGTTTAATACATTAGGCGGTGTACCTTTGTGTAGAAATGTTAAGAATCGCTGAATTTTTTTCAGTATATTACCGGATGTATTTGTGTCAGGAGGTCGATTAAAAAGAACCAGATGATCAACACAATCGCGTAGTTCCAATATTTCTGAGTCTGTGACATCAGGTTCACGCTGAGTTACCAAAGTGATATCATGGTTCCGACGGAGATATTTAAGTAAATGAAAAGTCCTTACCTGAGTACCTCCTCGTGTTGGTGGGTAGGGAAACGTAGAAGATAACATCAAAATTCTCATATTTCTGACTTTATAGAAAGAATATCAATCAAATGAATATTTAACTAATATATTAGGGTTCTTATTTGGTTTTTGGGAACCTAAGTACACATTGATTTCGTTTTTTCCTCTTTCCTATCTCTAGGAGTAAATTCACAAATCAAATTGGGTTTTTATAGATTAGGTTCTAATAAATCTTCCCTGGATAGGATTCGAGCTTTTTGCTTTTATCAAAAAAAATATGTATCATTTAAATTATTTATAATATATGGTAAACCAATATTTAATTATGATTAAATAAAAATATTAATTCTCCAAAGAAATTCGGGAGCATCTCAATTTTTAACAGGCAACGTGTAAAGCTCTGCGGGCATAGCTGCGCGTCTCGCAAAGCATCTGTCTTGCTCGCGCTATTAAATGGGGTATTCTCCATTCCCTGCTCAATAGGGTTTGCTTAAAGATAATTGTAAGTTGGAAAGTCAGTTGCTTTATGGCAACGCTAGTCGCCTCAAATAGAGAAACCCCTTGTGCTGGCTCTGCAACCGATGACTTAAGGCTTTAGGCTCTAAGCAATCCGTATTGATTCCGTGTTTTCTTTTTTGATAAAGCTCATGCCTAAAGTAAGCGTTTGTATTCCGACTTTTAATCGTGCTAATCTATTAGCTTTCGCAATTGAAAGTGTACTAAAACAGACTTATCAAGACTTTGAATTAATTATTTGTGATGATGGCTCTCAAGATAGTACTTCGGACAGTATCCTGGAGTACACAGACAGCAGGATAAAATATATCCGTCACCCTGAAAATATTGGAAAAAGTAATAATATGCGCTCTGGATTTGACGCTGCTCAGGGTGAATTTTTTATAAAGTTTGATGATGATGATAGATTAACGCCAGATTTTCTAGAACACACTGTAGATATATTAGAAAAGGACTCTATCATTGATTTCGTGGGTACTGATCACTGGATCATTGATATTAACAATATTAGAGATGAGGAAAAGACTCGGCAAAACTCGCTTCATTGGGGTAGAACTCATTTACCAGAAGGTGTGGTAGATAATTTATTGGAAGTTGTATTTATTAACCAAAGCTTTCAAATTGGTGCAACTTTATTTCGTTACAAAACCTTACAAGAAGTTGGGTTTATGCAACCAAATTGGCAAAACTGTGAAGATAATGATTTATTTGTTCGTCTAGCTTTAGCTGGGAAAAAAGGTTATTACTTACCTGAGTTATTAATGGAATATCGCTTTCATCAAGAACAGCAAGGTCTTAATCGAGCAATTCGTTATTTAGATGATAAGTTGCGTTATTTAGCAAGTTATAAATTTGATTCTGAGAAGCTAGAAAAAATAAGAATACAGCGTTTTAAAGAAACCCAGTTATTATTAGGTTTACGTTTAATTGAGAAGGGTGAAACTCAACAAGGACGGGAGTTAGTCTTAGCTGGTAAGTCTTGCTCTCCTGGTAAAGCATGGACTGGCTTGGGATTATCGGTTTTACCAGTTAGAGTAAGGAGTCAGGCGTTTGGGTTGCTGCGGCGATCGCGGGGGTAGCAAACTATCAGGGCGAACGCCGTTCGCCCCTACAAGCGGGAAAAACCCCTCTTTACTAAGAAAGAAGGGTTTTTGATAAACTGCTACGCTTTAATAAGCGTCTTGTAGCTCGTAGAAGTCAGGCGAGATGTAGTCTTTACGTAAAGGCCAACCTACCCAATCCTCTGGCATTAACAACCGCTTGAGATCTGGGTGTCCTTCATAAATAATGCCGAACATATCGTAAGACTCACGCTCTTGCCAGTCTGCTGCTTTCCACAACCAGTAAACAGAAGGTACTCTTGGGTTTTCTCGGGGTAGAAACACCTTCAAGCGTACTTCTTCTGGGCGATCAGCGTTATCACTAACTTTAATCAAGTGGTACATACTGACCAGTTGTTCTCCTGGTCCTAAGTCAATACCAGATTGACACTGAAGATAATTAAACCCGTAAGCATACAGCGCAGTAGCAATAGGTAGTAAGAAATCTGCCTCTACCTTAATGATCTCTACACCGCTGTGGTCAGCTTCTAAAGATTCGTGAGCAAAATCATTCTCTGTAAGCCATTGAGAGACTTTACCCGCTTTTACCAAAGATTGTTCTTCTGCTGGTACTGGTGTTGATTCTTCATTAGCCACGGGGTAGCTCCTCCTTTTGGGACTGTGTTAAAAGAGCAGGAGGTACTGGCATACCAATAGCCTCTGTTAATTCTTTCGGAGGGGTGAAGCGGGTTTCTGACTGCAAATACTTACCAGTATGAATTTGCTCTGCTGGTTTCATATTGTGAGTTGTGCTGTAGTAGCGATGGCTTTGCTTGATAATATCCCGCTCTTGTATCGAATCATTAGCTATCTTCTTCCGTAGCTTAATGATCGCGTCAATAATCGCCTCTGGACGTGGAGGACAACCAGGTAAGTATACGTCCACTGGAATTAACTTATCAACGCCACGTACTGCACTAGGGGAATCTACGCTAAACATTCCACCAGTAATCGTGCACGCGCCCATAGCAATTACATACTTTGGTTCTGGCATTTGTTCGTAAATACGAACAAGTTGGGGTGCCATCTTCATGGTAATTGTCCCAGCCGTAATAATTAAGTCAGCTTGGCGGGGGCTAGAACGAGGAATCAAACCAAAGCGGTCAAAGTCAAATCGGGAGCCAATTAAAGCTGCAAATTCAATAAAGCAGCAAGCAGTACCAAACAGTAACGGCCATAGGCTGGAAAGCCGTGCCCAATTGTACAGGTCATCAACTGTAGTCAGGATGACGTTTTCCGACAAATCGTTGGTTACAGTAGGGCGCTCAATTGGGTTGAGGATGCTC
>NZ_JAAKGC010000046.1:35827-61081 GCF_017591665.1 Aetokthonos hydrillicola CCALA 1050 | reverse complement strand
TCATTTTGGCTGCTTTGGTTTTGATCTGCTTGAACGCATTTGGTGACGCGAATATCGTCACTATAGTTAGTCTTAGCGAGTAAAGAACAGACCCAATCAACAGCTTCTTGAGTTGTGTTAATGCTCAATTTATTCCACATTTTATAAGTTGTTCACACTTTAATAAAGGTTTTTTTATCGTTCAATAGTTATTAATGTTACTCTCATAGTTATGATATTTTTTGCTACATATTATAATACAGATCGCTATTATAATCTTTAATATTGTATGTTAAAATTATCCAAAGATCTTACTATTTTTGTCATAACTGTCTTTTTGCTATTTTCTTGTCATGCTTCAGCACCAACCCAATTAAAACACCCTCCCTTGAAACTGGTATTTGGAACTTTTGTTGGGGAACTCCCAGGTATTATTGCTCCCCAAAAAGGATTCTTTAAAGCTCAAGGGGTTGTTAACTGGTAGATGTAGAACTAATTTATAAAACATACGGATACACGCAATTGGAAAGAGCAAATTTCCTTGCGAGCAAATATGACGGGCTTATATCATCCTTAGGAAGTTTTATCGTCTTGAGTGCGACAAATCCTGTTAGAATAGCGCAAACAGTACAACAGAGAGTTTGTCGTCCTACTGATCTTGTAGCCCGTTACGGTGGAGAAGAATTTTCAGTCCTCCTCTCCAATACTGACTTAGTGGGAGCAATCAAAGTAGCTGACAGTATTCAGCAAGCAATCCACGATCTGGTTATTCCCCATGCAAAGTCTGACGTCAAGGATATTGTCACCGTTAGTATGGGGATCACCTCTCGTGTGCCTACTTTAGATATCAAGCCAGATATACTCATCACTTTGGCCGACAAAGCACTGTACAATGCCAAACAAAATGGGCGCGATCGCTACTGTTACGAACTTTGATAAGGGTGTAGGGTGTAGGGTGTAGGGCTGGGGAAAACTTAAGAAAGCATTAAGTATGTTCACTCATCTGTCTAAGGAGAGACGTTGAGAAGTTTTAACGTTTGCAAAACTTTGAATTAAATGTATACGAACTTCCATGAGATCTGAGGAGTAGGATTTGTGACTAATTCAATAGAGTTGAAGCACCTGCTGATGAGATGGAAAAGCAATGAGTATATTTATGATACTCATGAAAAGCGCCTAGAGCGGTTAATTGAATGGTGTAAGATAGTACACCATAGTTTAGAAGCTGAACAAATACAAGATGCAAAGACATTTCTCGCAGAAGCGATCGCCGACGCGCAAAAACCATCTATCTGAACTCAGCAGTATATTGAGCCGTAGCTTTCACAGAAATTGAACCTGGAAGCCCACGGCTAATAGCTGTGGGTGCTAACTTGTTATTAAACTGCCGAGATTATTAGGGTCTACCGCATAGGCTGCACCAAAGCCTATCACAAAGCGGCCTTTACTTGGCGTTAACTGAAAAATACGGAAATCTGGCAAATCACGAAATATCTGAATAATTTCTCCAAACTGCACTTGAAAGCGTTCAAATATTTGAGCCCACAACTCCGTATCTCGTTCAACCAACTTTGCTGTACAGTCAAATGTTAAGCGACGTCGGGCGAAAATTTCCTGTGTTTGGGATTCATCTTCGATAAACAACACGCTTGCTCTAGGAATAGAATAAAGATTTTGAGTGTGGGTAGAAAGACCACTGACATAAATGTAAATACTTTTGCTTTCATCCATTACAAAAGGAGCATAGCTAGCATTAGGGACACCATCTTTGCTAACAGTGCTGAGTATTAGGCTTTGGAAAATATCAGTAAAGCCTTGATAAGCACTGAGAGCTTGTTCAAACTGCGACATTGAATAACCTTATGTTTAGAGGGATTACAAAGCAGGGAAACTTATCAGTTTCCTCAAGGTTAAGAGATTTTTTCAATCGGAAATGATTTAATTTTATGCTACAGATAATTTTTATTTATGAGTCAACTGCCCAAAATTGATCGTCAAAGGGAGCATCAGGCGAATGAGCGCACTTTTTTAGCTTGGGTACGGACTTGTATTGCATTAATTGGCTTTGGTTTTGCGATCGCTAGATTTGGTTTGTTTGTACAACAGCTCAATCTTGCTCTAACGCGACAACAACCAACACCAAACCCCATTTTCTCTTCTGAAAATTTGGGTCTTTGCCTGGTAATATTTGGAATGTTGATGCTTGCTTTAGCTGCTTGGCGATATAACCAAGCTTTTTGGCAAATTGAGCAAGGAAACTATCAACCTAACCGTTTACCTGTATGGGTAATGACTGGAGCTGTTATGATTTTTGGGCTGCTCAGCATTCCCTTGTTACTTTTGCGTAATAAATCTACTTTAACGCCACCTCGCGTTCAAACCCAAACCCAGTCTCGTAACTTTCGTTAATAAAAAGACTTCAGGAGTCAGGAGTCAGGAGTCAGGAGTCAGAATGAATCATATGCGACTGGCAAATGAATAAATGAGTTTAAATACTTATTTTATTAATTCTGAATTCTGTTTTCTGACTCTTTCGTTAATTCACTACTGAGATTCAGCTATGGCTTTAACTGCTTCAACAATGTTACCGTTAGGAACTAAAGCACCAGATTTTCATCTACCAAATGTCGTATCTGGGGAAATAATTTCGTTATCGAACTTTGCCGGTAAAAAAGCACTGTTAGTGATGTTTATCTGTCGACATTGCCCTTTTGTCAAGCATGTACAGTCACAATTGGCGCAGTTAGGAAAAGATTACGTTCAAAGTGAGCTAGGAATTATTGCTATCAGTTCTAATGATGCTAAGAATTACCCAGATGATGCCCCAGATAAGTTAAAGGCAATGGCAATAGAGCTAGGGTTTACGTTTCCCTTGTGTTACGATGAAACCCAAGAGACTGCGAAAGCTTATACAGCAGCTTGTACGCCTGATTTCTTTTTATTTGATGCTGAGCAAAAACTTGTTTATCGCGGACAATTAGATGATAGCCGTCCGAATAATGGACAACCTGTAACGGCAGCTGATGTACGTGCTGCAATTGCAGCAGTGCTGGCAGGTAAACCAGTAGAAGGTGAACAAAAGCCAAGTATTGGCTGTAATATTAAGTGGAAATCAGGAAATACGCCGAGTTACTTCGGTTAGTCATTGTTTGTGTTAACTAATTTGCATAATTCCCCATCCACCTGCGGGATGGGGTAATTCGCAAACCATTAACAACAAGAAAAATTCAGTGCTGGATTTCTAAATTGAGGATATAGGATCCTAGTTGGATTTTTCCTGTCCACAATTCATACTCTACCCGTAAATGCTCTGGTAAAGGCTCTCCGTTCAGCTTGAGGTTACGGGATTAGTAATCACCGCTGGTTTTACCAACGATTATCAGGATGACGTTTCGACGGCTTTAGTACAAAGTGGGTTAGAACTTGTAGATTGCGAAATATTAAACGAGTGGGTTGCGCTTGCTCATGGTTTAAAGGCATGATCTGACGCTGTCAAATCTCAGTAAGATAACAATGACAATTAGGCTTCTCAATCAGTGACTCAACTAAAGCGTTTAGGGTAGTAGCAGCTAACAAGCCACCTCCTAAAGTTCCTTCTATAGTAATGAAAGGGACATCACCTTGCATGAGTCGTCGTTTAGCAGCGGGAGCATGGCTAAAGCCAATAGGCATTCCGATGATGAATGCAGGCTTAATTTTCTGCTCCTCGATAGCAACACATGCAGAGAGTAATACACTAGGTGCATAGCCAATCACTAGTATAGAACCTTCCGGCACTTGCTGTAATTTCTCTTGCCATTTCTGGTGCTGCCAAAATTCAAGTTCTGCTTCTATGGCAGTCCTAATGTGGGGATTATCAATTAGGATTTCTACGTCAGATTTTAGATGAACTAATCGTGTTTGATCAAGGGCTGCTGCTACCGTAGGCACATCTACAACTACTTGACAGCTTGATTTTAAGGCTTCGCGACTGGCGGCGATCGCACCACGGCTTAACCTTAAAAATGACACTAAGCTAATATCTCCACAAGCCAACACTAAATGAGATATTAAGTCTCGTTCAATCTCCGAACGGTCAGAGAGATCTGGTAGTATCTTTTGTAAAGATTCTTGAAAAGTTTCCGGATGTGCATGAACTTGAGCGTCTAATCCACTCCAGAGTTTTTCTAATCCTCCGAATCCTACTTTGTTTTCTACTTCTAGTAATTTGATCTGTGCTAAAACTTCAGCCTGCATAATTTGGCAATGCTGATCTCGCCCTAATAACCCTTCTAACGCCGATGCAGTTTGCCTAAGTTGAGCAATTTGCTGTATGACTGTGCGATATTGCTGTTGAAGCTGTGCCATTAAGCTGGAAGTTGTCTCTGTTTCTGGTTCTACTTCCAGAATTTGGCGAATGTGGTTGAGTTGGAAACCTTGCTGTTTGAGGGCAATGATACGCTGCAATCTAACAACATCTTTGTCTGTGTAAAGGCGGTAATTACTACGCGATCGCATTGGGTGTGGTAATAACCCCAATTGATGGTAATGACGTACCATTCTCGGAGTAATCCCACCTCCTACTGCGTTAGTAAGTTCTTTAATAGTTAGGCTTTTAGTCATAAATTTATCAGGGGATACGCAAAGATGTAAAAAATTACCCCTTTTATGGATATTTGGTTATTCTACCTTGACAAGAAACTTCACACAAAAGATTGACATTAACATTAATGTCAAGGTTTAGGGTAAGAGAATCTTCGCTCATTCAACTCTCATGGTTTACACACAGCGTTTTACTGAATTCACCAAAGAACATGCAGATGCTTTTGCCGCCGTCGTTTGTGGGGTACTGTTATTTCTGGGATGGTTTTGTTTGCACCTTGGTTTTGTAGGATGGGCACTGTTGTTACTACCCACAGCGTATGTTGTTGGTGGTTACGAGAGCGCACGTGAGGGACTAACAACCCTTATCAAAGAAAAGGAATTAGATGTAGATTTGCTAATGATTGTCGCTGCGTTGGGTGCAGCGGGTTTAGGCTTATGGCGGCGAGAGTACCACTTAATTATTGATGGGGCAACACTAATTCTCATTTTTGCCATTAGTGGTGCGCTGGAAGGTTACGCAATGCAGCGTACGGAGCGCAGTATCCGTAGTTTAATGAGTTTAACTCAGGATTCAGCAAGAGTTTTGCGTCAGGGACGAGAGGTGATGGTTCCCGTTAGCGAACTAAAAATAGGAGATCAAATTGTTGTCAAACCAGGAGAGTTAATTCCCACTGATGGAATTATTGTTTCTGGTTACACTAGTGTTAATCAAGCTGCTATTACAGGTGAGTCTTTACCTATAGAGAAAACAGTCGGTGAAGAAGTATTTGCAGGAACACTTAACGGTTATGGTGCGCTTGAAATCAAGGTTCATCAGCCACCAGAAAGCAGTTTGATTCAGCGTGTGATTCGTCTGGTAGAACAAGCACGAGACTCAGCCCCTCCTTCTCAACAATTTATTGAGCGTTTTGAGCGAGGATACGCTCGGTTTATTGTATTAGCTGGGTTATTGTTGGCTATTTTTCCACCTTTTATTTTAGGCTGGAGTTGGGAAACAACGATTTACCGTGCTTTAACTTTTTTGGTTGTCGCTTCTCCCTGTGCGCTAATGGCATCAATTATGCCAACCCTGCTTTCTGGAATTGCTAATGGTGCCAGACAAGGAATTTTGTTCAAAAATGGTGCTCAGTTGGAAATGATCGGAAAGGTAGGAGCGATCGCCTTTGATAAAACTGGTACTCTCACTACAGGACAAGTCCATGTATTCAAAGTTGTTCCTGGTAATGGATACTTGGAAACAGATGTGTTAAGAATAGCCGCATCAGTGGAATCCTATTCAGAACATCCTATTGGTAACGCAATTGTCCAAGCAGCTAATGGCTTAGAGTACATGAATGCTGTTGAGGTACGGGCTATACCTGGAGAAGGGATCATTGGTAATGTGCCTAGCGACTCATCCCTTCAGATAATTGTGGGTAATGGGAATTTTGTACAGCAATATGTGACGAACCTACCAACTGATTTACACGAGCAGGCTGTGTTTTTGGAACAACAGGGAAAAACGGTTGTTTGGGTGGCACACGGGTTAGTCGTAGTTGGATTGATTGCACTAGGAGATTTAGTAAGGGCAGAAGCAGCAGCAGCGATCGCCCATTTGAGGAAACTGGGAGTTAAAGAAATTGTGATGTTAACTGGCGATAACGAGCGTACGGCTCACAGTGTCGCCCAAGTAGTTGGCGTCGATCGAGTTTATGCTCAACTTCTGCCAGAAGATAAGCTTGATATGATCCGTCGTCTTCAGCAAGAGCATCAAACCGTGGCAATGGTAGGAGATGGAATCAATGATGCACCAGCACTAGCTCAGGCTTCTGTGGGGATTGCCATGGGAAAGGCAGGTAGTGATGTTGCCTTGGAAACAGCGGATATTGTACTGATGGCGGATCGGTTGGAAAAAATAGCAGTGGCGATCGCTTTGGGTAAAAGAGCTCAAGTAACAGTGAAACAGAATATTGCGATCGCTTTAAGTTTCCTGATTTTGCTCTTGATTGGGAATTTTCTAGGTAGTATTAACTTACCGATTGGAGTCGTAGGACACGAAGGTTCTACAGTTCTAGTGACTCTTAGTGGTTTACGATTGCTAAAAAATTAACAGGTACGAAAATGTGTGGCATTTTTTGTAGCGCTCACTCTTTTTACCGAACTACAGCAGTTCGTCATCAAAATTATTGGGTAGAAACCCCGTCCTAGAAGGACGGCTTTACATTTTTTTTGATTACCACTACCGCCTTGGGGCTACTAAACTCGGTGTACCTTTGTGTTGTACTTTCGGTAGGACAGTTACTACCTCAAATTGTTCGCCCTGTACGCATAATGGTTTTGCTCCTAGGAGCCTCCCAAAGGGGGTGATGTTAGCCTTGCCAAAGTTAGAGGGCGGTACTTTCCAAGCAGCACTGGCTTAACCCGATAAGCCTGTTTAACCGCTTGGTTCTAGAGCTACAAACTGGCGAATGTATCTGTAGGTAGGAACTTGAACACTTCCCAATAACGTAGTACGCTCTTGTACTTAAGCGGGTCAGCTATCTCTAGAGGGGAGGCACGAAGCCCCGTCCTTTAGGTCGGGGTGCTGACAGCTATTATTATCTTCAACTTCCGGATCATAGTCGGAGATATCAACATCGTCAAATAAGCTATGATGTTTAGCACAAACGTAAGGCTTCAGACTGCGAGTCATTAAAGCAGCAAATAAATAGTCTAAGATGTTCCACCTAGAAAACTCGGAGCAACCAGAAACGCAGCAATAAACTTTTATCTGCATTTTTTTATATTCCAACTAATAAGCAACCTACACTCACCTTCTAGTGAATGTAGGAGTATGACTGCGACTAATTTTGACCATTTTTTGAATTCAAAATTCAAAATTCAAAATTCGCTCATTACGAAGAAAAAAACTTTCAATTAATTGATTCAAGGTACAAGCCCCACTGATTGTAATTTTGAATTAATAATTTTGAATTGTTTTCACTATTCTTCTAAATCAATGTCAATATCGTCATCATCGTCAAAGTCATAGGGAATATCGTCAACTTCTATAATCTCTGATATTTCTTCTACTTCATTGAGATATTCAGGTTCTTGTGTCTCACGTTCTATCAGACGACCAGTTGACCTGAGCCATTCTAAAAGAAAGAACTCATGATTAGAACGAATTACAGCGGCTCGTTGTCCACGAGGTTCTTCACGTAAAGGACTGTTATGCATAAAACAAGAAGAAGTTTAATTTGCTAATATTACTGCATACTCGCCTTTTTTATAGTCAAAAAACTGAGATGGTTTTCACCTTGACTATATAATGGCCTCTATCTGGACGAGCTGTAGGCCAAATGGTAATAAATACCTTCCTACCTCCAGACACAGCTATTGCTACTTTACAGCTATCCTAGTATAACACAACATTACTTTTTAACAAAAAAATTGGTCGCTTGTTTGCTGGTTTTCTTTACAATGACTCCTGAACTGTGATAATCTCCGTACGTCTAAGAACCTATAACCACTGAAACTGCTCTATCTCCAGTTTTTATCATCAAGCGAGTGCCAAATGTTACCATTAGATAGGCCACCCCTAGATCCATATCCACTAAGTCCGTATGTTGCTTGGGCAGGTAAGCGAAATCGAGATCCGATTTTGGAGGTGTTTAAGGAAAGACTACCCAAAGAAGCAGGGGAAGTATTAGAATTAGCTTCGGGTAGCGGTATGCATATCCACTACTTCGCCCCTTATTTTCAACATTTGAATTTCCAGCCCTCGGATAAAACCGAAGAAGTTTTTGACAATATCAAGCGATTAACCCAAGAGACTGAGGCTAAAAATGTTTATGCTCCGATTAAGCTAGATCTCACCGAGCCGGAAACGTGGTCAGTCGTAGCAGCGAAAAAATTCGATGCAATATTTTGTATCAATATTTTCCAAGTTGCGCCAATTTCCATAGCAGATGGGATGATGGAGTGTGCAGCAAAGCTACTCAGTCCTAATGGTCAGCTCTTTATATATGGTCCATTTAAAGTAGATGGTCAGTATACAACACCATCAAATGAAGAATTTGACACGACACTTCTTTCCTACCAAGTACCCGAATGGGGGCTTAAGGATATTGCAGACATTACCAACGCAGCGAAAAAATGGAAGCTTGATTTAAAACACAAAATCGATATGCCGTCTCATAATTTTACACTCCTTTATAGATTTGCGTAGAGGAATGTTTAACCACTCCTTTCCCTAATCTGGCTGATTGGGATTTGAATACAAAACTCAGTACCTCGCCCCAAATCAGAGGCACAGTGTAATTGCCCACCGTGCTTTTCTACAATGATTTGGTAACAAATAGATAAACCTAATCCCATACCTTTGCCAACAGGTTTGGTCGTAAAGAAAGGGTCAAACACCTGTTGGCGAACTCTTTCTGTCATACCAGGACCATTGTCTGCAATGCGAATTGCAATCCAACTATCATTGAGTACTTCAGTGCGGATCAGGATTTCGGGCTCAGTCATTTGCGATACAGTCTGATTTGGAGAGGATAGTTCAGGAACAACTACTCCTAGCCCTTTAGATTTGTTGGAGACATTATCTCTAAAAATTTCCTTGTTTTCTATGAACGGCAACCGGCTACTAGCAAATGACTCTTCCAGTGCATCGATAGCGTTACTCAAAATATTCATAAATACTTGATTCAACTGACCAGGATAGCAATTGACTACAGGTAATTCCCCATACTCCTTGACCACTTCAATTTTTGGAGACTCAGGTTTTGCCTTCAATCGATGCTGTAAAATCACTAAAGTGCTATCTATACCAGAGTGAATGTCAACATTTTTTATTTCCGCTTCATCAACACGTGCAAAGGTTCGCAAAGATTTGACAATCTCACAAATCCGGTCAGTTCCCACTCTCATAGATTCGAGAAGTTGATTTAAGTCTTGCTTGATAAAATCGAGATTAATGGCTGCAATTTCTTCCTGTATTTCTTGGCTAGGATCAGGATATTCTTGCTGATATAGTTGGACTAATCCTAGCAAATTTTGAATATATTCACTAGCATGAAAAATATTACCATGAATAAAGTTCATAGGGTTGTTAATTTCATGAGCAATTCCAGCAACGAGCTGACCTAGGCTCGACATTTTTTCTGTTTGGATAAGCTGAATTTGGGTTGCTTGTAACTTATAAAGAGTTTTTTGCAAGATATCATTGGTCATACAAAGGTTTTCTTCAACCTGTTTACGTTGTTGAATTTCCTTTGTTAATTCTTTAATTTTTTCATTGAGTAAAATAAAATTATTGCTTGCGGAAGCCCGCTTTTTCAAGCGTAGAACATTCAAGGACACACACTCAGGTGATGATGGTTGAAGAACTGCTCCTTCACAACGATAGATTATTGTTTCTCCGTTTTGCTGGCGTAGCGTCAAGGAGCTAAGGATCATTTGCCGACTTCGTGAACAAGCTTGCAGATAGCTGATTATCTTTTCACGAGGCTCGATGACAAAATCAAACAACATTCTACCTACAATTTCTTTGACATTTAGGTCTAATATTGTTGCTGTGGGTTGATTTGCAGCTAAAATCTCTCCTCTACCTGTTATTAACAGTAAAGGCTCTGGTAAAACACGAGCAAGTTCAAGAAACTGTTCGGGAGACATTAGTATTGTTGCTATATTGAGCAAGGCTGATTGAGTATGGCCGTGATCAGGTAACATGAAAGGAAAAACCGTTCTTTAGAAATCGTAGAACGGGTTTGTATCACTAACTACTTTACATTGTTTCTAACCGGCGAAATATTCCATCCCATCAGCCTCCTGAGCTTCCTTTGTTGGCTTTAAGTAAACAACGACTCTGCACCCAGCCCCACCTTGTGCGATGGTTTCTTGCAACTCGACTTTGGCATAGCCGAGATTTTCTGCTGCTATATAACCAAAGACGTTGGATGTCATCATACACATTGAGGGACGACCCAAAACTTTTTCTTCAAATGGACAACGACGGTTTCCAAGTACAATCTTCTCATCACTTTGTTCAATAATATAAAAGTCACCTTGAACACGTTTTTTCAAATCCACAAAGACTTCTGCAATTTGCTCTCGTGAAAGATTAGGTACTTGCAATGCTGTTTTATAGGTGTTTTCTATTTGTTTACCGATTGTTTGACCAACAACGCTTATAAATCCGGAAGCTTCTTCTAAGCCAACTATCTCTTGTAATGTACCAGTTAATTCTCGAATTAAAGTACGTAGAAACCCATCACGCTCTAAGGGAATATCGAGAGAATTGATAGAGTTTTCATTACTAGACAACTGAGTCATAGGGAAGTTATTAGATGACTAGGACTGTAAGTGATAAATGTTGCAATTTTTGTAAAAATTGTTTTCAATATATCCAACTGGAAACAATTGGTAACAACTTAAAAGAGAGTAATTTCTGTCTGTCAACACGTCTAAGTATAACTGACTTTTCCCAGATTGTGGAAATGGAGCAACAGTCTCTAGATGATAGGATAACAACAGAGCATTATTTATTTTTGTTTTAAATACGTATTTCAATGTTATCTATTTTACTAAAAAATTCAATTCAACCCTAATGTCTCCTCACCCAAAAGTTATTAGGGGTTGGGGGTACAAGCCTCTGGCTGCAATAATATTATCCTTCCACTAATAGCTTTCAGGGTGTTAAGGATTGTTTCGCCAATAGTATTTATCGCTTGACTCACTCATAAAATTGGATAGCTTTTCTGTTTTATCTTCTGAACGCTCAGGTAGTAATGCTTGAGCTTTTTTATGAGCGATCAGCAAGTAACCATCGCGTTAGTTTTCTTAGCTAAGCTGTTGCGCATTTAATTTTTATATCGAACGCGGGCAAGATGCCCACACTACAATAACTTGACGGTTTTGTCTAGCTAAATAAAGCTCACGTTCTGGTTCAATCTTATCTAATGCATCTCGATAATTTAAAAATATTTATCATTTATCCGTAGCCAGAGAATGATCATAAGCAGTCTCTTTTTGGAGAAGATTCGTTAATAAGACTGGGTTATTGGTAGTTGTGTGTTCCCACGTAGACGCTGAATGCTGTGCTATGCTTTCCAGGCTAGGAACTACATCTTTGGCAGGAGAAGGTTAGACCCCACAACTACAACCCAGCTTGTTCAGGGAAAACTTGGTGCAAGACAATCAACAATTCGTTAGTTCGCTGTGGACACTTACCCAGCCGCCGTGATTTTTAACAATACCAAGCACAGTAGACAAATAGCCGCAGTTGCTCCTTTTGTTGGTGCAAGTGAGCCTCTGCCTGCTCTGTACAGTCAACAAGTCAGTAAACTTTTTCTGAATCTTTAGAAAGAAGAACTTCTTCTTTTTCCGCTTTGCAAAATGTTGGTCGAATACGGCTCCAGTGGGAAAACTAACCAAAACCAGAGGTACATTGACACTCTCCGCTTCTGGTTTGAACGCATACTCGCTATGACTGGGTAGCAACGTCTGTTTCAAATCCTGGTCTTGTCAATGCCAGGAAAGTGCAACAACATATATCCTTGTTATAATCCTCTTTGGTATCAGGGGGGGTTTCAAACATATAGTTAAGCCACGGTTTCGTTGAAAAAAATCCTATGCCTGCATTTTTATTAGAAGTTGGTACAGAAGAACTACCCGCAAGCTTTTTAAGCGACGCCATAGCACAGTGGCGATCGCGCATTCCTCAAGCTTTGTCAGCACATAGCCTAACTAGCGAGTCTGTGGAAGTTTACGGTACTCCTCGCCGATTAGCAGTATTAATCCAAGGATTACCATCTCAACAGCCAGACCGTGAAGAAGAAATAAAAGGTCCCCCAGCACAAACAGCTTTTCAAGATGGCAAACCAAAACCAGCAGCGGAAGGTTTTGCTAAAAAGCAAGGTGTAGAAGTTTCGGCTTTGGAAATTCGTCCAACGGAGAAAGGGGATTTTGTTTTTGTGCGCAAAGTCATTCCTGGTCGCAACATAGCAGAAATCCTGACAGAATTAATCCCAGAGTGGATTTGGGGTTTAGAAGGTAAGCGGTTAATGCGGTGGGGTGATGGAGATGTAAGGTTTTCTCGTCCTATTCGCTGGTTAGTCGCATTGTTGGATGATGCAGTGCTACCGATTGAATTGGTTAATGGTTCTGAGACGATTAAAAGCGATCGCATCTCAAATGGTCATCGGGTTTTGCATCCCAATACCGTAACAATCGCTCAGGCTACGGATTATATCAGTTCTCTACGTTCTGCCTACGTTATCGCTGATAGTAATGAACGAGCAACGATCATTACTCAGCAAATTAAGGAGTCCGCGCAAAAGTTAGATGGGTATCCGGAAATTTACCCAGATTTATTAGAGGAAGTCACTAACCTTGTCGAATTTCCTTCTTCTGTTATCGGCAAATTCGAACCAGAATTTTTGGAATTGCCAACAGAAGTCATTACTACGGTGATGGTGAGTCATCAGCGCTATTTTCCAGTTTTTAGTGCAGCAAATAGCAATGAATTACTTCCCTATTTTGTGACGATTTCCAATGGAGATCCAGCAAAATCGGACATTATTGCTACTGGGAACGCAAAAGTGATTCGTGCGCGGTTAGCTGATGGACAGTTTTTCTACAAATCTGATTTAGCCAAACCTTTAGATAGTTTTTTGCCTCAATTGGCGAAAGTTACCTTTCAAGAAGATTTAGGTTCATTGCTTGACAAGGTAAGTAGAATCTCTCAAATAGCAGAGCAAATTACAGCACAACTGCACTTACCAGACGATGAACGCCATAATATTCATCGAGCAGCTTTGCTTTGTAAAGCCGATCTTGTGACTCAAATGGTATACGAATTCCCGGAATTACAGGGAGTTATGGGACAAAAGTATGCAGTAGCCAGTGGAGAGCCAGCAAGTGTGGCAACAGCTATTTTTGAACACTATTTGCCAAAGGGTGCAGATGATATTTTACCCCAAACACTTGCAGGTCAAGTTGTTGGGTTAGCAGATAGGCTCGATACGTTGGTAAGTATTTTTTCTATTGGGATGATACCAACAGGTTCCTCTGATCCCTTTGCGTTACGACGAGCCGCAAATGCTGTTGTTAACATTACTTGGACAGCTAATTTGCCGATTAATTTGCAACAGTTACTCGCAGAACTGGCAAAAGATAAGGCGGAGTTAAATGCTAGTTTGCGGGAATTTTTCTTACAGCGTGTTCGTACTCTACTGCAAGAAGAGCATCATGTTGATTACGACTTGGTGAATGCAGTGTTGGGAGAAAATGACCCAGAATATGCAGAACGGGCGCTGAAGGATTTATTGGATGTGCGCGATCGCGCTTTATTCTTGCAACAAATCCGTAATGACGGAACTTTAGAAAAAATTTATGAAACCGTTAACCGTTCTACCCGCTTAGCAGCACAGGGAGATTTAGACACAAAACAGTTAGAACCAAATTCTCTAGTTCGTAAAGAGCTATTCCAAAAGCCATCAGAAGAAGCTTTTTATAACAGTTTAGTAGATTTGGTTCCACAAACACTCGCGGCACAGAGTTCGCGCAACTATAAGCAGCTAGTGACAGCATTAGAGGAAAGCGCTCCCACGGTTAGTAACTTTTTTGATGGTCCTGAAAGCGTTTTAGTGATGGATCCAGATCCAGAAATTAAGCGCAATCGGTTAAATTTATTGGGATTACTCCGTAATCATGCACGTGTTTTAGCCGATTTTGGTGCGATCGTAAAAAACTTGTAGCTTAAATCAACAAATTATTGTGTAAATCATGCCAATACACGTTAGTATAGGGATCGCTTAACCAGGGACCTCTGCCACAGTCTATGCCAATAGCTCATGTAATTGGATTAGGAAAGTCTGGTATTGCTGCGGCGAGATTGTTGAAACGGGAGGGTTGGGAGGTGGTGCTGAGCGATCGCAACACCTCCAATAGCCTCCTTAAACAACAGCAAGAACTCGCCACAGAACAAATAACTGTCAAACTGGGGTATTCTCTGGAATTAGAAGCTTCTGATTCACCTCAATTGATTGTTGTTAGTCCCGGTGTGCCTTGGGATATACCTGCACTAGTTAAGGCACGACAATTGGGAATAGAAACCATTGGGGAAATGGAACTTGCTTGGCGGAATTTGCAAGCAACACCTTGGATTGCAATCACCGGCACCAACGGTAAAACCACCACCACGTCCCTAATAGAAGCAATTTTTAAAACCGCAGGATTTAACGCTCCTGCTTGCGGTAACATCGGCTATGCTGCTTGCGAAGTTGCTTTGTCTTCAACAGAAGGATCTCCTCTTGATTGGATAATTGCTGAAATCAGCAGCTATCAAATAGAGTCTTCCTCTTCTATTGCACCACTGATTGGGGTTTGGACAACTTTTACACCAGATCACTTAAGCCGCCATAAAACCCTAGAAAACTACTACAATATCAAAGCACGCTTACTGAATCAGTCCGAGCAACAGATCTTCAATGGCGACGATGCCTATTTACAGAGAGTAGGTGAAAGTTATTGGAGGAATGTCTACTGGACAAGTGTTAGAGGTAAAGATTACCTCATAGGCTCGAAAGGCTTTTACATCGAAGATGGTTGGGTGCTACAAACTTTCGAAGAAAAGTCTTTGAAAGATGAATGTATTGTAAAAACTTCTGCTTTACGAATGGTAGGAGAACATAACTTACAAAATTTGCTGATGTCTGTAGGAGCAGCACGATTAGCAGGAATTGATAAAGAAGCAATTTCTCTAGCTATTAGTGACTTTCCTGGAGTTCCTCATCGTTTGGAACATATTTGTACTTGGGAAGGAATCGATTTTATCAACGACAGCAAAGCAACTAACTATGATGCTGCTGAAGTTGGTTTAGCTTCTGTCAAAAATCCAGTCATTTTGATCGCTGGTGGTGAAGCAAAAGCAGGTGATGACAGTCGCTGGATAGCAAAAATTCAATCTTCAGCAGCAGCAGTGTTACTTATTGGAAATGCTGCACAAGCATTTGCCCAACGGTTAAAAGAGGCAGGATATGAGCGTTTTGAGATTGTCGAAACAATGGAAAAAGCTGTCTCTAAATCGGCAGAATTAGCAAAACAGTATCAAGCATCAGTGGTACTTTTATCTCCCGCTTGTGCAAGTTTCGATCAATACGCGAATTTTGAGCAAAGAGGCGACCATTTCCGTAAATTATGTCTTGAACAGTAACAGAAACAGTCTCGGCTAATGGAATTATTATCGATAGGCAAGATTAAACCTGCTGTTGATTCAACAGAATTTAGAGGAATAGAGTCTATCTTTAATGCTGTGGAATACTTATATAGCGGCAAAAATTGCGGAAAAGTCATTGTTCGTTTTTGATCGAACAAGCAAACTTCGAAAGCTGCGTAATTTTTCTCGTTATATGGTTGTTTGACTCAGCTATTTCATCGGTTGAGGTAGAAAAGTTACGTGCTTAACATTAACATTGTTAGCGAATAATTTTCGCTAACAATGCTTTTTTGTCCAAAGTCCAAAAGCAGACGGAGAAGGTTTTTCGCTCGATCCCTATCAAGAACATCTTAGACTGAACTTCCCCCGATCAGTAGTCAAGCGCTTCAAGTTTGCCATGCAATGGCAAGCCAAATTGGCTGGGAACAAACAGATGTTGTCTTGAAAAATTTTCAGATCAAGTTGCTTACCAAACTCTCTGACTCTGAGGTGCAAACTGCTATACATGAACTGATTGAGGTGGGAGTGATTACCCGGATTGAACTCACTTAAAAGCAATCCTAATCAATCTAATACCTCCCAAGCAGAAACTCGTATATTGATACGTTCCTTTGTCTAGGATATTCCCGATATTGCTTTCTTTTGTCGGCGCTTTAAGAACGAAGCAGCACCTATTGAACCAATTGCTAACACTCCTAACATACCATTAGGTTCTGGAGCAGCAACTCTATAGGTGTGGTTATCTGTTTCAAAAGCAATGCCATTTGAACGCAACACAACTTTATCAAATTTATCTCCCGCATCACCAACTAGGTTGATGAACATATTAGCGTCCTTACTAGTCCAGCTACCATTAGCTATAGCACTTGGTACGTCGCTACCACTAAAGGTTTTTAAGAGCTTACTGCCATTGTAAATGTCAATAAAGTTATAATTATCTAATGAGCCAGCATAAAAACCAAAGTAATCAATAGCTTGTTTGAAATTAATATTGACAGAACCAGTTGCACCTGCAACACCACTACCTACTGGAGAAATTGCTAGAAATTTAGTAGTATCATTATATGGTGAAGCGTATTGACCACTTACACTACCTTGAACGATGTTATTGGTAATATTAGAGTAAGTCGCAAAACCGTTTGGGTCAGTTGCTGTGCCATTATCAAAGGTGATAACTTTAGTATTAGAGTAACTAGAAAACGGTCCCGTATTGACTGTCATAGTTACAGCACTAGCTGGTTTAAGATTTAGGAAAATGAAAGCTGTTCCTAATAAAGCAAGAGATAATTTCTGTAGCATTTTAGTAAAACACCTTGAAAATATAAAAAACTAGCAAAACCTTTTTATAGAAAAACAGATTCAGAAATCCGTATCTATGTCGTTTTTATTGATGACAGCAACCTGAATAAGTTGGGTTTTCTTGGATGACTGATGATTCCATTTTGGATTTTATTTTGTGAAAACTGAACTGTGTATACACTAAAATCTGTTTGAAGTTTCAGTAAAGATTTTCTGACAATTATTGATTTTTAAATCTTTAATTTCCAAATTAAGAGTTCTGTAGTTTCTACCATTAGTACCCTATAAATCAATCCCAAGTATTTGAAAAGCTTGTTTAATGCCTTCGCCTTGGGCTGGAGGGTATGTTTGCTGCTCTCTATAAAGTTTCTATATCTGCTACTACGGTAGAATACACAAATTCAATGATGCAAATTACAGTGTATTACAGGTCTATAAGGATAGATATCAATTCTCCCACCAAATCTAATACACCCTGACCTTTTCGATGTAGTCTTGAATACGAGAGTCTAAGATCAGTCCTTTCACTAAGAAAATGTAATTCTTACCGATGAGCAAACGAGCAGCTTTTATCATTCAAATAAATATATTGGGTACAAACTGGTAAGCTAGTATGATTTTTACTATAAAATTTTACTAATTTTCGGTATATAAAGCTTGTAAACTAAGGTAAAAATAATGGTCATTATAAGCAAGAGTGTTTAAAATATTTCCAATACGCTGGAGGATTGGATAGCAAATGAATAGTTAAATTAATTACATAAATTATGTAATTGATTTGAGAATGAAGGCATATAAGGAAACTTTTTGTTAAAAAAATTGCGAATGGATTACTGAGTGTTACCCCACACCCCTAAACTCTTATGAAATAAAAGTAGCTTGAGGTTTTGCTTTAAGGAGTGATGTGCAATACTAAGAAAAATCAATACTTTGTAGTTATATGCTGACCATGCAAGATAAAGTTAAGACCAAGTACAATCTATGTTCTTAAGTATCTTCTACAACATAGAAAAAGATACCAGGGACACACGGGTTTCTTAACAAAAAACGATTAGGATTCTTCTGACCGCTGTTTCTTCTACTTCTATAATAAAAAGCTTATGTGGCAAAAAGAAAAAAAAGATACTTCAATCGTTAATCTGACCTTATTGCTTGCCCTAGCTACCGTACCGATGGCAGCAACTTTGATAACACGGCAATCAGTATTAGCACAATCTGCTACTAATGTTCCATCGTCTGCAATATCAAAAGAAGATCCAAGTCATAAGAACATAGTACGGATCGATGGATCGATTGGTATGGGTGCAATTAATCAAGCGTTGAAACAAAGTTTTGAGAAACAGTTCTCTGGAATTAAGGTTGAATTCGCTACTAATGGTACTGAGGCTGCTCTACAAGCTTTACGTAAAGGAAAGATTGATCTAGCAGCGATTAGTCGAGATTTAACACCAGAAGAAGAAGCTGAAGGTTTACAGCAAGTCCATGTACATCGAGAGAAGATAGCAGTTATAGTCGGTAAAAATAATCCTTTTAAAGAAAGCCTAACTACTAAGAAATTTGCGAAGATTTTTAGAGGAGAAATTACGGACTGGTCTCAATTAGGGGGTCCTGATGGTAAAATTCGCTTCATTGACCGTCCTACAACAAGCGAGGTTAGAGAGGCTTTTCGCAATTATCCTATTTTTAAAACCGCTAAATTTGGTACGGGATCTACAGTTGTTCCATTGAGCGAAGATAGTACTCCTGAAATAGTTAAGCAGTTAGGGAAGGACGGTATCAGCTATGTCTTAGCTAATCAAGTACCAAAATTGCAAGGTGTGCGTGCCCTACAGATGAATCATATTTTACCAGATGATCCGAGGTATCCATTCTCCCTGGCGTCTGTGTACGTTTACAAGAAGAATCCAGATCCTAATGTGAGCAATTTTCTTGGATTTTCAATTGCTACAAAGGGACAGCACGCAGTAGCAGAAGTTCTCTCTACTGAAGCTACCGCTCTCGCCTCTGGGAAACTTCAGCCAGTCGCCACATCTACAAATAGCCCAAGCACTAATGCTTCGTCAGGTGCTAAGGAAACAAATACTTCAAAAGAAACTAGTGCTAAGACTTCATCCAACGCTCAAGAGGCTAACTTAGCTGCGGGTTCTCATCCTTCTAATAACCAAAGCTTCGTCAATTTTCGTAAAAATATTAACACAGAACAACTTTTGTGGTTGTTATTACCTTTATTTGCTTTCACAGGATTCTTATTATGGTGGTTCAGAGGAAGACGTTCGGCAGAGACTAGAACTGAGGCCTTGCTGCAATTAGCTGCTAATATACCCTTGAAAGAAGTTTCTACAACTCATATCTCATCTGGTGTAAGCAAGACTGAGCAGCAAAAGCCACGTGATTTAGTAGACAAACAGCTACACACAACAAATGTATCGAATAGGGTAGAAGATCTGACCCCCGATGGAGATGTCCTAGCAGTAGACAATTCTTCACCGCTTTGGCTGAAATTTTTCAATGGAGGCGCAGACAAACAAGAGACTAATAATATTACAGACAGAAAAGACTTAAGGTCAAACGAAGTTTTGGCAGATGAACACCCAGAAGCTCCTCAAATTGCAGAGCAGTCTTTTAAGCAGACGACGAATGTTCCGCAAACTCTTTTAGATTTAGAAGCACCAGTGACGGTTGTTAATTCTAAATATCCTGATCTGCCCGATATGCCAATAATTACATCACAAGCAATTCCCAAACAATCAGATCAGGAGTTACAACCAAAGGCGACTGAAGTGCAAGCTTCATCAGACAATCCGAGTGTTGTCTTAAATATGGTAGGTGATACAGATCAATCTACCGCTGAGACGACAGAAACCAAAACTGAAGAAATTTCTCAAAACCAAGAACAGACGATTGAATCAGCATCTACTTCAACAGTTGTTACAGGTAGTACATCAGAGCCAATTGATAGCGCGCAAGCATCAAATAACACTACAGGCACGACAGAATCTATAGTGGAGCAACCAACAACTCACGAGCTAGAAGCAAAATCCAAAAGTCATATTGTCCTCGAGTCTCGTACACCCAAGTGGGGTTATGCTTGTTGGGAAGTTTCTGAGTCTCAGAAGCAAGCGCTTCGACAGCAAGGTGCTTCTCAATTGGTACTGCGACTTTATGACGTTACTGATATTGACTTGAGTTATCAGAATCCTAAATTAATACAGCAGTATGAATGTGAGGAGATGATACATGATAGGTATGTTGCTATACCCGCGAGCGATCGCGACTATATCGCTGAAATTGGTTATATAACTAATGACAAACGTTGGTTATTACTAGCTCGTTCAGAGATTGTCCGAGTTTTTGATCGTCCTGATCCCAATTTCTGGTTTGTAGCAGATGCTGAATTAATTATACACGGAGCAGCAGAGCCAGGTTCACAAGTTGCGATTGATGGTGATTTCATCAAAGTTAGACCCGATGGTACTTTTCACCTACGTATCCCCTTTAAAGATAAGTTGATGAACTATGCGATGACAGCTGTTGCTGCTAATGGGGAAAACACTAAAACCATCCAAATGAATTTTTCTCAGGAAAATTCTGATGGAAAATAGGGTGTAGGGGTTATCAGTGAACAGTGAACAGTAAACAGTTATCAGTTCTCAAGGGTGGGGGACATAAACCCAGAGATAAACACACTATTCTTGACTGATAACTGATAACTGACGACTGATAACTGTTAATAACCCCCCTATTCCTCTAAAGGAAAAGTATGACCAGCTAAGTAAGCTTCAAAGTTATTTTGGAAATATAGCCATGAAGTCATATCTTCTAGATCAAGCAAACTCTCAGGAGCGTTTCTATATAATGGAATGCGATTATTGATTTCATCTTGAAATAGTTGCGGTAACTCAGAAAAACCATTGACTTTGCAACCATAAGCGCTGTAGATGAGATGACCTTGGGTAGAACCCATTTTCATCCAAGGAAGCCATGAACCAATTCTATCCCAGGTCAGCTGAAGTTGTGAAACTGAAAGGACTTCTGGATTCAATAAATCTGCAGTTGGGACAGTTAGTTTAAATAACTCCGCCGCTTGATAAATAGGTTGTGGACTATACTGAGCAAACTTAGGATCTTCTGCTAAAGGATTAGGGTAAGTGGGAAATATATCAAAGACAAAAGTTGTTCGTTCTCCCTCTACTGGTGCTGGAAACTTACCTTTAAAGTGTCCTTGTACTGGATTATTAGCAACATGCATGACTGGAACTGTTTCCCCTATCCAAGGATTCTCCCACCTGTGCAATATTTGACCAGTGTTTGGATCAAGATAATAAGTTAGTTCTCTGGAGGTAAAATCCCACTCATCTTCTTTTACGAGAATACATCTACTAACACTCATCCCTAATATTTTGAATAGTATTTTTTTCTTCTCACCAGGGATAAACGCATAGATTGAACCTGTCCATGTTAGGAAGGTGGACTGGGTAGGATCGAGGGAAGAACGAGTTTTTACCCAGTGCTTAGCATCAAATTCTTGAATTTGGGCAACCATTTACAGCACCTTAATTATTTGATTGGAGTTGTTGCTGTGCCATTCGCACGCGGGTGCAAACTGCCAAATCTGTATCTGTTTGGGTTATTTGTTCTAGCTGGGTTAAAATTTGCGGTAATAACCTAGGCTGAGCAAGAGCCAAGGCTTCCAAACCTGTGACAGCAGCATAGCGTACTACCCACTCTGTATCTTCGCTAACCAGCATTAAAGCTTCTAAAGCTTGTAATTGAGCTGATTCTATTTGTTCTGATGATAATTGATCCCAACGTATAGTACCTAATCCCCTTGCTGCAGCTCGCCTGACACTTAGAGAAAAATCTGTTTTTGCTGCATCTAATAAGGTATTGAGTGCGCGTGGATCACCTATTCCTGCTAAAGCACGAATTGCCCAGGCTCTGGCTCCATAATTGTAATTATCAATGAGTTCCAGTAAGTGTTGTACACTAGCTTCCCCAAGTTGCACCAGTCCCTCAACTGCTGCTACGGCTGCTCCTGGATTATTATAATTCAACGCTGCTATTAAAGTGGGAATGGCTTCTTTTAATTGAGCTTCAGCTAACTTCTCAACTGCTTCTAATAAGCGAGCTGAGGAATCTGCCTCTTCAACAGCACGAATCAGTTTTTGCGCATCAGTAATCATAGGGCATGGGGCATGGGGCATGGGGCACGGGGCATGGGGCATGGGGCATGGGGCATGGGGCATAGCCGGTTTGACTAATTATTGCTCCTCTGCTCAAGAGCTCCCCTGCTCAGAGATCTCTACAAAAGAGAATCCATTAAATTCATGATTTTAATGGTAGCTGCTGATAAAGTCGCAGACTCAGTTTTTTTCACTTGATGTTCAAGTAATCCTTTTAGAGCGATGAGTTTTAAGCTGTTTTCAGCGAGGGTTTGTGCGATCGCCTCTGCTGATTCAAAATAACCGATTGCTCCCAAATCAGCAAGAGCGGCGCGACGCAGTTGTAAGTTGTCTCCAGACAAAGCTTGTACCAATCGCTCTCCATAAATTGATTCTTGGGTTAATTGATACATAGCTCGTGCTGCTGCGTATTGCACTCGTTCTATGGAATGATCAAGAAACGGCTGAACCAAAGGTATACTCTCAGTTGCTTGGAGGGTTCCCAATGCTTCTAACACAGAATCATAAGGCTGGGAGAAGTCTGACTGCTTGAGTACTAATTTTTCCGTGTCCAAACCTTCTGCCAATAACCTGTTCAGATCTGGGATACAACTTGGATTACCTAACATCTCTAAAGACTGTGCTGCGGCTTCCCGCACATAAAAATCCGAACAGTCTAAACACTTTATTAATGCTGGTAGTGCGTTTTGTGCTCCGAGTTTACCTAGTGCTCTGGCTGCATTCCTTCTTAAAGGATATCCGCCTTCTGGAGTTCGATCAGCTTCATCATCCAATGCCTTGATGAGCCCTTCTATTGCAGCCTCTTCACGTACACGAAATCTACCCAACCACCAAGCAGCATAAAAGCGCAAACCTAAATCTGCACTTTCAAGATTGGCTATTGCCTGTTCAACTGTTAGGGATTCACCTCCAATTGGTTGGGGTTCCTCTTGTAATGATGAGGATATAAAATTTTCTGACCTAGAATTCCACATAAGAAGCTTTGTTAAAAGGAATTCGTAATTTGTAATTAATTTAACGATAATTACAAATTACGAATGAGTAATTATTATTTAGACGTTTTGAATTGATTAATTCTGGGTACAAGCCCCCACTGACCAATTCAAAATAGAAGAAATAATTTTGAATTTTGAATTTTGAATTTTGAATTGTTTTGACGTTCTGGAGGAGTGTTAACCTTCTGCTGTAGGTTCGGGATTTAAAGCTTGAATGTTAACGATTCTACCACCCAAACGGGTAATTCTTTGCATTTCTTGATTCATCCGGTTATATGGAACCGTGATAAAAACACTGCCACTATTACGAATTTGATAATCTGTGTTTTCTGTTTCTTCGTTTTGACGCAATCCAGAAACTTCGTAACGAAAGAAACGATTTGAAGATTTTCCACCTATTAGTTGACTCAGCATAATTTACATTCCCAATTTCAATTTCACATTTTTCATTGATCAAACTTAATTCGCAATTGGTAATCCACAGTTTTCTTTTCGTGGTTGAAAACTTAGAATTACAAATTACGAATTAATAAATTAATTATTGCGTAGTTTGTGCTGGATCTTTTGTCACGAGTGACAAGATACTAATCCCTAGAGTGGTGTAACACTTGCTATTTTACCACCTTGCTTGAGAACTGATTGGAAGTAAGGGGATAATTCTTCATAAGGGATAACAACAGCTTGGTTGGTACGGCGGACTTTAGGATAACCTCGACCAACACCACCTGCAACTTCAACGCGGAAAAGTCTACCTTCTTTTCCATAGGCTGCTCCTCCACCAAAACCGGTGCTGGGAGTTACACCTTTTCTAGAAGGAAGATAAGCAAATCCATCGTTGCTTCCAGAAGGACTAACAACTGTAGAAGCACTATTGCGAGCTAATTCTTCAGCTAGGTGAGAGTAATTGCCTTGCAATTGAGCGCGATCGCTGTTAGCATAGCCGCGATAAAGTTTGAATATCCGGCTAAATCCAACAGTTTTTTGCCCTTTTTGGGTTTCAAAGCCACGATAGTAAGGTACAATGTTTTCGCCAAAGCTTGCTTGATACTCAGGCGAATCAATGTATGAATCAATGTCAGCATCGTACCCTTTGTTTTGGTACAAGTCTAAGTGATAAACCACTTCTGACTCGTCATAGGGAGCACGACCCAACAAATGTTTATAGTTTAGTTCAATAACTCTGGTTTGGAAATTGTTGTAGAAAAACTTGGACTTGTAAAGTTCTGACTTAGCTACTTGACGCACGAACTCTTGAACTGTAATCTTGCGATCAGTAAGAAGAGATTCAGCAGTTGTAAGCCGTTCAGACTGTAGCAAATAATCGTTGCCCAATAGGTGTCTATAAACAGCAGAAATTACCAAAGCAATTTCTTCTTTAGTTGCTTGTGCGCGCAACTCTAAGGGTGCTGTTTCATCAAATGCTGATGTTCCTAGGCGAGATGCTGCCGTTGTTATAGCCATTTTTTAGTAACTCTCGTTTCTAGCAATTGTTCATTGTTGGTAGGGAATTTTTGCTTGTTTTTGCTTTCTTCCCAACAAACATTATTTTATAAGAAAAATGCAGAGAACTTTTCAGGAGTAAGACATTTATTATGTCCCAATTCATTTCTTTCGGCAAGAGCAAGAAATCATTAGGCTTTGATGGTCAACGTATCGAGTTGCGCCCACACATAAACAGGGATATTACGGCCCGGAAGTCGTAAATTACCCTGTTTGTTTATAGCAGCGAAGTATTAGACTGAAGTGATGCTGAGAACTTTACTGCCTTTGCGATTTAGCTGTTGCAGCTTACTAGACAATTGCTCATAAGGCACAAGCAACTCTGTTGTACTTTGGCGTACGACTGATGAGTTTGGAGAAGCTGCTTGCACAATTCTAATTCTGTACGTATCTCCTCGCTTACCGCTAGCTACGCCCGTTAAGGCTTTTGAAGATGCTGGGTAAATTGGCGAGGCGATGTTTTTAGCTAGTTCCCTAGTAAGCACTCCTCCCTTTTGCGCGGGAGTTCTATCACTGCTAGCATAACCTCGGTATA
>NZ_JAAKGC010000046.1:0-35817 GCF_017591665.1 Aetokthonos hydrillicola CCALA 1050 | reverse complement strand
GACGAACTGTGAAGAACTGGATGTGATAAGATGCACTTTAGCAAGATCCTAGCCTTGAGCGCGATTTGATTGGAACAACTCCGATCACTCGTTTAACCCCCGATAGTAGGGTACAATGTTTTCACCAAAGTTATCTCTATACTCTTGGGAGTCAATGTAGGAATTTATTTCGGCTTCATAACCTTGGGAGTTGTAGAGATCGACATGGTAAGCAATCTCCGATTCATCGTTAGGCGCGCGCCCTAATAAGTGCTTATAATTTAGCTCAATAAATCGATTTTGTGAATTTCTATAGAAAAACTTATCTCGATATAACTCCGACTGAGCGAGCGCTAGTACAAAACCTCGTACAGTGATTTGCCCTTGACGTAGTAGAGATTCCGCGCTGGTGAGACGCTGTGAATCGAGGACATACTCATTACCAAAAACTTGACGATAGGCTGAGCGAATAACGATTTCTACATCTTCGTCTATCCTATCGCTGCGTAGTTCCACGCGTAACGAGTCTTCAAAACCTTTAGTTACCATATTCTTCCCTCCCTTATTGTTTGCAAATTCGAAAATTTTTTTGCAACTTTTTATTAAGAAACATGAAAACTAAACTGCCCGAAGAGGTAAGCAACTCTCACTACTTAATCCAGTCACAAGAGCTGATTCCCTCTCCGGGCTAAAATTAACTCTCTAGCTTAGAGTATTGATCGCGTAATCGATGTAAGAATTAGCTTCAACAGCTGGATCACCGCTTAAACCGTGGTTAGCTTTGATGTACTTGAGTGCTTCAACGTACCAGCTATTAGACAATTCAAAAGTGCGGTTGATTTCAGCCAAGCCGGAAATCAAATAATCGTCCATTGGACCTGTACCACCAACAACCAAGCAGTAGGTGATCATCCGTAGGTAGTAGCCGACGTCCCGTACACACTTTGCTTTACCAGTGCTGGTAGAAGCATAGTTGGGTCCTTGCATTTGGGTGGTGTATGGGAATTTTTGGTAAACCGCATTAGCTGCACCATCTGCCAAGCGTTGAGCATTAGCAGTTAAAGATTTTGCAGCTTCTAGGCTAGCGGATGCCTGACGGAAGCGACCAAAGGCAGTCTGAACTTCTGTGCTGGAGAGAAAACGACCTTGAGAATCTGCAGCAGCAACTGCTTCGGTTAGGGGGGTTTTCATTGGTTTGGTATCTCCCTTTTTACAAATTTTTGGTTGATATTTGTTTTGCTTAGCTGACGGTTGTCAGTTGATCGTAGTAACTTTCAGGCTTATGCTACTGCTCCAGCAGCACGGTCAAAGTAGCTAGCTACTTCAGCTGCGATAGCGCTGCAATCGCCTCTGGTGATTCCGTTGGGATCGTTAACGATGGCAAGAGCTGCGTCTTTCATCTTTTGAACGCCAGTTGCTACGGAAGCACCGGGGGTTCCTAGCGCCAAGTAGGTTTCGCGCAGACCGTTTAAGCAGCGATCATCAAGAACGCTTGCGTCACCAGTGAAGATAGCGTAGGTAACGTAGCGCAGGATGATTTCCATATCGCGTAGGCAAGCAGCCATACGACGGTTGGTGTAAGCATTACCACCAGGAGCGATTAGCTGGGGTTGTTCAGCAAACAACTCACGTGCAGCGTTAGCAACGATTGTGGAAGCGTTGCTTGTAATGCGGTTAACGGTATCCATACGCTTGTTGCCTTCTTTGACCATGTTGGTCAAAGCATCTAGCTGGGCGCCGCTGAGATATTCGCCGCGTGCATCAGCTTGGGATACTACTTTTGCAAATGCATCTAACATCGATTAAATCTCCTAACTTGCTTGCTTAAGAATCGTTTCGACTCAAAACTGAAGGGTTCAGTTTTTTGATGTCAGACTGCCTGAGCAGTTGGGAAAGGTTTAAAACAGACATCGGTATAAGTCTAAGCTTTCCTGGCTTCCAGATTAAAACTTTTGTTACAAAACTTTATCTGATTCTTAGAAACCCGAAAATCTCGTTAATACAGGACTTTGTGTACCTCACTCTGTTGTTTTTCCCTTCCAAATTATTTTTATACTATGTCGGGGTCTTTTGTTTTATTACAAATTATTATTTTGTGTTGTTATATATTTTGCAAAAATTAAGGTTGGTGTCTCCAATTTTATGATATGCAAACAAAAGCCTGCTCAAGCAGGCTCATTTTAAAGACTAGTTTTGCAGTTAAAAAGCACTTAAATGTTGTAAAAACAACATTTAAATTAAGTAATAATACTTATTTTTTATTCTGACTCCTGACTCCTGACTCCTGAATTCTTCTTTACAAAACCTCCCAAGCTTCTCCCTTGTAACCATATTGGAAAATTTCTGGATGGAGAATATCTGCCAAAATTTCTACTGACTCTACTAACCGAGGCCCAGGACGATTAAAGTAGGAATTGCCATCTGTTATGTAAACTCTGCCACTTTGATGAGCATGAAGTTTTTGCCATTCTGGAAGATGAATTAACTTTTGAGCCTCTTGGCGCGTCCTATTTAAATCGAAGCCGCAGGGCATAAAAATCATCACATCCGGATTGGTTGCTAGTAATGTTTCCCACTTTAAAGTTACAGAAGGTTGACCTGTCGAGCCAAATAATGGATTTCCTCCTGCCAGAGAGACTAATTCTGGAATCCAGTTTGCAGCAACCATTATTGGATCAGTCCACTCAATAGAGACAACTGTAGGTATATGTTCTGTTTTCGAGAGTCCTTGTGTTTTCTGGTTGACAATTTTGACACGCGCTTCTAAGTTTTCTAAGAGATTTTGCGAGTTTACTTTGAAAATATTAGCAACTCGCTCAACATCAGCCCAGACATCTTGAAGAACGTTAGGTTGTAAAGAAATAATTTGCGGTGAGCTATTGGTAAGGCTGTTAACTGCATTTTCTACTTCTTGTAAACTAATAGCACAGACGTCACACTGATCTTGAGTAACAATATGAGTAGGCTGTAATTCTTCTAAAACATCAGTTTTGATTTGATAGATACTGAGAGCGGATTGCACCAAGTTTTGAACTTTGTCGTGAATTTCATCACTGGGAGCATTAGTGTTTATACGTGCTTGGGTACAAATTGGACGGTCTAGAATTGTTGGGGGATAGTCACATTCGTGCGATCGCCCAACAATTGCATCTGCCAAACCCAAAGCCGCTAAAATCTCCGTTCCACTGGGTATCAAAGAGACGATTCTCAAGCTACTATCTGTCATTGCTCCATCTCCATAACAGCCACTACAAGTTTAATGTATGCAAACTTCAATAATTGATTTATCTTTCTATAGGTTTAGTTTATAGATATGATTGGGCAGATTTTATCCTAGTCAAGATAGAACTAATAAGACTGACATAAAAATTAAAATTAAAAATTGGGATACTCGCACTTCATCCATAAACAGGTAAGATAATCTCAAATTCTGTCCCTTGTCCTACTTGAGAAACAACGTTAATTTCTCCGTTATGACTTGAAATAATAGAATAAGCTATCGCCAGTCCTAACCCCTTTCCTTTTCCTACAGGTTTTGTTGTGAAGAAAGGATCAAATATTTGTTTTTGTATTTCCTCGGGAATTCCAACTCCATTATCGATAATACGAATGCTTACACTAGGAGTTAAAGAGTTAATTAATCCAGTAATAATTCTAATGCTACGAGTTGATTTGTCTACTTCATCTAAAGCATCAATAGCGTTATTTAAAATCATCATGATTACTTGATTTATTTGTTTTGCATGACAAATCACTCGTGGAAGATCAGCATAGTCTTTGATAATTTGAATTTTACTAAGTCGGTGTTGTAGAATCAAGAGCGTATTTTCAATACCTTCATGGATATTTACAGCTTTGAGATCTGCTTCATCTAGACGGGCAAACTTTCGTAGAGATAAGACAATATCGTGAATACGCTGGCTACCTTGCTCCATTGAATTCAAAAGATTTGGGAGGTCTCTTATAACGTAATCCAAATCAGTAAACTGCAGATAAGTTTGAATTGTGTTTGTTTCTTCCGGGTATTCCTGTTGATAGACACTAATGCAATCTAATAAGCATTGGAAATGCTCTTTAAGATAACTAATATTACCGTAAACAAAACTAATTGGGTTATTAATTTCATGAGCAATACCAGCAACCATTTGACCTAAACTTGACATTTTCTCAGATTGAATTAATTGTGCTTGAGTTTCTCGTAATTCTCGAAGAGTCTGGGACAATTGCTGATTTTTTTTATGGAGTTCTTGGGTACGATGCTCTACTTTTTGCTCCAGAGTATTGTAGAGTAGGGCGTTTTCTAGAGAAATTGCTGCTTGGGTAGTTAATAGCTGTAATACAGCTAGGCGATCGCCTACAAATGCACCGATTGTTACCTTATTTTCCAAGTACAAAATACCCAATAGCTGTCCTTGATTGCTAATAGGCATACACAGAATGCTCTTAGGTTGATGCTGATGTATATATTCCCCAATTAAATTAGATAAATCGGTTGTGGAATCATCAATTACAACTGTTTCCAGAGTGTTTTTTACGTACTGGATTAAGTTGATTGGAAGCTCAGGATGATTATCTAGAGGTTCTGTTTGCAATATAGTACCTTCTAGATTGGTAATTGCCCGTACTTGCCATGAGTCATTTTGAAATAAAATTAAAACACATCGATCAGCTCCGGCATTTTCTAAAATAATCTCAGTTAAGATCTTGATCAGCTCATTTAACTCAATTGCAGTTGAGATTGCTTGGGAGGCTTTAAAAACAGCCTCAAAGTCCAAAATGGAAGTGCTAGTACTAGAAGAACTTGAGATATAAGTTGATGAATCAACACAAGTACTACAAGTCACATTCTTATTAGCTATTTTCTGCTGCAAAATAACCCGTAAAAGTTCTGGATAGCGTTGTTCTAAGTCTTCTACTTTGGTTTTCGCTCCCCAACGAGCATAAGAGTAATAAGCTTCTTCCATGTATGCCTGGGCAAGTTTTTCTTTACGCCAGTCGAGGTAGAATTTAGCTGTTAGCTCATTGCCAAGAGCAGCTTCTTGAATATAGCCATTTTCTTTAGCTCCAGAAATAGCACAATCATAAAATTCAATTGCTGCTATTTTTTCTCCTAAAACCCGGTTTTTTTCTGCCTCGACTAACTGAAAGCGATGTAGATTGTTCATAGGAGCATAATTTGCCCACTGTTGCATGATGTCCTGATTTTCTGCTACCTTTTGTAAAATCCTCTGTTGTTCTTCAGTTGATGACTGAGGGAACAAAGCGAGTTGCAGTAACGAATCATAAAAGTTCATGACTGGTACATTGGCTAAAGCATATCCTGCATGGGAATATTGTTTTGCTTTAACAGCATATTCCGCTCCCAAATCCAGTTTTTGAAACAGATAACAAAGCATTAATTTATTGACAAAGAAATGCCATAAAAAAGTGCCATCATGAGTTTGCTTCTGGAACTCCAGCATTGAGGTTTCATCGTCGGTTGTATTACCTAATTCCCAAGGGTTGGTTTTCGACTCAATTAAATTCAAGACTACTTGGTAATAAACACTATTGTCGTTGAGTGCAGTTTTATGGTTAATTTTTTTTAGTACTGCCCTATAAATCGCAAATTCATCAGCTAGTTTGGATAATTCTTGACTAGTAAGGTAGGCATACAAGCAATAAATGTGAGCAGCATAACCAGCATAAGACAAATCACCAGTCTCTAGCCCAATAGTATAGGCTTGTAGTAATGGCTTGAGAGTTGCTGTTAAAGGTTCTTTCCAATGGATGATAAAAAGATGAACGATAGCGATGACTAATGCTTGATACTGCCGATCTTGAAACTTGGACAGCAGTTGCAAGGCTAACTTACCGAATTCATAACCTGTTGGGATGCTGTTAACTTGACCACAAAGCATGAGTCCGTAACCTGCGTAAGCCAGAGCGGAAGCAGGAGTATTTCCATATTTTATAGAAAGAAAAACTTTTTTTAGCACTACCAGGCGATGGAGTTTAGGTTTTCCCAGATACGCAGGAGTTGTTACTTTCAATAAAACACGCAAAGCTGCACGCAATTCAGGATTCTGCATTTCTGGTAAATCAATTAATTCAGCAATTGTTTTGCCACTCAAGATAGCTTGAGTCTCTTGCAAAGCGAGAACAAAATCTTCATCGGTAGGTTCTTTTGGAAACTCAATGCCAATAGAGTGCAAAAATTGCATTGCTGTATCAATAGCTACTAGTAATTTTCCTTGGGTTGTGTAAGTTTCAATTTTGACCTCATACATTTTGGCTGTATCTATTACAGCTTTTGCATTTCGCAAAATCTCCTGAGCAAAGTCTTCCATTCTGTCAAGTTTGCCACATAGATAGCTTGCTTCAGTTGCTTCGTTATACAAGGCAATTGTTAGATCGTAATCATATTCCCAAGGGTTCGACGGTAATAAATGGATACCTATGTTAAGATAAGTAAGGGCTGAACTATAGGCGGTTGAGGCTTTTGCCTTCTTTCCAGCAATGAGATTTAAGCGCGCGAGTTCATAACGTTCTCTAGGTTGATGGAATTGTTCAATCCCAATATTTAGCTGATTAGCGATCGCAAAAATCTGATTCTCGAGTTCAGCTTCAGGAGTATTTTGCCAGAGCAAGCGCCCAATTGTGACATGAGTTGTCTGCTTGTGTTCTTCGGGAATGAGTGAGTAAGCTGCTTGTTGGACGCGATCGTGGAGAAATTTATATTCTACGGAATGAGTAATTTCCTGAGCAGTCGCTTGGTTTTCCTGATTGACATAAAACTTATAAATTTCACTTTGTGGTACAATTAAGCCTTCTTGTAATGCTTGCCACAATGCAACAGCAGCTTCAGCTTGGGATTGTTTACTAACAATTGCCAGGGTATGCAAATCAAACTGATTACCAATACAAGCTGCTAGTTTTAGAACTTCCTGTGTTACTGGTGTCAGTTTCTGCAACTGTTGCGCCATAAATTCTACAATATCATCTGTCAGCACCAGTTGCTTTATTTGGGCAATATCACACTGCCAATGCCGCACTTCCAAGTTAAAATGAATATAATTATCCTCGTACAGTGTCTTGAGAAACTGGGTAGTGAAGAAAGGATTCCCTTTAGTTTTTTGATACAGCAGTTGCACTAATGGCTGTGCTAGTTCTAGTTGGCAATGGAGGGTATCTGCTACCAAATGGTTGAGACTGACTTCACTCAACGGACTGAGTAAGATTTTGTGAACGTTTTTCCCTGCATTAGCTATCTCATCTAATGTCAACATTAAGGGATGTCCCGGAAAAACTTCGTTATCACGGTACGCCCCAATTATTAATAGGTAGCCCTTGTACGACTGATTAATAAGCAGTTGCATGAGCTTCAAAGAAGCTGAATCTGCCCACTGTAAATCATCCAAAAATATGACTAACGGATGCTCCTGTGTAGTGAAAATTTGAATGAATTTCTCAAATAAGAGATTAAAGCGGTTTTGCGCCGCTATTCCAGATAGTTCTATAGGTTCTGGCTGAGAACCAATTATTCGTTCTAATTCTGGGATAACTTGAATAATAACTTGGGCATTTTCACCTAAAGCCCTTAAGATTTTATCTCGCCATTCTTGTAATTTAGTATCGTTTTCACTCAATAATTGCCCCATCAAATCGCGGAATGCTTGTACAAAGGCAGAAAAAGGAATATAGCGATTAAATTGATCATATTTCCCTTTGATAAAATAACCAGACTGCTTAACAATTGGTTTATGAACTTCGTTAACTACAGCAGTTTTACCAATACCAGAAAAACCTGCAACTAACATTAATTCAGTGTGTCCTTGTGCAACGCGTTCAAAGACTGCTAATAGTTGGGTTACCTCTGCTTCTCTACCGTATAATTTCTCTGGAATGACAAAGCGATCGCTCACATCCCTTTGTCTAATATCAAAAGCTTCTATTATCCCTTTTGTCTCTAATTGATTGAGACAAATTTCTAAATCATATTTCAGCCCTGATGCACTCTGATAACGGTGTTCAGCATTCTTTGCCATTAATTTCATGACTATATCTGACAAAGTTGTGGGCATTTCTGGATTTAACTCTTGTAAGATTGGGGGTTTTTGGGCAATATGACCATGAATTATCTCCATTGCTTCCTTTGCCTCAAATGGCAACTTTCCAGTCAGTAATTCATAAAAACTTACTCCTAACGAATAAAAGTCACTACGGTAATCTATCCCTCGATTCATACGACCAGTTTGTTCTGGTGAAATGTAAGCTAATGTGCCTTCTAATATATTAGGATTTATTAATGTTTGTATTTCTTTGGGTAGTAGAGATGCAATACTAAAGTCTATTAGTTTAATCTCTTTTGTTGCGGGATTAATTAAAATATTGCTAGGCTTAATATCTTTATGAATAATGTGATTGCGGTATAGTATCTCTAGGGCATCGCATAAAGCGATCGCAATGGGTAAAAATTCTTTTAGGAGAGACACGATACATCCCCTATCTACACCCACAAAATAATTCTTTAGGGAAATTCCTCCAAAATCTTCCATTACTAAGCCATAGCCGTTTTGGTAGGCTTCTAGGCTATAGGTTTGAATGATGAGGGGTGAGCGGAGATTTTTGGTAATGGTATACTGATTCCGAAATTGCACCAGTTCCCTAAAACTGGGATAAGGGCTCTTTAGTAGCTTAATCACTACAGCTAATGAGTCATCCTCTCGATACCCTCTGTAAACAAGGGTTCTGAAGCCATTGTAGAGTTGTTCACATACTTGATACCCGGCAATATTCACTGGACTCATTGTTTTACCACTAAATCTTTAAATCGTATTTATCTTAATTATTCCCAAACCAGTGATAAAATTCTCTCCTAGTACACTGCGGCGTGAACAAGCTCTCAACCCTAAATCAATGGCATGCTTGCTGGGCAAGAATTACAAGTTCGTTACACTCCTATTGTATCAATATTTTTTTAATGTAATTAATTCTCTGGCAGTTCCCCATGTCCGTAGTTACCCGTTCCCTCTTTGTCATCGTTCTTTAACTTTTTTATCATTCTCACATGGCGAATACCTGCTTCTTCAAAGATTTCTCCCTGTTCCTGAAAACCTAACTTTTCATGTAAACTTTTAATATACTCCTGAGCATGAAGCTCGACTTGTGAAATATCTCTGTCTGCTATAATTTTTAAAGCTTTTTCCATAATTTGTTTACCTATATTATGTCCTCTTGCTATAGGTAAAACAGCCAGCCTTTCTATCTTCGCTGTCTTATCGTTTAAATATCTAATTCTAGCAGTACCGATGTATTCGCTACTTGTACAAGCAATCAACTGCTGGCAAATTTCATCTAAGCCATCAAAATCTGACGCTGGATCTACACCTTGTTCTTTCTGGAAAACAGATTCTCTGATTATGCGAATTGCTCTTAATTCTTCAGGTGAAGTAGCGATCTTAATAACTACATTATCCATTAAATTTCCCTCAATACAAGGAGATTGCACACAGTAAAAACAATTCAAAATTCAAAATTTAAAATTCAAAATTACAATCAGTGGGGGCTTGAAACCCGTCACCTAGAAGCACCACTGATTTTTTAAATCAGTGGGGGCAAGGAAGCAGAATTAATTAATTCAAAATTTTTTTCTTTTTGAATTTTGAATTTTGCATTCAAAAAATAGTTGATTTTCTCTTAGGTAGTTTCGGAAAAATCAGTTGATTTTTGAACGATACGTAGGGTGGGCAGTGCCTACCAAAATTCTTCAGGGGTTAAACGAGTGATCGGAGTTGTTCCAATCAAATCGCGCTCAAGGCTAGGATCTTGCTAAAGTGCATCTTATCACATCCAGTTCTTCACAGTTCGTCGTTCTGTGGATTCAATATTTGTGTTGAGGGCGGTAACTCAGATCTTGCACCTTTAAATATAAATACTGAATTAACGCCACAAAAGTATCAAAAATTGAACCATAAAACATTCGTTTCCATTCCTCTTCCAGAGGAATTTAGCTCTTAGACAGGGATTTATAATCCCTGGCTGATTTAAATGCAGTCACACAATCAGTATCGTCGCGGCAGCATTTATATTTATCATTTTATTGGTGCAAGATATGAGGTAATCAATACTGCGTAGGTTAAGAGCCGGGAAATATATTTCCCGGCTCAAAGCCCAAACCCATTTTAATGGATTAAAAGATTACCCATTGAGCTAAAAGCTCAATGCCAGCTAAAGCACCCGAACTTTAGTTCAAGGAGAATTTTCAGGCAAAACCTACGCAATATCGGGGCGGTAAGCTTCGGTTATAAAGACAGCCAGAGAACCGTTAATCTATTTGTTTAAGAAATAAAAATTTTAGGTGAGACATTTTGATTGAGTCTCAATAAAAATGAACACATTAGAACTTAAAGATGTTCTAGATAACTTCGTTTTTAACGGTTTTACAATGTTAAAAAATATTTCGATATAGCATCAATCTAAGTTTAAAATTAAGGTTATAAATATCAAATGTCATGTATAATAAACTGGTTGAATAAACAACCACACTACTTGAGTTCAAGACACGCTTTGTAACCTATGGTCAATCTCGAATCTGCTAGCAAATTTGATAGTTTTATTCTTCCTCCTGTGATGAGGGAGTTATTTGATCAAACAGGGTTTTTCAATTTTGGCTATTGGCTCTCAGATACTAAAAGTGCAAGAGAAGCTAGCGAAAATTTAATGGAAAAGCTTTTAGCATTTATTCCTGAAAAAAAGGGAACAATCCTTGATGTAGCTTGTGGTTTGGGAGGAACTACTAATTATCTCTTGAAGTATTACTCCCCGCTTGATATTGTGGGAATCAATATTTCCGCAAAACAATTAGAAAAATGCAGAGATAATGCACCAGGCTGTAAATTTATTGCCATGGATGCTGCCCAAATGGAGTTTGAAGATAATTCTTTTGACAACATTATTTGCGTTGAAGCAGCTTTTCACTTTTATACAAGGGAAAATTTTCTACAAGAGGCTTGGCGTGTACTAAAGCCTGGAGGTTATTTAGTTCTGTCCGACATTATTTTTCCAAATATGGAGGCACCAAATGATTGGATGATACCTAGCCAAAACGATGTTAAAGATATTGACGAATATAAGGCTCTCTATCTAAAGGCAGGATTTGAGGAAGTAGAACTTTTAGACTCGACACATCAGTCTTGGATAGAATTCCATCGACATGTGAAAACTTGGAATTTGCAAAATTATCCGGATCAAGTCACTGAGAGTCACGTCCAAGAACTAGATGAAAGGCTAAATTGGGGAGTACTTTATCCTTTGGTTTCAGCAAGAAAGATATAGAGCCTTCAATTTGATATCTTGCACCTGCATTAGTTTTGTAAACCATTCAGAAAATTAAACCAGAATACAAAAAAGTGGTAGGAATGAAAATGAAACACCTACCACTTAAAATTTTTATTCTTCTATTCTCGTGACAACAAATTTTCGAGTAGCTCGCTGACTTTATCTTCAGATAGAAGTTGGACTTTCAAAGATATTTCTTCCTCATTTGTGTCTGTAAATTTAGGAATACTTTGGCTAGCCTTGTTCTGAAGTTTATTGTTTGTAATTGTATTCACTAGTTTAGCTATAGTGGAGTTATCAAAAACTATATCCGGTGTTATAGCTATCCCCAGAGTTTCACGGATCCGTGATACAACTTGAACAATATGTAAAGAATCCCCATTGAGTTCAAAAAAGTCATCATTGACGCCCACAAGATCAATGCCTAATACTTCCTGCCAGATCTGTGCCACAACTTGCTCCAAATAATTGGAGGGAGGTGTGTACACGCCGTTGACATCTTGTCTTAGTTGTTGTGACGGACTGTCTGTTTGTAAACTGTTTATTTGCTGCAAAGATTGTAACTTTACCCATTGCTCAATTCGGGTTTGTAAATCACCAGTAGAAATAGCGATCTGTGGGGTATTGGGTACTGAAAGGATTCGATCAAAAACTTTCACACCTTCTTGGGTACTGAGGGCATATTGGGTACTCGCCCATTTATTTTTCTGATCTTGTGTGAGGGACATTTCCCATCCGTCCCAATTCACACTGCACCATGAAGCGGAATTTTGGTTGTTTTTGTGAGCAAAGGCATCCAGAAATTGGTTAGCAGCAGCATAAGCTGCAAATCGAACCCCACCTAGTATCCCAGCAAGGGAAGACATGAGTAAATAAAAATCTATTGGCTCATTTTCTAACAGTTTCTTTAAAACTTGTACGCCATAAACTTTAGGTTGAAATTGTTGTTCAGACTTGTTATGGTCTGTTTCATAGATGGCACTAAAACATTCTTGCTTAACATTGGCTGCACAGTGAATCACTCCATGAATTGCACCATAAACTTGTTTAGCTGTGTCAATAACGACTCGCATTTGCTCCTCGCTAGAAACATCTGCCTGGAAAATTTCTACTTGTGCGCCCGCTGCTTCTATTTCTTGGAATCGGGCTATCAAACGAGCAATGTCATTATCTTTAGCATGTTCGTCTAGCCATTCTTGCCATTGGGAACTTTTTGGGAAAGCTCTGGAACTGACTATCAGGAGTTTTGCTTGATAATTACTAGCCAAAAATTCGCTCAGTACCATCCCCATGTTTCCTAATCCGCCAGTTATTAGGTATACACCACCTTTTCTTAATTGCGTGGTATTATTCGTGACTTCAAGTTTGACATTTTCAAAGTTTTGAATAAGGCGATAAGCACCACGATAAGCAATTCTTGGCTCGGTTGTTGAGGCTTTCAGTTCTAAAAGCAAGCGTTCTGCCAGCTCGGAAAATGTTCGTAAAGCCTTCTTTTGGGAAGGAAAGCAAATATCTATAGCCTGAGTGCGAATATTAAGGTATTCTTGGGGAATCACTAGGCACGCCCCTAGTAGGGTACTCTTTTCTGGGCACACAGTATCAGTGCTTTCAACCGCTTGTGTCTCAGTTGCGATCGCTAAAATTTTGATCGGGCTAGTGATTTTGTATTTGTCAAGAGCCTGTGTCAGATAAAGCAGGCTGTAAAATCCTATTTCCTGAGCTTTTTCAAAGCATTCTCTGTCCGAATCCCCATCCAAAGAGCTAATAGGATCTACATTCCAGCAATGTAAAATGGCGTCAAATATACCAACTTGTTTGGTAAGCTCCCCAATCAAAATTTCATAATCTTTACTCTTACTGGGATTAATGGTATATTCACCATCTCTATCTTTAGAAAATTCCTGACCTTTGCGAATGGTAAAGATAGTACTTCCTTCTTTTTCCAATCGTGTTGCCAGCGCTTCCCCCAGTCCAGTGTTATCTATGAAAACCAAACACTTTTTCAAAGAACTAACTTGATCTGAACAAGTGGGTGTAAGACTTCTTTTCCAAGAAGGAACGTAGAACCAATCCGCTACGTCATTGGTTTTGCTGGATAAAGTTCCAGTAGATAGCAGTTGCGATCGCGTTGATTCAAACCAATAACTTTTGCGTTCAAATGGATAGGTGGGTAGAGGAATTCGATGTTTGTTGTTTCCTGACCAAAAAGCTGTCCAGTCTACTTCCACACCAGACAACCAGAGTTGACCCATCATAGTGTACAGCCAATCTGGCTTTTGTGATTGTGTGTGTGGAATCGTCGAGAGAACGTTTCTAGCAGAAGCGCTTTGCGGATGCTTGCTAATGATGTGACTGAGAGTCTCACCAGGACCAACTTCAATAAACAATCGATCAGACTTTTGGAATAATTGATCTAGTCGCTCAGTCAAAGGCACAGTGTTAAGAGTGGTGGCTTTTTCCTGTATTAACTTTCCTTGAGAATTAACTTGGATGAGCGCTTCTTCCAAAGAATAGACTCCCTCAAGAGTTGCAACCACATATTCACCAATGCTGTCACCGATCATGGCATCCGGTTTTACACCCCACGAGATCAGTAATTTGGCTAAAGCGTACTCAACCACAAACAGCGCTACTTGGATAAGACCAGTTTCCTCAACAAGATCTGTAGCAAGTTGTGTACGATCAGGGTATAACATATTATGTAAGTCAATACCCAAGCGATTTCGGAGGTATTCGCTACACCGATCTACTTCTTGACGATAACTGGGTTCAGTATCATAGAGATCTCTTCCCATGCTGACATACTGAGATTGACCGGGAAAAAGAAAAACTACAGATTGGGCTTTTGTAGGGCAGTGTTGGGAAAATTCTGGTTTGGAACTTAGATCTTCAAGTGCTTGTACAGCATCAAGTACATCGCGAGCGACAACAAAACAACGATGTTCAAAAATTCTGCGCCCATTTTGCAGGGTGAATGCAACGTCCTCCAGATTAATATCAGGATGCTGGCGCAAGTGTGCAGCCAAATTAACAACCGCAGTTTTGAGAGCGGTTTGAGTTCTGGCTGAGAGGAGCAGCAACTGGTAAGGTTTGAATGGTTGTTGAGTTGTTATGGCTTCAGGAGCCTCTTCTAACACCATATGGGCATTAGTTCCTCCTATTCCAAAGGAACTAACCCCAGCAATACGAGGTGAATGCTGCCATTCACTGAGCTGCGTATTCACATAAAAAGGGCTGTTTGCAAAATCTATTTGGGGATTGGGAGACTGAAAATGCAAAGTGGGGGGAATTTGTTTGTGCTTCAAAGCTAGTACAGTTTTGATCAAAGCTGCTACACCAGCCGCAGCCTTCAAATGTCCTAAGTTAGTCTTTAATGAGCTGATCGCGCAGTAGCCTGTTTTTGCAGTTCCACCTTGAAATGCATGAGTCAGCGCCTTTATTTCAATGGGATCCCCAAGAGGCGTTCCAGTACCATGTGCTTCAATGTAGGTGATGTCATCTGGCTCTACACCTGCTATACTTTGAGCAAGGGAAATTGCCTCTGCTTGACCTTCTATACTGGGGGCTGTATAACCTACTTTTTGGCTACCGTCGTTGTTGATGGCAGATCCTTTAATGACCGCATGAATAGTATCACCATCTTCAAGGGCATCTTGCAACCTTTTGACAACGACAATCCCAACCCCATTAGATGGTACAGTTCCCTTAGCACTCTGGTCAAACGCTCTACAATGTCCATCAGGTGACTCTACGGAACCTTCTTCATAAAGATAACCTTCTTTATTAGGCGCACTGATCGACACACCTCCTGCTAAAGCCATATCGCATTCATAGTTCAACAATGCCTGACAAGCAAGATGAACGGCTACCAGAGAAGTGGAACAGGCAGTTTGAACGGTAATGCTTGGTCCTTTTAGGTTACATTTGTAAGATACGTGAGAAGTTAAAAAATCGAGTGCGTTTCCAAAAAAGATGGGTACTGTTTTTGCAGCTTCTACAGGATCCTTGCTAGCGTTGAGTAAATGAGTCATGTAACTCAGTTCTGATGCTCCTGCGTACACCCCAATCCATCCTGGATAACGAAAAGGGTCATAACCTGCTATTTCGAGGGCTTGCCAAGCGCATTCAAGAAATATTCTCTGCTGCGGATCCATTGCCTCTGCTTCCCGAGGTGTATAACCAAAAAAGTCGGCATCAAATAAATCGATTCCGGCGATCGCACCTTTGGCTTTTACATAATTAGGATGACGAAATAACTCTGGATGAATACCAGATTCTGCCATCTCGTGGTCAGAGTAAAATGATACGGACTCTACACCATTTCGGAGATTTTCCCAAAAGGTTTGAACATCATCAGCGCCTGGGAAGCGTCCGACCATACCAATAATAGCAATTTCTTTATTTGTGGATACAGATTTTTGATTTTCGCTCATATTACTAATGTATATATTACTGATGTAAATTGTTGTTTCTGGAATTGATTCGTCTGATAGCTTCTTTTTGTTTTTGACTTCTAAGTTTTACATTTTCGATGACATCAGGTTCATTTTTTTCTTGCTGTAAATTTAGCGAATCAACATTTTCTTCACTTTTTTTGAAGCGGTAAATCCGATAAAAGTACTCACTTTTTCTCATACCTTCATAGAGATTAGAATTTGGAAGAGCCATGACATATTCAGACATTTCTATATCTTCTGCTAGCTCAGTATTGTCAACACAATTATCTTCTTCTGTTGTAAAGGCGTTGATTTGATACTCAGCATCTTTCTCACGGGAAAGTAAAACATTATTGGTTATATCTCTGTCTATTTCCAAAACAAACCCTATTTCTTGGATAGAATTTATACAACCCTCTAATTCTTGACTGAGAAAAATATCTGTGTAGAGAAATGAACCACCTGGTTTTAGGACTCGATAAACTTCCTGATAAAATTTCAATCGATTTGGGTAGCCATGTGATGATTCTATATTGACGACTACATTAAACTCGTCATTAGCAAAGGGAAGGTTTTCTGCGTCCCCTCGAACAAATTGGATGCGATCGCCTATCACATTTTTTCGACAATACTCTATATTAGCAGCAGTTATATCAAGACCAATTAATTGTTTTGGATTAAAAAAATGATTGAGGGTATATATAGTTCCACCTCTACCGCAGCCAACATCTAAGACTGTAGCCCCTGTCAAATCACAATCACCTATTAATTCCAAAACTAATTGAGTGGAACACTTATTCAGATAATGGTTTGGCAACTTTATCTGGGAAAAACTGGGATTTTCATCATGTTCATAACCCCAATTCATGAACATAGCATATTCAGCGTAAATAGAGGCATTTAGTCTTGTATTTAAAAATTCATAAAATCTTTGAATTCTATTTTTCAATTCCTGCGGTGCTGTCTCCGGAACGGATTTTTCTACCATCTAAACCTCCAACATATTTAAATCAAAAACGGCTTTAAAGCTTGAGAAATAAATTTTAAAGTAGTCAGGAGTCAGAATTCAGGAATCAGAATGATTATTGGTTTACAACTTCGTCCTTTGTGAACGAGATAGGATCTGAAACTTTTTTGTTAAAACACCATCCCTTTATGGGTAGTGTATTCTGACTCCTGACTCCTGAATTCTGAATTCTTTTATCTATCAAGCTTTTGAATTTACATCTACATGATTCCCAGAATATCAAAAGTTTACTCCCTCTTTTTTCTAAACCTAAAAATATTGTAAGAAAATCGACCATCTTGAATTTGTTCAAAAAATGTTGTTCCTTCTGGAGCAAGAAAGAAGTCGAAAATTTTCTTTTCTTCATTTGACATTGCTACCTCTGATTTTTGGAACCCAAAGCTTTTCATCTGGGTAGCAGCAGTTTCTTGGCGCGATAGCAAAACGTTAGATGTGATATCGCGGTTAATTTCAAGGACTAATCCACACTTTGCTAAATACTGAATACAGTCTTCAATGAGTTCTGTTTTGATGAGATCTGTATACAGGAAATAACCACCAGGTTTGAGAACTCGGCTGACATGAGAATAAAAATTAAATAAATTGGGATAGGCATTTGATGACTCTACATTGATGACTACATCAAAGGTTTCATTTTCAAACGGTAATGCCTCGGCATCTCCTTCCAAAAAACGCCTGCGTTCTGTCTCCAAATACTTTTTACAAAATGCGATAGATGCAGGAGTGATATCGATACCAGTTAAACCTTTAGGCTTAAAAAATTTATCCAGCGTTTGAATATTTCCGCCTCTACCGCAACCAACTTCCAGGATATCCCGCCCTGTTAAATCACAATCTCCTACAACTTCCAGAATTAATTTTAAGCAATTCTTGTTCAGGCAGCGTTCCGGCAGTTCGACTTTAGAAAAGTCTGGGCTGCCATCTGATACATATCCCCAATTGAGAAATGTAGAATACTCACCAAACCCAGAAGTGTTTAAATGATCGTTGATAGAATTGTAAAAAGTTTTGACTGTATCTTTAACTGGATCTGTCAATTGGGATGCTCCAACTGATTTGTTTTCCTGCATAATCTACCTATATTGCTAATTTTGTCGTGGTTTCGTTTTTGCTTCTAAAACAGCTCTTCGTTTAGATGCTCGATCTTCAATTCGATCGCGGACATTTTTTTGCGGTTCGTTTGTTGTGTCTTTGCTCAAATATTCTGCTATGGCGCTGATCGTCGGATACTGAAACATATCTACGACGGACAGTTCTTTTTTAAAGGTAGCTTTCAGCTTGGTAAATACCTGAACTAATAGTAGAGAATGTCCACCCAAGTCAAAAAAGTTATCATTGACACCCACTTTTTCAACACGCAAATACTCTTTCCAGATGTTGGCGATGGTTTGTTCAATATCGGTGGCAGGAGCTTTATACTCTTCTTTTAAATCTGGTCTAACTGCTTCTGGTGCTGGAAGCGCACGTCGGTTGACTTTACCAGTGCTATTGAGAGGGAAGGCATCCAGTACAACGAAATATGAGGGAATCATATATTGGGGCAATCGTTCGCAAACGTAATCACGTAACTGCGGCACCAACTGATGAGTCAATTTTTCTCCTATGGGGTTGTTAGCATAAGTGTGCCACTCTCTTAAGTTTTCAAAGGTGGTAGAGAAAGGTGACGCGATCGCCGTCGTTTGTCCAGCTGGGGTAAATAAAACATCAAAATATCCTTCTTTGCCCATTGTGGACCAGACAACTTGGGTTGTGTATCCCAAGTCTTCCCCCAGTTTCCAAAATTCTTCCGGATCAACACTGCTGTATTTAAGTAGCACCTCCTTGTGAGAGGAGCGAACTTCTGCGATGGTAATATTTTCCTCCATCGTATCCATTAATTCTACTATTTTGATATCCGCACTCACTCGCTTATTTGGAATTTGACGGATACAAATAGCAATTGACTCCCTTTCTAGGATTTGACGCACAGCCTGAAGATTTAATTGATCTTTTTCCCAATCCAAGCTTGAAATATCCTCGCTCTTATTGTAGGAGCCACCTACTTTTAGGATTACATCATAACGATACTTGGTAAGTTCGTTATGGTGGGAGCCGCGCTTGTGCAGAATTTGTACTTCACGAATCTCCGGGATTCGCTGCTTTAAGGCTTTAAAGAAGGTTGGATCTATGACCAATTCTTCTTCAAAACGTATTGCTCTGTCTACAACCTCTCGAAATTGCTTGATCGACAGACTATCACCTGCTGGGCAAAATTGAATTGAGGCATGGAAAGCTTTGAGTAGAGGCAGGCAACGCACGTCTCCGATAAAAATGATACCACCAGGAGCTAGGGTTTTGGCTGCTCCCTCAAGCACCTGCAACAAATAGTTAACACCCGGAAAATACTGGACAATAGAGTTTAAAATGACGGCATCATAAAATCCAGACTGAACTCCCGTGAAATTATCCGCCATTTGTTGCTGAAGTTGCACGTGCGACAGACTTTGGGAGTTAAGCTGTTGTTGCACATAGTCCAGAGCTTGTTTCGAGAAGTCAGTTCCCAAATAATCAGTACAATGGGGAGCTATCCGCAGTAGTAACAAACCCGTACCACATCCAATTTCCAGTACCCGACGCGGGTTATGGGACATGATACTGTTAACGGTATGCACCACCCATTCTCGCATAGCATCGGGAGCAATTGGTTGGGATGTGTAACTGTCGTTCCAGCCGATAATATTAAAGTCGGCTTCGTTTGTGGCCGCCGACTCATTGTAGGTTTTATCAAAAAGGGTTTGCCACTGAGAAATATGTTCTACATTGCCGACTGCGGAAATCTCTGATTCTGCTTTCAAAACTGTATAAGCTACGAGCCGCCTATCTCCAGACTCCTCACGAGGCACAACAATACTTTCTTTAACCGTTGGGTGCTGATTTAAAACAGCTTCGATCTCCCCAGTTTCAATCCGAAAACCGCGAATCTTCACTTGATAGTCAATGCGCCCTAGAAATTCAATATTCCCGTCAGGTAAGTATCGAACTAAGTCTCCGGTTTTGTAAAGCCTAGCTCCTGGTTTTGAAGCAAAGGGATTGGGCACAAATTTTTCGGCGGTTAATTCTGGCTGGTTGTAACCTCTAGCGAGACCATCTCCACCTATATATAATTCTCCTGGCACCCCTATAGGCACAGGATTCATCGCTCGATCCAAAATATATATTGTTGTTCCGGAAATAGGGCGACCAATGGGGATGGAGTTTTCATATATTTTATAGGGAACGACGGGATAACAGCTGGTGAAGGTGGTGTTTTCCGTCGGACCATAAACGTGGAGCATCCGGCAATCTTTCGCGTGGTGCACAAATTTTTGCATATGCTTGACAGACATGACTTCTCCACCTGCAAGAAGTTGTCGCAGCGATTTCAAATCTTCCAGTCGTTGTTCCACCATTAAATGGAATAGAGCTGTGGTTAAAAATATGATAGTAATGCCATGATTTTCCAGTGCCTTCCCTAGTTCTTCTAAAGATGGATTGTGGGGTGGTATAATAACGAGCTGCCCACCGTTTAGGAGACTGCCCCAAATTTCAAAGGTAGAAGCGTCAAACGTAAAGGGAGCCAGTTGCAAAAATCGGTCATCACCGCTTATATTAACGTAATTTGGGTTTTTGACCAGTCGAATCACAGCACGTTGGTTCACGCAGATCCCTTTGGGTTTGCCTGTAGAACCGGAAGTGTACATGACATATGCTAGATTTTCTGGCTTTACCCCAGAAACGGGATTTTCTTCAAAACCGCTTTCAAGCTGGGATAAATCACAACAAATTAGGGTTGCACTAGATTCGGGAAGACTAGAAAGCAAATTTTCTTGGGTTAAAATCAGAGGCGGTTGGGTGTCGTTGATGATCCCAATAAGTCGATGTTTAGGATTAGTAGGGTCTAATGGGAGATAAGCACCGCCAGCTTTGAGAATTGCCAGCACTGCTACTATCATTAATAGCGATCGCTTCATGCAGACCCCAACGAGAACATCCGGTCCGACTCCTTGGGCTTGTAGGCGATGAGCCAACCGATTTGCAAACCGATTTAACTCAGCATAAGTCAAGCTTTGCCCTACTCTGCCAGAAGCTTCACTGCGATCGTCTACAAAAACAAGTGCTACTGCATTTGGTGTTTCTCGAACCTGATTTTCAAAGATCTGGTGAATGCAAAGATTTTCGGGATAATTCGTTGGAGCTTGGTTGAAATTAACCAACAACTGTTGCCGTTCCGTCTCATTCAACAACGGGAATGTCCTAATCCCTTCATCAGCTTTGTTTGCAATTGCTTCTAATAAGCGCAGGAAATGTTCCAGCATTCTGGAGGCTGTGTCGGGGTGAAACAGTTCTGTGTTGTAAATGAACGTGCCGATTAATTCTTCTGATGTTTCCCACAAATGGCATTCTAAATCAAAGCGGGTTGTCCTAATATCAAACGCCATCGGACTGACGACAAGATTTGGGAATTCTGGCATCTTCACACTCGCATTTTGCAATGCAAAGACGACTTGTACCAGAGGGTTGCGGCTAGTATCTCTTTCTGGTTGTAGTTCTTCTACCAACCGTTCAAAAGGTAAATCCTGATAGCTATAGCTTTCTAGTGTGGTTTCCCGTACCCGCCTTAACAGTTCTCGGAATGTTGGGTTGCCTGCAAGATTGCTACGGATAACTAGGGTATTGACAAAAAATCCGATTAGCCCTTCAATTTCGGTGTGGTTGCGATTGGCAATGGGGTAGCCGACTGCGATGTCTTCCTGCCCACTATATCGGTATAGTAATACATTGAAGGCGCTCAAGAGTGTCATAAATAAAGTGCAACCCTCTTCCTTCGTCAACCGCCTTAATGCTTGAGAAGTTTGTTGGGAAATCTTGAATGTGAGAGCTTTCCCCAAAAAAGTCTGAACCGGAGGGCGGGGGCGATCGGTATACAAGCGCAAGATTGGTAAATCAGCAAGTTGCCGTTTCCAGTAAGCCAATTGGGACTGCACTACACTCTCTTGAAGCCACTGACGTTGCCAGCCTGCAAAGTCAGCATATTGAATAGCAAGTTCCGCTAAGGGAGAGGATTTTTCTTGGCTGAAAGCTTCGTATAGTGCTTCCATCTCCCGATTCAATACTCCCAAAGACCACCCATCTGAAATGATGTGGTGCATATTCAAAAACAGAACATGTTCTTCTGGTGCTAAACGAAACACAGATGCACGGATAAGCGGTCCTTGACTCAAATCAAAGGGGCAAAGTGCCGCTTCGTTAATGAGATGTTGCACCTGTGCTTTTCGTTCTTCACGGGATCCACCTGAGGGAACAACGACATTTAAATTCAGAGAAAGTTCTGTTACTATCTCTTGATAGGGCTGCCCTTGCTTTAATACAAAATGAGTACGCAGAGTTTCGTGTCGCCTGATAATTTCATTGAGAGTTTTCTCTAGTACATCGACTTTAAGTGAACCCACAAGTTGGTAAGCAGTTGGAATATTGTAACCAGGGCTGTTAGGAACCAGTTGAGCAATAAACCACAAACGTTGTTGGGCAAACGACAATAGCAGTTCCCCGCTTCTAGATATAGGTTGTAGCGCTTGATCGGGTTTTTGGTGTTTGTGTTGATACTCCTCCTCAATGCGAATAGCAAGTTCTGCAACAGTAGGAGCTTCAAACACAGCGCGTATAGGTAGTTTAATGTTCATAATGGTTTGCACCCTGGAAACAACTTGTGTCGCCAGTAAGGAATGCCCACCTAAATCAAAAAAGTTATCATATATGCCTACAGCTTCGCGTTTCAGAACTTGGCTCCATACCCCAACCAATATCTCTTCTATGGGTGTACGTGGCTGCCCACTATCATCTGTCTTCAATTCTACTGATTCCGGATCGGGCAACGCTTGCCGATCCAATTTGCCATTAGGCGTTATTGGTAGAGCTTCTATTGACACAAAGGCAGCGGGAAGTAGATGTGCAGGAAGCTGACGGCGCAAATAACTACGTAGATCCTCGGCTTTCCCTCCCACAAAATATGCTACCAAGAATTTCTCGTTCCCTTCCCTTTCGCGCACCACCACGGCTGCTTCTTGAACATCTGGATGCTGGCGTAAGATCGCTTCCACCTCATCAGGTTCTACACGAAAACCACGGATTTTTACCTGTTTGTCAAGTCGCCCTAGAATCTCAATATTGCCTTCCGGTAGATACCTTGCTAAATCTCCTGTGCGGTAAAGTCTCGCCCCTGGTTCGCTGCCAAACGGATTGGGAATAAATGTGGCAGCTGTCATATCAGCACGATTGAGATAACCCCTAGCCAAGCCATAACCGCCAATGTATAGTTCCCCAGCTACCCCCAGTGGTACTGGTTGCAAATTGCTATCTAAAATGTAGCAAACGACACCAGAAAGTGGACGCCCAATGGGAATGCTTAACGCATCTTGCGATACTTCTCCCACCTTGTAAAAAGTAGCAAAGGTGGTTGTTTCTGTCGGTCCGTAACCGTTCAGTAAATGTTGTGGTGAACCTTCTACCAGAAGTTGTCGCACTCTCTGAGGATTGGCAATTTCTCCCCCAAAAATTAAGCATCTAAGAGATTTTAAAGCGAATGGTGCTTCTTTTACCATCTGGTTAAAGACAGAGACTGTCAACCACATAACGCTGATTTTATACTCAGCAATGGTAGTTGCTAAATCGACCGGTGACAGCACGACATCCGTTGGAACTCCCACAACACAAGCACCATTAAGCAATGCTCCCCAAATCTCGAAAGTTACTGCATCAAAAGAAACATTAGAAAGGTGAGCTACTCTGTCTTGTGCTTCTAGCTGTATCTCGTTCTTTCCTAAAACTAAGTTGGTGACACTACGATGACAAACGCCAATGCCTTTAGGTTTACCAGTAGAACCAGAAGTGTAGTTGACATAAGCTAAATTTTCTGGGTCAATGACTATAACTGGGTTATGCTTACTTTCGTGTTCAATATCTTCCCATAGTTGATCTAAACAGATGCGCTGAAGCGAGCAATTGGGTAACTTCTCAACCAGAGCTTGTTTTGTCAGCAGTATAGGTATCTGTGTATCTTCTATCATTAACCCCAATCTCTCTTGTGGGTAACTTGGATCTAAAGGGACATAGACACCACCTGCTTTAAGAATCGCTAAAATTGCTACGATAAAATCAATCGAGCGATCCAAACAAATGCCAACGAACTCTTCTGAAACAACACCCTGCTTTTTCAGATAATGTGCTAGCTGGTTAGCTTTTTCATTTAATTGTTGGTAGGTAAATTCTTCATTGCCGAAAACTGCTGCTACCGCTTTTGGAGTGCTTTCTGCCCTTGCTTCAAAGATTCGGTGAATGACTTCTGGGTAACCTTGAGGGTGAGGTTTTGTCCAAACCGTTAATAGTTGCTTCTGCTCTGCTTTTGTTAATAGAGGCAAATTAGCAATTTTTTGTTCGGGGTTAGTCGCTATTGCCTTTAGCAGGTTGAGGTAATGCAGCAACATTCGCCCTACTGTAGGCGCTTCAAATAAATCTTTATTGTAATTTACTATAATATTTAATCCACCAGTTTCTTGAGACCAGCTATAGCCCTCTAAAGCTGCTTCTTCTACTAGGACTTTTGAAACATCATAAGTATTTTTACTATATAAAAATATATTACTACCTTTCTCTGTGCTATCCCAGATATGTAATTCTAGGTCATATCTGGTATTTTCCCGGTCATATTCTATAGGTGAAATTGTTAGATCCGGCAGATGAAAGGGTTTGTGAGGAATAGTTTGAAAAGCGTAACTCACCTGAACTAGAGGGTTACGACTCAAATCTCTTTCTGGGTTTAATTCTTCGACTAGTCTTTCAAAGGGAACATCCTGATGATCATAAGCTTCGAGTGTGGTTTGATGCGCTTGCCTTATCAGTTCTCGGAAGCTGGGATTGCCGCTTAAATAAGCACGTAAAACCAATGTATTGACAAAAAAGCCAATTAGCCCTTCGAGTTCAGAACGATTGCGGTTGGCAATAGGGGACGCAACAACAATATCTTCAATCTGTGTATAGCGGTAGAGTAACGTCTGAAATCCAGCCAGCATGACTGTAGACAAAGAGGTATTTTCCGCTCGAGCCAAAGACTGCAAATCTTGCACCAGTTTTTGGGAAATCGCAATCGAGACCATTCCACCGTGAAACGATTGAAGAGGGGGACGGGGACGATCTGTTGGCAGCGATAGGTTTACAATTCCTGCTAGTTGTTTTTTCCAGTAGGCAAGTTGTGCTTTTAAACCCTCTTGTTGCAACCAGTTGTGTTGCCATACGGCAAAATCTGCATACTGAATGGGCAGAGCGGGTAGAACAGCAGCTCTTTTGTTGACGAAGGCTTCATACAAAATACTCATCTCTTGTACAAAGAGTTGCAAAGACCAACCATCAGTAATAATATGATGCATATTTAACAGCAGCACATACTCTTCAGGCTGACAGTGCAGCAGTGCAGATCGCAAAAGTGGACCAAATTCAAGAGAAAAAGGTCGTTGGCATTCCTCCTGAATGTAACGCAAGATTTCAGCCTCTCGCTGTGATTCGGGAAGATGTTGTAAATCCAACACAGGCATCTCTAAGTACGATGTTGGCGCGATCGCTTGAGTCGGTTCTCCATCAACAATCTTAAAGTTTGTGCGTAAAATTTCATGCCGTTTTACAATTTCTTTAAGACTTTGCTCAAGGGCATCTACGTTTAACGAACCTTTGAGGCGGAATGCTCCTGAAACATTGTAAGCTAAACTATTCGGTATAAATTGCTCTAAAAACCAAAGACGGTGTTGGGCAGAAGAAAGCGGTAGAAATTTATTACGTGCTACAGGCTTTATAGACGTTAGATAAGAGTTTTTTACCTCTCTAGCTTTCTCTAAAAAAGCAATGATTTCTTGCTTTCTTTCTCTCAACTCGATATAAAGTTCACCCGTCAAGCTGTCCTGTGGTGCACGGTAATTGAGTTTGCCATCTCCTAAGGAAATTTCAATACCTAAGCTGCGAAGATTTGTCAAAAATTCAGCAATTGGTGTCATGAGATTTTAGATCAATGTAAATATTTTGGTTTTTCATGTTAACTTTATACAGCCAATTCAAAGTAGCAGTTAAATTTCTCCTACTTCATACTTAAGATCCATTGCCTCTGAAATATTCCTAACAACCTGCGAATTCCAACGCACTGCTCCAATCGCTTCTGCTAATCCTTGCAAAGTTGGATTCTCCATAAAAGTTCTTAGTTTTAGCTCTAGCTGGAAAGTATCGCGGATTCTAGAAATGATCTGCATAGCTAGCAAGGAGTGTCCACCTAAATCAAAAAAGTTATCATATCTGCCAACCCTGTTAATTCTTAAAACCTGAGTAAAAATCTGGGCTAAAGTTTCTTCTGTAGCATTTTGAGGTGCTGTATAAGTTTGGTTTAGCTCCGGTCTAAAATATTCGGGTGGAAGTAGCTTTTGACGATCTACCTTACCATTAACAGTCAATGGAAAAGAATCTATGAGGATGAAAAAGGAAGGACACATATACTCAGGCAGTTTCTCCTCAAGATAAGTTCGCAGATCCTGCGTTAAGGAATTACCGAACTTACTAAGCATTGGTTGATTGGTATACTTACTCAACTGAGCATCAAGATTTGCTTGGAGGGAATGTGGAAACCTAATGGTATGAGAAACTGCTTTATTGTTGTTTCGTACAAAAGCCACATCATAAGTATCAGGTTGATCTGCTCCTGACCAGCCAATATAAACTGAAAAAGAAAGTTCTTTGCCTAGCGTCCAAAGATCTTCGGGATCCACAAATAACTCTTCGTTTGAAGCTATTTCAAAACTTTCCCGTAATTCACCTACGGTTTTTTGAATTTTTTGCTGGTTCAGAACTTCTGCGATTTTAAAATCTTGAGCAATTCTGGCATTTGGTACATTCCGAATGCAAATAACATCTGGTTCTTTCTGAAGAAGGTGGCTACGTAGGCTCTGCAAAGTCAGATTTTCTTTTTTCCAATTTAGCCACTCATTGTCTATTGGGGAAGGAACAACAGAGTCCCCTATATGGATAATAACGTCATACCGAAACTTGGTTAACTCATTGTGATGATGTCCCCGCTTAAGTAAAACTTCCACATGACTAATTTTTGGTAAACGGGTTTTTAATGCGACAAAAAAGTTTGGATCGATAACAAGTTGATCCTCAAGCTGGATTTTTTTGTCGATTCGTTGGCAGAGCTGTTCAACAGGTAACCACTCTGGAGATTGGAATAATTGAACTGAAGCATGAAAAGCTTCTAACAACGGCAAACAGCGCACGTCTCCCAGAAAAATGTAGCCTCCTTGTGCAACTACATTCACTGCTTTTTCCAACACCTGCACCAAATAATCTACGTTGGGAAAATGCTGCACCACAGAATTGAGAATAACCAGGTTAAAGCTGTTTTCCTCAAAACCCTCAAAGTTATCTGCCATTCTGTGTAAGAGTGCCACATCAGACAAGTTTCGCCTCTCTAAATGGGGCTGAATGTAATCTAGAGCTTGCTGAGAAAGATCTGTACCAATGTAACGGCTACAGTTCGGCGCGATCTGGAACAACAGCATACCAGTACCACAGCCAATCTCTAACACGCGGTCAAACTGAAGAGACATGATTCGCGACGCAGTTGCCTGCACCCACTCAGCCATTTCTTCCTCTGGTAGCGGGCGATTTGTATAGCTACTGTTCCAGCCGATAATATTAAAGGTTGGATCTTCAGTTGTGGGGGTCTGATTGTAGAGATCGTCATAAATATTCTGCCAATGCAAAATATTTTCAGCGTCTTTTTCATCTTTGATTTTATGAACCGTATCCTCGCCATCATTGGGCACGACATACGCTACCAATCGCTTATCATCGGGGGAAACCTCACAAGCCATAACTAAGCTGTTGCTGACGTATGGATGTTGATTGAGCGCACTCTCAATTTCTCCTGGTTCAATGCGAAATCCCCGAATCTTCACTTGGAAGTCAAAACGACCGAGGAATTCAATGTTGCCATCTGGGAGAAAACGTGCTTGATCACCAGTTCGATATAGGCGATCGCCTGGTTTGTCACTTAAGGGATTGGGAACGAATTTCTCCGCCGTTAATTCTGGACTATTTATATAGCCACGTGCTAAACCCTCGCCACTAGTGTACAGTTCCCCTGGTATACCTTCCGAAACTGGTCTCATTTGAGAGTCTAGAATATAAACATCACTTCCCGAAATAGCGCGACCAATGGGGATGGAAGTCCCTAATTCCTCGCTATCAACGACATGATAATAGCAGGTAAAAGTTGTGTTCTCTGTCGGACCATAAACGTGGAGCATGCGGCAGTCTTTAACTTGGTGGAGAAATTTTTGCATATGCTTGACAGACATAATTTCTCCACCAGCCAGCAAATATCGCAGCGATTTCAAATCTTCCAACCGTTCTTCCACCATGAGATGAAACAAGGCAGTCGTCAGAAACAGGATCGTAATCCGATGATTTTCCAGCGCCCTACCCAGTTCTTCTAGAGATGGATTGTGAGGTGGCATAATGACCAAGGTTGAACCGTTTAAGAGGCTACCCCAAATTTCAAAGGTGGAAGCATCAAAAGTCAATGGAGACAGTTGCAAAAATCGGTCTGTTTCCGTTATGGTGACATAATTTTGTCCTTTAACCAATCGAACAACACCAAGGTGTGGAATGCCTATGGCTTTTGGTGTGCCCGTGGAACCAGAAGTATACATAACGTAAGCCAAGTTGTCAGGCATTGTCAGACCAGTTAAATTATCCGTACTTTCTTGGTTAAGAAACGGACTGTCAAGACGCAATGACACTATATCATATTGTGGCAATTCTATTTTCGACCCAATCAATACAACTTCAGACGCAGCATTTGCCAACATATTTACCTGAAGTTTTTCTGGATAGGAAGGGTTGATTGGTAAATAGGCACTACCAGCCTTGAGGATGCCGAGGTATCCAATGATCGCCTCTACCGACCGCTCGACATACAAAGCGATTGGTTTGTCTGTTTTTACATTTAACTTCCGTAAGTGGTGCCCTAGTTGATTAGCTTTTTCATTCAGTTCTCGATAAGTCAAAACTTGGTTTTCCGAAATTATTGCCACCGCCTCAGGTGTCTTTTTTACCTGCAATTCAAATATTTCATGAATACATGTAGGAGTGTTGCTGTTTCTTTTTGATAAATCATTAAAAACTTTCATACACAATTTTCTAAGTTTTAGTTAAGCTACTTTGGTTGAAAAACTTTCCCGACTTCAAGGTTTTATTTTACTGGCAGACGTAAAATAGTTAATACTAATAGTGGCTAGATCATTCGGAGGATATTTAGTCTGGTAACAGGAATTGGCTACTAAACCAGCTGCTTCTGCAGCAGCTAAAAATACCGGCAATTCAACAGGATATTGATCAGTATATCCTTGTGTAGCATCATAGGGTGTTGCTAAAGTTTTACCTATAGAATTTGCAGCTAGTTTTGGAGGAATGATATGCAGTTCTAAAACCAAAAGTCCAAATAATTCTACGTAAGGACACCAACGACCAAGATGCTCTATAAGGTTTTGGACTAATTGATGATTGGGTATCACTTTTCCTCTGTTAGAAAAAGTGCCTGTAGAATTAATTTGGCAATCTTGTACTGATGAAGTTGGTGATATGTATTTGCGATTATGATCTACAAATGCTCTAATATTTAGTAGGTCTTGAAGACGAATATGATGTTCTGACCAAAGCTGATTTGCTAAAATCTCTGGTTCATTGATGTCGCCAAATAAGACACAATGGGGAATGTTTACTTCGGTTAAGGTTTTTTTAGCTGTTTCATAAGACACTTTATTATAGTCTGCACCAACCATAATCAATGGATGTTCTGTCAGGACTTTGCCTCTTTCTGTTTTTTCTTTGATAATTTCGTAAGCACCTTTTAAAAAGCTTCCATCGCCACAGCCTATTTCTGCAATTCCTAAAGGCTGCTCTGCAATGGGACGGTTAAAAATTTCTACGAGAATTTTATAAACTTTTTCAAAATAAGTTTTATGGGAGTGGCTGCTAGCCCAAATGTTTATTTGGCGATCAACATGAGATTCTTCTCCATTTGTCATTCTTTGATCGAGAATATTAGGATTATCGAAAAGTAAATTTTCTAGCTGAGCAAACAACGGTAAATAAGAAACTGTGACTCCATAAGCATAAGCTTTAGATGCAGCAAATATTCCGCGTGACGTTAGTTTTAAGTATTCAGACTGTCTAATTACCCAATTTTGTAAAATTAAAGGTTCAAAAATATTATCCCAATACTCGCAATCTTGTTCAAGTTCCTTCAAATTTAGTACATAGCTTTGAGAAAAAAATCTATCAAAAATGTTTCTCATTGCAAGAGATACAATAATAGGTCCAACCAACATACCATCTAAATGATGAATAATTTGATTGTGTATTTCTGGTTCAATATCAAATGGTAAATTCCATTGATTTTTTGATTTTTCAACTAGTGATTTAAAGCTAGAAATATCCTCTTTAGAGATTCTATTGATTTTATAAATAATAGAACTCACGATACGTATTATTGCTGGGATGTATTTTGCCAATTCTTCATAAAACTCAGCTAGTTCTAGTGCAATAAAGCCTTTTTCAGATAACACATACTCAATGTTTCCCTGAAATTGCTGACTTTCTAGCCATCCCTGATTTTCTAGTAACCTTATTCCTACTTTTAAATAACCAGGATTTCCGCCAAATTTATACAGAATATCTTCAACAGTGAATTGCTTTTCTGCCTGAATGAAATTGATAATTCCTTTTTTCGTCAAAACTTGGATTGTAGGTGCCACAGCAATCCCGTCAAGATGACGGAAAATCTTTTCCATGACTTTTTTACATTCAGCCTTTGGTAGTTCCATAGAAAGCCATATCCTAATAGTAAAGTTTCAAATTAATACAAGAGGAGTCAGGAAACAGGAGTCAGAATTCAGAATACATCAGCTATAAAGAGATCGTGTTTTAACGCTCCTGAATCAACCCCTATCTCGGTAACAAGTGGACGAGGTTTTAAAGCGATAATCATTCTGACTCCTGAATTCTGAATTCTGACTGCTGAGAAAAATGTGACTTTAGCTTTTGGGCTATGATCTGGACGTTAGGGGAGTTTAATATAGTGAAGTGGTTACCTGGAATCTCATCAATCTCCACTCCTCCTTGTGCTAAATGGCTCCAGCCCATTGAACTATCTGGATGAGTGCCCCATAATTGCTCACTGGCGCGGAACAGATTAATTTTGCCCGTATAAATCCCAGGTACATATTTGTTGTATGCCAGAATGTTCGCAATTATCACTCGCAGTAAACGCCCGGTGACTGGCTGGCGAAATTTCATCAGCGTTTGAGACTGAGGTGATTTCTTAGATTGAGAAAAATTTTGAATAAGAACAAGCAACTTTTTAGCAAATTTTTGAACAAAGTTATTTGTCTTGAGTGGATTTTCCTCCCCCGACCATTGATAAACATAATCGTAGACATATGACCAGATGTATGGGAGCAAGAAGTTAAAAACCAACTTAGACATCTGGAAAAAATTACTGATTTTGTAATGAAAAGGAGGTGACATATCTATCAAAGCTAGTAGGTCTACTTTTTGACCAGCTCGTTGTAGCTGCAAGGCCATTTCAAAAGCTACTAAAGCGCCAAAAGACCAACCTCCAAGACGGTAAGGACCTTCTGGTTGAACAGACCGCAAGTCTTTAAGATAATGATTTGCCATCTCCTCTATAGAGGTTAAAGGTTGCTCCTCGTCCCCAATACCTACTGATTGCAGGGCATAAAACGGTTGCTCGTTTCCTAAAAGACGAGCCAACTCGTAATAAGGGGAAACAACTCCTTCAACTGGATGAACGCAGAAAAAAGGTGCCTCACTTCCAGATGACTGTAGAGCAACTAACGAGGGCGATGATTGGTAATTTTTTATCCCTGTTGATCTTGCGATCGCGTCTTTGATCTGCCTTGCTACTTCAGTAATGCTCGACTGATCCAGGAAGCTCGCTAGCGATACATCCACCCCTAACTTATTCGAGAGCCGCTTCCTAAGTTCAATAATTACCAAAGAGTCTAATCCAAAACTCGTAAGCGGTTTTTGGATGTCTATTTTGTCAGGAGCCATTCCCAAAACCAGGGCTAATTGTTCCCTCAACTCAGATACTAGAGAGTTGTCTAAGTCACTCGGTTCTATCATTTCCGCAAGAGTGGACTCAATGCATTCAACTTGAGCTAACTCTTGATCTGTAGCATTTTGAGATGATATCTTCTCCTCAATTGGCTGTGGTTCCATCTTTGAAGTCATTTCTGATCGCTCTGGTGCTTCGATCCAGTAACGCTCTCTTTCAAAGGGATAAGTTGGCAATGGCAGACGACGCCCCTGGTTATGAGTATAAAATATTACCCAATCTACCTGCACACCCGCTAGCCAAAGTTGACCCAATGTGTTCAACAAAAACGCTATATCCGATTGCTCGTCTTGTGGATGGCGTACCGAAGACAAAACGACTTGCTCTACCACCTTATCTGGATGCCGTTTAGCTAGTGTGCTTAACGTTCGCCCCGGTCCTACTTCTAAAAGGATATTGGCGGTTTCTTTGAACAACTCTTGCAGACCATCAGCAAAACGTACTGTTTCGCGCAGATGTCTAGCCCAGTAGCCTGGATCTGTTGCTTGCGCTGCTGTAATCCATGTACCTGTGACGTTGGATAGGTAAGGGATTTGTGGTGGTTTTAAACTGACTGTTTTGACTGTTTCGGTGAAAGATTTCAAAATAGGTTCCATCATGTGTGAATGGAAGGCATGGGAAGTATGAAGATAGCGACATTCCACACCAAGTGCAGTTAATTTGTTTTGTAATACTTCAACTGCATCCTGAGTACCCGAAACCACACAAAGCGATGGTCCATTAACAGCCGCTAGGCAGAGTTCCTCACCCAGAAGTGGTTGCACATCTTTTTCTGATAAATGAACGACGAGCATAGAGCCACTGGGTAATTGCTGCATCATCTGGCTTCTAGAAACAACTAAAGATAATGCCTCTTCTAGAGAAAAAACCTTTGCTAAACATGCTGCTACATATTCACCAATGCTGTGACCAATCATCGCTATAGGACGTAGACCCCACTCGATCCATAATTTGGCTAGGGCATACTCGATCGCAAACAGTGCTGGTTGTGTGATAGCTGTCTGGTTAAGCAACTCTTCCGCTTCGGCTGTTCGTTCTTCACTGGGGTAAAGCAATTCTTGCAGATTGATCCCTAGTGAGGGTTTAAGAAGTTCTGAGCAAATATCTACCTGTTCGCGAAATGTCGGCTCAAGTTGGTAGATTTCCCTCGTCATATTCAGGTACTGCGCTCCTTGCCCCGAAAACATAAATACCACGGGTCGAGAGTATAGATTTTGGTCGCTGGTAAAAACTCGTTGGCTTGCCTTGGTTGAAAGTGTTTGTACAGCATCATTTAAGTCCTGACAAACTAGAAACCTTTTATGAGTGAATACCCTGCGACCAAGGTTTAGGGTGTAAGCAACATCAGCAAGGTTAATTTCTGGATGCTGCTGTAAGTGCGCTATGAGATTGGCTGTCGCCGTATCGAGTGCCGAACTGGTTTTGGCAGATATTGTCAACAGATGAAAGCTTCTACCTAAGGACTGTGTTTCTTGAGTTTCAGGAGCTTCTTCTAAGATGACATGGGCATTAGTGCCACCAATGCCGAAGGAACTGACTCCAGCACGGCGAGGACTTGTATCTGTTTTCCATTCCGACAAAGCACTATTTACATAAAAGGGGCTATTGGCAAAGTCAATTTTGGGGTTAGGTTCTGTAAAATGGAGACTTGGTGGTAAAGTTTTATTTTTGAGGGCTAAGACTGTCTTGATCAGGCTGGTAATCCCTGCGGCTGCATCTAGATGTCCCATATTGGTTTTGATTGAACCGATGGCGATCGCGCTCTTCAGGTGAATTTTGCCACTAAATGCTTTTGTCAGAGCAGCAATTTCAATGGGATCTCCTAGAGGTGTTCCAGTTCCGTGGGTTTCTATATAAGTGATTGTCTTAGGATCAATTCTTGCTACTGCATGTGCTTCGGAAATCACGGCTGCTTGACCATCTACACTCGGAGCTGTGTATCCAACTTTGTTAGCACCGTCGTTATTAATGGCTGAGCCTTTAATAATTGCATGGATATAATCACCGTCTGCGATCGCGTCCCCTAATCTTTTCAAGACGACAACGCCCACACCATTACCCCCCACAGTCCCTGCTGCTTTGGCATCAAAAGCTCGGCAGTGTCCATCAGGAGACAAAATCATCCCTTCTTGATAAAGATAACCTGTTTTTTGCGGAACCCGAACCGACACCCCACCAGCCAAAGCCATGTCAGATTCTCCACTGAGCAAACTTTGGCAAGCTAGATGAACTGCAACTAATGAAGTAGAACAAGCTGTTTGCACATCTAAACTTGGTCCACTAAGATTTAGTTTGTAAGAAACCCGTGTAGACAAATGATCGTTAGCATTTCCTAGCAGTAGTTGAAAACCGTCTACTAATTCCCACACCTTAGGGTTCCCATAAAGATTGTTGAGCAAGTAAGTATTCATGCTCATACCAGCGTAAACCCCAACCGCACCAGAGTAAATTTCTGAGTTATAACCAGCATTTTCTAGAGCCTCATAAGAGCACTCTAAAAAAAGACGTTGTTGCGGATCCATAATCATGGCTTCTCTGGAACTGCAGTTAAAGAAAGAAGCATCAAACAATTCAATATCTGAAAGAACAGAGCCATATTTGACGTAATTGGGGTTACAGAGCAAAGTCTGGTTTACCTTAGCATCTAACAGTTCCTGCTCCGAAAAATCTGAAATTAACTCTACACCATTTTGCAAATTTTCCCACAATTCATCAACATTTTTGGCTCCAGGAAAACGACCGGACATACCAATAATGGCAATTGCTAAATCATCTATAGAATTTGTTTCTAACAATTCTTCCATTTAATATCCTTACTGTTTATTTCTTGAGCGATGATTTTGTCTGAGTTGCCTTTGTTGCTGGAGCAAATCTTTAGGTTTATAAGTATTTTGAATGGTTAAAGGTGTTGGTGAATCAAATATTTCTAATGATTTTTCTTGATTTAAATGTTTATATAAAGAGTAGATGGTCGGATATTGAAACATTTCAGCTATTGATAAGTTATGTCCAAATATTTCTTGTAATTGACTGTGAACCTGGAGTATGAGTAATGAATGACCACCTAAATCAAAAAAGTTGTCATGTATCCCCACCTTTTCTAGGTTTAATGCTTGCTGCCAAATGGCAGCGATTTTTTGTTCTACTTCAGAATTAGGTGCAACATAAGTTGGTGACGAACTTGAGTCAAAATCTGCTGGTGGTGGTAGTGCTTTACGGTTTACCTTACCAGTGTGTGTCAACGGCATAGCCTCAAGGAATACAAATGCCGACGGCACCATATAGTTAGGAAGTTTATCCTTTAGAAAGGAACGCAACTCACTTACACCAATTACCTGTGTCTGGTCAGAAATCACATAAGCTACCAAGCGCTTGTTGTCAACACCATCGTCCTGAGCTATCACCACAGCCTCTCTAACATTTGGGTATTGACTTATAACAGCTTCAATTTCCCCTAGCTCAATGCGGAAGCCCCGCAGCTTTACTTGCTGGTCGATCCGACCAAGAAACTGGATATTACCATCAGGAAGCCACCGAGCAAGATCTCCTGTTCGATAGATGCGCTCTCCTGGTTCTTTGCTAAAGGGATTTGGCATAAACTTTTCGGCACTTAAGTCTGGACGGTTCAAATAGCCCCGCGCCAAACCCACGCCAGCAATGCATAGTTCGCCAGCAACACCCACAGGTACTGGTTGAAGTTGAGCATCTAGTATGTAGATGCGTGTATTCTTGATTGGGTTACCAATGGGGGGAGCTTCGTGAGAATCTTGGCATTTAGCCACTGTTGCCCAGACTGTGGCTTC
>NZ_JAAKGC010000236.1 GCF_017591665.1 Aetokthonos hydrillicola CCALA 1050 | reverse complement strand
TTGTACTATTTTACTTGTTGTTGTTGATTTACTTCTTCTTGTTGAGTTTCTCTTCCCAACAAATCTAGTTGAGAAGTTACTCTTACAAGTCGTGCAGCTTCTGCTGAGGTATCTACTCTTCTAGCACGGTTCGTCTCTTCCAATTGTTGAGCAACATTTGCCAAGTTCAAGTTTGAATACTGTAAAGACTGATTCAAATACATTGTTTGAGCAAAAGTTTCTCCAAGCATTTTTGCCTGTTCACCTTGAATTCTGACGGCTTGTAATTGTAAGTTTGTTTGAGCCGCATTCTGACATGCTGAGGCATTAGCTGCACCACCAGTAGCATCATTAGTTGCGTTGCAAGCAGTTGATATAGTTTTGTTAATAGCTTGAGTTATAAAATTTTGGTTATCTTTAAGATCTTTGATAGACTTTGTAATCTCTTTAAGCGAATCCTCTGTATCTTCTAATTTCTGTTTTATCCGTGTTTGTCCATTTCTTCCTAAAACCCCTTCGACTGCTCCACGAGTGATTTCACGGCTGAATTCATTACTGACTGTGTTCGCTTCTAGAGATGGGTTATTTTCAAATGTCCCCGATATGGATTTTTGAACGGCAAAAAAACGAACATTTTTTCCTGCTTCAATAGGATTAGGTATGTTGAGTTCGCCTGTAGAAGAATTGATAACCGCTTGAGTATCGAATAATTCTATAGGCTTTAAACTACTAGGAGTGCTACTTGCTAGATAGGTTTGTAAATCTAGGGCGTAGTTTTGAAAATCTTGCGTCCAGACTTTGCCTAATTGTGAGTCGTCCTTTGTGTTCACAATATTGACCAACTGCGCCATACCTGGTACGATACCCAGAAATACTAGAGAGAGGGTTAAAAAAGTAGTTTTTCGCATAAGAAAGTACCTACAAAAGGGTATTTATCCGCGCAGTGCAGCTACTAACTGACGTGCAAATACAGAAAGTGCTTCATACTTATCGGGATATTTTTGCATGGCTTGTTGTCGTCCAGCTTGCTCGTCAGGGTTGTTTGCGACTACTGCTAATTGTTCGTAACCTGGGTAGTAGCGACAGAAGGTATAAATACCGTTGTCATCCAACAACCATTGACTGTAAATTCCTTCTTTTCGAGGGAAAAAGCTTTCTGTTGCATTACGAGCAATAATTTCCTGGGGATATTTTAATATACTGACAAAACTATCGACCGCAACTGGCTGAATACGACCAATTAATCGGGTTGTCAAGTTTTGCAAAATTTTAGATGCTGCTTTGGATTTGGCAATAGTATCAGGATCTTGTGCTGATAATATCACTCTAATACCTGCTTTTGCACCGTTCGCGCAGATTCTTCCCACCAAGTTAGAAATTTGCTCAAATTCAAACAAAATTGGTGCTTCATCAATAAAGAAGATTGAAGATGGGCTACTTAATGAACGGCGGAGTGCCGCTGAATAAGCACTTAAAGATAGAACTGCTGCATCTTCACTATCGGATAAATTTCTGAGAGCAAAAACCAAAAGTTGAGCATCGGTGGGGAAGCTAGATGGTGCTGAAATCGCTTGTCCCACTCGGCTTGAAAGCCAAAACCGCAAGCGCAGATGAATTTGACTCAGTGCATCTTCAACTCTGCCACCTATACTATCTAGTCGTAAATGTTCTGGCGAACAGAATAGGAGAAAATCTTTTAAGGTAGGGGTTTTGAGCCAAGCAGTGCTACTAAATCCACCTTCAATAGCATCTCGATATCGGTCTTTTATACCCTCATCATTAAAGAATGCTTCTAAAGCTAAGTTAATAATTGCGCGTATAGTTTGCGACAATAGCTGATTTTCAGTTGATGATCCTAAAATCATGGTCATTAACGCTGATTCTAGGAAGGCGATGTAATCAAGTAGGCGATCGCGCTGTTCTTCTTCACTTAGCGATCTTAAATCTGGCTGTTCAAATAAATTATTAGATTGTTTAGAAATATCAAAATAAGCCCCGTTCCCCTCCATAAATTGCGTATAGTCTGTAAAAGTTGATGTCCCGTCGGGCTTAGGAAAATCCAACGCCACCACCGGAATCCCATACGCCAAAGCTTGCGTCAAAATTCCTGAAACCAACACCGACTTACCAGCACGAGTTGTAGCAAACAACGCTAGATTTTTGTGTTGGTTAAACAAATCCAAATGAACAGGTGAGCCACCTTCTTCAGCAATCAACTCAAAGCCTTTGCTATCGCCAGCTCTAGTAATTGATAAAGGCATTAACCCTGGTACTTCACTGGTTAAATAAAGCTGACGGCGGTTGAAGGGTTTTGCTAATAAACCTTCCCACACAATTGGTAAAGTTTGCAGCCAAATTTTCCAAGCGTACTCTATTTCCCTAACAACCTGTGCTGGACGCTGAAAACAACTTTCAATATACCTTGTTGCTTCGTCTAACTTCTCAACAGTGGGGCGGTGTACCAAAATTGTCACTGCTGTATAAATTGGTACTGCGCCTTCAAACAATTGCTCTTGGGCTGCTACCGATTTCTTCAGCTTTAATTGAGCATTAACATCAATAGTTCTACTTTTTTCCTGCGCCATCATCGCCGTCATGTTCGACTGCTTGAGTACGCGTTGCAAAGTATTTTTTACCAAAGCTGGGTTAGCCGCCGTTAGCTGGCAGAAAATTTCCGTGTCAACAACTGCTTCTCTTGCCAACAGTTCCCATATATAGCGTAATTGAGACGATTTATTCTGCCAGCCTCCGGGTTTTTCCAGAAACGTCATTGCGCCAATGTAACGATTGTTAACATAAACCCAACGGCGATCGGCACAAGGTATACTAGATTCCATCAGTAGAGTTGTACTATGGATATTCTCCATTAGCAGTTTTGTACTAGCTAAATCTGAGTAAACTTTTTCGTGTACACCTTGTTCATCTAAGGTTATGAGTTGTGGTATTTCTATTGGCTGCGTATCATTGAATCTTCTCCAAATACCTTGCCAAAGATCCACAGCAGATAAAGGTTTTATATCCAATCCCATCTGATTAGATAAAATTTGTTCCCAACGACGAAAACCCTCTGTGTAGGCATTTGCAATCACAGTTTCGATTCGCTGGTTTTCTGAATCGGCAAAATCGCCTTTAAATTTTAACCACCACAACTCGCCTTTTGCTAAAAGTTTCTCTATCCAATCTCCTGTTTCTGCTGAATTTTGTTCAATAGTGTATGTGACATACACCCTCAGAAATTTTGGTTTGCGTGCGCCAACGTCTCATCAATTGGTATTGACACTGGAATACTGGCGCGTTAAATTACTAGATTCTGTACCTTTTTTAATTGCTTGTGCAGTATTTTTAAGCATTATCAGCCTTAAAAGTCCTATTTTGCTCTTTTGTTTGTTAATTGGGAGTTTAATAGCAGTAGTCATACATCGAATTGGGCAGCAAGTACGCGCACCCAAGAAAACACTCTTACTATTACAAGTCCTAGCAGTAGCAGCGATTCTGAGCTTATTTTGGCTAGATTACTTTGCCGATCCAGCACAAGCACAGTTTTTTAAGAGAGCTGAAGATTTTCTTAAGAACAATTTATCCCAAGGTGGAGGTGGAAACTCCTCGGCAGCGGTGAGTTTAGTTTTCAATGTGTTGCGAGCAGTTTACTTACTTTATATTGCTGTTTCCCTAATCGGCGTTATAAATGCGGTTCGCAAAGATGAAGATTG
>NZ_JAAKGC010000235.1 GCF_017591665.1 Aetokthonos hydrillicola CCALA 1050 | reverse complement strand
ATAAGTTGCCCAACCTTTAGAACCTCCGGGTACAGGGTAATCTGGTACTGCAAATTGTGGAAAAGCTGTGTAAGGACGCCAAGGTTGATTGGGTGCAATCTGTAAATGCAAAATTTTTTCTTCGCTATCCCCAGACTTACCTATCCAGCACATTCGTTGATGCACGGCAAACTCCTTTTTGTTTTGCTTTATATGCATAATAAAAAATCTTTGTCAATATAAAATTACCCTTCCGGGATAATTTTTTTGTCGAAAAATTCCTTCTTATGGCTCGAGTCTTTTGCGTTCAATTCAAAGAAACAACAAGTAAAAAACATAAATTGGCACACAATCTCTTTGTGTTTATCCGATGTTAGCTGCTGTTTCTAAAGATGTATGTGTCGATCGCTACTTTTTTACTTGACTTTGTGTCAAATAAGTGCTGTGCAAAAGAATTCAGGAGACAGAAATCTGAATTCAGCATGAATTTTCTCTGTTTCGGGGATGATCAAAGAGTTCAAATCCCCATCTCATTAATTCTGACTCCTGAATCCTGACTCCTGACTCCTTGATTAACGATAGTTTTGATAGTTCCTACCGTTTGGGTATAAGCAGAATCAGATAAAACTGGTTCTGACAACTGTAAGTCAATTGTCTGGGCTAAATCAATCCAAGATTTACAGCCACCATATTTGGCGCTATAAGGAATTTCCTGAACTTGAAACAGTTTGTAAGTTCGTAGCAAGAGTATATACAGTGGTTGGCTTGGCTTCCACTTTAAGCGATCGCTAATAAAGTACTCGTTCCAAATATGGAACGGAAGCAAGGCGCTGACTATTGCTTCGTCATAAACTCGAAAAATATCAGTAATTTTAGCCCAACTAGTGATCCGAACTGTTTCTGGATGCCACCCAGATGTCACGGGATAGACAAGGTTAGTATACTCAGGCTTGAGTAAGAAAGGCTGTTGATGTTCATAAGTCGGATAGAGCAAAATCTCTTCGTGCGCAACTTGAAACCGTCCATTACGTTCGTGGATACCACCTTTACGCAACAGCATTATTGTTTTGCCAACTTCTAGGGCGTTAATTGCGATCGCCCATTCTTTAAGTGCATGAGTAGTCTTAGTCAATTTTTTTACCTCATTGTCCTTAAGCATACTCTCATCAGCACGCTCACAGATTCAGTTATCAGTTATCAGGAAGAGCAGCAGTTATCTGTTAACACCACACCATATACTCGAACTAGTACAAAAGACAGGTGGGTGAGAAATCACTAATACGCTAGCATATCGCTCGTCTATTGATTTTCCTTTGAACGTTACTGCATTCAAAGTTATGCGATCGGCGCTTCTCCCAAAGGCGAACGCCGCAGCGCTTCGCTATCGCAGGCGCGCGTTATCCAGAACAAGCTGTTGCAAACGCACATGCTGCTTCTGCGAAACTTTCTGCTGCTGAACTTCAAGAAATCGACGCCATAGGGCGTATTATCACAAATCATCTAGAACCTGAGTTCGGTTATGTGGACTTGGGGTTAATGTCAAAATTTGTACACTTATTGAGAAGTTAAACAATGTGTAAACTTCAGTAAACAAACAATTGCTATTCCTTGTTTGGGTGATAACTTAATAAATAGGACACCAAACAAGGCATACCAACCTCCAAATAAAAAGGGCAAGTGATTAGGTGTCTCCCATCATCAGCCCAAGCAAATATCAGCATAATGATATTAAGTGGCATATCGCTAGACGAATAAGGCGAAGCCAAATCCCAAAGCGGAAAAACATAAAATATGCTGAGTCTGCTAGTAGTTTGTAAACCTTAGTTGTTGACTCTTTCTATTAATTAACGGTAACTGTTTGAACAGTAGTAAGCTTATAAAACCTGGTCACCTTTGACCAGGTTTTCGCCTTTTGTGCTAAGAATCAGAGGTAATAATGACCATACAAAGTTTACCCCGCGCTTACATTCCCACCCACAAGGGGATGGCGTTTTACGCACGTTCAATAAAAAAACTTAAAAGCTATACAGAAAATTTATACTTCTCGTTATTTACACGCTAGAGATTCATTATATACTTTCCTACAGAAGTTCCCTGAGGGGAGGAAGTGTTTACTTTAAAACGACTTTCTTCCTTATGGTTACTGGTGCTGATAAACAATGCAGAGTAATGTCTTGATATAAATGCTATATATCAAGCTTGCTTGCAATAAAGTGTTTTCCAGCAGGTTTTGCATACTCAAATAAATCAGGTACACCGATAGTTCAAGGACGAACGCTGTACCCCCTAAACCCCTTCGTCGTGGTGCGTGAACGCGGCTCCCTCAAAGAGAACGCTTGTATGAACGTGCTTCCTTCGCCTGCAAAATACTGTAATTCTTCAGTTTTTTCGACATAAATGATAGCCATCATAGCACAGAAAGCACTCAGTTTTTCTCTGCTTTAAAAGTTAGTGTTAGTCAAAACTTCGTGTTGCTTGCATATTGCGTTACAGATTTCCTTATTCTGTGTGTCTGTAATTTGTTTTTTTGTGTTTTTTTTACTTATTATTTTACGATAGGAGCAAGCTCATGCGCAAACCTAAATTTGTATCTCTCGCTGGTATGGCTCTGGTTGCTAGCGTTGCTTTTGCGCCCTTAATGACTGCAAAACCAGCTCAGGCTGAAAGTAAATGTTCTGGAACTGGTGTTTATTTAGTCACAACAGATAATGGTGCAGGTCCTCAGTTCACCTTCAAGGTTGCTCCAGATGAATCGGTAACAGGCTTTTTCTCCAACAATTTGACTCCTGATCAAGGTGTCTACAGCTGCCGGGGCAATCAATTTAAATTCCGGTCAATCGAGTTCAGCTTAGCCGACCAGAATACTGGAACACCTGCATCGATTATTCGGATCGACGGAAATTTCGAGTACGATCCTGGAGAAAAAACCATTTCCGGTACATACGAAGTTAAACTATTCCCTCTTTACTCCAATCCGTTTGAAGATGGCGGACCAGTGTTGCTCAAGCGCGCGTTCACTGGGGTTCGGATTCCAGTTCGCTAAGTTGCTGTCACATCAGCACAAAAGCGGATGCAGGCTCTGCTGTGGCGGAGTCTGTATCCGCTTTTTGGTTAGAAGTTGGGTTGCTCTAGTTGAAGGATATACACGTCAATGGTTGGGTGGTAATTTTTCACGCCCCAAATTCAAGGTGCGTTACGGTTTCGCAAAAGCGCACCCTACAGCAATACATAAAAACTCCCCACACCTAAACTAAAGCCAGAGGCTGCAAGCTCGTTTTTTGGTAAAAATACGTTATTGTACAGAAGTGTAGCGAACTAAATATTTTGTTGCATTTATATTTAATTTTTAAAATGGTTAATTTTTATGAACCAGGTCGATTATTTACGTATTAGTTTAATAGATCGCTGCAATTTCCGTTGTCAATACTGTATGCCGGAAGAAGCAGAGCTAGAGTATATCCTCAAGCAACAATTATTAACTGATGAGGAACTGCTGACTTTAATTGAAGAAGTATTTATTCCTGTAGGATTTACCCGGTTTCGCTTGACTGGGGGGGAGCCCTTACTACGTCCTCGTGTGGTGGAGTTGGTGGGAGCGATCGCGTCCCTTCCCCAAACCCAAGATTTAGCTATGACAACCAACGGGTTTTTACTAGCTCCAATTGCACAAAGCCTTTATCAAGCTGGTTTACGGCGAATTAATATTAGTTTAGATTCTCTTGAACCAG
>NZ_JAAKGC010000234.1 GCF_017591665.1 Aetokthonos hydrillicola CCALA 1050 | reverse complement strand
CGGCTACGGTAAATCTGAGCCATTGGTAGAAAAGCGTTAAACAAGGAGTCAGGATTCAGAATACAGGAGTCAGCTAGGTAGGTTGGGTTGTAGCTTGCTTCCCCGTAGGGGTACGAAGTGAAACCCAACAAAATCTTAAAAATGTTGGGTTTCGTCCCTCAACCCAACCTACAACTTCCTACAACTTCCCAAGCTGACTCCTGACTCCTGACTTCTGTATTCTTTGTATTAAAAATAGGAGTATTCATCAAATGGACAGTTCAATTACCTCAGAAGAATTACAGCATCACTCTCAAGAACATACTCATGATGAAGAAGGGAACAAAATGTTCGGCTTCATCGTGTTCTTGATTTCCGAGACTTTCATTTTTCTTGGTTTTTTCTCAGGATATATTATCTACAAAACAACAATTCCTAACTGGCTACCTGCTGGTGTTTCAGGATTAGAAATTACAGCGCCTGCAATTAATACAGTGGTTCTTGTTTCCAGTAGCTTCGTTATCTATTTAGCAGAACGAGCTCTTCTTCGCCATGACTTAATAAAATTTCGTTTGTTTCTAATGCTTACAATTGCAATGGGAACTTACTTTTTAGTAGGACAAGGAATCGAATGGAGTAGCCTTTCTTTTGGCTTTACTACAGGTGTTTTTGGTGGAATGTTCTATTTACTAACAGGTTTCCACGGTTTGCACGTTCTTACTGGTCTTATATTGCAGATAATTGTCCTTGGTCGATCTTTTATACCTGGTAATTATGATACGGGTCACTTTGGGGTTAATGCAACTTCTCTATTTTGGCACTTTGTTGATGTTATCTGGATTGTCTTGTTTATTCTTATCTATATCTGGCAATGATATTGGTTTGTAGTTGCGCTAAAGCGCACTCAAGACTTACGGATTGACAGAAATCGTCAGATATGGTGTAGGAATTAATAGCACTCCAACGAAAGATTTTTCCGCAAATGAGGGTTTTCCCGTCCATTGTAAGGGCGAATGCCATACTCTGCGAGAAGCCAGAGGCTACGCCCCTACAAGTCTCAAACAATCATTATCCGTTAATACACATGATCTTCGATTTGTATATACCGATCCTCGATTGAGTACGATACATTTGTAGGGGCGTTCCCCTTTAGGGGTTCGGTGAAGGGTACGGCGTACTCTGCGAGAAGCCGGAGGCTACGCCCTCAGAGTGAACTGTATTTTACGAAAACAGGTTAAGGTTTAAACTCCAGTTCTGGATCGGCACATTTGGTTTATCTATGGTGGGCATGTCCAGATTGACGGTTGCAAAATCGCAGGAGTCCCGACCAAGCCTAAAACTCTAGCAGAGAAAATCGTTGCCTATTGCGAGAAGAAGGGCTACAGAATTGACAAAGAACCTGGATACAAGAATATTATTTATATTGAAGGCATGAATCCGGACGGAACGCTCAATGACAACGCCCTTAATGTCTGGAACGACCTCCGCATCGTGATTGACTTTAGAGACGGCAAGCCTAAAATAATCGGCTGTTGGGAAGCCACGACGAACCCAGGTAAGTACTATACGTAAAATCCCTTAAACCCCAAAGGTGCGGCGATAATAGCTTTCGGACAATACACCGCATGGCAGGTAGGAATGCACGGACAGGCTAATCCCCATGAAGCTCTTGTGCAAACTGGTGGTTCGGTCACTGTCTATCGTGATGCAAATCGGTCAGGCACGCTCGATGCAGGTGAGTCCACAGACTCAGGAGAATTTGGCATTAACCAACATTGGGGGGGCGGCCCTAATGACGACATAGGAAGATGGAGCGCTGGCTGTCAGGTAGGCAGGACAAGAAAAGGACATCGCGAGTTCATGGCTATCGTTAAATCAGATCCACGCTATCAAGCTAACCGTAGTTTCGTATTCACTAGTACCATTATTGACGGCAAAGACCTCTTAGCACAGTTCCCCGCATAAGAACACACGATAAGTTAATGTGCGAAAGATTGGTTTTAAGGCGGTGGTAAGAAAGCTAAAACACGTGCCGGACTACCAGAACCACCAAAGATTGGTAAACCACCAACTACAAGTGTTGCGCTGATTTGAGGTAACTTCTCCAATCCGCCGAGACACTCTAGAACGATACCATCACTGGCATAAATAGTAGTACTTGCACAGTAAGAGTGATCATTACCAGGATCAACACCGTGAGTATCAGTACCAAGTCCAGCAATTTGACGCCTACTTACTAAAAATTCAACGGCTCCAACACTGAAACCAGGCCAATGCGACACCCCTTGTTCATCTTCATTCATAAAGGCTTTTGGATCAAGCCATTTGTCCTGCCAGCCTGTAAACAAAATTACAATACTACCTGATGGGATTTCACCATTTCTAGTTTCCCATGCCTGTACGTCTTCAACTGAAAGACGGTAATCTGCATCTTGTAGCGCTTTGTGTTGAATATCAATAACAACTGCTGGAGCAATTAGTTTTTCCACTGGAACTTGTTCTGCACTTGTTGCTCCCATAATAAAAGTGTTTGGTGTTGCCCAATGCGTACCGCTATGCTCTCCAATTGCAATTCGGTTGATGAAGTATCCTTCATTAGCAATTGTTGCCCATGGCTGAATCTCAACACGAGGATCTCCTGACCAGATTGGAATGGTGGATGTTAACGGTTGGGTGAGATCGACAACTTGCCATTGACAAAGCGATCGCGTTTGTGTTTTCGCTTGAGAAAGCCGGATATTTACAATTAAAAGTACAACGATCAATACAGATAGAGTAATGATTATCCAAGTCGTTAGTGTTAATAACATCTGGTTAGATCGACGGATGTTTACCATAATAAAACAGGTGAAGCCAATAGGGAGTAGCCCACGAACACTCCAACAGTCGACTCACTTACGCCTAATGGGGGTTGATACATAATACTTCACTCAAATAACCTGTATTTGTCGATGAGACGCGGTAAGCTAATAGTAGCTGAGATCACAAATGTAGGTGGGTTATGGGCGATAACCAGAGCTTAACGGCTGAAGCCGAACGCACCGTCAGTGTTAATAGTATCGCTCAAGAGTTGCAGCAAGTCACCGCCGACTTAGGCCAAGTTAATTCTGGAGTCGGACTGCTACGTTTTAGTATATTGGGCTGGATATTTCTGAGCCTAGTCGTATTAGCTTGGTCAGCATCAAACGGTATTTTATTTGTCGCGGCAACAATGCTGGCGGGAGTTTTTTATGGCTTTTGGCTCATTTGTACCCATGATATGACACATCAAACCTTAACAGGTTGGAAATGGTTTGATAGTATCATACCTCGGTTAATGAGTTGGCCAATGCTGTGGCCTTACAGTATATATGCAGAACTACATCGCTTGCATCATGGTTGGAATGGCATTGACTTGCGAGATCCAGAAAGAGTCCAATGGACTTGGCAAGAATACCAGCAAGCACACCCTAGAATTCGTTGGTATGTCACTCATCAGTGGCTATGCGACATTTTTATTTTGGGGGGAATAGGGCTAATTATTAAAACCTTTATTCGGGGTTTACGCTTTCAAAACCTGCTAGCTAGTATGAGGCGACAGCTACTGCTCGATTTCACAGGTATAGTTTTTGTTCATAAGACTTTTCCGGAAAATTCTAACCCCGTCTGTACAAGGGTTTTAAACGTTGCCTATACGTCTTCAATCAACCTAGTAATAAGGATTTGATATAGTTGATGATAGTTTAGAGACAAAAAATAGGGGTT
>NZ_JAAKGC010000233.1 GCF_017591665.1 Aetokthonos hydrillicola CCALA 1050 | reverse complement strand
ATAGACAGTTTTCATATAGTGTTGATATCTCTAATTGAAAAGAGTATTATATCCTAATCAACGATAAATTTTTAGATTTACTGTACAATACAAGAATAAATTGATTTTCCAGCCTATCAGACTTCCCGATCTACTTTGGTATGTTAAGAACTCGCAAGATTTCTTAAGATTATGACTATTTATACTTGTGTCGGTGAACAGAATCTCAGGGATTAACGTAGCTAACGGGGATATCATCCCCATATCCTCTCATTCACCACTGTTGTCCAGTGCAAAATCAGCCTGGGATGGTATTCAAGTTGAACAACATTGTTTACCTCCCTCAGAGTGTCCTGAGCTAGAGCTACAGCACCACAGTGTTACGATAATACTCGGAGGGCGATTCGAGATCGACTGGCGTTTAGCTGGCGGACGTGAACAAAGGACGCAGATGAAACGAGGAGATATTTGTATCACTCCTTCACGGGTTCCAACTCAAGCTCGTTGGCACGACTCAGCAAATTTTCTTTTACTCTCAATTAATCCAACGCTAATTGAGCGTGCTGCTTATGAATCAATTGATACAAGTTTAATTGAAATTGCCCCAAAGCGGGGAGTGCTCGATCCTCAGATCCTACATATTGGTTCAGCGTTAAAAGCAGAACTTGAAACCGGATGCGAATCAGGTTTTCTCTATGGAGAATCGCTGGGTTTAGCGCTAGCAGTTCATCTTCTCAGACGGTATTCCATATCGAAAACGGTCATTCGAGAACCCTCGGAAGGTCTTCAAGCACAAAAACTCCAACAGGTAATTGATTACATTCACTATAATCTGGAGGCTACAGTTACTCTCAAAGAGATTGCGGCTGTTGTTGCAATGAGTCCTTATTACTTTGCGCGTCAGTTCAAGCTTTCAACTGGGCTATCTCCACATCAGTACGTAATTCAATGCCGAATTAAGCGAGCTAAAAATTTGCTGGCTGAGAATAAATTTCCAATTGTAGAAATTGCCCACTGTGTTGGCTGTTCAAATCAAAGCAACTTCACTGCTTTTTTTCACAAGTATGTAGGAATAACACCAAAAGCTTATCGAAACCAAACACGCCGATGTTAAAGGCTAAGGTGATTTCCGAGAAAGAAAATACCTGGGGAGTGCGAGTTTTGACTTCGCTCAATTCACGATCTCTCAGTTGGTTGAGCGAAGTCGAAACCAACGGCTGCGGTATATTTATTCCTGTAAATCACCTAATTGTTGATAGCCTTCCGGGTAAGTTAGTCCCAATGAAAAAATCCCATTTGGATCGCCTTCTTAATCAAATTCCAGATAAAAGCAATTTTTAAATATTAATGCAGCAAATTTTCAGAAGACAAAAGTGCTTAAAACGACTTAACCTCAGCTTAGTAGAAAGTAATCTAAAGGAGGCTTACTCCCATGAGTACCCACGTAGATATTGACAAGTATAAGCAGCTAGTAATTGATGATTTCAATTCCAGACCTAACTACGATGAAGGAAATCAATTTCACCTCAGTTTAGCGAATCGTCTGATTGAAATCGCTCAACCTCAGCCAGGACAGGCAATCCTCGATGTCGCCACTGGTACAGGATTAGTGGCAATTAATGCAGCACAAATTGTTGGTTCTTCAGGTAGAGTAGTGGGAGTAGATATCGCCAAAGGTATGCTACAGCAAGCACAGAGGAAGATTAAGACGATTGGAATCAAAAACATTGAACTCATAGAAGCAGACGCAGATTATCTCAATTTCAACGACAGGAGCTTTGATATCATTTTTTGCTCTAGTGCGCTCGTGTATTTGACCGACATTCAGAACTCTCTACAGCAGTGGTATCGCTTTCTCAAACCAGGTGGTAAAGTTGCTTTTTCTTGCTTTGCTGAAACTGCACATACAGCAGCTGTTATTTTTAGACAAAAAGCTCAAACTTATGGCATTTTTATTCCGAATCCGAATGAGCCATTAGGAACTCCTCAAAAGTGTCAAGATATGCTTAAAAACGTCGGGTTCCAAGATATCAAAGTTATAACTGAACAGTTTGGTTCTTATCTAAGTAATGTTGAAAAAGCCTGGTATGCAAATGCGAGAAGCGCTTTTGGCTCTCAAGTGAAAGAACTCGCGCCAGAGAGATTAGAACAACTCAAAGCTGAATACATTGCACAAGTTGAAGCAACTGCAACACACAAAGGTATTTGGAATGATGCAACAACTTTCTTTGTATTGGGTAGTAAATAAATAGCCTGTTAGCGTTGTCGAGAGTCAATGGTGATCAAACTTAGTATAGGATTGCACAAGTTCATGGCGAAATGAAAATGGTGTGTCCTCATCCTCAACCCTTCTCCCTCCGCAGGAGAAGGGAGCTAAATTCTGTTCCCTATCTCAATAGGGAGACGGCTAGGGTGAGGGTCAATGGGAGCCAAAACGCCACGAATGTATGAAATGCTGTACTTAGCAGCCTTAAACAGGTAAGTGTTATTTAGCGATAAAACGCTAGGTTTACTGTATAATATGAAAGTAAATATAGGAAAGGTCAAAAGACAACCCAGTAATGACAGATAGCATTATTCGAGAACAAATTGCATACTATGATGAATGGTTTCACAGACTTGGACGGTATGACCGGGGAGAGGAAATAAACGGGCTTTGGTTTAATGAAGTTGCTGTGGTCAAAAAGGCATTGTACCAACTAGGGACAGTAGAAAATATTTTGGAGCTAGCTTGTGGAACAGGTATCTGGACGCAGGAACTTCTAAAGATTGGTAAGAAAATTACAGCACTTGATGCTTCCCAAGAAGTGATTGAAATTAATCGCGCAAAAGTTGGTGATGCTAACGTGTACTATCGACAGGTAGATTTATTTTCATGGGAACCAGATGTGGAATACGATTTAGTTTTTTTCTCTTTTTGGCTATCTCATGTCCCACCAAAATTACTCGACTCGTTTTTGGAAAAAGTTTACAGATCTGTTAGAGCAGGTGGACAGGTATTTATAATTGACTCGCGTTTTGACCCTATATCAACCGCAAAAGATCATGTTCTGGAAAACGACAGCAATATTCAGATAACAAGAAAGTTAAATGATTGTAACGTAAATAATATAGTTGCAACTAATAACAGGTAAGGAAGCAGTTTGGCAAAGACGGATTGTGGAGTTCTTAGAAGCAATATTGCCCCCATCACTCCCCCCACTAAGCTAATCAAGGCTAGTACTAGCAGCTGCCGAAAGGGAATCGAAAGATCAGAACGATAAGCATAAATACTTACTGCGTAACCTATCCAGGTAACTGTGTTGTTGGTCGCATTTGCCTTGAGCGGTGGTAATCCTGCAAAGATGAGAGCCGGAAAAGAAAAAAAGCTACCCCCACCAGCAACGCTATTGAGTGTACTTGCTATACCGCTAGCACTTAAGAGTAGAACCGCTGAGGAGAACGTTAGCGTTGTCATGGTTCAAATCAATTAGTTAAAGAAGGGTTGATTTGAACTTTAGAGAATATCGATGCAGGAAACAAATGTGTTTGCTTGTCCAAAGGATAAGTTCTATTGATACTGGGACACGATCAATCTACAATAGTTATGTTAATCTACAAGGGTGCCTAGGTGTGGGTGGTACTCCAAAAGTTAAATTATTAGTTTATAGTTACCTTTTACATAGCCAAACATAGACAGGCTACTTTACAGGTGTTTAAGCAACACTGACGGAAGCATGTTCACGCTTGAAAGTCGGTGTGATACGCCTCGGATGTACTACCAGACACCCTCT
>NZ_JAAKGC010000045.1:26610-62894 GCF_017591665.1 Aetokthonos hydrillicola CCALA 1050 | reverse complement strand
GGTGGGGATTGATGCTCGCGTTACTGTTGAAGGAGTGGCTTATGAAGTTGAACCAGATTTAGCGGGGGAAACCGTAGTTCTCTGGTGGGGATTGTTCGATAACGAACTGTACGTAGAACATTCTGAGAGTCGCTATGGACCTTTTGTTCCTGTAGACGGTCCAATTCCTCTACATCGTTATCGTAGTTTTAAGAAAACACGGACGCAAAAACGGGCTGACCGGATTGAATCTTTAGCTAAACAGTTGTCTTTACCAAGTTCAGTCACTGTTCGTTCCGACACCTATTCACTCCATAGTAGTACAAAAGAACTTAAAGTACAGCCCTTTGTTGACCCTAACCCTTTCCAAGAATTAACTTTCAGCACAGTCATTGCTGCAAAACTGGCGATAGCAGAATATTTAGCACGTCCATTAGCTAAACTCACGTCCGAGCAGATGGCTTATATTGACTCGGTTTGCTCCAACACTTTGGATAAGCAGGAGGTGATGAAACAAGTTCAAGATTTCTTTAACCCCTTACCAGGTACAAACCATGTTGAGTGATGTCATGAATTATTTTGGTCTCAAACGTACCTTAGACCATGTGGGTTTTTTTGAGACCGAAGAACAGACAAATCTTTTTAAAGAACTTAAATCCCAAGTTAGGCAATGTCGATTAATTGCCATAACAGGTGTTGTTGGTTGTGGTAAAACCACTACACTGAAGCGACTGCAATTGGAATTGGTGTCCGAAAAAGACATTATTATTTCTCGTAGCCTTGCCGTTGATAAAGGTAAGGTTAGTATGTCGGTTTTAATGACAGCTTTGTTTTGGGACTTAAGTACAGAGAAAGATGCCAAACCACCGACCCAACCAGAACTTAAAGAACGAAAATTGTTAGCTTTAATTCAAAAATGTCGCAAAACTGTAGTGCTTTTTGTGGATGAAGCTCATGACATTCAACACAGCACGCTTGTACAAATTAAGCGAATCATTGAATTGGTGCGTAGCAATGGTGGTACTTTATCTGTAGTTCTGGTAGGACACCCCAAGCTAAAAAACGATTTACGCCGACCATCATTAGAAGAAATTGGGGCTAGGACTAATGTTTTTAGCTTAGAAGGTATTAGAGGTCACCAGGGCGAGTATATTAAATGGCTATTAACTGAGTGTGTTCACGATGGTTATGTACCTGAAGATTTGATTACCGAAGAGGCAATTGCGTTGTTAACACAACGGCTAACGACTCCGTTACAAATCGAACATTATTTGCACAGAGTATTTGAAGATGCCTATAAAGCTGCAACCAAACCTGTCACGATTGAAATGGTTGAAGCTGTTTTGGCTGTTGGACTTAACGATTTGGAACCTCGCTTAATGCGTCATGGGTATAGTGCTAAAGTACTAGCTGAATTATTAAATGTACGGACAAGCGAGATTAACTCTTTTTTACACTCTCAATTACCTCCAGGTCGAACAGAAGATTTGAGAGACCAGATGCTAAAAATTGGAATTCCTTTGTATGCATCATCCGGAAATTAAAGAAATTAGTCACCAATTTGCTCGCTCGAAAAAAGGGGAGGCTTGAAGCCACACATTCCTAAGCAGCGGTCTAATACATCTAGGTAAAAGACACGCCTCCCCTTTTTTCTCTTGCAGACGCTCGGTCACAAAAGTTACAAAAAACGATAAATACAACCCGGCGAATTTTTCGGGATTAAAAGTGTCTGTTTTATATATAAAGAAATGTACATATGTGTCCAGCTTAAAAGTTCGTATAATTTGGACACCACAAGCCACAAAAATGGCTTAATCCCTATCTGGTATGCATTACAGCTTATTTGCAGTTAATGTGGTTTGTTTGCAGTTAATGTGGTTTGTTTGCAAATAATCTGGTTTCATTTGCAGCTAATGTGGTTTTGAGACCACCCTTATTTGCAGCTAATGTGGTTTCAATTTTGCCTTGTTTGCAGTTTGAAGTGTTTCTGTTTGCAGTTCGCTACATTTAGCTATAGTAAACTTGCTGATTACCTATGGAGCGGAGAATGGAAAAAAGCTGATGACGAAACAGCTAACCTTATGATCCAAGTAGCAGGTGAAGGGAGCAACGGCTATTTAGATCAACAAGCTATAGAGAAATTCCCATGTTCAGATCTCCGTATCATCGACTTTCTTTGGGTATATGCCAGCAAGGGATATTTTGGTTTTAGCGTTCAGAAGAACATTTACCAAAGTTTGGGAGGTACGAGCAAGTATGATGAGAAAGTATGGAAAGACTTTGTTAATCGCGTAGGATGGACAAACAAAAAAATCTATACAGGCTCGGGACGCACAGAGTTTACTTTAGATAGTAAAGCTGAAGCATGCTTCCCTCACAGGATACACCAATATGAACAGCAAAAGAAACTTTGCGACTTTCCTTCTCTCGCATCCAGGCTTGTAAACTGTAACATGTAGTGCGACTCGTTGGCTAGAAACCAATCCCAGTAAGGATATGGAGGATTAGCCGCTTGGAACAAGGGTAAAAGCCCACAACCAAGACAACTGTACGACCCTATGTGCAAGGATGACAGCGTATCCCCCAATGATAACTTGCTCTGTGCGATCGCACTCTGTTAGGTATCCCGAGAGCACCACTTCTAATAGCGATCGCTTGAAGCTGGAGGGTAATCGTGATAATTCTTCACCTTGCAGCACAACTCATTGGAGTACTAGATGTAGTGTTTGACACAGAAGAGATAAGTGTGACTTCACCTTTCCCATTAAACACCCAGCCAGTAGCAGGCACAATTTCTATGGGTTTGGGTTTGATTAAAGCCGCCTGTTTCTTGGGTTGATTTTGGTGTGCTGTGGTTAGTGGTAGGCGAGTGTCTGACCATACTGCATCGCTGGTGAGGGGTTCGTAGGGACTCTTGGGTAAGCCGCCGCGTCCGGTGATGGTGAAGTTGTTACCACCTGCTGTTTCATTAAAGGCGGTGCAGTTAGACGAGACTAGCTTGGGGGGTTTTTCGGTGACTGTGGGTAAGAGAATCAAGCCACGACTCGGGTCAGCATCTGGGGTAATGATGGTCGGGTTGTTTTGAGAAATTGCAGAGATATCATTTGTTGATAGTTGACGTGGGTCTAGATCAGATGGACGTAGCCTCGCCAAATCTTGTTGACTGCGTACATCAAAGCCAAAAACTCCATCAGATGCAGTAATGTCAATTTTACCTCCCCTGCCATTGAAAGCATTGGTAATGATGTCACTATTATTAAGAAGAGGTGCTACTAGAAATTGAGTGCTGAGGAAAAAATTGCCTCCATTTCCTCCTACTTGTGCAGTACCATTTGTATTTGAAATCAGGCTATTACGGCGCAGCAGTAAAATATCGTTCACCCTTAAGGAAACATTACCACCTTCACCTGTTACAGAATTAGCTATGAGCTTGCCTTGGTTATTTAGAGTGATGAAATTAGCTCTCACATTCAAGTTACCAGCATTTCCTTTTCCTGAACTAGCTGTAGAAATCTCTGCCCCATCCTGAACCAGCAACCGATTAGTTAAAAAGGTCGAATTTCCTCCATTTCCCACAGCACTAGCTTCGACAGCAGACCTTACACCACTGGCAAACCGACCATCCGCCGAAGTGCCAACCAGCTCTACAGAATCACTTGCACGAAAAGTTAAATCACCAGCACTCCCCTGTCCAAAAGTTGCTGCTGATACCTGTGCTCCATTTAGAGCTAATAATCGTCCAGTGTCAATTGTCAAGTTTCCTGCATTTCCTACACCTCCTGACTCAACAGCAGAGCGAATGCCACTGGCAAACTGACCATCAGCTGAAGTACCAATTAACTCTACTAAAGAGACTGTGTTAAACCTTATATTTCCAGAGTTACCAAAACCAAAAGTTGAAGCAGAGATTTGTGCCCCATCTCGCACTACTAATCGTCCAGTGTCAATTGTCAAGTTTCCTGCATTTCCTACACCTCCTGACTCAACAGCAGAGCGAATGCCACTGGCAAACTGACCATCAGCTGAAGTACCAATTAACTCTACTAAAGAGACTGTGTTAAACCTTATATTTCCAGAGTTACCAAAACCAAAAGTTGAAGCAGAGATTTGTGCCCCATCTCGCACTACTAATCGTCCAGTGTTAATTGTCAAGTTTCCTGCATTTCCTCTAGCTCCTGACTCAACAGCAGCACGAATGCCACTGGCAAGCCGACCATCAGCAGAAGTACCGATTAGTTCTACAGTATCTACTGTATTAAACGTTATATTACCAGAGTTACCTAAACCAAAAGTTGAAGCAGAGATTTGTGCTCCATCTCGCACTAGTAATCTTCCGGTTATTAAATTTAAGTTCCCCCCTTTTCCTAAAGCCCCTGAATCCACACTACTAAAGATGCCACTAGGATATCCACTATTTGTCCCAGCTAAAAAGACATTATCAATAATATTAATATTGATATTACCTGCATCCCCCTTTCCAGAAGTACTAGCAGTCAATTGAGCACCATTACTTAAAACAAATGAGCCTGCTAACAGATTAATGTTGCCTCCGTTGCCCACTGCTCCAGAACCTACACCACTAAATGCTTGACTAAGTCGATCAAAAGTAACCGCGTCTCTAGCTCGAATTGTTATATTACCAGCATTACCTTGTGCGTAGGTGCTAGCCACAAGTGCAGCACCATTCAATAGTGAAAGTTGATTTGTAGTAATCTCAATATTGCCACCGTTACCTTTGACGATGTTATTCTGTGTACTAGACCCGTCTCCCACGGTGCTGAAGATATATCCATTATCAAGAGAAAGGCTCTTGGTAGCATTGATAATCACATTCCCCGCATTCCCTTGTCCAAAAGTAACATTAGCGATTTGAGCACCATTCACCAAAGCAATGGAATCAGCATTAACATTAATATCGCCTGTTCTACTAAAGCTACTCAATCCCGTACCAATTCCTGCAAACAGGTAGGAATTAGACATTTCTAGATTACCAGCATTAACTGCTATATCTCCTCCACCAGCACCAGATACATCCACAAACGCCTGATTTGTTAGAGAAACATTACCTCGCTGCACATTACTGGGCGCACTTAAACTTAAGGTATCTCCCGCAACATTTAAATCAATAGTTCCTGGTGCAGCTAAGCCAGCTAATTCCACTCTTCCTCCATTAGCTGTCAACCCTCCACCATCTAAGTTGATATTGCCACCAGCTAGCAGTAAACTCTTCCCATCTGGAACTCGTAAACCAACGGCGTCAAAACCTGCTGGATCTTTTCCTGCTGATGCTATTGAACTGTTTTGAATGGATGCACTCGGAATAATCTGGTTATAAAACAAGGCTGTTGGATTAATTGTTAATAGTGCTGGATTATTTGGCGCACTTGCACTGAAAAACCCAAGATTACCAAATTGAATAGCATTAGCAGTGGTTGCTACAAATGAACCACCAACATTCAAACTGGCATTACGTCCAAAAACAATTCCATTGGGGTTGAGGAAGAAGAGATTCGCTGTCCCCAATGCACGAATCGTCCCCTGTATGTCTGAAACTGACCCCCCTGTTACCCGACTAAAAATGTTTTGAACATCTGATCCATTATTAAATAAAGCCGTATTATTCGCTGGTACAGAAAACTGCTGAAAACTGTGGAACAAATTTCGTCCAGCCTGTGTTCCCCCAGTGATATTAAATGTGCTGCCATTGATTGTGACAGTCGTATTATTAGGTAGAGTCCTATCTGGTGTAATCTGGGATAGAGCACAATTGGCACTGAACAAACAAACACTACTAACAGCAAGCCCTAAGAACTGACGACAGACAGCACCCGTCCCTGACATTGCAGTCTCCTTTGAAACCGAAGTAACGCAGAATTACCAACCATCATGAGTAAACCATGATTCAGGTAACAGTGGTGTAACCGCTTTGTAACAACAGCAAGATTCTTTACAAAACTTTATTAATGAGCACTTAACGATGCATTCAGGTGTCAAGCTTTCTTTTCTTGGGAGAAGGCTTTATGCTTCTCACTCTTGTGGGGCGATCGCTTCCAGCACTGCACAAAGCACAACCACCACTTCAAACACAGTTGCTACTACCAAGACCACAACAGCCACTACTGCACAACAGACAACTACAGTTTCATCACAGACGGCTCAGCCAGTTGCAGTGAAGAGTGGGAATAGTTTGATTATTTCGAGTATTCCTCCGGGAACTTACACTGTGACTAATTACAGTAATCCGCAGCAATCCAAGGTGTATACTGTGACGCTTAAAGGGTGTTTGGTGAGCGATCGCACTCAAATTGGTAGCCCCTCCAAGTTTCTCGTCAGTCGTCAGGGTTTGACTTTTCCTGTAGATTGGGCGTCGCTGACTACGATTCCAGTGGTTCCATCTTGTTAGGATATATACAGGCTTTTTCTACTTCTTCATAAACCCAACTGTTGCTTTAAAGATTCTGGCACTTGAGCAGTTTCTAACCCCCGTACACCCTTCCAATTTGTACTTTTATCCCAAATAATCTCTCCTTTTTCACCAATGAGGATAGCGCGAATGAGGCTAGCGCCTGAGAGCTTAGCGCCTAAGAGGATAGCGCGAATGAGGTTAGCGTTTGAGAGGTTAGCGTTTGAGAGGTTAGCGCTTGAGAGGATAGCGCTTGAGAGGTTAGCACCTTCGAGGATACCACCTTCGAGGATAGCGCTTGAGAAGTTAGCGCGAACGAGGATAGCGCTAACGAGGTTAGCGCCTGAGAGGTTAGTGCGAATCAGCTTAGCGCGAATCAGGTTAGCGCGAATCAGCTTAGCGCGAATCAGGTTAGCGCGAATCAGGTTAGCGCCCCTCAGGCTAGCGCTTTCGAGGTTAGCGCTTTCGAGGTTAGCGCGAATCAGCTTAGCGCTTTCGAGGTTAGCGCCCCTCAGGTTAGCGCGAATGAGGTTAGCGCCCCTCAGGCTAGCCTCTTCGAGGATAGTGCCTTCGAGGATAGCGCGAACGAGGATAGCGCTAACGAGGTTAGCGCGAACGACGTTAGCACCTTCAAGGTTAGCACCTTCAAGGTTAGCACCTTCGAGGTTAGCACGAACGAGATTAGCGCGAACGAGATTAGCGTCTTCGAGCTTAGCGCCTCTCAGGCTAGCGCTTTGGAGGTTAGCGCCCCTCAGGTTAGCGCCCCTCAGGTTAGCACCTTCAAGGTTAGCACCTTCGAGGTTAGCACCTTCGAGGTTAGCACCTTTGAGGTTAGCACCTTCAAGGTTAGCGCGAATGAGGTTAGCGCGAGTGAGCTTAGCGCCTTCGAGCTTAGCGCCTTCAAGGTTAGCGCGAATGAGGTTAGCGCCTTCGAGCTTAGCGCCTTCGAGCTTAGCACTTGATAGGTAAGAATTAACTGTTTTTAAAAAAGTATTTAAATTAACGCTGTTACTGTAACTAATTATCCGAAGCAATCGCTCAGATTGAAAATTATCATTATCTTTTTGACCACAGAGATAGAAAACTATTTTACCCTTTAATTCATCATTATTTTGAGCGCAACAGTGTAATTCTAGGAGCAGAATCATGACATTTAGCCCCGTGTATATATCTACCTGTCGCAGTCCTAGTTGAGTTTCCCGCTCTGGTATTTGAGTCTTTAATGCCTGCATCTTTAATTGGACTAAGTTTTCGATGACTACATCAATAAACTCTCCATCACACCAACACTCGTAAAAATTCTCCAAGCGTTCAAATAATTTTATCGGCTTAAACGCTTCATCCTCAGCTAACAATGCCATCAGATAATCCACAATCTCGCGTGTTAAACCGCCGTAGCCAAGCAGATCATAAATCTGCCTATTCATTTCATTCGTTGAAGTCAAGTACTCTTCACGCTCACGTTGACGCCTAGTCGGTTTTGTTGTTGTCCAATCCAGAATACTTTCTTTTAAACGTTCTGCAAATAAAAACTCGCTAAAACTTTTATGACAAAACTCTACAGAACCCTCTTTGTCCCCAGAAGCAGGCTTAATATAAAAGGAAGTCAATAGGTTATTGAAAAACTTTTCCTCATCTTTAATTTCAATTCTTGCTTGCTCAATCGCTTCAGCAAGTGGATTGTTAATACTTTTAAGCCGTGATACTAGCATTGTGACTTTAGCAGATTCATTCCCTGACTGTACAACACACAAGGCTGCTTCAGTCAAACAGGAGCGCAGATCATCTTTATCATCAAATCCAGTCAAACGCATATTTTGGTCTTGACGTTGCTTTTCAAGTACCCAACTTACTGATTTATCATAAATGCGAACTTTTGCCCTAATACCTTCAGCTTCAGCAAACATTTGTACATTAAGATGCTGCTCTTTATGCATTCGTGCTAGTAGATACAGAAGTAAAGGTTCTCTGGCTAAGTTATCTTTAATGTCTGTGGGACAAGAATCTAAAAACTGTCGAAACTCATTAGCTTCCTCTTGTCCTACTTTAACTGCCCATTTTTCTAACCATGTTTGTCGAATAGAATCGTCCATCAGTTGAATTTCAAATCTCTCCAAACTTTTTGTTTGAGTAATGAGACGGTCAATTCCTTGCAGTGCCAAAGGACGACCAGTGACTATAAACCGATGATGACTACTTTGTTGAAAATGCTCTACCTGTTGCAAAAATTCCTTAATTCCACCACTGGCACGTCCCTCTAGCAACAGCTCGTCAAATCCATCTAGGAAAAACAAAAATCGGGTGTTTTTATCTGTTAGCCAGCTGGGATTCTTCACAAAGTCATAGGTTTCTAAATAATTTTCAAAGGTTTTGGTGAGACTATTCTCCAACACCTTGAGATTTCTCAATCTAATGACAATGGGTGTGAAAGATGATTGTAAGTTACTCTTTGGGTGCCAATTTTCCCTAACCCAATCGGCGAACATGCGACAAAACACACTCTTTCCCCTGCCTGCATCTGCTTGAATAAACAAGATTTTCTTGTCCTTGTCGTTGTCATTCAGTGTCTCTTTAGCCCACTCTTCAAGATCAATAGGGTCTTTATCTTTGATGGGATTGCCATTTCCATCAAGTATCCTGACCTTTAAAGGCACATACAAATCCCGAAATGAAATCTCTTGTTCATCAAAAATTGTTTCATCTGGCTTGGGTTGAATCTCAAGAGCTAAGTATTCATTAATACTTCCTAGATTCTGTCTTTGCTGCCATTCTGGATATTTGGTTTCCCATAACCATTTAAGTGCTTGTTCCCAAGGACTCTCACCTTTAAGTTTTCTCCCTTTGCTGGTTGGTTGGTTAGTTGGACAACCAGCCTTTTTCCCCAAAACATTACAGATTTTCTTCAACTCGTCTTGAAGTTTTTGCGCTCCATCTTCAGGCTTTCTACTCCAGTCAATAGACCTAGCCAGGACAGTATTATCTTTACCGCCGTTCGCCTGATCAAAGCGATAGAGAAATACAGTTCGCGTATCACCCGTGAAACTGTACTGTGTTGCCATTGCTTCTAAAAACTGGCTGTGCTGTTCTTGAGTATCTGAGGGATTCACCTAGCTAAACCACTTCTATATAACTCTATTTTTGAGCAATTTTTTCTCTATTTGACAACTCCTAAGTTTAAAGGCGTAGAAACAATCTTATTTAGGAGTGAGCCATGCATACCCAATTAACCCTGATAATTGCCACTAAGTACCCAGAAGTTTATGCATTAGCTTGGGTGCTATCAAATTCAGTTCCAAATAAGCAGATAAAGTATAGCATTGCTGATGAACGTTTGCGCCAAGCTCGTTACAGCTTCAACATGAGCATTATAGCCACCACGATTTCTTTCTTTGCTTGTCTGACAGGAGCCGGACTACTCATGTCAAATAAACTTTCACAAGGAAGTGTTACAGCTGCTAGTGGACTAGTTTCTAGTGCATTGTTCGTTCAACTTGCTAAGGATGCAAATGACAGGCTAGACAAGATTTTAGCCGATTTGGACGATGAAACCTAGCTCGATGAAACCTAGCTATTGAGGGGGTGGGCGATTAAGTTTCACGCAGTTTTCTGAAGAGCGATCGCACTCTAGCACTGCGCAAGAGCGCAATCGCCCTTTCAGCACCCTCAAGCCCACAGTTCAAGCACACACAGAGATGAATGATGCCGATTCAACCAGTCAATTGCTGCACCTAAAATAGATTGTCCACTGGCAAGTGCAAAAGCCAAAGCACCTTGAATGTTCGTGTGAGCAGAGGAGGAGTGCGATCGCATTCAGGCATTGCGCAGAGAGCGATCGCCTAAACAATTGAAGCGATCGCTTCTGGGGTCGTCTTTTTCACGAGTATCCAAGATTGTAGAAAAGTATACTTGAAGCTGGGACATTTCTTTCACGAACCTGGTTTATCTTGGAAACAGAAATTGAGGGCGATAGCTTCGAGTTAGCCGTCAAAGAAAAATATTGCATTATTAGCCGTAAAATTAGATACTCGTGGTGTATTAAAGCTTAATTCAACATTTAACTCTTGTTATGTCTCAGGACTTCTCCGGTCAAAATCTCAGAGGACGTTCTTTCAAGGATCAAGATTTGACAGAAGCAAACTTTAGCGGTGCTGATATCCGAAGTACTGATTTTAGCGGTGCTAATCTAGAAGGCGCGAATTTCAGCCAAGTAAAAGCGGGATTGCAAAAGCGGTGGACAGCGTTCTTAGTGCTTGTTTCGTGGTTAATGTCCGGATTTGCAGGATTTTTATCGACTTTTGTTGGAGTGTTAATAAGTCATGCATCTGAGAGTTCAGAAATTCGAGTTTCAGGTTGGACTGCCTTAATAGTAGTCATTGTTGTCTTTATAGTTATAATTCGCCAAGGGTTAAATTCAGCCATCGCCGTCGCCGTCGCCGTCGCCGTCGCCTTTGCCATCGCCGTCGCCTTCGTCATCGCCGTCGTCGGAGGCTTGTTTGACGCCACAGGCTTCGTTGAAGCCGTCCCCTACGCAGTCATCGGAGCCGTCGTCGTCGTCTTCGCCTTCGCCTTCGCCATCGCCATCGCCATCGCCGTCGCCATCGCCTTCGCCGTCGCCGGAAACTTCGCCTTCGCCGTCGCCGTCGTCTTCGCCGTCGTCTTCGCCGTCGTCGGAAACTTCGCCTTCGCCACAACCGGAGTCGGAGCCATCGCCTTCGCCGGAGCAGTTGCCTTCGTATTACTGAGTATTTATATCAGTTGGCGAGCATTGAAAGGAGATGAGAAGTATGTCGTGATTCACAACATTGCTGTTGCTATTGCAGCTATAGGTGGTACAAGTTTTCGCGATGCTGATTTAACTGATGCTGATTTTACGAGCGCTACCCTCAAAAATACAGATTTTAGAAAAGCTAATCTGACTCGTACCTGTTTTCACAAAACCAAAAAACTTGACCGTGTTCGTCCTGGTTCAAGTTACCTACAAAATACTGAATTACGTCAACTGCTCATAACAGGAAATGGACAAGGAAAGAATTTTAAAAATAAAATCTTCCAAGGAGTGAATTTATCTAAAGCTAACTTTTCTGGTGCGGATCTTATCAATACAAATTTTTACAAATCATCTTTAAAAGAAGCAGATTTAGAAGGAGCTTTGCTTGTACGAGCACAATTTGAGAGTGTTGATTTAACTGAGGCGAAGTTAACAGGAGCTTGTATTCAAGACTGGGTAGTTACTAAAACTACTAAACTTCATAATGTTAAGTGTAAATACATCTTCATGAAATTAAGTGAAGAAGGTGACAAGCGTGACCAAATGCCACCAAAAGGGGAGTTTAAAAACGATGATTTTGTTCTTTTTGTGCAGTCTATATTAGACACTATTAAGCTTTATCATGAACGTGATGTAAACCCAAACTTAGCTCTTTATGTCCTACAAAGCCTATCTGTAGACTATCAATGTACTCTTGAAATCGTCAAAGTCGAAAAAAGAGGAGAAAGCGGAGCAATTATAGAAGTAAAAGTACCAGGAAACCTTAATGAAGAGCAATTAAAAGAAACATATTATGAAAAATATAATCAATCTTTAAGATTATATATGACTGACCCGAAAAAACAGCTAAAAAGTCCTACTAATATTGAAAACGTTACTGTTCATAAAGGTATTTTGATAAGTGGTGATGTAAATAACAGTCCAGTTACTATTGACAATCAAGGAGATACTATAATGCCAGAAGGTTCTAAACAACAATTTAATAACGACTTACGCAATGCTCAATTCGCTGGTGGTCTAGTAAACGCTGATACAGTAGCCGCTCATCAAATAGGCGGTAACATTACCAACCATAACCAACAACAGAACCTCGCTGAAGCCGCAGCAGAAATCCAACAACTCCTACAGCAGCTAGAGCAAACCAACCCCACTACAACCACCTCTGAAAAAATGACAGTTGTAGCGAAGGCAGTTGATGAAATAGAGAAGAACCCAACTTTGAAAGCGCGAGTGATTGGGGCGCTTAAGTCTGGGGGTAAGGAAGCATTAAAAGAAGCAATTGACCATCCATTGGTTAATATTTTGATAGCTTCTATAGAAGGTTGGCAAGAAGCTGAGTAAAAACAATAAAGAGGTAGTTGCACACTACCCCTTTTGGACAAGGCTAAAAGTTTTTCATCAGAATCTTATTTTACTGTTAAGCAGCAAAAGTTTCACTGTCATCAATGTAATTCTGACCAATTCTCTCTTCTACAATCAGTTCCTGTTTAGGAGTGTTGGCGATCGCTTCGTCAAAAACGCAGTACAGTTTGACTATTTGAATAAACTTTGTATCACGCAAGTACTCAGGGTAGGTTTCCAATAACTGATTAAAGTGATGTTCTGTGTCTGGGCTTCTATCAATTACCTCAATAGCTTCTACTCGTTGAGGAATTTTGAACTCACGGATCATGCTTTGCTCTTTGGTATGCCTTGCGTATTCTACTGTTACTGCATGTGTTCCTATTAACTCAGATGGTTTTTTGAACTTACCTGGACGGAAAAAGATGTTAATATCTTCACGCTGACCATCCGGATAAACTAATACAATCATCCCTAAGTCTTCTCTTATTTGTTGATAATACATTTATCAATCTCCTTTCTTCGCTGCATTAGGGTCAGTTGTGATAGTACATTCAAACTTTACTTTTTCATCTGGATTCCATAACGGTCCGGTGAAAGGTACAGGTCCCCAGTTTTTAACGTACCACTTCTTGCCTGTCTTTACTGTCTCTTCGTCTGCAAGCTGTTGACAGGTCTTATTTCCCATGTCAGGGAAGAGCTTTTCTTCATACTGCTCATGATTTTCATTATGCACAGTACCACTGGGAGCTATTCTACTCCTAAACTTACGGTGATGTTGGTCTTGGTAAATATACCAAATCACACCCCCTACAGCTACAGTACCGATAAAAATTAGCCCCGCCGGGGTGCTGACCAAAGGTAATGCTAATACTGGTACAGGCTGAGCAATGGAAGGTCTTACTGTACTACAGCATATAACAACAGCAAGAGTAATGCTTACCGTTTTATTAAAGATGTGTGTCATGTGTGTTCGTCTTTAGTGACATATTACGTAGTGGTGAAATTGTTACCCCACACTCACAGAAAGTTTTTGTTCAGCTTGCTGCTGCACATGGTTCATCCACTGCTTAATCGCTTCCAATTCCTCATACCCCTGAGCAGTCATAGCTGGTATGTGCTTGACAAAGCTATTAGCCGCCTGGTTATGTTGAACACCTTGCTTAACAGCCCACTGCACACCCATCCACTGCACCAATTCACTTAGCTGTGTATTGTCAAGTTCTGCGGGAGAGTTAACCAGCTTTTCAGTTTTGAGCCAATCAACTACCGCTTTACCCTCAATCCCAAGCATTGTACGAATCGCTCTAATACGGCTATTGTGAGGGTGTTCTCCCGCAGTTGCTACAACTTTGGGAACCAAAGCACCGCGCTGCTCTCCATTGCTGTTAACTTTGTACTGGAGATTGTTTTGTTTTTTAAGTGTGGTGACTGTCAGATTTGCATCATCATCCTCGTCAGCAGTCACACAAAGGATGGCGCACAGTGCATAGCGGCGGGCATAGGTTAGGGCTGCACCAAACTTCTGGGAATCACCAATTTCTGGGAGAGGATAAATGCTGGTAATGCACTCGCCTGATTCGTGGTAAAGGTGAGTCTGAAGAATGGTTTTGTTACTTTCTAGAGCGGTAGTTTGAACAACTGCTAGTCCATGCTTACCAAGGGCAGGAGTAACTGCATCTAATACAGCATCTAAGGTGGCGTACTTGTGTTTGAAGTGAGGGTTTACTCGGTCTTTTTGGATGTTAGAAAATTCTGATTTGGCTTTGATTAAAGCCTTAATGAGTTCTTGCATTGCCTATGTTGTCCAACGTGAAAGAAGATTTTTAGGGTGGGCGAATCCCACCCCAGGAGCCTTAAGCGGCTAGCAATTCCGCGCTATGCGGTTCGTAGTCTTTCAGTCGTTGCCAATCAAGGGTGCTTAACTCATCAAATGGTTTATCCAAAAGTTCTTCAGGTGTATTGGTTCTTAACTTAGGCAGTGTTCCTTGTTTATAGTGCCAACGGACGTAATCAGCACATTTCGCCCAAGTATCGGCGCGGTGAACTTCTACTTCACCAACCATGACGACCCAAGGCTGAGTTACAAAGTCTTCACAGTCGTGGGTGATAGTGGCAATAACTTGACCTGCTAGTTGTGCTTCATAGGTGTAGAAGCCGTCTAGATCTATGAATTGAATTTCTGGTTCAGGCGCTATCTCTTGGGCTTGAGCTTCGATGTGTGCATCAAGTTCTGCCTGAGCGATGGTTTGAGAGTCACTGTCAATGAGAGAATGTTGTTGTAGCATAGATTAAAATTCCTGTGAATAAACGGGACTACTAAGGCGATCGCACAAGTTTTCCAGGCTGGAGCGGTCGTCTTTTGTTGTGCTTAAATACAAGTCTAACTTGTATTTTCGTGAAAATCAACAAGTTATAGAATTATTTATATGATTTATGCTTTTATAAATACAAGCCTGGCTTTGGTATTGTGATACCATACTAACAGAAGTAAAGTTAAAGGGTAGAGTTCTATGCCTCAAGCTTTGATTAAATGGAGATTACGAGAGGTCATGGCAAGGTACAACATTAAATCGGTTGACCTGGCAAAAGAGTTAAATATCAGTCCTAATGCTGTTTCTAGCTTACGAAAAGCAAAAACAATGCCGCGACTAGACGGCAATGCACTGAATAATCTTTGTAATGCTTTAAACAGACTAGCTGAGGATTTAGATGAAGAGGTTAGCCCCATGACTCTAATTGCTTATGTTCGTGACCCGGAACCGGAACAACCACAATCAGCATCACCTGTTGAGTTATCAGAGCAACAGTTGAATGGAAATAAGCGAACACGCGGTTCTCATAGTTCAAAGGGGGCAAGCACTCAGGTAGTTTGGCTAATGGTGAACCAGGAAGTTTCGTGAACAACTTGGGTATTGACTTTCCTTCTGAGGCGCTCATCTTTACACCCACGCCCCTAGCCCTGATTCCTTTGTTCTATTTTTTGGGTCTATTAGCGCTATCGAGTTTGTTAACACAATACTCAACACAGGGACAGAACCGAGCGGTGTAAGCAAGTTAACAACAAAAATACAAAACCCCCAGTTAATGGTGCTTTACTTTTTCCTTCGGGGGGTAGTAACAAAATAATTATACAAACTATGTTTTATCATACCTCATTCCCCTATACAAGGTGTAGGGGTAAATCCTTGCGTCTACATTACCCCAGGAGATAGGTGAGCCATGATCACAACTCTATCTCCTCAAAGTATATTTGATACTGTTGACCCTGGCATTACCAAAGAGTGGATACAAAGCCTCCCACCAGAACTGAAAGATGCAGCACTTTACAGATTGTGCAAGGTAGTTGAGTCTAAACCAACTCTGTGTGAATCATTCACGCTCAACCAAATTCTTTACCGCACCATCTCAGGTAACTCGTTCACTGAGTCAGCTGAAAATGTCGCCTCTCGTACAGGGTGCGATCGCAAAACGATCCTCAAAGGCTTGAATCAAGCAGTTGAGCAGAACATACTTGAGAAAAACGAGCGCCCAGGAACCAGTACTGAATATTCCTTTAAACCAGTTGAGGAATGGCTACCTGAGCCGGTAGTCCGTAAAACGGACATCCGTACAAGGAAGATTGTAGAGTTTCCAAAAGTACAGGATACTGAGGAACTGCAATTATCCAGCAATGAAGAGGTAGTCCACGAGACGGACTACCTCCAAACCGATACCCCAACCATCTGGAGGAGCAGCCCAGACGGAAGGCGTTTTTGTCAAATACCGCCAATCCACGATCAAGAAGTAGGAGTGGAGATTCAAAGGCAGATGGATGAGGAGGGATTGACAGCGCAATCTGTGGTGGGGAGAGCGATCGCATTCAGCAAAGTCCCATTAATGCTGCTGGAAATGCTAGCCAACATTGGCAGAAAGTTAGTAGAAGGATTTGAACTTGGCTCGTCCAAAAGCGTTGAACATCAGGATCATACCCCTGTTGTAGTCGTTACGGAGCCTACAAAACCTATCAAGAAAACATTTGACACATCGGTTGAACTGTCAGAAATAGAGATAGATGAACTCAGTGATGTAATGACCCAGATTAAATTACAGCTGCGCATTCCAATAGAGGCAGGGTTTAAAGACAGTATAAAACGTAACTGGAAAGGAGATACTCACTTTAACAATGCGCTTGCATGGTGTGTGGAAACAGCAGAATGGTTGGAGAGGCAAAACAAACTGGACAGGGAAAGGCTGTTTGGGATGTTGATTAATGCCATGAAGAACGACAAGAAGCCTAGGGCAGCATCATCACCAGAAAAGTTAGAGAACGCTAGTGCTTACGCTCCTAAACAACCAGGACAACAGCCAACCGAGCAACAATTACAAAAACTTGCTGAAGCGAAAGAAAAAGGCTTGATCCGAGACTTGTTTGATAGCGCTGGTGATGGTGTACTTAAGGTAATAGATAGGCTTGGGTTTGCGATGCCTTGGTATGAATGGTTGGGGTTACAACCGAATTAATTAGCGAGCATATTTCAATGCAAGTTGGGCATCGAAGGAAGATGCTTGATATTTGCTTGCGTGTTTAAAGAATGGGTTATTTTTTGTGGTAGTCCTTAAAAGGGATGCAAACAAATATATATATATTAAAAATATTAAAATAAATAACAAATGTTTGAGTCCGTGTTTTGGACAGCGTTAGTTATCATGATGCTCATTCACGCTCGGAATAGAGAATGAGGATACTCCTCACCAATTTGCTTTACTGTTGGGGATGGCGATCGCACTGTGCTGCGCTATAAAGCAGATCTCACTTGCAGAGTTGCCCCGATTCGAGCGATCTTGCGTGACTAGGCTATCAAAAATCCGCCTGAATTGATAATATTTGTCTAGAATCCTAATTTGTTTGGAATTCTATTTTGTTCATTTGTAGCTTTGGGTGGGTACTGTTTCTCTCTACCCTCAGTAGAGGAATTGATAAATATGGGTTTATCCGGTCAACAGCGCAAACAATTACAAGAAGCTTTGATTGATGCTTTTCCTACTACAGCATCTTTAGAGCAGATGTTGGCATTTGGATTAGATAAAAATTTAAGAGCAATTGCGGGTGAAGGGAGTTTACAAGATATTGTTTTTAAATTAATACAAGCAGCAAATGCTCAGGGATGGGTTGAAGATTTAGTTTGTGCTGCACGTGAGTCAAACCCTGGAAACACAACATTGCAGAATGTTGCTCTTTGGATTGAGAATTCCTGTATAGAACCTGACACAAATATATATATTGAACGACCACCCATTGAGGAGAAATGTTATAAAGCAATTGTGCAACCAGGGGCGCTGATTCGGATTAAAGCCCCACAAAAAATGGGGAAAACATTGCTATTGGAGAAGTTGCTGGACTATGCTAGACAGCAAGGCTATCAAACAGCGAAACTAGATTTAAAACTGGCTGATAGTTCTACTCTCTTTGATTTAAAAACCTTTTTAACTTGGTTGTGCTTAAACGTTTCAGATAGCTTGAACTTGGAAGATAAGGTTTCGGAATATTGGCAAGATAGTTTAGGCTTAAATACAAGCTGTACTCGCTATTTTCAAAGATATTTGTTACCAAATATAAATACTTCTGTTGTTTTTGCTATAGATAATTGTGAACGTCTGTTTCAACATGCTAAGATATTCCCCGAATTCTGCCTACTATTGCGGAGTTGGTACGAAACAGCCAAACAAGGAGACAGGATGGGGAAAATTTGGAAGAAACTACGCTTAGTGGTAGTTAATTCTACAGAAATTTACCCAACATTAGACATTAATCGTTCACCATTTAATGTTGGGTTAGCGATTGATCTGCCTGAGTTTAATCAGCAACAGCTTCAAGAAATGGTAAAGCTGTATGGACTAGATGCGCAGTTGAACGAGAATGGATTAAGTCAGCTTGTCAAATTGGTCGGTGGTCATCCTTATCTAGTACAGGAGGCTATGGCTAGCCTGAAAAGCCAGGAAAGTTCTTTGGAAGAACTATTAACCCTAGCACCAACAGAGCAAGGTATTTTCAGTTATCATTTACGACAGCAATTGGAGTCTTTGCAAATTGATTCTCAGCTACAGGAGGGTTATAGAAGAGTAATAACAGTAGATAAACCAGTACAGCTTAATCCTGAGATTACGTTTAAATTGCACAGTCTGGGTTTGGTGAAAATAGTGCGTAATGATTGCATTTCTAGCTGTGAGTTGTACCGCCAGTATTTCTTGGTACGTTTAGGATGATTTATGCATGACCAATACATATTTTCTGGGAGCCTACCTGAAAATGCCAGCACTTATGTCAAGCGAGAAGCTGACGATGAGTTGTATGAAGCATTATTACAAAATAAGTTTTGTTATGTTTTAAATTCAAGACAGAGTGGTAAATCCAGCTTGCGTGTCAGAACAATGAGCCGTCTAAGCGAGGCTGGTGTGGAATGTGCATCTATTGATTTGTCCTCAATCAATATTCAGAGCGCGACAGAAGAAAACTGGTACGCTGATTTGATTGTTAAGCTCATCGATAGTTTTGCCTTAGACGTGGATTTTAAAGACTGGTGGGAGGAGAATCAATTAAATTCACCATTATTAAAATTTGGGGATTTCCTGTCAAAAATGCTACTGACAGAAATCTCAGAAAATATAGTAATATTTATTGATGAAATTGATAGTGTTTTAAGTCTTAACTTCAAAACAGATGACTTTTTTACTTTCATCCGGTCTTGTTATAATCAACGGGTTGATAATCCTGAATACAATCGCCTCACATTTTGTTTATTGGGAGTAGCATCACCCAGCAATTTAATAGAAGATAAACAACGCACTCCGTTTAATATTGGCAAGGCTATCAGCCTCAAGGGGTTTCAAATACATGAAGCTGAACCATTAGTGAGGGGTTTGGAAGGGATATTCCCTAATCCTCAAGCAGTCATGAAAGAAATTTTATACTGGACAGGGGGGCAACCATTTCTGACCCAAAAGCTGTGCCAGTTTATGGTGGAGGAATCTCTTCAAGACAATCCTTGTTCGGTTGAAGAGGTAGTGCGATCGCGCATTATTGAGAATTGGGAATCTCTTGATGAACCTGAACACCTGAGAACTATTCGAGCTAGAATATTACGGGATGAAGAACGGGCTGGGTATTTGCTGGAACTGTATCAACAAGTACGGCTAGCTGAAGAACAATCTGAGATTACAGCAGATGATACTTTAGAGCAGAGCGAGTTACAGCTTTCAGGATTAGTCGTTAAACAAGAAAATAAGTTAAGGGTTTATAATGCCATTTATCAAGAAATATTTGACCAAAACTGGATTGAAATTCAGTTAAAGAATCTGCGTCCATATTCTGAAAATTTTAGGTTCTGGGTGGCTTCTGGACAAACAGATGACTCACGATTGTTAAGAGGAAAGGCATTACAAGAAGCAGAAGAATGGGCAAAGGATAAAAACAACTTAAGCTATCAGGATAAACAGTATTTAGCAGCGAGTAAACAGAAGGAAATTCAAGAAGAAATTGCAGTCAAAGAACAAGAAGCTGCTTTGGAGAGAGAGCGAAAAGATAAAGAAGCCACTGAGACAAGGAATCAGGTATTAAGTGAGGCTAATCAGGCACTAGCTGATGCTAATCAGGCGCTAGGTGAAGCTAATAAGATGCTAGCTGATGCTAATCAGAAAGCTCGACGACGAATTAGTATTGGAAGTGTTGCTTTATTGTTGACGTTGGTAGGAGCAGCAATTTCTGTTACTTGGGCAGGTACGAAGCTTCAAGAAATAGGAGAAAAAACTAAATATCTCTCAGATTTATACGAATTATCCAAACTAAGTGAAAGATTGGTCAAGTCAGACAAGTTATCGGCAGCAAATCAGGCAAGGCAAAAAATAGGTTTATCTTACGCGATTGAAAATCATGAATTAAAAAAAGCAATGATATTTACTTCTATGTCCCAAGCATATCAGCAACTTAATGAGTGGGATCAAGCAGAAAAAAAAATTACAGAAAGTCAAAATATTTTAGAAGCGAACAAAGATAATATTACTTCTAGTGAAGGATTACAAATTCAAGTATTGTCTCAGAAAATTCAAGGCGACTTGCTAGTAGAGAAAAAAGAAACCCAGAAAGCTATAGAAGCTTATAAAGCAGCATTTAACATTCTTAAAAGTTTATCAACACAAACCAGTCCGAACAATAGTAGCCAAATTATCACAGCTAAAAATATAGAATCTGTTCATCGAAGTTTAATTGAGTTACTCTCCAACAATAATACAGAATTAGATTTAAAAACTCAGGTTGAACAATCTCTTACTGAATATTTATATGTTCAACTTTCAAGCTACTTGAAGGTTAAAAACTTGCAACAAGCTGACAGACTAACATACCAACTCATGCTCAATATTGCTAAAAGAGAAAAAGAAGGGTATTTAGATTATGACCAAATAAATACGTTTTCTTGTCCAGCCTTGCGAAGAATAGACAAGCTTTGGTTCAATTCAGACAACCGCTTTGGCTTTCGTGTACAAAAGGAAATATGGATCAAGACTGGCAATAGACTGGGTATAAAACTAGAACAGTGGAATGACAAAGATAAGGAAAACTATTATCGGTTCGCTAAAGCAGTTGGGTGGTATGATGATAAGGTGAAAAACAAAACGACAGGATATCGAGGTCAGTATGTGGAATACGACAAACTGATAGAGGGTATAAAAAGCCACCCAGATAAATATAGGGGTAGCCTACCGAACGGCAATGATACTTTATTGTACGGAAGTCAATGGACAAATGATACTTTTGACAATGATACTTGGCACAAAGATTACAAATATCAGAGTTTTTTAGAAAGTGTCAGAGAAGCTCGATACTTAAGTCGTTTCGAAGCAATGGTAATTAGGGATATGAATTTTAAAAGAATTCATTTGAGTAGAACATTTCTCTACTTCTTCTTTTCTCGCACTGCGACTTGTAAAGTCTAGCATATAAGCGTTTCCGAATTTTCTAAAGATTTATTACAACCCCCCTATCCACGCAAGAATCAGCATTCCTGAAATCGGATACCTGGCACCGGCGGCTCATAGCAATTTGCCTGAATAAATTTTTCTGCTACATCCCGAACCTCCGTACTCTCCGCTACCCTCTACTTGTCCCAAGGTAAACTGATTTGCCCTGGTGAAAATTTTTTCGACTTTCCGCCTTTCAATATCGATGGTAAAAAGCTGCTCCCCCTACTGCGTATCCACCACATCACTCGCACCAGGAACCTTGTCAAGAAAATGATACCCCGTCAACTTCTCTAACTCCTTAACACTAACCCTATAAGCCCTCCAGTCATAATTAATCCCTTGCTGGTTAGGCACATTAACAGCAATGACACGAGTATTAGCAGTAACAGCAGCACCAGGATAATCTAATACCACAACCACTTTCCAAGTAGACTGAGGAATTGTTACCTGACCTTTAAGTGTACCTTGGCTACCGTATGTACCAGCAATAATATATAGTTCCTTACCTTGTCTTGCTAGCTGGCGACAATAAACCTCTAAACCTTCCCAAGTGTGGCGATTGTTGTCTGGGGTTTGAGGCATCATATTTGTCATGAGGAAGGTTTGGGAATTATCTTGGGCTGAAGAGGTGCGATCGCCCGACGGTACAATATGCCCTTTATCATATCCCGACCGACTATAAACACTTGGCATAACCCGCTCCCAACCAGCAGGAAGGGTGTCATCAGGACGAAAGTTATTTTGTCGATCCACACCACCCAACCATGAAGAATTCAGTTCCCAACTGACCCAGTTAGCTGTTCCCTTGCTGCGGTTGTAGGAGAGTGCATACTGGGGCTTTATCATCAGGTAGTTGTCAGGATTGCTAACACTTGCGGTAGCACCACTGGGATTTCCCAAGCTGAGATGAACGCTCTTGTATGATGTGGTTTCACTTGTAATTTCAGGACGATCAACAGTTGAGTGTGAAGCAGTAGAGTCAAGATAAGGCAGCCACCATTTATAAGTAAATATTCCGACTACAACAACAACTGTTAGTGGTGCAAAATCACGAATTTGGCGGCTAATCCAGTTCATCTTAAATCTTAATTATCCGCTTCTTGTGTGTTTAGTACCAACATCTTAATTTCAAATAATGACCGTTTCATTTTTGACCAAGAAGAAAAGGTTTGCACTTTAGTGTGGTCTAGTGCATTCAGCCTGCTTAAATAAGTTTGAGTGTCACTATCTCCCTGCCTGTAAGCTATTTCATAGAGTTGAAATTGCTCAATTGTTCTTGCAGCCATAACTTGAGATTCCTGAAACTCAGTTCTAGCTTGGTCAAAGTTTGAGAGGCTTGTTGCAACTTTTTCACGGATTTTATCTGCTAACTCTGCCCTCTGACGTTGAAGTTCAGCAATCTTAACTTGAATATCACTAATCTGAATTGCACGGGATTGGGCTTGATCACCACCACCCTGGCTTCCTTCAAATAACGGGATTCCTATGACCTTCAGCAATCCATTTAAAAAGGATACTTTACCTGTAAAGAGTGAGGCTATGTTATCTATCAAGCCACCCGTACTCTGAGTTTTACCACCGCCATTATTTAAAGTTTGGGGATTGAGGAAATATTGTAAAGCTGGACTTAAAATAGAAAGTTTAATACTCTTTTGATTACGGGATTTGGCTTCGTCAATTTTTTGATTAGCTTCTTGAATACGATTGTCAATCTCCTTAAGCAGTGGGGATTGGGCTATGGACTTATCCTGTAGTTGCTTTAAACAAGCAGCCGAAGTCTCCAAGCAGGGGAGTCCACCTTTAAAGATTCTCCAAAAATCTTCGTCAAATTGCTGCTTGACAATTTTATCAACATCTGGCTTTACAAAAGCATTTTGAGGAGTTTTGGGACTTACTTTATCTGCTTCATTCTCAGCCTGTTTATCTTCCTCATTGTCGTCATCGTCATCAGACTGTGTAGTTGAAGGTTTAGTATTTTGTATTACGGGCTGTGCGCTTTGATTTTGTTGAGGTTTAGTCTTCGCTGTTGCTACCTGAGTCTGAAGATTTATTAGGAGGAGTATTGCTAATAACGAGTGTGGTTTCATACTTTCCATTCTTCCCTACCCAAGGTTTGATTCTTCTGACATATCCATTGCGAGGACTTTTCACGACTGGGATTAAACTTAGCTTGTCATCAACAGCGACTAAAGATAGTTGTAGCTGTGCTATTTGGTAATCTCTTTCTCTAATTTCTTGGTTGTAAGTTTGCTGCTGTCTCTCGTACTCTTGTTTCAGTTGGGTGTTCTTCTGCTGCTTTTCTACTTCTTTAGTAGCAGCGTCAAATTCCTGCATTTTTCTGCGAGACTGAGCGCTAGATAATTTAGATTCAGCAATGTTCAGTTCTGATTCTGCAAGATGGACAGCTAACTGAAGTTGTTCTAATTTCTGCTGGTTTTCAACCCCATCTGTAGAAAGTTTACCTCTCTCTGTTTCAAGAGCGGCTTGGGCTTCCTGTTTCTCGCTTTCTAATTTTCTCAGTCTGGCTTGCTCATGATCTAAAATTGCTTGGGATGTTTCTTGACTTTGTTTATTTTCACCTAAGAATTTAATTAACCGTTCCTGGCGCTCAACATCCTGAGACTTTTGATCTAGGAGTGATTTAGCTCGTTGTATAGAAGCTAATTTCTCAGGATTATCTTTAGTGAGGAATGGTGTTCTCGTCTCTAAGGTAGATCGAGCTTGAGCTAATTTCATCCGAGCATTGTTCACTAAGGACTCTTCCTCTGAGTAATTAGCTGGGGGAAGCGCTCGTAATGCTAGAGGGAAGTTTGGCTCAGTAGGCTTATGAATATATTTAGATTTTAAGTTTTGGATTTGCAGTTCAATAGATTGGCGGTGTTTCGTTAGGCGATCGCGCTCAATCGTGTTGTCGCTTATAACCTCTCCTGCTGTAATCTCTTGTCCAACATTGACTTTTAGGAAAGATGGATTATCAACTACCAACGACATTCTTAGGGTACGCTGATTACTTTCAACAGAGCGTACACTCGATTCAGGCTGTACAGTTGGTTCACGACGTAAATTTTTCTCAGGTTCGGGTGAAACTTTCGCTATTGGAAGTTGTGCTTGAGCGATAGATAATGACTGGCGATTTTCCGTTAAACCTGCTATCCCCAACAGTCCAGCTAAGGTAAAGACGAGGAAAATCTTTAAGCTAGACTCGTTCATTGTTCAGTCTTCCTGTAGTTGTTATACTCCTTATTGACAGTTGACCAGTAGCGAACTGATCACCCAGCTTTTTCTTTACATATTTAAGTGGTGCAACTTCCAGCTTTACCCCTGGCGAGTCAGTTGTTTGACTACGCTTAATGAATGGGAACTGGTGTGGATCTAGAGCAAACTTGATATCTGGATCATCAATGGTGATTTCACCACTTACAAACACCATTGCATTATCATGGTCAAAGCGCGAAAGGACTTTTGACAGTTCATCGTCCTCTAAGACGATTGATTCAATTGTGGTGACGGCTGGCTCACTTGAGTCTGCTGTTACGCGGTTAATCAGGATTTGAGATTCTGGATCTGTACCAGCTTTATAGAGTTTCCCATCTTTAGCTTGAACTACAAAGCCATTGCCTAGAGATTGGATAATCAAGAAGTCGCCTAATACTGGAGAGCGATCGCTCGTCATCACTCCTTTAATATGAGCTTTGATCAAATGTGATGATCCAGACTCGTTGTAAATTTGTTCTACACCACTAGGAGCAGCAATCAAGCGGTTGAACTGGGTTAAAACGCCACCATTAGCGTTGATGTTGAAGCTGAAGACTGCGATCGCCATTACTAATATAAGTAGTCCATATTCCTGAGAACTCCCAGACTTGAGTCGAAAGTTCCGATTTGATGGACAAACACAGCGCACCGGAGATGGATAAAACATCTCAACCCCAGACTTGGTAAAAGCATCAATGAACCAGCCGAAGAAGTAACCAATACTAATTGCTGTAGCTATCTGCCAAAACTTACCACCTGTTAAATAGGTAATGCCATAGCTAACAGCAGCAATAAAACCGCTAGCTGCTAAACTGTGGGTACAGCTACGATGTGGAAAACGACGCTCAAGCCAACGACTGATCCAAGGTAGAATTTGACCTGCAAAGCTAGTTGAAATATCCACATCAGGAAGTAGCCCGGATACTGCGCCCACTGCAATAACAGCAGGATTGGCAGTTCCCAATATCAGACTAGTGGCTGTCGCTGAAACAACCATGTGAGTCCAACCCATCATCGCTTTACCCTCTTATCGCTGTATTCTTTTACTTTCTTGTGGCAAGTTGTAGAGCAGCCGAGAGAATCCTAAAAATACTGCTGCGGCAATTCCACTGAAAATATAAAGAGCATGATCGTTTGTACCCATGCCAATAAATCTCAAGACTGCAAACCCAATCCCAGCAAGTAGAATCAGTGGTGTGATATCAAAGTAACGTCCATGATCTGCTGCTTCCATCTCTAGCCCCAAGTACTCTTCATCGATAGCTCGAATTGCTAGCATTGGGTTTCCTCCTGCACGCTCCTGGAGCTTAGCTAGTTCAGAATTTTTTAAATTAATTCCTCTCTCTAATGCAGCCGTTTCCATAATCTCGCGGATTGCGTACTGTGGTAGGGGAGAAAGTTCGATCCGGGGAATGCTCAGAAATACATCAGTTCGTGGTGGGTTGGTAGCAAGTAACAGCATTGGAACGCCCTGTTTTTGTAGTTGCTTCAACCAATACCTAAAACGACCATCGCATCTGTGACATTCATCAACAATAATGAAAGCAGTATTATCTTGTAGAAAAGTGGCAATCCTGACTTTTAATTGATCTGCTGTGAATGCTTTGCCTTCTAAGCTGTAAGTATCTACCCCCAACTGTTCAGCAATATTCAGAAGCATTTGTTTGCTAGTTGCTGGTTGTACATCAGCAACCAAAAAGCCATCGTCTTGCAACTTTTCAACTACAGACTGTGCGAGTACAGTTTTACCACTCCCCTCTTCCCCAGCTACCAGAATTGAGCCACTGGCTAAAAGCGAAGCCACAATTCTATTCAGTTCATTTTTTCGGTATAGCCTGAATGCTCCAGGAATGTTCTGTACACTTGATTGTTGATTATCTTGTGGCGTTGGTTCTCCGAAGTGCTCACTTTTATCAATTTTCTTAGAGGATGATGATGCTGCTTTTGAACCTGTTGGAAATAGAGTTATTGCGCTTGCACATACCACAGCAGCAAAAGATACCAAGGAGAATCCACTTTTTACAATAATTGCAGAGGCTATGAGTATACCAAAAAAGCTGAAGAAGCCGCTCCTTAAATTTGGGCGAAGCTCAATAAGGATTCGGCGTATGCGAAAGGGTCAACCATTGGCATCTCCCCGGATTCCTTAATCTTCTGTCTGAGTTCTTCTGGTAATAAATCAGGATTTTCTATAAACTGTCTCGCCAGTAGGTTCTCAGCAATCAATGTACCAGCCGCTTTCCCTTGTGCTGACCTTACTATGCTGGCTACATCATCTACCTGTTCTTTGGACTGCGATCGCTTACCCTTAGCTGAGTAAGTAGGTGCAGCCATTTGTTGAGTTTGAGCAACTACTAGCCCAGCTGGTTGTGATTCTTCCTGAACTTGCTCAACTTGCTCAACTGGTCCAGATGGATCTGGCACTGGATAGCCGTCCATCCGTCCAGTCTCTTTAATATGTTCGTGTAGCCCATCCATGTGGACTATCTGATCGGGATACAAATAAGCCTTTCCACTTTCCTTGTAGGTTGTGATTTGCAAGTACTTCATCCGGTCATACAACTGAGCACGACCTATAGAATATTTTTGCAATAGTTGTGATATAGCAATTTTTGCAAAATTTTCACTGTTTGTAACTGTATTCTGTATGGTGTCTGGTGAAATATCTTGATTGTCTGGTGAAATATCTTGGTTGTCTGGTGAGTTGTCTGCCATTTTTCACTCTCTTGTACACTGGACTGTATCCCATTGTCCACCGGACAGTCCGGTGTACAGTATGGTGAAAGTTCTAATTGTCCGGTGAAGTTTTCGATAAGTAGGAATGACTATAACTCGTTTCCAAGATGATGCATGGGGAGTGAGTACACTTTGGTATCGCCTTTTTTACTGGGATGTTGTTTGCTTACTTTGAACATATAACTTCAGCTTATTACACTTGCTTCATAATCCAAATCTTGATGGTTTACCTGCGCAACCACGTGAAACGCTTGTTCTATCGTAGTAACGCCTACACGAGCCATATATCTTCTAAAAGATTTTGGTTTAACAGGAGCAAAAAGCTCTATCATTTCTATGAAGCTTTAGTCACATAGTTCAATAGAAAATTCATCTGTGAGAGCGCTTTTACGTAATCACCACATTCTTAAGACACATTCGAAGCGTCTGACCAGTTCACAGAAGCGAGCGTTGCTCCCTAACTGATGACTGATAAGGGTTCCCTTGTTCAATGATTTTCGCTCTGATAAATCTGTCGAATTTTAAAATACGACAATCGTAACTACTGTATGAAACAAATAGTTCTTGCAATCTTGTCAAATGCTGGGGGAGTGGGCAAAACAACATTAGTGACGCATATTGCTTACTCTATGGGTCAGCGTGGGTTTAGTGTCCTGATGATAGATTTAGATCCACAACGTTCTTTAGACGTGTTTTGCGGGTTACAACCAGCAGAAGCATCTCACACATTGGTTAATGTATTATCTAAAGATTTCAAAGGAAACTGGTCTATTGTGCCAGTCTGGGAGGAGTCAGTCGCTGCGCTCCAAGTCAAAAGTCAAAAATCAAAAGTCAAAAGTCAAGAGTCGAAAATAGAAGTGTGCCAGGGACATCCGCTGCTGGCTGAGATGGCAAATGAATTGGTGATTAGAAAACGAGGTGAATATGCGCTCTTCGATAGACTTAAAAGCTATCCTTTGCCTCATAATTTAATTATCCTAGACTGTCCAGCAACATTAGGTATGCTCAATACCAATGCTCTGGCAGCATCTACCCATGTTTTGGTGCCTGCGCAATTGGAAATGAAGGCGATTTCTGGTTCGGCTGAGTTGATAGAATGGTGCATCAATACCAGTGATGAATTGCAACTAAATCCTAAGCCTACAATTTTAGGGTTTGTGCCTAGTATGTATGATGAGAAGGTAGCAATGCATCGGCAGTACTTGGAACAGTTACCAGAAATAGCCCATCGGCTCCAGGTTAAGCTTTACCCTAAAGTCAGAAGCTCAAACGAATTTAAAAATGCCAGCGCTTATGGTCAACCATTGCAAAAGTACCGTCCTAAGCACCCAGCAACGAAAGATTTCAAACAAATTACCGATGACCTAGCAGCTTTGATTAAGGAGAAATGATCGTGGCTTTGCCCAAAATAGCACGGAAATTTGATGGAGCAATTCAAAAAAGTGCGCAAGAGCAAAAAATTGCTGAACTTCAAGCGGAAGTAGAACGACTGAGAACTGAAAAATCGCCCCTAATAGAAGAGGAACTGCAAAAACTACGAGAACAACTACAAAACCAATCAGGTGAGAAAGAGATTGAGGTAGAGCTAATTGATCCTAATCCTAATCAACCCAGGCAAACAATTACACCTGAATCAATCCAAGCTAAGGCAAGGTTGCTCAAAAAGCATGGTCAAATTTCGCCTATTATCTTAGTACCCCAAAGCAATGGGCGCTACATGTTGTTAGATGGTCAACTGCGTACAGAAGCAGCAAAGTTGTTGGAGTGGAAGACTATTCGCGCTTTAGTTGTGCCAATGCCTGAAGATTTAGATTCTTCAGCGCTGATGACTTTTTTGGGATTCGAGGACTTAAACCCGTTGGATAAAGCAGAGGCGATCGCTACACACATCACTAAGTCTATTGGGTTTGAAGTTGATGAAACTATCACGCTGCTCTCAACGGTGCTTAAACGTATTGAACGCGATGGTAAGAGTAAGGAACTGACAAAGTTAGTTGCTGTTAGTACTGAGTCACAGATCTTAGGGTTAGAAGAACTCTTGATTACAGGCAGTGAACAAGACTTACTGCTATTATTACTAGAACTTGGTCTGAATCCTGCTAGTGTTAAAGCCAATCTTATGCCCATGTTAGGCTTACCCCAGGATTTAAAAGAGGCTATTCGTCACCGAGGATTAAAAGGCGCTCATGCTTTGGCATTGATGACATTATCAGCCAAGGTACTAGGTGTATCGGACAAAGAAGCGACGAAAGAGCGAAAGTCGGCAATAGACCAAGTGTTGAAGAAAAACCTTACTGTACCAGAAACACGTGAACTCATTAAACAAATAAAAGCTAAGTACTTAAAAGAAGAAAAAACAGAGTCGAAAAAAGTGAAGGCTGTGATTCAGAAAGTACGTGAATTATCAAGTGAGTCGTTATCTGATGTTGGTAGTGAGCAGTTGCAGGAGTTGCGATCGCTCCTGGTGGAGAAGTTATCTGAGATTGATCAACTTGTGAGTACAAGCGAGACTGAGTAGCACTTTGAACCACCCAATAAAAAACCTCAGATCCTTACGCTGAGGCTCAAAAGAGGAAGTCGATCCGGTTGATGGGAGATACCGAATTGTTATGCAATGCTTAACTAGCTATAAAAGCAACCAAAACTAAAGCAGCGACAAATGATGCAGCGAATATACCTTGGACAACGTATTTACGTTGTTCCCAAATCGCTGGATACTCAGCATAGTAGGCTTTGGGTTCTTTGGGGTAGTTGTTGAGAACGCCGTCTTCGTTAGTTGTGGTGTACATAGTTCGCTTCTTTTATTTGTTTATTAACTTATGTAAATAAATATAACGTTATTGTTACAATAAATCAAGAGGACTTGACACAGAAAGATTAATAGTATCAATAACAGCTAGTTATGGGAGTTGGGGAGAGCGCCATCTCCCCATACTATAGACAGCACCTATACATACCCTATGCAGGTGTTAATTTGGGTGAAAAAGCTTTTCTGAATGTTGGGGTATGCTTAACCGCTAAACATACCCCAAACGTTGTTCAAATGCTTGATATACCGTTGTTTTTTCGCTTGACTAAAGCTGAATATGCGATATTAGGTACTTTCACTCTCGCTGACTCCAGGTGCGCTTTCTTTGCGATCGCGCTCTTTGCTCACTACCCTTTGGGCGATCGCCCCACAAGAGTTAGAAGCATAAAGCCTTCTCCCAAGAAAAGAAAGCTTGACACCTGAATGCATCGTTCCCCAAGCGTTAAAGTTTTGTAAAGAATCTTGCTGTTGTTACAAAGCAATTACACCACTGATAGACGAATCATGGTTTACTGATAAATGGCTCACGTAACTCATCTTTACAAAAGGATAACGATGGCTGCTATTTGGCGTCGGTTATTAGGGTTTGCTCTTGGTAGTGCAAGTTTTTTCAATGCCAATTGCACAATAGCTCAAATTACACCTGATAGAACTCTCCCCAATAACTCCAACGTCACAATTAATGGTAGTGTCTTCAATATCACTGGGGGAACGCAAGCAGGGCGTAACTTATTTCACAGCTTTCAGCAGTTTTCTGTACCAGCGAATAATACGGCGTTATTTAATAATGGATCAGATATTCAAAACATTTTTAGTCGGGTAACAGGGGGGTCAGTTTCAGACATACAGGGGACGATTCGTGCATTGGGGACAGCAAATTTATTCTTCCTCAACCCCAATGGAATTGTTTTTGGACGTAATGCCAGCCTGAATGTTGGTGGCTCATTTGTTGCAACCACTGCTAATGCAATTCAGTTTGGTAATCTTGGAAGTTTCAGTGCAAGCGAGCCAAATAACCCAGCCTTGCTAACAGTTAATCCAACAGCATTGTTTTATAACCAAATTGCTGCTGATGCATCTATTCAAAATAATTCGCAAGCAACAGTAAATGGTTTTGTGACAGGTTTGCAAGTGCCCGATGGTAAAAGTTTGCTGCTAGTTGGTGGAAACGTAACCTTAGATGGGGGTGCACTGACCGCATATGGTGGAAGAGTGGAGTTAGCTTCTTTAGCTGCACCAGGGACTATTGGCTTAAATGTTGCAGGTGATACTTTGAGCTTAAGCGCGCCGAGTAACGTGCAGCGAGGTAATATTTCTCTGACAAATCAGGCGTTTGTGGATGTATCTGGCGCAGGTGGAGGAGATATTACAGTTAATGCTGGTAATCTAGCAATGTCTAATTCCTACCTGTTTGCAGGAATTGGCACGGGATTGGGTAATGGTAGTAGTACTAAAGCTGGTGATATTAATATCAATGTTGATTCCATTTCTTTATCTGATGGTGCGCAAATTGGTGATGTTACTTTTGGACAAGGGAATGCAGGGAATATAACGATTATTGCCAAAGGTGTAGCTACTTTTGATGGAGTAGACAGTAATGGATTCTCCAGTGGTTTATTTAGTAATGTACAAGCTGGTGCGGTAGGTAATGCTGGTAATATTAATATTACTGCTGGTGTTTTGTCCTTGACTAAGGGTGCAGAATTTGGAGTTGGTGTTCTTTCAAAAACTGATACACTTCCTGCTGGGCAAGGTAACAGCGGTACTATAAATGTTAATGTAGGTAATGCACTAATAATTGCTGGCATAAATACTGGAATCTTTGGAGATATTGGGACTGGTGGTGTAGGACGTGGTGGAGATATTAAGGTTCAAGCTGGAAATATTTCTCTAATAGATAACGGGTTGATCAGGTCTAGCACCTTTGGTCAAGGTAATGCAGGGAATATTTTGCTCACAGCCCGTGACGGAATTTTCTTGGATAAAAATGCCTTTATTGCCAGTAATATTCAGAGTAGTGCTATTGGTAATGCAGCGAATATCGACATCAACACTGGTTCACTATCTGTTAAAGACGGTAGTCAAATTTATTCTTTCACTCGTGGAGTAGGGAATGCTGGAAATATAACAATTACTGCAAAGAATGCAGTCACTTTTGATGGGGTAAGTAATAATGGTTTTTTCAGTGGCTTGTTTAGTAGTGTGGAAGCTAGTGCAGTAGGTAATGGTGGAAAAATTGACATTAATGCTGGGTCATTATCCTTAACTAATCGTGGACAAATAAGTTCTGCAACTTTTGGTCGAGGTGATGCAGGTTATATTAGGATTAATGTCCGTGATGCTATTACCCTCGACGGGAATTCTACTGGTATTTTTAGCAACCTTTTCTCTACAGCTTTAGGAAAAGGAGGAGATATTCAGCTGACAAGTGGTTCCCTTTCAGTAAGCAACGGTGCTCAACTGTTATCCAGTACGGCAGGACAAGGCAGTGGCGGAAATATCACCATAAATACTGGTAATGCCATTTCTATTTTTGGAAATGCTGTGAACAATACTAACATTAGTGGTGTATTCTCCAATCTAGAAAATACGGCGGTAGGGAATGGCGGTAACATTAACATCACTGCTGGAACACTTTATGAGGCAAATAACGCTCAACTGTCTGCTAGTGCGTTAGGATTGGGTAACGCAGGCAACATTAACATTACAACTAAAGAAGCTATTTCACTAGATGCTGGCAGTACTGTATCCAGCACATTAGGTGTTAGTACAGCAAGAAGAGTTAGTCTTAGATTTGACGAGAACAATCGTCCTATCCTAACCTTAGAGCCTTTTGAGGGTAATATTTTTCAAAACGCGAAAGGTAACAGTGGAAACATTAACATTAGGACTAATAGACTTACTGTTACTAATGGTGCGCGATTAACCACTAGTACTTCTGGACAAGGAAATGCTGGTAATATAGATATTAATACTAGTACTGCTATATTTAGTGGTTCCAGCCCCAATGGCTTCCCAAGTAGTGCTTCTAGTGCTGTGGAAACATCAGGAGTCGGAAATGGAGGTATCATTAAGATTACTACAGATGAACTAACGGTTGACAACGGTGCTCAACTAATTGCTAGTACTTTTGGTACAGGAGATGCTGGTAGTATCGATATTACTGCTCGTGATACTGTTTCATTCGATGGTGTTGGTAGGAATGGTCCGAGTGGCGCGTCCAGTGCTGTGGAGACTGGAACACAGGGAAATGGGGGGAATTTAACAGTCGATGCTAAACGCTTGAATATTGTTAACGGGGCAGCCGGGGATGTCAGTAATCTCGGAAGCGGTAATCGCAATGCAGGTAACCTGCAAGTAAGAGCCGATTTTATTAATCTAGATTTTGGGAAGCTAATAGCTAATTCTACCTCTGGTCAGGGTGGTAATATTAACTTACAAACGAGCGATATTGTACTATTACGTCATAATAGCCTAATTTCAAACACCTCCGGTACAGCGCAATTAAGTGGAAATGGGGGCAACTTCACGTTAAATACCAAATTTCTAGTAGCACCTGTGCTGAACAATAGCGACATTGTTACCAATGCTTTTAATGGTAGAGGAGGTAAAATTGACATTACAGCATCCGATGGAGTTTTTGGCTTTGTCGTACGTAGTCAAGAAGACTTGGAAAGGTCGCTAAGTACTACAGACGTAAATCAACTTGACCCTCAAAAGTTGAAAACAAATGACATCTCTTCAATTTCACAAACTGGCACCACCATTATCTCTCCAGACATAGATCCAACCCGTGGTTTAATCATCCTCCCCACAGTGAACGAAAATCCCCCCAAGCTAGTTTCTTCTAGTTGTACTGCCTTTAATGAAGTAGCCGGCGGTAATAACTTCACCATCACCGGACGCGGCGGCTTACCTCCTAGCCCTTACGAACCCCTCACCAGCGATGCCATTTGGTCAGACACTCGCCTCCCATTAACCACAGCACACCAAAATCAACCCAACAAACACGCAGCTAAAATCAAACCCAAACCCATAGAAATTGTGCCTGCCACTGGTTGGGTGTTTAATGATAAAGGAGAAGTGACGCTTATCTCTTCTGTGTCTAACGCTACATCTAGTACTCCAACGAGTTGTCCTGCAAGGTGAAGAACTATACCGATTACTCTCTACTTCAAGCGATCGCTATTAAAAACGGTGCTCTCAGGATACGTAACAGAGTGCGATCGCCTTCATCAGCGTGAATATCATTTTCATCTGGTAGCAGATTAGTGATATATGTAACTTAAGTACGCCGTATTTACCTTCCCAAAACTTAATACCAAAAATGCCCAAGATACAGACTATCCTACCCAACCTTTGTATCTCTGTTGTTTTGTTACTTAGCACTACACCAGCCAAAGCACAAATCACACCTGATAACACATTGGGCGCAGAGCGTTCTAATGTGGTGCAAAATACTCTAGTTAGAGGTGCAAATGCTGATTTAATCAATGGTGGAGCGCAACGAGGTCGTAATCTGTTTCATAGCTTTAGTGACTTTAACGTCAATCCTGGGCAGAGTGTGTATTTTGCTAATCCATCGGATGTTACCAATATTTTGACCCGTGTCACAGGTGGGAATAGGTCAATTATTTTAGGGACATTAGGAGTTGATGGTGTGGCGAATTTGTTCTTGATTAATCCTGCGGGGATTTTGTTTGGGAGTGGTGCAAAGTTAGATTTACGAGGTTCGTTTGTCGGGACAACAGCCAATGGAGTGCAGTTTGGAAACCAAGGATTGTTTAGCGCCACGAATCCCCAAGCACCGCCATTGTTGACGATAGATCCATCGGGGCTGTTGTTTAATCAGTTGAATCAGGGAGCAAGAATTACCAATCAATCCACCGCAGATGCAGGCGTTGATCTCACAGGTGAGCGTGTGACGGGTCTACGAGTCCCAGATGGAAAAAGTTTACTGTTGGTAGGTGGAGATGTCGTCTTAAATGGGGGGACTGGACTGACAGCTACTGGTGGAAGAGTTGAGTTGGCTTCTTTAGCTGCACCTGGAACTGTGGGTTTAAATGTTGCAGGGGACACTTTAAGTTTAAGTTTACCAAGTAATGTACAGCAAGGTAATATTTCTCTGACAAATCAGGCGTTTGTGGATGTATCTGGCGCAGGTGGAGGAGATATTACAGTTAATGCAGGTAATCTAGCAATGTCTAATTCCTACCTGTTCGCAGGAATTGGTACGGGATTGGGTAATGGCAGTAGAGCAGGTGATATTAATATTAATGCTGATTCAATTTCTCTACTCAACGGTGCTGCGATTGGTAATTATACTCTTGGCAAAGGTGATGCAGTTAATATCTTCATCACAGCCCGTGACAGAATTTCTCTAGATGGTGGATACATTTACAGCGCTGTTCAGAGTAGTGATGCTGTTGGCAATGCAGGGAATATCAATATTGCCACTGGCTCGCTGTTTGCAACTAATGGTGGTCAAATTAATTCGTTTACCCGTGGACGAGGGAATGCGGGAAATATAACAATTCAAGCAAGAGATGCAGTCACTTTTGATGGAGTAGACAACAGTAATGGGATTTCCAGTGGTGTGTTTAGCAATGTGCAAGCTGGTGGTTTAGGAAATGGAGGGAATATTAATCTCACCGCTGGTTCATTATCCTTGACTAACGGTGGAGAGTTAAGGGTTGGTGTAAATAGCGCCTCTAGTAATCTTCCTGGCGCGCAAGGTTTTGCTGGTACTGTGAATGTCAACGTCCGCGATGTATTAACAATTTCTGGGACAGATACACCCGGAATTTTTGCTGGTCTTGGTACTGGTGCTGTTGGACGTGGTGGAGATATTAATGTTCAAGCTGGAAGTATTCTTGTAAAAGATGGTGGTCGAATTGCTTCCTTTACTCTTGGACGAGGGAATGCAGGAAATATAACAATTCAAGCAAGAGATGCAGTCACTTTTGATGGAGTAGACAACAGTAAGGTGATTTTCG
>NZ_JAAKGC010000045.1:0-26605 GCF_017591665.1 Aetokthonos hydrillicola CCALA 1050 | reverse complement strand
GGAAGTATTCTTGTAAAAGATGGTGGTCGAATTGCTTCCTTTACTCTTGGACGAGGGAATGCAGGAAATATAACAATTCAAGCAAGAGATGCAGTCACTTTTGATGGAGTAGACAACAGTAAGGTGATTTCCAGTGGGTCATTTAGCAGCGTAGAAGCTGGTGCAATAGGTAATGGTGGGAATATTAACATCACTGCTGGCTCATTATCCTTAACTAATGGTGGAGAGTTATCGGTTGCTGTTCGGGGACAAACTGATACGCTTCCAGGCGCTCAAAGCAACGCTGGGTCGGTAAATATCAACGTGCGTGATGCACTGACAATTTCTGGGACAGATACACCCGGAATTTTTGCCAATCTTGGTACTGGTGCTGTTGGACGTGGTGGAGATATTAAGCTTCAAGCTGGAAACGTTTTTTTAAAAGATGATGGGCAAATAAGTTCTAGCACTTTTGGCAAAGGTGATGCGGGTAATATCTCCATCACAGCCCGTGAGGCAATTTCTCTAGATGCTGGAGTCATCAGCGCTGTCCAGGGTAGCAGTACTCTAGGTAATGGAGGGAATATCACTTTTAGCACTGGCTCACTGTCTGCATCTCATGGTGGTCAAATTAATTCCTTTATTCGCGGACGAGGGAATGCAGGGAATATAACGATTCTTGCAAAGGATGCAGTCTCTTTTGATGGAGTAGACAGTAGTGGAAATCCCAGTGGTTTATTTAGCAGTGTGCTAGCTGGTGCAATAGGTAATGGAGGGAACATTAACATCACTGCTGGTTCATTATCCTTGACTAATGGTGGAGAATTAGGGGTTAATGTTCGAGGAAATACTGGTACACTCCCAGGTGCTCAAAGTAACGGTGGGTCAGTAAATATCAACGTACGTGATGCATTGACAATTTCTGGGTCAGGTAGTCAAATATCTAGCAGTCTTGGTACTGGTGCTATAGGACGTGGCGGGGATATTAATGTTCTAGCAAGGTCGTTTTCTGTTTCTAATAACGCTCAAGTGACTACCAGTTCTTTTGGACGAGGTAATGCAGGTAACCTAACTGTAGCAGCCAATTCGATTAATCTGGATAAAGGACAGCTTTTAGCTAATTCTCAATCAGGTCTAGGCGGTAATGTTTTCTTAACAGTGAGCGACCTTATACTAATGCGTCATAATAGCTTAATTTCAAATACTTCAGGCACAACGCAGAATCCTGGACAGGAAGGCAAGTTAACACTCAATACCAAATTTTTAGTTGCTGCACCTTTAGAGAACAACGACATCATTACAAATGCCTTCAGTGGTTCTGGTGGTAAAATTAATATTACGGCTACGGAAGGGCTTTTTGGCTTTGTGGTGCGTAATGGGAACTACTCTTCAGAAAATATTAATCTCCTACAAAAAAATAACATTAATGACATTGCTGCATCTTCTAACAGCGGCACACCAAACATAGACACTCGTGTGAACGATATTACACAAGGACTCATAGAAATACCCGTAAAAGTATCTGATGTCACTAGTAAATTTTCCCAACTCTGTCCCAATACCGCTAACCCCAAAAAGAAACCTTTAGGTTCATTTGTCATTACAGGAAAGGGTAGCATCCCACCAAACCCACTAGAATTATTGCCTGGCAGAAATCCTGATATTCCTCTAGCAACTGCAGAAGATATGCAGGAGATTAAAAATATACAAGCGCAGGAACAGAAAAAGAAAGAAGAACAGGAACACAACACAAAAGTTGGAAGAAAGAAAAATAAAGACAATACACTTCCTTCAATAGTGGAAGCCCAAGGTATAGTACAAACCCCAGACGGTCAAATCTATTTTGTGGCGAATGCGAACCATGCTACCCCATCATCCCAGCCTACTGCTTCTCCTTGCCCTAGCCAGAATTAGGGAACGGGGAGAAAGTTGGGTGATTGGCGATAGCTTCGCTCACGGCTTAAGCCGTATCGCACACTATCTGCCCAAGACAACAGCGAAACCTTCTTAATGACGAACATGATGCCACAAACCCCAGATAATAATAGGCATACTTGGGAAGGGTTGGAAGTTTATTGTCGCCAGCTAGCAAGACAAGGCAAGGAACTATACATTATTGCTGGTACATACGGTAGTCAAGGTAGGCTTAAAGGTCAAGTGACAATTCCTCAGTCAACTTGGAAGGTGGTTGTGGTACTAGACCACAAGAGTGCTAGTGTTACTGGTAATACTCGTGTTATTGCTGTGAATGTGCCTAACCAGCAAGGGATTAACTATGATTGGAGGGCTTATAGGGTTAGTGTGAAGACACTTGAGGGGTTGACGGGGTATCATTTTTTTGACGGTGTTGCTGGTGCGAGTGATGTGGTGGATAGTCAGTAGGGCGATCGCGCTTCATTCAAACTGCTATCAGCCGCCGGTGCCAGGTATCCGATTTCTGGAATGCTGATTAATTCGTGAAAAAAAAGACTGTAAAAAGTTCATTGTTTCAACTAAAGGACTTTTTTTGCTATACTTATTTCTAGCTGGGTATTTTTATAATCCACGAGAAAAGGAGAGGGTTTCTTTGGGTTGCCCCCTCGTTTTACGCCCCTCCCGGCTAGGGCAACTAGGCGACCATGCCACTGCACCCTTACTAGGTAAAGGCAGCCCGACCAGAATTTTAGGGAGCGTTGGCGTGTTCGGTATCATAAGAGGCGTTTTAAATGACGCAAAGGTAACTCTTGAATGAGATTACCTGATATTATCACAAACATTCTTTGTGGTAATTCTCTTGATGCTGAACATGCTGACAGCTCATCACATTTTAATAAGCTGCACTGTTGAGAACAGCATCTTGCGTCATTGAAGAATAGCCTCCAAATAAACATAAATGGAGGTAGTATGCCGCACGCGCTGAATGTACAAAATGTATTTGCCCCAAATTGCAATGATCGCCCTTGGTCATTGCAATTTGGGGCTTTTTTTGTGTCTGCCTATCGGTCACTATTTGTGACAAGAAAAACAGCCCAGATAAACCAGGCTGGAATCAAATTATTTCTTTGTATACCGATCCTAACCATGAACAACTCCAAAAAGAGTAAAAGTTTACTCCCAGTTAAAAGAACACGGCTTAAGATCTTACTTTGGCGCTTCCGTCAAATATGCAAATTCTGGCAACCTATACTTGCCGTTGCTGCCGCAATTGTCTCTATACTGGTAGCGTTGTGGAATCGCTAAAAAGTAGACTGCTACTAAATTAGCGCCTTATCAGGGAGATGGGGTTTTTGTCCCCCACTCCTTGTTTGTGTGACTAATCCTAAATCACGCACTGTCTTCCCACCACTCTTCGGGGGGTTGCGCTCTCGCACAGTGCGATCGCCTTTGCACTAAGTCATCTGAAGACATTTATTGCCTCACCTATAGGTTTCACAGCTTTGTGATTTCCAGAATCGTCCTCCAACACTAAACTGCCGTCTTCTTCTTGACCATGCCCAGAAAAATGCACAAAGCTAGAAGTGATTTTCTACTTTACCACCGTTAGTGTTGGTGCAAAGCGAGCCTCGACCTAATTTCGCTTCAGAACAAGAACAATTATTAGTTTGGTGGCGCGTGTTATCGTTTTCAGTGTAATTATGGGTGTTGATTTTTTTACTATTATTATTGTTAGTAATTGCCTTATTGACATTAGTGCTTAGTTGATTATTGCTGCCAGAAAGCTCCGGTGCCGTAATATTACCATCTCCGGTCGTTGTAGTACTATTTCTGGGTTGTTGAGCAACTTGTTCTAGCGGTTTGCTGATTTCACTTGGAGTCTTAAGGGTAACTGAAATACCGACAGAAAAAGCTACAGTACCAGCTACTGTTAAGCCGCCGATTAATGTCAAAAATCTATTTTTTGTTTTCCTAATGTAGGGATGTTTTATGTTTTCAATTGAGTGATTTGACAATTCAGATTTTCTATATTCTAGTTTGTTATTCAGCTTATCTTGAACTCGTTCATCGAGAGTATTTTTCGGGTTTAAATAAAATTTCTTCACAAAAAAATCAAAAGTTTTATTAATATTTTTTTTGTGATATTGTTCACATTCTTCTTGCCAAGATAAAGCATTTTTTAAGGAGATTGATTCAAGGCTTTGGAGTAAGTCTAAACAAACGCTTCTTTCTGAAAAGTGTGATACAGATGCAAGCCGTTCTGATATTCTTGGAATTGCTCTACAGAATGCTTGGAAGATTATTTTGTTTTGAAATAAATTATCCCCTGTGTTCATTTCTTTCTTTAATTCTTCAAGAGCTTCTATAAATTGGTTTAATGAGGAGACTCTATAAAAGAATCTGTGAAAAATTTTGTCTCCTAAAGACTCAACATTTAAAAGATTTATATTTGCTTCTATCTTTTTTAATTGATTATCTAGATTGTCCTTGATATTTATCTTTGCTAATGATTCAAAAAAATTAAGTAATAAAAAACTTCCAAGTCTTTCTTCCAAGCTTTCATCTAACTCGGAAGATAGTTTCATTTGATTGTTTTCAAGATAATGATATATTTTATTAAAAAGCTCTTCAATCTGCTTCACTTGACAACCTGTTTGTTCTCCTATCTCTTGAATATTTATGTTGTTACCAAATTTCATAATAAATATTCTTCTCTCAATCTCAGATAATCGGTATTCATGAGATTTTTTTACTAGAAATAGATTGTATTCAATTTCTGGAAACTTTGTTTTTTTTTCATTCATTTCTTTACTCCCTACAAACTAGCAATAAAAGCACTGCGAATAGTCTCTCAGTTAAGATTCTGCTTTTAAAGGGATTTCATGCTGCATTGTAAGGTAGCGCTCTTCATCTAATGCTCTGTTTCGCAAAGTTTCTAATAACATTAAGGTAATCTGTTTCTCATCGTAACTGTCTGATTGGGATGCTATTCGCTCAACTATTATAGGAAACATATGTAGTATATCTTGTGATGAAATCTCTTCTTGAGTATTCTTAAGCTTTTCTATCAGTTTTTGTATGAATACAGTTATATTGTTGTTCCAATCTGAAACATTAAAATAATCATTATTGTTTCTTGATAGGGAATATCCTTGTTCAAACTGTTTCGACATTTCAATTTCATTTAGTTTTTCCTTAATTTTTTTGATTTCTTCTACAATAACTTCTAAGTTTGAATTATTACAATTATACTCAATTATTTTTTTGTATTCTCTAAATTTTTGATTTAAAATTTGGCGTAGTGTAACCTCTTTACCTTTAGTGTCTCCCTCTATACTAAATCTTTTATATACTTGCCCCATTCTTTTGTTAACAGCAGCCTGATTACTCTTAGTCCAATCAGAAATTTCTTGATAGTCAAGCTCGTAATGGAATCGAAGTATTAATACGTTTTTTTCCATATCAGTTAATTTATACTCATCTGAAATCAAAGATAAAAAATCAACTGAAAGTTTTTCAGAGAAACTCATGACTAAGATATCCTCCTCGCAGTAGCAATAAGTCAGTATACCTTAAATAACATCGAACATAAAAGAAAATTTTACAATATTTAGTTGTAGATTTTTAGGAATAAATATGGAGAATTTAGGAATAAATCTGAGGTTTTTAGAATATTTCTGAAAATCTCATAGCAACCGGAAACAAACAATCTTAACTGAAGTACCGCAAGCCGTGTTATGAAGCTTGTAACCAAAGGCTCACAACATAAAATGTATTACTTACTCAGCATATCTTGTGTTGTGGAAGGGGTTCTAGTAGCAATGGAGTTAAACTAAGCAGCCCCATCACTAGGGTGGTTGGTCTGCTACTCAAGCCCCTAAGATTAAGAGGCTGTCCTCCCCGGACATGAGAATCGGGCTAAGATGCGCGATGTGAAAGTTGTGCATCTTAGCCCAATGACATAATTATTTATCTACAGAATCTGCAACCTTACCAACCAAGACACAGAAGCTAATTAGCAGATGTATAGCACCGTTAGCTCGCTCTAAAGGTTGGTCTGGTGTATATTGCAGACAACTGAGAAAGATTGCCACTGGAGCAAATGCCCCTACAAGCAGGAGTTTAAGTCGTCTATAATCATTCATAAAAGCCCTCCTTTTGGGCTGAAATGTGAGCAGCATCTTGTTCCAGACATATCGCGATGTCACAGGATGTAGTGTTTTAGTAAAGGAACCAGTTTGGTGAGTCAGACCTGACTGGTTTTTACTTACATAACTGTCTATATATTAGATTATTTCAAATATTTTTTTAGACAAAACTAGCTTATTTAAGATTTAAAAACCTGAAAGATAAACTGCTCTCATTAAATATCATTTAATCTCTCCAAACCTCCCTATATCTAGACTTTTACTCTAAAATTAAAATAAAAAAATCTCCATATCTCACTTAAAAATGAAGAAAATCTCTTCTTTAAATCCTTAATTAATAACGTTAAGCACTTACTTGGCGACTTTATGTGTAAACTACTAAAAATTTTCAAAAAATCCTTGCAGAATATATTGATGATTGGCGATCACTGCTCCAGCTTAAAAGTGAGAGTATTCCTAGACACTAGATAAAAGTCAGTTTAGGCAGATTTTTGATAACTTGGTAACATAAGAGCGATCTGCCTTTGGCTAGAGCGCAACCCTTACGCCAGCCAAAAAGCATGAACGCCTCATTTACACCAGAATCACAGATATACTACATAACATGAAGCGCTGCCCCTGGAAGGCGATCGCATTATACAGGGTGTATGGAGCAGACGAAGTTTTATATCTCGTTCATCCGCCGTATTCCGAGTACTGGAGTGATCGCTCTTGCGCCCCCTCAAACTTGATCCAAAGGCTTCCACCCATCAAGCAAAGCCCTAACAAAGAACCTAGTAGCATGTTCGCTGTCAATCTTGCCTTCATACATGAAATGACCTTTGCTAGTATACTGCTTTTGTCACTACACAAGCCGATTCAATTGTTTTGGTAATTCCCTTCAATCACTTGTTGAACATAAGGGTCTGCTAAGTCTACGCCATTCTGCCATAAGTCCAAGGCATACTCATAAAAAACTCTTAACTCATCCTCATCTAAACAAACATCCCAATTTTCTGGAAGCCAACTTGGTCTATTGTCACGGTTTCTCCTGTTGTATCTGGAGACTTCCAATAAAACTTCGTGAATGCGCATCATAACGAGTGAGGCTGTCCAAAACAAGGACGCAAACAATATTATTTATTTTAATATTTTTAATATAAATATATATATTAGTTTGTGTCCGTTTTAAGGACTACCACAAAAAATAGCGCCTTCTTTAAACACGCAAGCTGCTTTGTCAAGCATCTTCCTTCGATGCCCAACTTTCATTGAAATACGCTGGTTAATTAATTAGGTTGTAACCCCAACCATTCATACCAAGGCATCGCAAACCCAAGCCTATCTATTACCTTAAGTACACCATCACCAGCGCTATCAAACAAGTCTCGGATCAAGCCTTTTTCCTTTGCCTCACAAAGCTTTTGTAATTGCTGCTGGGTTGGCTGTTGTCCTGGTTGTTTGGGAGCATAGGCACTAGCATTTTCTAACTTTTCTGGTGATGATGGACGGTTGTTAGGTTTCTTGTCGTTCTTCATGGCATTAATCAGCATCCCGAACACCCTTTCCCTGTCTAATTTGTTTTGACTCTCTAACCATTCTGCCGTTTCCACACACCATGCAAGCGCGTTGTTAAAGTGAGTATCTCCTTTCCAGTTGCGTTTTATACTGTCTTTAAACCCTGCCTCTATTGGAATGTGAAGCTGTAATTTAATCTGAGTCATTACATCACTGAGTTCATCTATCTCTATATCTTCCAGTTCAACCGATGTATCAAATGTTTTGGTAATGGGTGTTATAGCTGCTGTAACAGGGTTAGAGACTTTATTTTCAACCCTTTTGGACGACTCAGGTTCTACTGAGGAGAATCCTTCAAGTAGCTTTCTTCCAATGTTTGCTAGCATTTCCAGCAGCATTAATGGGACTTTGCTGAATGCGATCGCTCTCCTCACCACAGATTGCGCCGTCAGCCCCTCTTGTTCCATCTGCCTTTGAATCTCCACCCCTATTTCTTGATCGTGAATTGGTGGGATTTGACAAAAACGCCTTCCGTCGGGGTTGCTTCTCCAAATAGTAGGGGTGTCCGTCTCGTGGACTACCCTGATAGCTTGATGGTCTGTGTTGCTTGAAAAATCCTCGTAGTCCGTGTCGTGGACTACCCCATCATTGCTAGCTAGTTGCGGTTCAGTTTCTACTTTCTCAGTATCCTGTACTTTTGGAAACTCTACAACTTTTCTTGTACGGATGTCCGTTTTACGGACTACCGGCTCAGGAAGCCATTCCTCTACTGGTTTGAACGAATATTCTGTACTGGTTCCTGGTCGCTCGTTTTTCTCCAAAATGTTCTGCTCAACTGCTTGATTCAAGCCTTTGAGGATGGTTTTGCGATCGCACCCTGTTCTAGCAGCGACATGTTCCGCCGACTCAGTGAAAGAGTTACCTGAAATTGTACGATACAACACTTGGTTGAGCGTGAATGATTCCACCAGTGTGGGCTTAGCTTCTACTGTCTTACAAAGCCTGTAAAGTGCTGCATCTTTTAGTTCTGGTGACAAGCTTTGTATCCACTCTTTGGTAATGCCAGGGTCAACAGTATCAAATATACTTTGAGGAGATAGAGTTGTGATCATGGCTCACTTATCTCCTGGAGTAATGTAGACGCAAGGATTTACCCCTACACCTTGCATAGGGGAATGTGGTATGATAAAACATAGTTTGTATAATTATTTTGTTACCCCCCGAAGGAAAAAGTAAAGCACCATTAACTGGGGGTTTTGTATTTTTGTTGTTAACTTGCTTACACCGCTCGGTTCTGTCCTTGTGTTGAGTATTGTGTTAACAAACTCGATAGCGCTAATAGACCCAAAAAATAGAACAAAGGAATCAGGGCTAGGGGTGTGGGTGTAAAGATGAGCGCCTCAGAAGGAAAGTCAATACCCAAGTTGTTCACGAAACTTCCTGGTTCACCATTAACCAAACTACCTGAGTGCTTGCCCCCTTTGAACTGTGAGAACCACGTGTTCGCTTATTTCCATTCAACTGTTGCTCTGATAACTCAACAGGTGATGCCGATTGTGGTTGTTCCGGTTCTGGGTCACGAACATAAGCAATTAGAGTCATGGGGCTAACCTCTTCATCTAAATCCTCAGCTAGTCTGTTTAAAGCATTACAAAGATTATTCAGTGCATTGCCGTCTAGTCGCGGCATTGTTTTTGCTTTTCGTAAGCTAGAAACAGCATTAGGACTGATATTTAACTCTTTTGCCAGGTCAACCGATTTAATGTTGTACCTTGCCATGACCTCTCGTAATCTCCATTTAATCAAAGCTTGAGGCATAGAACTCTACCCTTTAACTTTACTTCTGTTAGTATAGTATCACAATACCAAAGTCAGACTTGTATTTATAAAACTATAAATCATATAAATATTTCTATAACTTGTTGATTTTCGGCAAAATACAAGTTAGACTTGTATTTAAGCACAACAAAAGACGACCGCTCCAGCCTGGAAAACTTGTGCGATCGCCTTAGTAATCCCGTTTATTCACAGGAATTTTAATCTATGCTACAACAACATTCTCTCATTGACAGTGACTCTCAAACCATCGCTCAGGCAGAATTAGACGCACATATCGAAGCGCAAGCCCAAGAGATAGCCCCTGAGCCAGAAATTCAATTTATCGACCTTGACGGCTTCTACACCTACGAAGCACAAATAGCAGGTCAAACCATCGCCACTATCAGCCATGACTGCGGCGACTTTGTAACTCAGCCTTGGGTCGTCATGGTGGGAGAAGTCGAAGTACACCGTGCTGACACTTGGGCAAAGTGCGCTGATTACGTCCGTTGGCACTATAAACAAGGAACGCTGCCTAAGTTAAGAACCACATCACTTGAAGGACTTTTAGATAAACCATTCGATGAGTTAAGCAAGCTTGATTGGCAACGACTGAAAGACTACGAACCGCATTCTGAATCGGAATTAGTAGCCGCATAAGGCAAAGCTCCTGGGGTGGGTGAATCCCGCCCCAAAAATCTTCTTTCACGTTGGACAACACAGGCAATGCAAGAACTCATCAAAGCCTTAATTAAGGCGAAATCAGAATTCTCTAACATTCAAAAAGACAGGGTAAATCCTCACTTCAAGCACAAATACGCCACCCTAGATGCTGTATTAGACGCTGTTACTCCTGCCCTTGGTAAGCATGGACTAGCAGTAGTTCAAACTACCGCTCTAGAAAGTAACAAAACTGTTCTTCAGACTCACCTTTACCACGAATCAGGTGAGTGCATTACCAGCATTTACCCTCTCCCAGAAATTGGTGATTCCCAGAAGTTTGGTGCTGCTTTAACATATGCTCGCCGCTATGCGCTATGCGCCATCCTTTGTGTGACTGCTGATGAAGATGATGATGCAAATCTGACAGTCACCACACCCAAAAAACAGAACAATCTACAGTACAAAGTTAACAGCAATGGAGAGCAGCGCGTTGCTTTGGTTCCCAAAGTTGTAGCGACTGCGGGAGAACACCCTCACAATAGCAGGATAAGAGCAATTCGTACAATGCTTGGGATTGAGGGTAAAGCGGTAGTTGATTGGCTCAAAACTGAAAAATTGGTTAACTCTCCCGCAGAACTTGACAATACACAGCTAAGTGAATTGGTGCAGTGGATGGGTGTGCAGTGGGCAATTAAGCAAGGTGTTCAGCACAATCACGCTGCTAATAGCTTTGTCAAGCACATACCAGCTATGACTGCTCAGGGGTATGAGGAATTGGAAGCAATTAAGCAGTGGATGAACCATGTGCAACAGCAGCAAGCTGAGCAAAAGTAGTAATTTTAATACTTAACAAGTCTCAAAGAAATTCATATTAATTAATCCTGATTAATTAGGTAATTTATAACAGGATTTTCCTTTATAATTAGAGTTAGTAATTAACTAATTTAATCAGTGAATTAGAGTTTTTCTCAGGGTGCGTTATCAATATTTCTCTTTGAGTTAATTTCATTCCCTGCTAACATCCCCTATCAATAATATGACAAGAACGCCCCATGACAATTTTGCCAAAGATTATTTTCAAGAGCTTCTTTCTCCTGTAGGTAAAGTAGAAATCAGTCGTGAAGTCACAGACGAAGCACGTCAAATTGATATCCTCTTTTCTCCTTCTTCTCCCGCCATTGTTCCCCCTGAGTCTTTAGGTTTACTTGGTAGATTAGTAACTCAGACCTCCAGTATAGAGATATTTCGGAATCAGCCCAATCTATTTCAAGTACTTATGTGCGCGAATAAGCTATACTCCTATTTTGCTGAACTAAATCGGCAAGCAAGGAGAGAGGATACGTCCTTAGACTTTAAAGGTTTAGGAAAATTATTGATTATCTCTACCACAGCATCTGTTGACTTACTTGAGGGTTTTGGCGCTACACTAGACTCAGAGATTAACTGTGATGGAGTCTACTCATTTCCTAAAAATTGGTTTGGTTCAATCATAGCAGTTAATAAGCTACCAGTTACAAATGGAACACTCTGGTTGAGGATTTTAGGTAAGGGAAAGGTTCAACGTAATGCTGTTGATGAATTGTTGGCACTTCCAGACACTAATGTGTATAAACAAAGTACGTTGAGACTTATCGCCAATTGGCGCATTCTCACCATGAAACAATCAAACTTAACTGATGAAGACCAGGAGATAATAATGAACTTATCCACAGCTTACGTAGAATGGGAACAAAAAACTCTTGAGCAAGGTAAAGAGTCAGGTAGAGAGGAAGGTAGACTTGAAGGTGAACAGAAGATAATTCTGCGGTTAGTCAATCAACGTTTTGGTGAGATTGGACAGCCGCTCATCGAGCAAATTCGTAAATTATCTACTGAGCAATTGGAAGAATTGACTGATGTGTTATTCACTCTCTCTGCTACGACTGACCTAGAACAATGGTTAGAAAATAGACTAAAGTCAATGAGTTGATTCTTCAAGTTGTGCGGGTCGCACACGCCTTTGTCTGTGACTCCCGCGTATTATAAAACTTTACAATAAGCTTGTGTGGATCGCACCCTAACAAGACGGAACCACCGCCACAGGAAACGTTATTCCATCGGGTGATAGCAACGCTCAGGCTGCTCTCCATATCGCACAACTTCAGCCCAGGACAACAGTGAAACCTTCCTCATGACGAACATGATGCCCCAAACCCCAGATAACAATCGCCACACTTGGGAAGGTTTAGAGGTTTATTGTCGCCAGCTAGCAAGACTTGGCAAGGAACTATACATTATTGCTGGTACATACGGTAGCCAAGGTACACTTAAAGGTCAGGTCACGATTCCTCAGTCAACTTGGAAGGTGGTTGTGGTACTAGATCATCCTGGTGCTGGTATTACTGCTAATACTCGTGTGATTGCTGTTAATGTGCCTAACCAGCAAGGGATTAACTATGACTGGAGGGCTTATAGGGTTAGTGTTAAGGAGTTGGAGAAGTTGACAGGGTATCATTTTTTTGATGGTGTTTCTGGTGCTCGCTTCGGTGGTGGATAGTCAGCTTTGGTGGGGGAGCGATACGGATGTGCGCCGTTAGTGAGTGCGATCGCACTTCAGTTGGCTTTGCCTCAACATGAAAAGAGAATTAACAAACGCCTTCCATATAAGTTTATTTAGATATAAAGAATTGTAAAAATAAAAATTTACAACTGTAGATAAGCCGCTTTAAATTAAGTGTTTTTGTACTTTACTTCGATAATCATGTGACCACTTTTACCTATTTTACATTTAATCGGAATACCTTCAATGTCACTCCCAAGATCTAAACCTACTACTTGATCTACAGTAATTGTCATTTCGTCTACATCATTTTCTTTACCAGCCTTAATCAATTCGATTGCAGCTTCTTTTTGAGCTTTAAGAGTATCAACGCCTGATTGGCTAAAGGCTTTAAAAGCTTGTCTCATTAACCAAAAAGGGGCAAACCCAGGAATAAGCATACCCCATCTGTCAAATTGCTCTACTGCGTTCTGTCTGCCTTCTTTGGTAGTAAGGTCAAAATTTTTATTCATTCTCTCTCTACACCAATGTTTTTCCTCAAGTTTATAGTAGCTCGCTACTAAATTAGCGCCTTATCAGGGAGATGGGGTTTTTCTCCCCCACTCCTTGTTTATTCTGCGACTAATTCCGAATCGGGCGATCGCTTCAAAAAGCACAAGCACCAATCCCAAAGCGCATTACCCATTTACAACAAACCTAGTTCCTGAAGAATTTTCAAGAAGGTTGTAATCACCGAAAGAACCGAGCTAACATCCCTCATAATTCTAAATAGTGTTCGCCAGTTCCAATGTTGGGGTTTCTTCTCACTGGGATTGAAGATACACTACTGTTGCCAACTTCAAGTAATCAGTAAAACACAATCTTTCATGTTTACCGTAGTATTAGCTTGTTAATGCGATTATTTATTGGTCACTTTACCTTCTAGTCACAACTAAAGGTCCAGAATTTCCACGATGGAAACTAGCACCAGTTAGAGTGTTATAGTCAGGAGAGAGAGTTAAAATGTCTGTAAAATCGGTCTCCCATTCAACCCTAATCTCCCCTTGATTATGATAATGGCAAGTCCATTTTGCCCTTATAAGTATTCCCTTACCATCTTGGCTACCATCGTTGGCAAGGACTGTTCCATCCTCGTAAATACTTGCGGGAAATTTTCTTTGATCCCATGACCAATCGCCTATTACTCGTGAACAAGAAACATTTCCAGAACAACTATTTCGACTACTTCTCCTACTTCTCCTAATTATAACTAACTCCCCGCCACCATTATTACAACCAATTAACGCATTCCCGTTTTCAGTAAGGATTAGTGTGTCAATAAATTCTGTGTTCCATTCAACCTCAATTTTATCTTTTTTATCACCAATATAATGCCAATTTGCGTGAATTATTTGCCCCCCATCTTTTCCAATAACTGTTCCATTCTCGCGGATAGTTGCAGGAAATGCTCTTCGATCCCATGCCCAATCACCGACAATTTGGCTTTTAGTCTCTTTAGGTTTATCTGGTTCACGTCCCCGCTTTAAAATTGGAGTTAATTGCTCTGGAATACCTGCTAACCTAATTGCAGCACAACCAAGTTTGTAGGCAAATTCAACACGCTTTCCTGCTCCTAGAGCGTCGTAAAAGCCCACAGCAAATTTAATTGCTGCTCTATCTCCAATAGCCTTGCTCATACCAATTACGTAGTTAATGTGTTGAGCGATCGCGTTTGCCTGTACCTCTGAGTAACAGCCGTTAAGGACGATACACTCAAGCCGATCAGCAAACAGTGAAAATAGTTCTGCTAAAGCTTCAGAATGAACTAAGTTTGCCGAACCTGTTTCATCTTCAAATACCAAACCCTCATCTCCCATCCCATGTCCTGAAAAATGAATAATAGAAGGATTAGTATCAAGCATTGCTTGGTAAATATCTCTCGGTTGTACTGCCCATTTCTGCTCTAAAATAAACTGATCGCGCTGTTTGGCTCGTCGCAATCCAGCATCGATTTCACGTACTTCCTCATCTAAGCGCAGCCGTTTTGTGTCTTTAGGATTTGCTGCCAAAATCAAGATGGTTTGCTGCATAAGTTAACCTTTAATCATATTCAGTTAATGACTTTATCTACCCTTGCTGAATCATTGGACGATTTTGCCCAATGTAGAAAGAATTTCAATGATTTCAACATTATGACGCAGACGAAGTTCTATGTCTGGGACTCCCGCGTATAAAGTTATACAAATAGCATCAACACTGTGGAATAGCCGCAGATGGAACCGTAGTCAGCGATGCCCAATCTACAGGAAAAGTCAAACCCTGACGGCTAACCAGAAACTTAGACGGACTACCAATAGTAGTGCGATCGCTCACCAAACACCCTTTAAGCGTCACAGTGTACACCTTGGATTGCTGCGGATTACTGTAATTAGTCACAGTGTAAGTTTCCGGCGGGATACTCGAAATAATCAAACTATTCCCACTCTTCACCGCAACTGGCTGCGCTGTCTGTGATGAAATTGTAGATGTAGAACCAGTTGTTGTACTGGCAGCTATTGTGGTCGTGGTAGTAGTGGAAGCAGAAGCAGTGGCGATCGCGCGAGTGCGCAGTGCCTGCTGGCGATCGCCTTCATGAGTGTATTGAACCCGCCGCGTCGTGGTCGTCTTTTAAGCATCGAGTTTATGGGTAGGAGCGATTGCACTTCCCCAGTTCTTACATAAGAGCGAAAAATAGACCAACAAAAAAAAGGCCTTTCACAAAGCGATTTAAGGGGTTTCAAATTACTTGGTGATACGATAACATCAAAATCAAAATGTCTTCTGATTTGCCTCTAGAATCGTCTGCGAGTTAAATGGACTATAAACCTATTACCTGGGACACTGCTCGAAACAACGAGAGATTAATACTTTGAGCCGTGTAGCTCAGCAAAATGGCTCTTTTGTGGAGTATTCAACTCGCACTTTGTTTGTTCCTTAAAAAAATTGCATAATCATGCAAAAAAACTGCATAATTTTGTCTGCATATTATTGTTCTTGGATGACCTACACCTAACTGTTGCTCAAAAAGTTCTAAAACTTTTTGGTATAGTGGTTCAGCATCGCTGTACCGTCCTTGGGAATGGTAAAGTAAAGCCAGGTTGCCGTAACTGTTGATAACATCGGGATGATCTTCTCTTAACAGGCGTTGATAAATTTGCAATGCTTTTTGGGAGAGTGGTTCAGCATCGCTGTACCGTCCTTGGGAATAGTAGAGTGCTGCCAGGTTGTTGTAACTGTTGGCAATATTGGGATGATCTTCTCTTAACAGGCGTTCCCTGAGTTGCAATGCTTTTTGATAGAGTGGTTCAGCATCGTTGTACCGTCCTTGGGAATAGTAGAGTAAAGCCAGGTTGTTGTAACTGTTGGCCACCTCGGGATGATCTTCTCCCAGCAGGCGTTCCCTGAGTTGCAATGCTTTTTGGGAGAGTGGTTCAGCATCGCTGTACCGTCCTTGGGAATGGTAGAGTAAAGCCAGGTCGTTGTAACTGGCGGCAACATCGGGATGATCTTCTCCCAGCAGGCGTTCCCTGAATTGCAATACTTTTTGGGAGAGTGGTTCAGCATCGCTGTACCGTCCTTGGGAATGGTAGAGTAAAGCCAGGTCGCCGTAACTGGCGGCAACATCGGGATGATCTTCTCCCAGCAGGTGTTCCCTGAGTTGCAATGCTTTTTGGAAGAGTGGTTCAGCATCGCTGTACCTTCCTTGAAATCTGTAGAGATTAGCTAGGTAGTGGTAACTGGCGGCAACATCGGGATGATCTTCTCCCAGCAGGTGTTCCCTGAGTTGCAATGCTTTTTGGAAGAGTGGTTCAGCATCGCTGTGCCTTCCTTGGTATACGTAAACTGAAGCCAAGGAGGTGTAACAGTTGGCAACACCGAGATGATCTTCTCCCAAAAGGCGTTGCATAAGCTGCAATGCCTTTTGGGCGAATGGTTCAGCATCGTTGTACCTTCCTTGGGAACAGTAAAGTGTTGCCAGATTGTTGTAACAGTTGGCAACATCGGGATGATCTTCTCTCAACAGGCGTTGATAAATTTGCAATGCTTTTTGGGAGAGTAGTTCGGCATCGCTGTACCTTCCTTGGGAATAGTAGAGTAAACTCAGGCTCTCGTAACTGTTGGGAGCATCGGGATAATCTTCTCCTAAGCGGGTTTGTACTACTGATACACATTGCTTTAACCAAGGTTCTGCAAGCGCATACAATCCCTGCCCAAGGTAAAATCTACCTAACCCAGTCAAAGCCCAATATAAATTTTCATCACTAATTGCGTCAGTCAAATTTTGTGCCACCTCTACTAAATGTGGGATAGCCTCTTGGACTGAGTTAATTAACTCCTGAGTTATTGAATTGGGGATATGTTGAGCGATCGCCACCATGACTTCTACAAACCCACGTTTCAAAACATCAGCTTGTTCTGACGCTGCTAGCTTGACTTTCAGGAACTCACGAATTAAGGGATGAATTTTGTAAGCACTCTCTTTATCTGCTAATCTCTGAATCAAATGAAGCTTGAAAAGTTGCTTTTTCGCTTCATTCACGTCTGCTTTTTCCCAACCTCGTGACTGAATTATGGTTTCCACTAATTTCCAAGGTATGACATCTAGTGCAAATAAGCTTAATAATTCACCTACACGTTGGGTTTTATAATGAAGTTCCTTCCAGCTTAATTCAAGAGCTGCTTTCACCCCACGCTTCGCAGTCATTTCTGTATCCTGCAATTGTTCCTCTGATTGGTCGAGAGCCTCATCTTGTAAGGACTGATCCTTCAACCTTTGCAACATTTCTGCTAAAGACAAGTCAGGATCTTCTACTAAATACCGCCCTACTAACTCCAACCCCAGAGGTAAATAACCCAGCCACGCACACAAGTTTTCTGCTGTTTGCGATTCCTGTTCTACTCGTTGGTCTTCTTCACCCAACACAGCTATCAACAATTTTAAAGCATCCTCTTTTGACAACACATCTAAAGAGATTTCAACAAAATTAGTGTCTAATCGTCGCAGGCGCGTTGTCATCAAAACTCGGAAACGGTTAGTTTTTGGTAGTACCTGGCGACAACTTTTTACATCTGTGACATCATCTAGTACAATTAGTACCAATCCCTCTGGTGGTTTCCAGTGCTGCCAGCACCACTCCACCTGTTCAGTAAGGCTCAGCGCCCTTCCACGAAAATCCTGCTGTGGAACTTCCAAATTCATATGAAGCTGGGCAAACTGCACAACCAGAGCAGCTAAATTTGATTCTCTAGCGTTTAACCAGCAAATACCACCAGGATAGTCCGCTTCATGCTGCTTTATATATTGAACCGCCAGTTCGGTTTTGCCAACTCCACCCATACCAGCAACAGCAGAGATAGCAACAGCGCCTTTTTGTTGCAACCTATCACGCAGTAGGGTTAGTTCACGCTGTCGTCCTACAAAGTTGGTAGAGCCTGTGAACTGAAGATTATTTGGGGGATTTTGTTTAGCTGCTTCAAAGTTAAAAGTATTGTTACTAATGGTAGGACTTGAGTCTTTAAAGTTTATCCCCTGCCAATTTTCATTAGTCATTTGCTGCCAAAGTTAAAAGTATTGTTACTGATGGTAGGATTTGCGTTCTTAAAATTTATTCCTTGCCAGTTCTCATTGATAATGTTAGGGCGTTGCTCTTTGACTGCCTCTGTTAACTGCTCAAGTGCTGCGGCTAGTTGAGGATATTCTTTCGCAGCTGCTTGTGCATCACTTGCCAAAGCTTCCACAGCCGCTTTAATTTCTGGATCTTGTGATGCAGCTGACTCTATCTTTTCTATCAAAACAGCTTCACCAATATCCTCTGGCTGTCCTGGAGGCAATGGGAGATTTTCTGCTGCTGCTTCTATTAATTTTGCTGTATCTGGAAACTTGAGCCTGAGCAGTTTAATTACCTTACCGCTTTGCTCAAACACCACATCAATGACTTTATCGCCTACCTTATTTAATGCTTTGTTTCCAAGTAGAGTTAAAAGCGCGATCGCACCAGCAGTCAATGGCTCCATATGCTACCTCGGTCTGATGGCATCCTCATTTATTAATACATGATTTCTGTCCTAAATTCCGCAATCGAAATAAAAAACTTAGTTCGCGCAGCCGTTAGTGGGAGCGATCGCGCTCTTTGCGCAGTACCGAAGGCGATCGCCTTCTCCTAAACAGAAAAACTACCCCTCTTGGCATTAAGTCGAGATGTTTGTCAAATCATGCACTCCGGGTCTGAAAACTACTGCCATGTCTGCCTTATATCTATTCTTGAAAAATTTGTGCTACACGATAAACTGCCAATATATGGTTGACAGAAGATGGAATTAAGAGTTCGACTTCAATTTTGAATAATGCCAACTTATGACCCTAAGTTGGTAACCCGGTAAATGATTAGTTTTACGGTGTACATGGTGTTGTCAGAAGTATCCGAAATGCTATGACAGCCGCTGCAACCAGAGATGGAAATAACGTAAAACCGTAGGTGATTAGCATACGTCTTTGCACAGCTTGCTTGTGTGCTTCTGCTTCAGCTTTGAGTCTGGCTTCTGCTTCTTGCGCGCGTTGTTCTGCTGCTTGACGTGCTTGTGCTTCTGCTTTGCGTCTGGCTTCTGCTTCTTGTGCGACTTTTTTTGCTGTTTCCAGTTCGCGCTGCTTGCGTTCGTCTTCTTGTTGACGAAGGAAATCGCGCCGTGCGACACTGGCTTCTATGAATTGATTTTCTAAACTCTCTGGTTTGGCAAATAAAATTTGGTGAAATTTTGGGTCTTTTCTGTATTTTAATACTTGCTCTAACTTCAACCCGCTCCAGAGTTCATCGTTAGCTTTTTGCTCATCTTGTTTTCGTATTTCATTCCATTGGTTGGCATCGGTGGTTAATCGACTTTTAAAAACAATGATGTCCTCTTTATCTTTAATTAAATCTTTTAAGACTTGCCAAGAGCGCAGCAATTGTTCGTGGGCGACTTCAACTGTTGCTATTTGTTTTTCCCCTGTGCTGACGAGCAGGCGGTTTTCAATGAGTTTGTTGAGTACGCTTTCTTTATCACGAGTCTCTAAAAACTGAGACTTATCAGTTCTTCTGCTAACAGGTTGTTTTTCAACAATGCCGACTAATTCCAGAAAAATTTCTTTTGCGGCTTCTCTTTCTTGAGCATTTAGCTCTTTATTATATATTTTATTGGCTTGCTGATTCAGCGCACCGCTGACTCCACCCAATTGTTCATAAGTCTTGGTTTTCAAAACTCGTTCTTTAAGATTATCTTTTCTCTTTTCTTCTTCCCACAGCAAATTCAGAGTATACTCTAGGAGTGGTAAACAACCGCTTTGCTGGTCAAAATCTTTGATAATTTGGTCAACTAACCCTTTTTCAAAAGTCACACCATTTCTAGCCGCTGGTTCAGCAATTGCTAACTGTAGTTCTTTCTCACTCATGTTGGTGAGTATGCAACTATAGCAGTCATGGATATGTCCAAGTTCAGAATAGCTACTGAATTTATCTAAAAAATCGGCCCGCATTGTTAAAACAATTTTAACAGAGCTATCTTGCTGGTTGATAAGCTGAACAAGGCTAGCAACAAATTTGTCACATTCTAATTTAGGAGTTGTTGTAAAAACTTCTTCAAATTGGTCAACAAAGATAAGCCACCGAGCGTCTTGCTTGAGGGATTGGAAAACTTTAATTAAGGTATTTTCAGCAATTGTTCGAGCAATTTCTGCTTGTGATTGTGTATAATGAGAGGCTAAACAATAATATAAAGATTCAAAGGGATTTTTATCGGGTCGAAAAGTCAGATTAAGAAATGAACCCCAATTGTCTTTTAAATGAGGGATTAATCCGGCATTAATGAGTGATGATTTACCACTTCCGGATGCTCCCAGAAGCAGGAGAACATTATCTTTTTTTGGCAGGCGATCGCTTAGTTTAGTAATCCACCCTTCTCGACCAAAAAATTTATCTTTATCAGCAGTTTCAAATTTACTGAGTCCCAGGTAAGGAGAGACTTGAATGAGTGGACGATGATGAATGCTTTCTTCAGCTTCGCTAGTAGAGATGAAGTATTGAGCGAAAGTTCCACCGCTAATGCTGTACGCAGAAACGCCTTGAACATCACGCCCAATATTTACGTTGGCTTCAACTTCATTGTTCATTGTCTACCTTTTTGTGGCCTTTAATTATCTCTAACTAATATCGCCTTGAGTGATACTTCCTCCGCTAATGTCGTATGCAGAAACACCTTTGACATCTCCACCGATGTTAATATTTGCACGATTTTGGGGTGCTTCGGCTTCTGCCAGAAGGTGAGGGTATGATTGTTGAGATTTTTCCACAGATGCTTTTATCTCCTGAAGAATTTCAGCCAAGTTTGATGGTGGATGAGTTTCTGTTGCTGTTGCCAATTCCTGTGCAGCCTGAGCCACTTCAGGATTAGCCTTAGCCGTTGATTCTACTTCCAGTAAAGCTTTGCCATAGTCTAGTGGTTGAGAGGGCGCTTTTTCAATAGCAACTACAGTCTGGGGAGAGTGTTTTTTGAGGGTGACGAGAAACTGACCAGTTTTATCCCATAAGGCTTCACCTACCTTTTCGCCCGTTTTCTCTAAAGCTTTAGTCGCAATCACAGTCCCAATGGCTAAAGCACTAGCAGTCAATGGCTCCATATGCTACCTTGATTTTACGGCATTCTATTTATTTATTACCACACTTTCTCTGTTTTCAATTCCGCATTACAAGAAAGGGTATTTAGGTAAAAAACCCCACGCCCAGAGTAGTAAAGATCCTTTGTAAATGCCAACTTTTAACCAATTGTTGGTAAAACGATAAAAATCTGGCTAGCCCTGGCGGTAACACTAACTCTTGTTCCGTCGAGTTTCACCTCCTGCCTGCACTCGATACCTTGCCCAATGCTCAATCATCAAAAGTTGGCTTAAAGGGAAAAAGTGAGCCTGCTTGACCCATCCCGTGCGGATCTACGCATGAATCCCATGACTTGAAGTCATGAGAGCGCGTCAAATGTGTCTCGGATTAAAGATAAAGCTCCTAGCAGTTCCCATCTGGGCGAGGAGCTTTATCATTTTATTTAACTTGCTAATCTTTCGATATGATCACTCCCAACTCTTTGCTGATTAGGTATAACTAGTTCCTCGTCAAACCGAAAATATTCTTGAATCCTTACATAATCAAATGCTTCAGGGATTCTATGTTTGATTTCTTCAAGAACGTAGTATTCAGGTGATGAGCTATTAATTGATTGGCTTGCATACCCCATCTTGTATCTTTCATTGCCAACTCGAAAGCCTCTAAAGTGCTTAGTGTACTCCGCCACATTTAATAGCATAAAGAATATTTCACCATTGCTATCTCTGAGCCACTCTCTTTGAGTAGAACTTCCAGTATGTTTGTAGAAAAGGATAAGTTCTTTTTTAGGTATGTATCGCTTAATTTTAGCTGTCACCATTATTAATTTCTCCTTCTACGTGTCATTGTTCTTTCTGGCTGTTGTTCATTGAAGAAGCGGAAACTAGTGTATAGTCTGGCTTTGCACTGATACTCTTTCTTTCTTCCAGTTGGATCTTCTGGGTCATCAGCTTCAGTTATTATAAGCCTCCAAGAAGATCTAAACCTTAATGTTTGGGTTAAATGATCAAACCATTGTTTGCACTCTGTTCGAGTATCTGCATAATTGAAGATTTCTGTGATGTGTGCTTCAGGATAAACCTGCTTTATATTCAGGACTTACGCAACTGGCACAGGCGATCGCTCAATTTTAGTACATATGTATTAGATGAAAACGCAACTGACCAGACGATCTCGCCATTGAGATAGTATGTAGGTACTATAAAGTTTTGACTTACCCAGAGGGGCTTGCTAAAATTATTCAAGACTTAGGCAACTGGCACCAATGGTAGGCAGGGCGCAGCAGTGGCAAGCAGCAATTTAAATCAAACCAAGCACATACGAATATCTGGGCGTTTTAGTTGCTGAATTAAATAATTAGAAAGCAAGTTATGCTTAATTTGATAAATAGTTTGACCTGTTTGATAGGCTAAAGTCTTTAATCTTAACCAAACCAACATAGCACAAGCAATATGATTTCCTTGAAGACGAGCTTTACGACACTGACAAGATTCAATCCCAGTTAATTGTTTTACTTCTCTATGAAACTCCTCTATTTTCCAGCGAATTTTATACACCTCTTGTACAACATCCGTGGAACTTTGAGATAAATCGTTAGTAGCGACGTAGTCCGTTCTGTTGGTAGAAACAGTAACCCGGAACAGTTTCACTTTTTTATTGGCAGGGAACCCTTTAATCTTGATTACTTTACCACATTCTAACTCTTCTTTACTCCATTCTAATAATTCAACGTGTTTATATTTTTCTTTACCAAAAGTATCATCAACTAAACGGTTATTCTTCAAAGGGCAATAATAAACTTTGTCTAAACTATCGATGTAAAGCATTAAAGTGTGTACTGCACCCCCTTGTATCCATCAACACAGTGTCAAATGGCATAAGTTTTTGATATACAAGGTTTTGCAGCATATCTTTCACATGGTCTATTTTTGTTTTCCCATCGACATCAGGATTAAAAATACGGTAATCTATTACCCAAAACGTTTGAAGTTTAGGATTCACATATATACAGCTAACTAGACCAATTCCTTTGAGAACACCATGTTCATTACCACTATATTGTCTCCTAACTATTTCTATTTCTTCGGAATATCTTTTATCTAGAACACTATCATCAAATATGATGTAAGCATTCTCGTCAGTAACAATTAATTCTTTAACATTTTCCCAAAGTATACGAGGTGTTAGCTTTTCATTCTTCAAATAATAGTTAATTTTATCATGACTAATACTCTTCATATGTTCTGCCAAATTAGTCATAGTATAATTAATTTGGCTACTCAGCAGATATTGACAATAATCTAATTTGGTAAACTTCATATTAAGTAATAAATCAACAACGCACGATATTAATTATTTTTATACTCCAGAGATAAGAGGATTGTTTTTATATATAAAGCTTAGACTCAAAAATTTATTTTAAGAATTGTAAAATGCGTTTGTCATGCAATACATATGTACTAAAATTGAGCGATCGCCTGTGCCAGTTGCGTAAGTCCTGATATTCTCAGGTAACTTCATATGGGTATTCCCAGAAGCCTCATCTCTTGGCTCATTCACTGGTAATTTGTGTTGTTGTCCTGTTGAGTCGTCTTTGAGAATTAAATAGATTACGCTACCAACAACAACAGCACCTACAACAATACAAGTAGCTGGGTTACTACATGCTGCTCCTACTAATGGCAATGCTTGTACTTGTGCTTGTGCTGGTTTTACAGCATTGAAAGATAGAGCAGCTATCAGTATGCTGCTTATTATTTTATTATTGATCATGTGTGTCTCCTATACAGACATACAGCTCCTGGCAGTTCGCACCTGCACGAGGAGCATTTAAATTATTTTACCACGTATCCTGTTTCAGGCATAGTAAAAAGTGCTTGTAAGTCCTTACTGCGCTTGCTTTGTGCTTCATTAGTGGTAGAAGATCATAAGTGTTTTACATCACATGCACTCTTACCTTTATTACTTAGATTGTCTTTATCGAGCGCGATCGCTTTCCAAGATTACTAACGAACTAGGTTAATAAGTCTACTGTGTAAGGGTTTTGGGGTTTTCGGGTTTGAAACCGGAAAACAGAGATGAAAGATGCTCGCTGTAAGAATACTTTATTTGTTTACCAAGATGTGGTAAAAACTTATTCTTTAACCCAAGAGACGATCTCACTTAATGCAGCAGATCTGGATTCCAGGTAGAGGAGTAGGGAAGGCTAGACCAAGGCTAGGACGAGGAGGTATTATTTTCACAGAAAACAGGTACGGCACTTGGAAAAGAGAAGCTGTTAGGGTAGTCAGAGAATTAAATTTAAAGCCAGCGCCGCAGCCCTGTTTTGTGGAATGCTACTTCGTGAACTTCTTCTCCTCCGACTCTGACAACCTGACCGTTATCTGAGGTTTTTCAAAAAGACTAAATAAAGTAAACAACAACAACAAAACCAATAAATTTGTTACGTTGTTTATGTTTTAACAGATGTGAATCAACAAAGTAGCTATACAAAAGAATGTATAAGCATTTTTTTAGAGATTATGAAAGTTCAGCGTGTTCGCCTTCCAGGTGGTAAAAAAACGTGGGTGGTTTTAGATGATGGATATATGCTGATAGAACCTTTAAACTCTTACCTAAACTACTTACAATTGATCGAACGTTCCCCCAATACGATCCGTAATTATGCTAACCATCTCAAACTTTATTGGGAATTTCTTCAAGGCTCTGGCTGGGAATGGCGATCGGTAAATTTAAGTCAATTGGCAGATTTTATCGGATGGCTACGTCGTCCATCTCCACAAGTAATTGCAATGCAGGAATTTGAATCAGCTCGTTGTGAACGAACGATAAACACGATTATTACAGCAGTATGTAATTTTTACGACTATCATCAGAGAACGGGAGAAAATTTGGAACTAAATGTATATACTTTACAAGTAGAACGAGGAATCAATTATAAGCCTTTTTTACATCAGATTGCTAAAACTAAACCTGTCAGGCGTAAGATTTTAAAATTAAAAGAACCAAAAAGACTATTACCAATTCTTACTAGAGAACAATTGAAAGATTTAATAGAAGCGTGTAAGCATAAACGGGATAAATTTCTGATTTACCTTCTATATGAAACAGGCATGAGAATTGGACAAGCACTGGGATTAAGACATTCTGATATCAGAACATGGGACAATGAAATTGACATTATTTGGCGAGCAGACAACGAAAACGACGCTAGGTCAAAAAGTAAAAATTCTTATATAATCCATGTCAATAAAGATTTAATGAGTTTGTATACAGAATATATAATCAACGAATATCCAGAAGGACTAGATTGTGATTATGTATTCGTAAACTGCTGGGGTGGCAATATTGGTAATCCAATGCAATATCACAATACATCGGAACTGTTAAAAAGATTAGGTAAAAAAGTAGGGATTGACCTTCACGCTCACTTATTTCGTCATACTCACGGTACTGATTTAATTAGACAAGGATGGGACATATCCTACGTTCAGAAAAGGTTGGGACACGCAAACATCCAAACAACGATTAACACGTATATTCATTTAAATAATGACGATTTGAAATCAGCATATAAACAGTATTTAGAAGTAAGAAAACAAGAAAATGACAATCAATAAAATATCCGAAATTAATTTGTCAGATAGTCTTGAAAAAGATGATGTCTTGACCAAATGTCGTCGATGCAGTTCGGAAAGAATTGTTAAAAATGGTCACACCGATGGAAAGCAAAAATATCTTTGCTGCAACTGCAATTTCCAATTTGTAAAGACTAATGTTAAATTTTGGGAGCCATTTAGACGAGATAATGGGTCTTTAATCTTATGTGTTGACTGTGGGACTGATCAGCTGTATAAAGCTGGTAAAGGAGCTAGTGATATCCAAAGATACAAATGTAAGGTATGTAATAGGATTTTTACAGAGAACTCTCAAAAAAAACCTGAAAACCCACCTATCCCACAAGGTTTATCTTGCCCTGATTGTGATTCTACAAATTTACAATTTAAATGTATTAACCGCTGTCGTAAAAATGTTAGAGTCTATGAATGTTTAGATTGCCAGCGAGGTTTTCAAGAAAACAGTCGTAGAACTTTTACAAAACCTTCTCCATTTCCCTGTCCAGATTGCGGAAGTTTCAGAGCCACAAAACAGAAGACAAAACAAAAGAGCGGTAAGGAAAGAATACAGTATCATTGCAGAGATTGTAAGAGGTATTTTTCCGAAAATAGTAAATCTTTAGCTTATACCCCAACTATAGATCCAGATTCAGAATATTTAAAGGACATTTGGGATACACGTAATTTAGGAATTTCAAGAGGAATAGGTACTTCTACACATAAAATGGACTTTACTTCTATTAGCCAGCAATGGCTAAAGCAGGCTACCAAAGATTATATGCGTTA